>JBEKYW010000040.1:0-43158 GCA_049510555.1 Bryobacteraceae bacterium
ACTCCCCTTCGGGACTTTTACCTCCCTCCGGATCAAAGCGTTCAGCCGGATTTGCCGCCTGCCTGCCCGCCTTCCGAATCCGCCCGATCTCCTCTCGCTCCCCGCAGCCCGCTTCTATTACTAGATTCTCTGGGCCGCGGATCACCGTTCCTGGTCCGCTACGTTTCCGGAGGCTTGCTGTTCCTCAAACCTCTTGGAACCTCTCCCAATATGCCCCCGCCACGGTTTCAGGTCAACCCTTTTTGTGATCGCCAACCCCTTTTTCCTCAATATTTATTTGCCTTGTTTCGAGTGGGTTACAGCAAAACTGGCGTGGATCTTCTGTGGATAAAACGAGCCTTGAAACTTCTGTTTTTGCGATACTGGAACGGCTGTGCGCAGACTCGTGATCCGGCCCGGCGCCATCGGCGATTTCGTGGTTTCGCTGCCGGCATTGGAGTGCCTGCGAAGCGAGTACCTGGAGATTTGGGCCGCCTCGCCGAATGTCCCGCTGGCGCGATTCGCGGATCGCGCGCGCTCCATCGCATCCACGGGACTCGATTTGCTCGGCGTGACGGAGCCGCCCGCGCGCCTGCTGGAGGAACTGCGCGGATTCGACTCGATCGTGTCGTGGTACGGCGCGAACCGCAAGGAGTTTCGCGAGTTGGTCCGTGCGCTTCAGCTTCCGTTCACGTTTCTTTCGGCGATTCCGCCGGAGGGTTCGGGGCTGCACGCCGCGGATTTCTATCTGCTGCAAGTGCGCGCGATCGCACCATGCGCGAGCGATGGAATTCCACGCATCCGTTGCGGCGTGGAACGCGAGGATTTCGCCGTGATCCATCCGTTCTCCGGCAGCCCGAAGAAGAACTGGCCGCTGGAGAAGTTTCGCGAGCTGGCGCGCGAGCTGGAGCGGATGATGCCGGTGCGCTGGTGCGCGGGGGCGGACGATCCGCCGCTCGAAGGCGCGGTGCGCATCGACGATCTTTACGACCTGGCGTGCTGGCTGGCCCGCGCGCGGCTGTACATCGGCAACGATTCGGGCGTCACGCACCTGGCCGCCGCCGCGGGCACGCCGGTGCTGGCGCTGTTCGGCCCGGCCTCGGACCCGGGAGTGTGGGCGCCGCGCGGGGAGCATGTGCGGGTGGGGCGATGGTAATCAACCCGCCCGCTTCAGGCCATTGCGTATCGCTTGCTTGAGCACGGTCTGGTATCCGATCCCCTGCTTGGATGCAATGCTTCTCGCAAGCTCGATATCCGCGACTGATAGCCGGAGGGATACCGGGCGAGTAGCATTTGCCTTGGCTTGTTTCAGCAGCGTTTCGAAAACGTCGGGATTGGTCCGTGGTATGCGCGATCCGGAGGAGCGGATCAGCTTGCCGTTCTTCAGTGCCCGCTCGAATTCGCGTTGCGTTTGCCGGCGTCCTGCAGGGCTTGCATACCAGTCCGTTTCTTCCGTTTCGGGCCTGGACTCAGAGGGTTCTGTCGATTTCCGGGGCATAGATTCTCCTCTCTCGTTCATTCATCGTGTGCGCGGTAACGGGCCGTAATCTGTCATCCCGAATCGTGAACACCACGACTAGATAACGTCCGGCCGCGGATCTGCCGAAAAGCTTCCATCGTTTCTCGCCGTGCATGTCTTTTGCTGGAATGATCACGTGAGACCGCTCGACGGCGTCCTCGACTTCCGCCGGGTGGACCCCATGACGGGCAACATGGCCGACGTTGTGCAGATCCCAATCGAAGCCTTTTGCGCCATCCAGCACAGTTACAGTATATACAACTAGTGTATATACAGCAAGACGCACGACTGTACATCGGCAACGATTCGGGCGTCACGCACCTGGCCGCCGCCGTGGGCACGCCGGTGCTGGCGCTGTTCGGCCCGGCCTCGGACCCGGTGGTGTGGGCGCCGCGCGGGGAGCATGTGCGGGTGGGGCGGTTCATAATACAATAACAGTCGCCTCATGGCTGCCCGGCTACACCCGGCTCCTTCCGATGTCGTCGACCTGCGGCGGCTCTCCGCCCGGGACCTGGAACCACTGCTCGAGGAAGAGACGGCCGCCTGGCGGGACGAGATCGAATGGGACTTTGAGAAGTCGGCCGGCCTGGTGCGCCGCTTTGTGGATCTGCGGGCGCTCAACGGGAGCGCGCTCATCGAAGACGAGGACGTGGCCGGGTACGCGTATTACGTGCTGGAGGAGGACAAGGCTCTCATTGGCGACCTGTACGTGCGCCGCGCCTTCCGCACGGTGGAGCGCGAAAACCTCCTGCTGGAATCGGTGCTCGAAGCGATCATGGCGAATTCGTTCATCAACCGCATCGAGTCGCAGCTCATGATGCTCGGCCTGGCGCCCGACCGGGCGGCGCCCCGCGCCGATTGCCTGAGCGTTTACGAGCGCAACTTCATGCGGCTGGACCTGGGCCGCGCTGCGCTGGCCGAAGGGAACGTGCGGCGGCCCATGTACCTCGAGAAGTGGTCCGAGCATTACCAGGAGGCGGCGGCGCAATTGATCGCCGCGGCGTACGTGGGCCACATCGACAGCCGCATCAACGACCAGTACCGCAGCCCCGCAGGCGCGCGCCGGTTCCTGTACAACATCACGCAGTACCCCGGTTGCGGCGTCTTCTGCCGGCCGGCGTCGTACGCCGCGTTGGAGGCGATGAGCGGCCGGTTGTGCGGCATTTCCCTGGCCAGCCTGGTGGCGCCGGAGTGCGGCCACATCACGCAGATCTGCGTGACGCCCGCGGTGCGGGGGACGGGCATCGGATACGCGCTGCTGCGCCAGTCCCTGACCACCCTGCGGGAGGCGGGCTGCCGCGCGGCGACCCTTACGGTCACGGCCGCCAACGAAGACGCCGTGACGCTCTACGAGCGGGTGGGATTCCAGACCGTGAGACGGTTCTCGGCGTACGTGTGGGAAGGGTTCTAGAGTACTCGGACCCGCGAATTTGATGCGAATGAGTCAAATTCTGTTTCGACGCGGAGACGCGAAGACGCGGAGGAAAACGCGGAGAGGATGAGAGATCGAGAGGTTCCTGTTCCCCGGGTTCGAACGCGGAGGGAGCGGAGACACGCGGTGTCAGCGAGGGATCCGCGTAATGATGCACGATTCTTTTGAGGCCCGCCGCCCCACCTAAGGCCGCGTCCTGAGCCGAATCCTCCGCTGGCTCCGCGTTCGAACCTCCGGCAGCGGCGCGCAGCGTCGACGCACGCATCAGTCTTTCTTCTCTAAGTCTTTCTCCGCGTCTTCGCGTCTCCGCGTCGAGCCTTGCTTTCCGGTCTGAGGCACAGCCTCGCTAGGAGTTATTTGACCCCCGACATCATGCGTACGGTGGGCTTGAGGAGGAGAAGCATGGCGACGGCGGCGAGCATGGCGAATGCGGCGTCGATGGCGAACAGGGCCGGGATCGTCATGGACCCGTAGAGCGAGGCCATCCGGCCTCCCAGGTAATTGCCCGCGCCGGTCGAAACGAACCAGAGGCCCATCATCATTCCGACCACGCGCGTGGGCGCCAGCTTGGTCATGGCGCTCAATCCGACAGGGCTGAGGGACAACTCTCCGAGCGTGTGCAGGAAGTAGGTCACGATGAGCCATAGCGGCGAGACGGCCTTGCCGCCGGCTACCGGAACCAGCAGGACGAATCCGGCGCTGACGAAGAACAGGCCGAGGGCAAACTTGGCGGGGCTGGAAGGCTCGCGCTTCCCCAGCCTGACCCAGAGCCACGCGAACGCCGGCGCCAGCGTAATGATGAAAAACGGCTGAACCAACTGGAACCAGCTTGCCGGGAACTGGTATCCATGCACCCACCGGTCGACGCTGCCCTCGGCGAAAAGGTTGAGCGACGATCCGGCCTGCTCGAAGGCGAACCAGAAGACGGCCGAGGACAGGAACAGCACCAGGATTGCGGCCGAACGCTTCCTCTCCTCGACCGTCCATCCGCGGCCGAGGAGCAGCCAGGAGAAGACCGATACCGAGAGGATCACCAGGGCCACGCCCAGCGCGTTGGAAATCAGCTCGGCTGTGAAAGCGATGGCGCCGGTCGCGGCCAGCCCTCCGAGTATCGCCAGAACCGCTACCGCGCCGGCCGCGGCGAGGGCTACGCGCCGTTTCTGCCGGCGATCGGCCGCCGGGTTCGCGGAAACCGCGGGATGGAGGCCGGCGGGACCCAGGTGCCTGCTTCCCAGCGTGTATTGAATCAGCCCGGCGATCATGCCCACGCCGGCCAGGCCGAAGCCCAAGCGCCAGCCGATCTTCTCTCCCACCCAGCCGCAGGCGAAGGGGGAGATGAGCGCGCCGAGGTTGATTCCCATGTAAAAAATCGAGAAGGCGGCGTCACGACGCTGGTCTCCCGGCGCGTAGAGTTGGCCCACGATGGTGCTCACGTTGGGCTTCAACAGGCCGGTTCCCATCACCAGCAGCACCAGTCCCAGATAGAAGGTCATGACACTGGGCGCCACCAGGCAGAACTGTCCGGCCGCGATCAGGATGCCGCCGTAGAGCACGGCCCGGCGCTGGCCGGTGATGCGGTCCGCCACCCAACCGCCCGGCAGGCTGAGCAGGTAGACCATGCCGGTGTAAAGCCCGTAGATGGCGCCGGCCTTGGCATAGGAGAAGCCCAGACCACCCCTGGCGACGCCGGCGGTCATGAAAAGGATGAGGAGCGCGCGCATGCCGTAATAGCTGAAGCGCTCCCACATTTCGGTGAAGAAGAGGGTCGCCAACCCGCGCGGATGGCCAAAGAAGCTCCGGTCGGCGCGGGTGGCGTTCAGGGACGGCTGCAGGTCTGGGCGGGTCGCCATAGGATTACCGGCAACGCCAAGTGTATACGGTTGGCGCGCCTGGAGGCAATTGCGCTCTGGGATAGGAGCTAGAAGGGCTGGAAACCGGACTGATATAAGCCCACCTTATCTACAATGGCGCATCGATAAGCGATATTAATAAACAAACCGCGGTCGCGACGCGCGGCGCGGCACAGCACAGTGCAGGGCGAAAAAAAACGGCACAGAAAATCGCGCTGCGAATTTTGCGGAACGGAAATGGTGAGCGCGACAGGCACATCCGCATGGAAGCCAAGCCCAAGGCCCTGGAAGGAATCGTGAGCAAGCCAGCGCCCGTGCCACAGGCCCCGGAGCCTGACCAGGAAGAGAAGCCCGCCGCCGCCCAGCCCATTCAATAATCCCTATCCCGTGACCCGCGCGCCTGGCCCGCAACGTGGCCGGGCTTCCGGTCTTGCCTCCAAAATAGAACCGGTACAGCCGGACCCTAGATTACGATCTCGAACTCCGCTAGAATATAAGCGGCTAAAACCGATGCCCCGCAAGAGCTTCCGCGACTGGTGGCCTCTTTTCGCCAGTATCGTATCCTTCATCGTCTTGATCGTTATCCCAATCGTCAAGTTTGCCGTCACACCCACACCCTTCAAAGCCACCGTTCATTATGAAGCGGTTTTCTTGCCGTCTGCCGTAACAAAATCCTGGCCTTTCCCGCACCGCGATAAGAACCCACGTGCAAGCACCCAGAACGGCGTCCACCACCCTTTTGATCCGCCGCAGGAGCTTCTGATCATAACCCTTATAAATGCGAGACCTTCGGTGCGTCACAATGTCAGCATGACAATCGACGGCCTTCTTACATTCGCGGGCATCGAGCTAGGGACCCTCAGCCAATCCACTGCTACTGCAAGAGCATGGTTGACCCCGGAATTTCAGGAAAAGAGTGGCAAGCTCCTGTTGCCGCCAATCTCAGAATTGGCCGCAGAAACCACTTTTCAGGTCTTCATCTGGGGACACTTCACAGTCTTTGGCCCTCAGATTGAACTAACCTCCAGTGAGGGTTTAGGTCCCGTGGACTTCCAGCATACTATTGGCGGCTGGCCGCTAACACTGGCACTCAATGCGTGGTGGATTGTAATGGTACTCTGCGGTGGAGTTGGTATTTGGTTTTTGAGACGATTCAACGAGCGGCAAAGGCCATGTTAATTTTCATTCGGGGCTTGGCGGCTGTCTTCGACTTGGCTTTCGTGCTTAGTTATTTGCTCTGCGTTAGCTTCGCGGCATCGACCCTTGGCCTTGCTTCTAAAGATAGCCCCACGATGTACGCACTTGATTTCGCATTTCCGCTCCTCTATTACGGCTGCCTCGATTCAGCACGCTTCGGTGCGGGAACCATCGGCAAGCGTCTCTTTGGCCTGGAGATTCGCCTACCTGGAGGTCGACCGATTCCGCTGTACTTATCGTTGGTCCGAACAGTTCTGAAACTTGCACTGCCGGTCTTGGCATTCACACTCGCAGGAAGTTTAGTGTTGATACCGGGCTGGGGCTTTATGGGAATTGTTGCGCTCTTCGCTGCCCTGCTGGTCTTTCCTGTATCGCTTGTCTTCGGAAATGGGGCTGTTGGTATACATGACAGATTAGTGGGGACTTATGTTTCGAGGCGTGGTGCCAGTGAGGAACCCAGGGGCCGCGACTGGCGTGCTTATTGGCTGTGGACTATGCTGGCCACCGCTGCTGTCGCATTCCCAGCGTCAGCGTTTATTCGCAACCTGACTGGGCCAAAGCCCCTGGACCTCCGCTCCTTCGCGAACCAGTCCGAGCCAAAAGCCGAACTGGCAAAGGAACTGTGGCTTGGAAAAGGTAGCGAAAGCATTCGTCCGTTCGTGCAGCAGATAACGATCATGCCGAGCATTGCAGAATTTCCGACAGACTACGGTCAATCGTATAGCAAGCTCCCGCAACAGATTGTGGATGCACTGCGAGGCAACCGGGGTACTGCGTTGATAATAGTCTACTGCTCAAAACAAGGATACTCGCAACACAACCTTCGTTCCGCAGTAATTGACCGCATAGCTCAAGTGGCTGCCCCAAAGCTAATATTCATGGAAGACCTACCAACGTTCATCTGGCTTGCATTCGCAGTCGAGTCCACTTTTGGTCCAGTGATATTGACCCAGTCTGAATATGGCATACTTATTGCGAGAAAGCACGGCAGTGATCCGCGTAAGATTGAGCTGACGTTCGCTGAGCCTTCCGAACACCGAGCCACAGGACTTAGCTTTCGTATTTCGGGGGTCACATTTAGTCACGTGCCATTTTAGGCATCTAAATGAGGGGCAACGCAAGCCGCTGGGCTGCTCGCTACAGTTTTCACTACAGTGAAGCTCTGCCCCGGCGAAACCGCGTTGGAAGCAACGACACTTAGATAAACGTACCATTGCGGCTGTTAACCGAAGGGTTGTGATTGATGGGCGCAAACGAAAACCAGCCTCATTGCCACCCAGGAAAGGCCCTGCCTAAAGCAGCTTGCGCACGATGGCTGCGAGCCGTTCCCGATTCATCCGATGCGGTCTACTCCGCCCCGCCAGAACGTCAAATAGCGCGCTCCGAGACATTGTGATTTGTTTCAGAAGGTCAGACCGCGCTAACTTTTTCAGAGCGGGCAATATTTTCATCTGCCACTCATCCCGCTGCGAATCGGGGTATTCGGTATAAACACCTTGCTCTGAATGAATCAGCCCCGCATCAACGTCTTCCAGATGGTTCGACTCCTTGCCGATGTATTTGATCAGGCCCACGCGCACGTGCCGCCGCACAAACGTGCGGCCCCCTCCTCAAAGCAGCACTACTGCTGGGTCGCCTTCACAGCATCGTCGCGAGCTGCGTCGCTCACAATGCCGTCTAGTCTAGCCATCAGTTCACTCCACCTCTCCTTCTCTTGTTCCACCGTTGTCCGGACACTTGCACTGGTAATGACCCGGCCCAACATCTTCCGGTACTCCGAAGCGACGTAGTGTGTGACACAGGGGAGACCAACTTGTGTATAGAACCGTGAAAACCCACTGAACTCGGTAAACTCCCTGTGGCGTTCCTGCCTGAAGCGCCTCACATCCTTTTCCCGCCGCCAGATCTCCTCGATGAACCAGATGCCGCCAGAACATCGCGGCAGAAGGTTGCCGTAATCTAGAGGATCGAACTCTCCAGCTTTGTCCTTGAGGCCCCAGGCAGATGCGCACACTACTGCCATATTGTCGGTGTATGCGCGCTCCCTCAGCAGTCTCCAATGCGCCTTAGCAATCCTCAATTCAACCTGATACTGACTACTCCAAAGTGGCTTCAGTAGTTCCATGTCGACAAGCCATTCCCGGCAGGCCAACATGTCCTCAGACCGATAACCCAGCCGAACAAGTTTAGTCCAAACATCATGCCAGGAATCGCCGCGGCCAAGAAGATATACCGAATGCAGGCCAACGAACGTGGTATGCGGCTCCATTGCAGGTGGTGCTCCCAAATTGTAGAGATTGAGGATCTTGTTCTCCGAGCTATCCGCGATAAACCTCTTCTCGTCCCCCCTAATGAGCCCATCGAAGAAATAGAAATCAGATACCTGAGGAGGTACCCAGTGTTCTTGTTGCGCGCGGGCTCTCCGTGCCTGAATAGTCTCGCTAAACGCAGCTCGCGGCAAAAGCGAAAGAAGCCGCCTAGCCGAGCCATTCGCGAGGTCATCGAACACCTCGCGAGCTTCCGGGCTGACACCAGTCGGTCCCCGTCTGTAAGCTTGGACTAATGCTCTATTCATTCTCGCAGCCATCTCCCTTGGAGTATCCAAGTGGAAATAGGGCCGATGTTGACCAGGCTCATTGACGTTAGTCTCAAAATGCCTAGTCGTGCCACTAAGTATAGTTCGCAAAAATACTGCCCGCAGTCTTACGAGCACGTCACTGTCTAAGTCTGGTAGCCGAAGTTCGACGAAATTCTTAAACGTCGCGAACAGTGGATGAAGATTCAGCCAGGTCTCCGGTCGAACGGGAATGACCACTCGCCAAAGGTCACGGCCAGAGTCGGCTACAACCGGGTCCTCGGCCGCACCCTTCGGTGGTATATCGGGAACGTACTCTCGAACGACCCGCATCAGCATCTTGAGATCAGTCTGATTCAAATGGTCCGCGTTATCCAACACCCAGGACAAATACCACCTTCGCTTCTTGGCCTCCACCTGCTGCGCAAGTTCCGTTATTGCGGGCCGAAAAACGTCCTCTGACTTCCCGCCGGTAGCTCCTCCGTATTCGAAGCCGCACCTCTTCGCCGTCGTGGAGATGCTCTCGTGCAGCCTATCGTACGAGTGTTCTTTCAGCGGCTTGGCAGACGCTAGATCGGCATAGGCCAGAATGTGATGCGAAAGAGACCTCTGATGCAGGGCGTAGATCTCGGAGGTTCGTTTGTGACCTCTCAGCACTGGACGGTGTGGTATGTAATACTGAAATACATAGCGAAGGAAGGTCGATTTTCCCGCACCCGCGCCGCCGATGACAAAAATCACCTGCTCACGCTGTCCTGGTGGCCAGAACTCTTGGAATAGTTTCTCCTCGGATGCGACAGGTACGCTTTGTTCACCATCCCGCCTACTCGATACATAGTACCGGATTCTGGGGTCATCCAAAGAGAGTGGTGGTAGGTCCTTAGACTCTCCGAGAAGGTACTCAGTAAACGCTGACTGCAGCTCATTACGATAGACGTAGTTTACGGAATCCACATGGCCTTTCTTCAGCACGTGTCATCAGGTCTTCGCTGCTGGCGAGTTCACGAGTGTTTCCCAATATGCCGCCCAGCCTTCAATACAGGCCTGTAAGACATCGTCGTCGGTCGGTTCATCATCAGCGCGGTCGGCTGACTCATTTTCTAAAATCCAGTTCGCCGGAGGGTTGTTGCGCGCAACGAGGGAGCGAATGTACTGCGAGCACCTCTGTTCATCCGTTCCGAGAATGCGAGCGATGCCCGCTTCGTCGCGCTCGTTGAGGTGAACGGAGGATACTGGGAATGGGGCGTAAACGCTCGGGGCCGTGGACCCAAAATGCAACCAATATGTGTCCAATTGGAGGCCCAAATTTTGTGGTACGCCGGGAGCAGAGAACAACTGCGACATAAACGAATCGCCACCGGTGGAATCAAAATCATGTGGATAGCAATGATAGCCGACGGTTATGCTACACTTCTCTAACTCTCGCGCTATTTCAATGACGAGCCTGACGAGGGAGTCCCTGCTGAATTCCGCGAACCCCCGAGGGTCGGTGTGTAAATTGAACGCTCTAGCATTGAAGAGCGGCAGGTAAGTCAGTGCCCAGGTGATGTAGAACCGGGAGTGTCGGTTTTCTCGCAGAGCGGGACCCGTGATGCCGCAGACTCTTAGTGTGCGCTGGCTCAACTGCCCCGCGAGCCGCGCCGCCTCGTCATTGAAGAAGCCCGCGACTTCCACAGATGAGATGCCGAGCCCCTTTACACGGTCGAGTGTTTCGTCGGGCGTGACGTACATTCCCTTACGGATTGACCAGAGCGAGAGTGACAATTGCGGTGCGGCAGCGGAGTTGCTCATTTGAGGTTTCGAACCAAGACTAGATAATATACGAGGAGGCAGACTAGCACGGCAGCGCTGCATATCCACGAAAACAAGAGAATCGAGCGCGATATCCACATAGCGGCAGGAAGTGCCAACACCGATACGCCGACAGATACGAGCGTTCCACCGAATGCCCGCAGTAGCGAGGTATGGAGGGTGGTTTTGCGTTGCTGCAACCTGCGACCCTGGCCAACTAGGACCGCAAGATACGTTGAAGAGGCAGTGTACGGCCCGCCCGATGCAAAGTTGGGCTCGCACCTCTCCGCCAGGTTTGCGAGGGAGTCGAAGTAGGTTGACCAATCGTCCTGCAAAAGGGGCGTTGAGATTTCGTGATAGTCGGACAGTCTGTCGATCTGATAGAAGACTTCAGCGCAGGATCGTTCAATCGCATTGAGGGAATTAGAGAAGGACTGAAGCTTGATTATCGCGAGCGCCACAAGAAGGGTGGAAATCGCTGCAATTGTTTGTGCGAAGGAGCTGAAATAGTAAAACCAGGAATCGGTCACGGCAGCCGCGTTCACAATGGCAACTCCCTCTGAACTGAGGTGAAGCTGTCCGACGAGCGTCTGGACAGAAGATATAGGTTACTCCTTCCGCTGTCGTTTGGCAATAGTTAAAGGACCTGAAAAGCGGCAAATTTCGCGAGCCCTATGGGCACGCCCCGCCACGGCTTCAACGTTTGAAGGTGCTGAAGTGGAACCTCGTGCCTCCGGAGGCAGCGGCCGGAGGACGAAGCGGGCTGGGGGGCCTTAGGTCGTCCTACCACTCTTCGTAGAGGGCGCTCTCCGGGCGCGTCTCTAGGAATCGGGTGGTCGGCTACGTGGGCATCGATTTTCGCCTATAGGAAAATACACGTCTTCCATGATGGAAGGGTCTCATAACCGGGTTTAGAATGAATCGGATCCGAGGGCGACTGGGCCTTTTGCCCGGAGAACACAGCGCATCAGCCTAGCTAGCTAAGCTAGGGAGACTTCATTGAACGCTCCCGGTCTGAAGAAGCGGCGTTGGTGCGGTGTGCTGCCGCCTCTCAGCTTCCTCTTTGTGCTTTTTCGTCAGCCGCCCGCTGGCGCGCCGCGACTTCGTCGAGGGCGCGCCTCTTCGCTTCCATCCGCACATGGGAGTAGCGAGTGTCGGTGCGCTTGCTCACGATGTCTTCCACCCCCCTTGCCCCCGGTCTCCCCGCGAACGTCCCCCCGCCCTCACCATTTCCGTTCCGCAAAATTCTCCGCGCGATTTTGCAGCCCCGCTTTTCTCAATGCCGTATTTTACCTTGCCTCACTGTTCCAGCCTCTAGCCCGCGCCTGCGCGCCTCCCATTGCAATTCAGCCGTTACCGCCCTCCGCCTTTCCACCTCCGTAGAATCTCCGCGCTATTTTCCCGCCTTGCTTTTGTCAACGCGGAATTTTGCTGTGCCGCGGCGCGCGAATTCCCGCGTTCGTAGCTATTAATTTAATTTATCAATTCGCTGTGAGCGATCAGCGTTTCTTATTTCAGTCCGGTTTTGATCCCTTCTAGCTCCTATCCCGGCAATTGCGCTCTATTCCTGCCGGACAATGGGCATCCGCCAGCCGGTGCCGAACGCGCGCGAGGTCACCTTCAAGACCGGGGCGGCTTGTTTTCGTTTGAACTCCGCAATGCGAACCAGCCGCAGGACGCGCCGGACGGTTGGCTCGTCGAAGCCCTGGGCGATGATTTCCTCCGCCGACTGGCACTGCTCGACGTGAAGTTCCAGAATCTGATCGAGCAGGTCGTAAGGCGGCAAGGTGTCTTGATCGGTCTGCCCCGGCCGCAATTCGGCCGAAGGCGCCTTGGTGAAAATCGCTTCGGGGATGTCCGGCCGGCGCCGGTTTCGCCACCGCGAAACGCGGTACACCATGGTTTTCGGCAGGTCCGCGATCACCGCGAGGCCGCCATTCATGTCGCCATACAGCGTGCAGTAGCCCACCGCCATCTCAGACTTATTCCCGGTGGTGAGCAGCAGGGAACCGTACTTGTTGGACAGCGCCATCAACAGGTTGCCGCGGATGCGCGATTGAATGTTCTCCTCGGCCACGCCGGACGGCAACCCGCGAAACGCCTCTTCCAGTACGGCATCGTAAGTCTTCATGATGCCGGCAATGGGCAGCGTGACAGTCTTGATTCCAAGATTGCGCGCGAGCTCGGCGGAATCATCCACGCTGCCTGGGCTCGAGTAGCAGGAGGGCATCAGCACGCCAAGCACATGTTCGGGGCCCATGGCGCCGGCGGCGATGGCGGCCGTCAGCGCCGAATCGATGCCGCCGGAAAGCCCCAGCAGCACTGTGCTGAACCGTGTCTTGCGGGCGTAATCGCGAACCCCCAGCACCAGCGCGTTCCAGATCTCGGCCTCGGGCTCGAAATCGTCTTCGGCGATGGCGTCCGGCCCGGAGGGGACCCCGGCGGCCAGATCCACCACCACTACGTCTTCCTGGAAACCCTTGGCCCGCGCGAACAAGCGGCCCTGCGCATCGAACGCGCCGCTGCGGCCGTCGAAGATGAGGTCATCGTTCCCGCCCACCTGGTTCACGACAGCCAGCGGCAGGCTGTATTTCTGCGCCATGTGGCCAAGCATTTGCTCGCGGAGAAGTTGCTTTCCCACGGTGAACGGGGAAGCGGAGAGATTGATGATCGCCTGGGCGCCCGCTCGTGCCAGGACCTCGATCGGATCCTGGTGATAGCGCCGGCGCTTCCAGAAGTCACGGTCGTTCCAGACGTCCTCACAGATGCTGACGCCTAAACGCCAGCCGTTCAATTCCAGGATCTGCGGCGCCTGGGCGGGCTCGAAGTAGCGGTCCTCGTCGAAGACGTCATAAGTGGGCAGCAGCGTTTTGTGGAACGCCGGCCCGACGGCGCCGTCTCTCAACAGCACTGCGCTATTGAACAAAGGGCGGCCCATGTCGGAGGGATTGAGTGTGGCCACGCCGACCAGCAGCGGCGGGGCGTTGGCCAGCTCGGTCGAGATATGCGCGAGCATCTCGCCACTGCGGCGCACGAAGCCCTGGTTCATGAGCAGGTCGCGCGGCAGGTATCCCATCAGGGCCAGTTCCGGCGTAACCACCAGGTCGGCCCCCTGGGACCGCGCTGCCCGAGCTCCACGGATGATCAGCGAGGAGTTCCCGTTGAGGTCGCCTGCGGTAGGATTGATTTGGAGAAGCGCTACTCGCAAAACGAGATCCACCCCCCGTAAGAATAGACTTCCAGAGCCGCAACCGTAAGCTTATATGGCTCTAGGCCAGATTAGCAATATGCGGGGCGCCGGTGGGGCCGCCCAGTGCTTCGCGGAACAGCGCTTCATACCGGGCCACCACTCGATCCACCGAATAATTGTCGAGAACCCGCTGCCGCGCGGCGCGGCCCATGCGGGCGCGCAACGCCTCGTCGCCGAGCAATCGCGTCAAGGCCTCCGCGATCGACGCTTCGTCGCGGAGCTTGGCTCGCAACCCGTGAACGTCCGGGTCGATCAGTTGGGCGTTGGCGGGGATGTCGCTGACCACGGAAGCCAGACCAGCCGACATCGCTTCCGACAACGAACAGGAGAATCCCTCGTTGGACGACACGAGAGCGAAAACATCGCTCGCCTGTAACCACTGGCGGACTTCGGCGGCGGCGCATCTTCCCGTAAATCGGACATTCCGGCTCAAGCTGAGGCGGCTCACTTGCCCCTCCAGTTCTTTCCGGCCGGGGCCATCGCCCACCAGGACGAGAATGGCCTGTGGCATCCGCTGAACGACCGCCGCGAAGGCCCCGATCAGCGAAGAAAGTTCTTTTTCCGGAGCGAGCCTGCCAACGAAAACGACTGAAGCTGCCTGGGGTGGCATGCCCAGTTCCGCGCGCAGTTTCCGCCGCCGTTCCGGGCTGCACGGAGCGAATTCATCGGTATCGACCGGGTTGGGCATCCAGAGCAGGTGTTGCGGCTCGAAACCGGCTGCCACGGCTTCTTCGGCCATGCCTGGGTTGAGAATCATGACGCGGCGCGCCCATTTTTGGAGCCAGCGCAACTCCACGCGCCCGAGCCAGGAACTTCGCATGACGGTGATGATGCTGCTGCCGGAAACCTTCATCATGATCGGTTTTCCGAGCCAGCGCGCCACGGGAAGCCCGGTGGCCAGGTGCAACCCTTGCATGAGAAAGTACACCACCTGGTAATTGCGCCGCTCTCTGAACAAGGTCCAGGCCACGGCCAGCGCGAAGGTGTAGTCTTTGCGCCGCCCCGTCCCCCGGCGCGCGAAGATGCGAACGGGGACCCCGCCGGGATCGACCCAATCGGAGACATCGGGCATGGGTGGCCCGCCGGCGCACACCACGGTAACCCGATGGCCGCGCCGGAGCAAGGCCGAACAAACCCGTTGGGCTTCCATCTCCGAGCCTCCGAGAACCGGCGGATAGGAATACGAAATCAAGAGGAGGGAGACGGGAGGCATGCCGGTCATGGCTTGGGCTTCCATCATGACTGGCCCGGGTGGCATGCATCCAATTGTAGCGTCTGGACGCTTGCCCGTTCCGCGAAGAATGATCGCCGGTGGCGGCGACGGAGGCATTCCGTAGAGCCGGGACATATAATCTTAAATAATGGCTGCTCTTTCGGTCCTGGTTTCAGGCTCTTGTGGCCTCATCGGTTCAGAGGTTTCGCTCTTCTTCGCGCGACAGGGCTTCCATGTGGCTGGCATCGACAGCAACCATCGCGCCGTTTTCTTCGGACCGGAGGGCGACACGAGCTGGGTGCTCGAGCGCCTGCGCCGCGAGATCCCCGGCTACCGCCACGAGGCGCTGGACATTCGGAACCGGGAGGGTGTGCTCGCCCTCATGGACGAACTGCGCCCCAGCTTGATCATTCACACGGCAGCCCAGCCCTCGCACGACCGCGCCGCGGCCATTCCATTCCTGGATTTTGAAGTGAACGCGCTGGGCACGCTCCACATGTTGGAAGCCGCCAGGCGCTCCTGCCCCGAATCGCCGTTCATTCACATGTCCACCAACAAGGTCTATGGCGACCGGCCCAACACGATTCCGCTGAAAGAGCTGGAAACTCGTTGGGACTACGCCGACCCTGCTTACGAAAACGGGATTCCCGAGGAGTTCTCCATCGATCAGAGCAAACACTCCGTCTTCGGAGCATCCAAAGTCGCCGCCGACGTAATGGTCCAGGAATACGGCCTTTACCACCATATGCCGACCTGCTGTCTGCGCGGCGGCTGCCTGACGGGTCCCAACCATTCCGGGGTGGAACTGCACGGCTTCCTCAGTTACTTGATCAAATGCAACGTCGAGGGCCGCGAGTACAAAGTGTTCGGCTACAAGGGCAAGCAGGTGCGCGACAACATCCACTCCGAGGACGTGGCGCGATTCATGTTTGAGTTTTGGAAGGCTCCGCGCGTGGCGCAAGTATATAACCTGGGGGGCGGCAAGGGGAACGCCTGCTCCGTTCTCGAGGCGTTCCAAATGGCCGAAGAGGTCACGGGACGCCCCATGAACTGGCGGTATGTGGAGCAGAATCGCGTTGGCGACCACATCTGCTACTACAGCGACTTGCGCAAGATGAAGTCGCATTACCCGGCCTGGGATATCACCAGGTCCCTGGGCGCCATCTTTGAAGAGATTGGCGAGGCTTGGATGGAGCGGCTGGCGGACAAGGCGGTCGGATGAGAATTTTGATCACCGGGGTGTGCGGCTTCGTCGGCAGTTCGCTGGCGGAGTCCCTGTTCGAGCGACGCGAGGGCCTCTCCGTTTTCGGCATCGATAACCTGTTTCGGCCCGGCTCGGAGAGCAACCGCATGCGGCTCCGAAAGCTGGGCGTTCGGTTTGTGCACGGCGATATCCGCGCGGCCAGCGATTTCGAATCCCTGCCCGCCGCGGACTGGGTGATCGACGCCGCCGCCAATCCTAGCGTGCTGGCCGGCGTCGAAGGGGACTTCAGCAGCCGGCAACTGTTCGAGCACAACCTGGCGAGCCTGGTGAACGTGCTCGAGTACTGCAAAACGCACCAGTCCGGCTTGTTGCTGCTCAGCAGCAGCCGCGTCTATTCCATCCCCGCCCTGGCCTCTCTTCCGCTCAGAAGCGAAGGCGACGCCTTTCAGTTGGACAGTTCCGCGCCGCTGCCGCGGGGCGTTTCAGCCAGGGGCATCGGCGTCGATTTCTCAACCGCTCCTCCGGTCTCCTTGTATGGAAGCACCAAGCTGGCCTCCGAAGCCGTCGCGCTGGAGTACGGGAACGCCTTCGGGTTTCCGGTCTGGGTGGACCGCTGCGGGGTGCTGGCCGGAGCCGGCCAGTTCGGCACGCCGGATCAGGGGATCTTTTCTTACTGGATCAATGCGCATTTGCGAAGGCGCCCCCTGCGCTACATCGGCTTCGATGGAAAGGGCAAGCAGGTGAGAGACGTTTTTCATCCGCGCGACCTCGCCGCGCTGCTGGATGCCCAGATCCGCGCGGAACGCTCCACCGGCCAGCGCACCTACACCGCGGGAGGGGGCCTCGAAAACTCCATGTCTCTGGCGCGGCTGACCGCCTGGTGTGACGCGCGGTTTGGCCCGCACGCCCCGGAATCCGGCCCTCCCGAGCGGCTTTACGATATTCCATGGATTGTCATGGATAACAGCGCGGCGGAGCGCGACTTCGGGTGGCACTTGGAGACGCCCATCGAGATTCTCCTCGAGGAAATCGCGGGCCACGCCGAGCGCAACCCCGACTGGCTGGAGAGGAGCGGCCTGTGAAAGGGCCGTCCGGCCCCACGCCTCAGGATCCCATCCGGCTCCTCTCCGTGGTGATTCCCGCACAAAACGAGCAGGGCACCATCGCCGCCACCGTCGAACATCTCCATGTCGAGTTGCGCCTGCACGGCATTGAACACGAGATCGTTCTGGTCGACGATGGCAGCACGGATTCGACGTGGGCCATCCTTCAGGAACTCAAGTCTCGCGTGCCGACCCTGTGCCCCGTGCGGAACACGGGCGAACATGGCTTCGGAAGAGCGGTTACTCTCGGCATCGACAGCATGCATGGCGACGCCGCCGTGATCATGATGGCCGATGAATCGGACGACTGCCGCGACGTCGTGCGCTATTGGGAACTGCTCAATGAAGGTTGGGATGCCGTGTTTGGCTCCCGTTTCATCCGCGGCGGCGGCGTCATCGACTACCCCTGGCACAAACTGCTGATCAATCGCCTGGCAAATCTGTTTCTCCGGCTGTTGTTCAACGCGCCCCTGAACGATTTTACAAACGCGTTCAAGGCCTACCGCCGCCACGCCCTCGACGGTTGCCGCCCCTTTCTTTCCCCCCACTTCAACCTCACCGTCGAGCTTCCCTTGAAGACTATTGTTCGGGACTATTCCTGGACGGTCATACCCATCACATGGCGCAACCGGCGATCGGGAATTTCCAAGCTCAAGATCAAGGAAATGGGCAGCCGCTACCTGTTCATCGCCCTGTACTGCTGGCTGGAGAAGTATTTCAGCCGGGGAGACTACAAGAGGCCGCAGCGGCAGACCGCCGCCTGAGCCGCCTCCTGGAGACGGTATTGCTATAATCGCAATCCTGAATCGGTGCGGAACTGAACCATGACCGTTACGGCCATTCTCCCCGTCACAGATGAAACCGCGTCGCTCCGGAAAACGGTCGAGATTCTGCTGGCGGAGAACCCGCAAGAGATCACGGAAATCCTGATCGTGGCGTGCCAGAGGACCACTCCGGCGGCATTGGCAGTCGCGGAGGACCTCGGCCGCCAGCATGCCGGATTGATTCAGGTGCGCTTCCAGCAGCGCCCGTTTCTCGGCGGCGCCATTCGCGACGCGTTTGAGTGGGCATCGGGCAGCCACGTACTCATGATGGCGAGCGACCTCGAGACCGATCCGGCCACGGTGAAAGAACTGATTGCCAAGGCTAAGGACGGCTATGATATTGTGACGGCGACGCGGTGGAAAGGCGAAGGCGGGTTCCGCGGATACAATCCGTTCAAGCGCTTCCTGAACGGAGTTTTCCAAACGATCTTCCGCGTTTTCTATGGCACGACCCTCTCCGACCTGACTTACGGATTCCGGATTTTCAAGAAACAGTGGGTGAAAACCATTGCGTGGGAGGAGTTGCGGCACGCCTTTCTGCTCGAGACCATGCTGAAACCACTGCGGCTGGGGGCCCGAGTGATCGAGATCCCCAGCGCGTGGCGGGCTCGCACCGAAGGGGGATCGCATAATCCCTTTTGGGAAAACTTCGTCTATTTCCGCATCGCGTTCAAGACCCGGTTCAGAAACAGGCGACGATTGTTGAAGGCGAATGCATAATGGCACAGAGGCCGCCCGATCCATCCGGAAGACCATGCGGACCACCATCGTAACCACCACCATTCACATCCCGGCATCTCTGGTGGAATACGCGCAGAATGCACGGCGCCATGGCCATAGGGAGCTCGATTTTGTGGTCATCGGCGATCGGAAGAGCCCTCCCGAAACCGCCGATTTCTGCCGATCGGTTCCGCATTTCCCGTGCCTGTACCTGGATATTCCGGCCCAACGGGAGTATCTGAAGCGGTTTCCGGAATTGTGGGCCCACCTGCGGTTCGATTCGATTCAGAGGCGCAACATCGGCATGCTGCTGGCATATGAAAACGGAGCCGATGTCGTAATCACGATCGACGACGATAACCTGGTCATGGACCAGGACTTTGTAGGGATGCACGGGGTGGTTGGCGCGGCGCGCGAGTTGCCCACCTACCGCTCCACTTCCGGCTGGTTCAATGTCTGTTCTTTCTTGCAGGCGGAGCACGGCCTCGAGTTCTATCACCGCGGATACCCGCGGAAGATGCGCTGGACGGAAGATAGCCGCTCTGTGACTTGCTCCCAGGTTGCCAGGCGTGTGGTGGTAAACGCCGGATTCTGGCTCGACGACCCGGATATCGATGCCGTGACACGCATGGAGCGCCCGTTGCTGATCCGCGGTTTCAGCCCAGAGTGGCCGGGAAGCCAGATTGCGCTCCACCCGGGCACGTGGTCGCCGTTCGATTCCCAGAATACGGCGCTGATGCGCGATGCCGTGCCGGCGTACTTTCTGAGCCCTTACACCGGCCGCTACGACGACATTTGGGGCAGTTACATCCTGAGCCGCATCGCGGAATATTTTGGAGACGTGGTGTGCTATGGCGAGCCGGTAGTCCGCCAGGAGAGGAACCCTCACGACCTGTGGAACGACTTGGACCTGGAGCGCAACGGAATGATCCTGACGGATGATTTCTGCGCCTCGCTGCGCTCCATCGCTCTCACCGGCGATACGTACCACGCTTGTTTCGGCGAGATTGCGGCGGCGTTGCCGTCGGCTTGGGCGGTGGGACCCCCATGGACCGGCTCGCAAAAGGAATGGCGCTCCAAACTGATTGAGGGCATGGACATCTGGCACTCGGTCTTCGAGAAACTGGGAGCGGGATCGGCGGCTCCGCAGCGAGACCCTTAGCGCCACGGTTATCGATCCTTGCGGAGACGCATCCAGTACAGCCAGCGCGACGTGCCCTCGCAGTGCTGCGAGGACACGATGTCGAATTTTCGCTGGCAACACCGCTCAAAAACGGATTCGTCCAGGCCCTGGTGCAGCTCCTCCCGGCCGCGCAGCAGCCTTCGGAACATGGAATCTTGCGGAGACACGAATTCGATCACCAGCAGATCGGAGGTCAATTCGGCCGCCAGGTCGATGATTTCGCTCAGCGGCACGCGCTCGGTGACCAGCATGTGGTGGATCACGGCCAGCATGAAGACGGCGTCGAAGGCGCCGCGGGCGCGGTCGAGGAAGGAGGGCCACTCCCGGTTGTTCCAGCCCACACCAGGGGTGGGACGGGTGAGATTCACCACTAGCGGCAGGATGTCCAGTTTCTCGCCCGCAGCTTTGCGCCACACGGCTCCGGCCACGGCCGGGTCGTAGTCGATGGCCACCACGCGCGCGCCGCTCCGCGCGGCCATCAGGCTGAAGTGCCCCGTGTTGCAGCCGACGTCGAGAACGCGCTGGGGAGCATGCGCGGAGAGGCACTCCGCCACAAAGCGTTCTTTGGCCGCGAAGTGTTCCGCGGTGTAGTTGTTGGTGAACTCCATGTAGCCGGTCCAGGCGGACGGCAAACCCGTCCTGGGGGCAAGCGCGCCGAGCTTGCGCTTCAAGCCGCGCAACAGAGTCCGAACGATGAACTGCGCCCGCTCCGCGTCCGGCAACAGCTTCTTCCGGTAAATGGAAGTGTCGTCCTGGTTGTGATGGGAGCCAAGCCATACCGGCATGGAAACCAGGGAAAGAAAAGGCGGGCGCACTCGTTCGAGGGGGCTCAGCCAACGATAAACTTCTTCCGGTTCCAGCCCGTCGCGGCGCGTAAACAAAAGCTGATCGAGCGCCAGGCCGAAATGGCGGTTGGCCACGAGCGGCAGCAGAAACGTCCGCACGAACTGGGCGTAAGGGAGCCAGGTCGGATCGGCCGGGTCACGGCGTTCCAACGAGAGGATGTCGATGAAGACGGGCTGGGGACCGCGGAACAGGACATTGTACGGCGTGGCGTCCTTCAGGCCGAGCGCTTCGGGCAGCAGGTCGAGCGCCAGCTCCAGCGTGAGCATGGCCGCGGCATGAAGCATTTCCGGCGGCCACTCGTACGGAAAGCTCGGGAAGGGGATGCGCTCATGTTCGAGAATAACCGCACCCCGGATGTTGCGATAGAGGTCGGACACGCGCGGATCTTCGAGCAACGCCCCTCGGTCCGCATCGCCGGGCACGGTGGTGGAAACCAGAGCGCCGGCCTTGGCCCATTTGCCGGCAACGGCCGAAGACAGAAGCGCATCCACGTCCGCCATCCCGGCCGCATTTACGATCCGAAAAATGCGATTTCCGGTGGCCAGCAGCACGCCCTGCGGGTCGCGGAAGGAGGACGCCAAAGGAACTTCGGTGTTGGGACGCTCTCCGCCTGCTCTCTCCAACTCTCGGCCCCCTCTTGCTCTGGCACCGCAGCCTTGCGGTGACGAGAAGCGGCGAACCCCGATCTTACCATGCCGTTTGGAAGAGCGCGGGTGAAGCGTGCGCGGCGGGTGCGCCCGTGATCCGTCGATAAGATGTTACCGCCGAGGCGCCGAGACGCCGAGGAAAACCAGGTCAACCAGTTCTCCGCGTGCTCGGCTGTCTCGGCGCGCGAACCCGAACGAACCGGAAACACGTGAATCACTTCGGGACGCGCCCTTGCGGTTGCACCCATCAGGTACAGACGCCGAGGGGGCCGAGAGCGCCGAGGAACTCTAAATTCTCGGCGCCTCGGCGTCTCGGCGGTGGAAAGTCGTTGGGCTTACGGACGGATTGCGGGTGCGGCGGGGCTGCGCAACGAGTCCCGCGCCCCATTAAAGGAAACCGCCATCTGGGCCGATAGGAATAATGGTGTAGCGCATCGCTGATGCTGGGCCATTCCGGACTGGCGGCGCACTGCGCCAGAGAGCGTACTGCGCAATGACTTTCTTACTCTTCCTGGTCTCGCTGGCTGTCCTGGAATACATCGTCCGCGGCGCCGAGGAGGCCCCCGATACCGGCCAGCAACCCGTTGCCAAACGGCAACTTAAAGACAGGCCCTTGGATTCCGCGCCCGCCTTCACCGCGGGACTGCTGGCGCTTGGCCAGGCGCTCGATCAACGCGGACGGGGGCAAACGCCTGGTACTCCAGCGAAGGCCCCGGAAGTACCCAGTCCTCAAGCGGATAGAGTATGATACTTGCATGCCCGAGCGGACCGTAATTAAGCTGCGCCGTTTACCCGATGGGGATTATCGGGAGGGGGTGGAAATCGGTTGGAAGGGGCGTGTTTTGGAGGTCGATCTGCCAAGTCAAGAGGGTGGATTCCCACCAGGGACGCCACTCGAAATCGACTGTGGATCGATGCTGTATTTGGGTGAGTTACAGCAAGGGAGCGGATCAACCGCCAGGATACTGGTGGAACATTCTGTGGACCGCGCCAAGCTGGATTCGATTCAGGACGCCTGGGAATAACCCTCCAAAGGGCTGCGCGCATGCGTGAACTGCTGTGGTTGGCCGGCAAAGCCTTCTTGATCGCTCTGGTCCTCACCCCCATTATCCGCGACATTTTTCGCTCCTACGACATTGTCGACCGCCCGGGGCAGCGGAAAGTTCATGCCCACCCCATGCCGCGAGTGGGGGGAATCTCCATCGCCATTGCCTATGGAGTTTCCTTGCTCACGATCGCCGGATCAGGCGACCCTCTGGCCGCGTCCATTTCGCCGGCTTGGAAGCTGATCCCCGGGGCCTCTCTGGTTTTTGTTACCGGTCTAATCGATGATTTCTTTTCTCTAAAACCCGTAATCAAGGTTCTCGGTTTGGTGACGGCCGCCTCCATCGTGTTCTGGAGCGGGATAAGCATCGGAGGCGTAGCCGACTACACCCTCCCGGTGTGGCTCGACTTCCCCCTCACCGTTTTTTGGCTGCTGCTAACCAGCAATGCCCTCAACCTGATTGACGGGCTGGATGGGCTTTGCACCTTACTGGGCCTGGTGGCCACTCTTACCCTGTTTCTGGCGGCTTTGCTGCACCATAATCTTCCACTGGCGTATGCAACTTTTCCGCTGGCCGGCGCGCTGCTGGGCTTCCTGTGGTACAACCTCAATCCCGCGACGGTCTTCCTGGGCGATTCCGGCGCGCTGCTGATCGGATTCCTGCTGGGCTGCTACGGGATGATCTGGACCCAGAAAGCCTCCACGCTCCTGAGTTTTCTGGTGCCGCTGCTGGCGCTCTCCATTCCGCTGCTGGATGTATCCCTGTCGGTTTTGAGGCGCTTTGTTCGCCGTCAATCGATTTTTTCGCCCGACCAGAGACACATTCACCACCGGCTGCTCGATCTCGGGCTGTCTCCGCGGCGGGCTGTGGGGGTGCTCCTTCTGGTGGCCGCACTGGTGGCGGCATTTGCCTTGCTGGCGAGCTCATCGATCGGCGGGAATTATCAGGGCTTCGTCATCCTGGCGTTCTGCGTCGCGGCTTGGTTCGGAGTCCGCCAGTTGCGATACGCCGAGTTCGATATCGTCGGGCGGCTGCTGTTTCGCGGGGGTTTCCAGCGGGGCATGGATGCCAGATTGGGGCTCGAGCGTTGGACTTCGGCGCTCGCAGACGCCTCAACCGAAGAGGACTGGTGGAACGCGCTGGCGCAGGAAGGGAGAGCTTTGGATCTGGTGGCCATCCGGCGGACCGGCGCCGGCGGCCCGCGCCAGCACCTGCTGATCCCGGACGCCGCGCCTGCCTGGTCATTCCATGTCCCGCTCTCGGAAACGGATTCGATTGAGTTGGATGGCGGATTCCACGCGGCCGTGGAATCCGCCGATCTCATTGGTTTTGCGGAAATGATCAGCCGCACTTTTCCCCCGAATCGGGGCCGGCAGCAGCCGGCGGCGGTTGAGAAGACGGCGGATGCCCTGCCATGAGCGCGACCTTAGGCCATCGCGTCCCGTACCGGCTGGCGCTCGTCGAGCTGCTGGCATGCGCCGCCGGCTTTGGGTTGGTCTCCTGGTTACACCAGGTCCTGGCTGGCGGAACCGGCGCCGGCGTCTGGTCCGCCGATGGGATTCGGGCCATGTCGGTTTCAACCGTGGCGTGCTGGCTGGCGATCGCCTTTTCTTCCGGCCCGCCGGGCGATGAATTCAAACTGCGGCTTGACCAATTCTTCTCCGCGGCTGGCGTCAATCTGATGGTGCAATATGGGCTTGCCTACGTCTCTCCGATCAGTCCCGCTCCTTTGTGGATGATTCTCTTCGGAACCGTCTTCGCCACCGCGCTGACGGTGCCGCTCGGAAGACGGCTTTACCGGGCGCTGAGCCACGAGCCGCCCGGAATTCTCTTCGCCGGTTTCGATTCCATGGCACGCGCGCTGGTGCCGCTTCTGCGGCAGCGGATCGTGGGCGTTCTTGGCGGCGATGCGGCCCAGGCCGCTCCGGAATTGCCGTTCCTGGGCAATTTGCCCCGGCTGGCCGAAGCCGTGGAAACCCAGCGCCCGGGCCGTATTGTGGTGAGCGAAAGGAACTGGCGCTCCCAGGTGCCGCCCCGCGTGCTTCTGCATCTGCGGTATTCCGGAATTGCCATCGACCAAGGCGCCGATTTGTACGAAGACATGTTGTGCCGCGTGCGATGGGACCGCCTGCAACCGTTCGACCTGTTGTTTTCGTCGTCCATCAACGCCAATCGTTCGGCCATGGCCATTCAGGCCGTTTACACGAATCTGATCGGTCTGGGCCTGCTGATAGCGTTGTCCCCCGTTTTCGCCGCGGTTGCGGTCCTGATCGCTTTGTTTTCGGGCCGTGGGCCGGTGCTGGAGCGCATCGAATGCACGGGATTTCAAGGGATACCGTTTCGCGCGCGGCGCTTTCGCACGCGCCGGCTGGACGGCGAATCCTGCTGGATTGGCAGGGTCCTATCCGTGCTCCACCTGGTGAATCTCCCGCGGCTCGTCAACGTCGTGCGGGGGGAAATGGCCTTGTTCGGGCCGCCACCGGTGCGCAAAGAGTTTGCCGGCCGGCTCAGCCAGATCATCCCGGTTTATGGCCACCGGTTCACGGTCAAGCCGGGCATCCTCGGCTGGTCCCAGACGAACCTGCGCGAGAGGGGCGAGACGCCGGATGAGGCGGTCCGTCTGGAGTACGACCTCTACTACGTGAAGGAGGAGAGCCCTTCGCTCGATTTGGAAATCTTCATCCGAACGATATTCCGGATCTCATCCTCTTTCCCAGAGGCCCCGAAACCGGGCGATGCGGCGGTAAGTCCCTGATGCTGGCCGCGGTTCTGCTTGCCCTTGCGAGCGCCATTGTTTTCTACGTCATTGCGGGCTATCCAATTCTTTTGGCGGTTTCCAGACGGCGCGTGGCTCCCCCGGTGCGAAAAGACATAGGTTTTCACACCACGGTTTCCGTGCTGCTGGCGGTTCACAATGGAGAGGAGTTCATCCGCGGGAAGCTGGAGTCTCTCCTGGCATTGCATTACCCGGCGCATCTGATGGAGATTCTGGTGGTATCGGATGGGTCGACCGATGACACCGAGGCCATCACCGAGTCGTTCGCCGATCGCGGCGTGCGCCTGTTACGCGCGTCCCGCGGCGGGAAGGCGGCGGCGGTCAACACGGCGTTGCGGCACGCTACGGGAGAGATCCTGTTTCTCACCGACGTCCGCCAACCGCTCGATCCGGATGCCCTTTCCCACCTGGTGGCGAATTTCGCCGATCCGTCCATCGGCGCCGTAACCGGCGAGCTCCGCCTGCTCTATCCGGACCGCACGGGCGAGCAAGCGGACATGTCGCTGTATTGGCGGTATGAACTGTGGGCGCGCCGCCGTCATTCCCGAATCGACTCGATCTTCAACACCACCGGCTGCATTTACGCGATTCGCCGCAGCCTGGCCGGGCCGATTCGCCCGGACACGCTGGCCGATGACGCCGTGATTCCCCTGCAAGCCTTTTTCCGCGGTTATCGGGTGATCTTCGATCCGGAAGCCGTGGCCCTCGATCGCCCCACGTCCGAAGGCGGGGAGTTCCGGCGCAAGTTGAGGACCCTGGCGGGAGTTTGGCAAGTGCACGCGCGTTTTCCCGAGTTGTTCACCGGTGCCAATCGGATGCGCCTCGATTTCCTCTCGCACAAATTCGGCCGGCTGGTGCTTCCCTGGGCCATTCTGCTGGTGTGGGCCGCGACGCTGGCGCTTCCCGCCTCACCGTTCCGAAGCTTTCTGTTGATCGACGAGCTGGCCCTGGTGGCTCTGGCGGTTTTGGATCGCTTCGTGCCCAAGGACTTTTTTCTGAAACGTATTTCCTCTCCGGCCAGAACCTTTTTCGCCATGAATCTGGCGGCGCTGCTCGCCATCGGGGTGTTTGTGGTTCCACCCGGGACTTTGTGGCGGCCCACCCGGGTGAAAGTGCGGCGCTGAGACCAAAGACCATGCGGTCGAACGACTATACTCGGAAATTGATCCGCATCCTTTGCATCTTCGGAACGCGCCCGGAGGGCATCAAGCTCTGTCCATTGGTTCACCGGTTGCGCGCGCAACCAGATGAATTCGCGGTGAAAGTCTGCGTGACGGCGCAGCACCGCGACATGCTGGACCAGGCTCTCGCGGCCTTTTCCATCGCGCCCGACTACGATCTCGATCTGATGGAGCCGGGCCAGACGCTGGCCGGCCTCACCGCGCGCATTCTGGCCGCCATCGAACCCATCCTGGAAGCCGAGCGTCCGGATCTGGTATGTGTGCAAGGCGACACCACCACTACGCTGGCGGCCGCGATGGCGGCTTTCTACCACCAGACGGCGGTGGCGCACGTCGAGGCCGGATTGCGCACGGGCGACATGCTGCAGCCATTCCCGGAGGAGATGAATCGCGTCCTGACTTCGCGGATCGCGGCATGGCACTTTGCCCCCACTGCCAGGGCCCAGGCGACGCTGCTGAACGAGGGGGTTGCTGCGGAAAGAATCTTCGTCACGGGGAACACCGGCATCGATGCGGTGCTGTATGTTCGCGATGCGCTGGACCGGGGCGCCCTTCGCGCGGCCGATTGGCCCTGGATGGATCCGGGCAAGCGGCTGGTGCTGGTCACCTGCCATCGCCGCGAGAATTTCGGGCCGGGGTTTGAGCGGGTCATGCACGCGCTGTCGCTGGTGGCCTCGCGCCCCGACGTGCAGATCGTCTATCCGGTCCACTGTAACCCCAACGTCCGCGGCCCCGCGCGCCGCATACTGGCCGGCCTTTCCAACGTGGTGCTGCTCGATCCCTTGCCCTACGTGCCGTTTGTGGATCTGATGCGCCGTTGCCGGCTGATCGTCACGGACTCCGGCGGCATTCAGGAAGAGGCGCCCTCGCTGGGCAAGCCGGTGCTGGTCTTGCGTGAGAAGACCGAACGCCCCGAAGCGGTGGAGGCCGGCACAGTGAAGCTGGTGGGCACGAATGTGGATCGCATCGTGGCGGAAGCCACCCGCCTTCTCGACGACCAGGACGAATACACGCGCATGACGCATGTTCACAACCCTTACGGCGACGGCCATGCCTGCGAGCGCATCGCGCGCGCGCTCACGGAGAATTTCCACGTGGCGGGCTGAGACCCGGCGTCGGCGTCAGCGCAAAACGCGGCGGTAGATCTCGATTAGGCGCTGCGCTCGGAAATCGGGAGTGTGCCGTCCGAGGATGATCTCGTGCGCACGATCCGCCAATCTCCTCGCCAGAGCCTGGTCCCTAAGTACGGCTTCGATTGCGCGCCTCATGGCGTCGCCATCCCGCGGCTCGATCAAGAGCGCGCTCTCGCCGTGCGAGACAATCTCCGGGATGCCGCCGACCGTGGTCGCCACCACCGGCACGCGCGCGGCCATCGCCTCCAGCAAGGCGTTGGGAGACCCTTCCGTCAAAGACGACAGCACGGCAACGTCCGCCACGCCGTAGTATGGCTCGGCAGACGGCGCCTGCCCGACCAGCGTGACCGCGTCGACGAGGTCGAGGGCGCGGATGGACTGTTCAATTCTCGTACGCTCCGGCCCATCTCCAACGATCAACAGATGCGGCCAGGGGGCAATTCCGCCGCGGGCCGCGGATCGCAGGCCGCGCACCGCCTCGAGCAGCGTGTGATGATCTTTTTCACGGGAGAGGCGGCCCACCATGAGGAGGACTCTCTTCTCGGGACCGATTCCCAACCCCACTCGCAATGCTCTGGCCGCTTCCGGAGTCCTGCCATGGGATCCCCATTGGGGATCGATTGCGTTATGAATCACCTCGATGCGGTCAGGCGGCACCCCTTTCCGGGCCAGATCCCGCCGGAAAGGCCGGCTGACCGTCAGCACCTGCCTGGCCGCCCGCAGAGACCATCGGTCAAGCTGGTTGTAGAGACGCGCCCGCAGGTCCGGCCAGGTATAGCCATGATGAAACGCGACCCAGGGCGCCATGCGGTGGAGGCCCGCCGCGCGAACGAGAAAGTGCGATTTCACGGCGTGGCTTTGTATCACATCCGGCTTGAGTTCCTGTGCCAGGGCTTTCAATTGCGAAAGAACTGCCCGATCAAAACGTCCGGCTTCGGCGATGGGATAAACCGGTTGGGAGAATTGCCGGGCCGTGTCGAGAAACAGATTGGACCCCCCGCCGCGCTGAAAGACGGCGATGATTACCTCTACGGCCGGATCCATCCGGCCCGATCGGCCACATTGGGCGAACTGCAGCAGGTTCTTCGCCGGTCCGGTGATGGTGCTGGCTTCGATAATCGCCAGGAGCCGTATGGTCTTCATGGCCGCGCCAAATCCAGCCAACCGCAATACGTCTCCCACAGCGATTGGCCGAGGACTTCCCAATCGTAGCGGGACCGCACCAGCTCCCGGCCGGCGCTGGCGAGGCCGTTCCAGAAATCACTCTGGCAGGAGAGCGCAGCCAGCCATAGCAGCCAGTCTTCGTCTTGGTCCGCAATCAGAATATTCACATCGGGCGAAACCGCCAGGCCCTCCGCTCCGAGTGTAGTGGAGACTACGGGCACGCCGGCGGCCATGGCTTCGAGGATCTTCAACCGGGTGCCTCCGCCGATGCGCAAGGGCGCGATCACCGCCAATGCCTCCCGATAATACGGACGGACATCGGCGACTGTGCCGGTCACCTCCACATTCGGCTCGCGGCCGAGCGCGCGAACGGCGGGCGCGGGATCGGAGCCCACCAGGGTGAGCCGCCAAAGCGGGAAACGCTCGCGGATCAGGGGCCAGACGCCGCGCGCGAACGAAACTGCCGCTTCGACGTTGGCATGGTAGCTCATCGAGCCGACAAAAACGATGCGGCGGCGGCTGGTCGAGAACCCCGCCCCATCTTCGAAAAAACGTGTGTCAACGCCGTTCTCGATCACGGCGACTCGCGCATCCGGAGCGACGCGGTGCAACTCCGCGCGCTCCCGCTCGCTGCAAACGAGGTGCCCGAAGGCCTGGCGCAAGGTCCGCGCTTCGAGGGCGGCGAGACGCCGGGCGGTCACGGCGGAATAGAGCCTGTGGATGGGCGACTTCACGCTGGCGCTGTAGCGGCGCATCGCTTCGGATTCGATGTTGTGCCAGTCGTAGACAACCGGCGCGCGCGATCCCCGGCTCAGAACGGGCACGTAGGCCGCCATGTGAATGCTGTCGATCTGCACGAGATCGAATTGCTCCTGGGCCACGAGAGCGGCGACCGCCGCTTTCATTTGGCGGGAAGTGTAGTTCACCACCGGCAGAGGCCAGCGTCCAAGGAATCCGCGAACAATCTTTTCAGGAGTATAGTGCCGGGGCGCGGGCACGGGCACAATTCTCTGGCAGAACGGGAGGTCAGCCGATGTGGGGGCCCCAGACCCGGCCGGAGAAAAGAAGACATGGGTCAGGGCGGCATGACGGCCCAAAGCTTGCGCCAAAAAATATTCCCGCAGCTTTGCTCCGCTTAGCGGGGGCCAGCACTGGCGCGGTGAAAGGAACAGAATACGTATCACAGCGGCGAAGCCAAACGCATCGAGCAGCGTTCCATCTAAGGGTACTCCACGGCGCGGCACGCTGTGGCGCAAGCGGGCAGGAGTTTTCCGCGATTCCGTCGGCTTGACACACCTGAGAATATCGCGTCAGACTTTGAGTTACGGCCTGCGGCAAGCGATTGCTGGAGGGAAAGAAAGGAAAACTCTTTGAATCTGGGACGAGTGCTCGCAATATTGGCCTGGGCAATCCCGGTATTTGCGCAATACGCGGGCCCGGCGGTTCTCTCGCGTGGCGAGGCGCCCGCGGCCATGTCGTTGCCACAGATCGATTTTCGTCCGTTCGTCGAGTTCGACTGGGTCTATGACACCGGACTCACCGGCGTGGGGGTCAATTCGCAGGGCCAGTTGGGCAACCAGGCGAGTAATGGCCTGGAATTCATCGGCGGCATCAGCGGGGTGCATAGCTGGAAGCACACCAAGATCGGCTTGGACTACCGCGGCTCCATTCGGCATTACACGCAGAGCACTTATTACGATTCGACCGATCAATCCCTGATGCTGGGGATTGTGCACCAGTTCTCGCGCCATGCGACGCTGACGCTGAGCGAAAGCGCCGGCATGTTCTCGCGGAATTTCGGTCTCCCGGGGCTTCCGCAGACGGTGCCTTTCGACCCCTCCACGACTAATGTCCCCACCACGGACTTCTTCGACAACCGCACGATTTATCTCAGCACGCAAGCCAATTTGATCATTCAGAAGACCGCGCGGCTTTCTTTCAGCCTGGGCGGCGACGCTTTTCTGACGCGCCGCCGGTCCACCGCCCTCTACGGAAATGTCGGCGCCACCGCCCACGGCGATGTGCAATACCGTCTGACTCGCCGTTCCACCGTCGGCGTCAATTACACTTTCACCCACTTTGACTTCATCGGTGTGCTCAGCAGCACCGACCTCCATGGGGTGTCCGGCGTATATTCCGTGCGGCTGAGTCGCTGGCTGGAGTTCTCCGGGTCGGGCGGAATCGCGAGAGCTGAAACGAAGTTTATCCAAAACGTGCCGGTCGATCCGGCGATTGCCGCTCTCATCGGAACGCCGGAGGGAACCGTAGTGCTCGACCGGATCGACTATGTCACGACCGTGAGCGCCCGGCTGTCGCGGACTTTTCCAAGCGGGGTCGCATACCTTTCCGGAGGGCGGGGTGTGACGCCCGGCAATGGTCTGTTTCTCACCTCCATCACGAACACCGTAACCGCGGGATACAATTACACCGGGCTCCGCCGATGGAGCCTCGGCGCCTCCGTCAATTACTCTTCCTCCAGCTCGATTGGGAATGTCCTCGGCAGCTACGGCGGCGTCTCCGGAGCATTGTCCGCGAGCCGCCAGATCATGCGTAACGTTCACGGGGTCGTGAACGTCAACGCTCGTCAATACAGCAGCGGCGACTTCAGCCGGTACAACCGCCTCATATACGACGTGCGGGTGGGCGTGGGGTACTCGCCTGGCGCTATCCCTCTCCGCATTTGGTAGAGCCAGCGCGTCGCGCGCAATTATGGAGTACGCCTGATGGATACCGTTCCCGGCGCCGGCCGGCCCTCTCCAGAGTCGTCGCTGGAAAGCGATGCGCGCCATCTGGCTGTCCGGATCGAGAAGCGCCGGTACTGGATTCTGTGCGCATTCACGATCCTCTACCTCTTGGGCGCCGGGCTGCATGCCCGCAGCAAACCGTTCTGGTACGACGAGGTGATCACGCTGGTGATTGCCAATTCGCCGGACCTGTCCACGGCCTGGAAGGCCGCGCTCGCGTGTGATGCCGTTCCCCCGCTGCCGCACCTCATGACGCACTTATGCGTTCGGTGGTTCGGCGCCGGCGAAATTTCCGCGCGGATACCCGCCATCATTGGCTTTTGGGTGTTCTGCCTGTGCCTGTTTCGGTTCACGCGGAGGCGCGTGAGCATCTACTATGCGCTGGCCGCGCTCCTGCTTCCCACGGTCATCGAGACCTATTACTATTCGGTGGAGGCGCGGGCGTACGGTCCGGAACTGGCATTTTGCGGTTTGGCGCTGGTGGCGTGGCAAGCCGCAGCAGAGCGCTCCGCTCGTTCCCTGGCTTTGCCCGGGCTGGCTGTCAGCATCGCAGCCGCGCTCTTTTGCCACTACTATGCCGTGCTGCTATACCTGCCTCTGGCCGGGGGAGAAGCTGTCCGGCTCTACCACAGCCGAAAGATCGATTGGGGGGTATGGGCGGCGTTCGCGGCCGGCGGCGCGCCGATCGTCTGGCGGCTCTCCACCGTAATCGGCGTCGTGAAGGGATTCGCGCATCCCTGGGCCGCTCCCTACCCGGAACAGGCGATCGAGTTCTGGGACAACAGCCTCCAGCACGCCGCCAGTTTTTTGACGCTGCTGCTGGCCTTGCTGGCGCTCTCCATCATTCTGAGCCGCAAGAAACCGGATACCGCCGGAAGCGTGATCCCTCCACTGGCGGACCATGAGCTTGCCGCCGGGGTGCTGTTTCTGGCAATTCCGCTGGTGGCGGTGGCGGGAGCGCTTGTGGTCACGCACATGTTCACGCCGCGTTATGCGGTGATCGCGCTGGCCGGGTTCTCGTTCCTTGCCCCCATGGTTGCCGCCCATGTGTGCGGAGGGCGGGCACTGCCCGGATTCTTGCTGGTGGCCGCTCTGACGGTGGGCTTCGGGTTGTCGTCATTGGCGGTCCCGCCGAGCCGAAATCCGTTCGAGGCTGAGCCCGTGTTGCGAGAGGCTCTCCAGCAAGGGCCGGTGGCGATTTCGGACGGCCAGTTGTTCCTGCGGATGTGGCATTACGCGCCCGAACCGCTGAAATCGCGGCTGCTGTTCCTTGCGGACAACGACGCGGCGCTCAAGTATATGGGCTTCGATACCATCGACGGCGGCATCCGGGTGCTACAGTCCTGGTCATCGATCCGCGTGATTGAGTACCAGAGCTTCGCCCGTCCCGGCCGGGAGTTCCTGGTCTATCAGAACACTCTCCGGCCAGGGTGGCTCATCTCCAAGGTGGTCGACGATGGCGCTACCGTCGAGATCCGGAAATACCAGGGATCTCGGGCCCTGATTCGGGTGCGGCTGAAGCCCTGAGCACGATCTGGACAGCTTGAGCGACGTCCTGCGCCGCGTAGTCGGGGTGGCAGTCCTGCTCCGCTCCGTAGCCGGTCAAGACCAGGATGGTCCGCGTGCCGGCGCGCTGGCCGCATTCGATGTCAGCGCTCTTGTCGCCGATGAAATACGACCGTGCCAGGTCGACATCATAGGCTGCCGCGGCTTCCAGCACCATGCCCGGCTCGGGTTTGCGTCTGGCGGAGGGCACCGCCGGCGGATCGGCGCAGAAGTAATCCGCGTCGATCAATCCTGTTCCGATCTGGCGCAGCAGTTCCTCCTCGACGGCGTGGTATTGCGCTTCCGTAATCAGGCCGCGCCCGATGCCGCTCTGGTTGCTGATGACGAAGGTGCGGAAGCCAGCCTCTTTCAACTTCCGCAACGCCTCTGGAACGCCCGGGTAGACCCGGACTCTTGCGGGATCGCCGCAATAATGGACCTCTTCCATGAGGGTGCCGTCGCGGTCGAAGAATACCGCCCTTGCCCGGCTCATACCTGCGCAAAGCCCGCCCGGAGTTCGGAAGCTGTCACCGTGGCCGTGCCAAGCTTGGCCACGACGATGCCGCTCGCGAGGTTGGCAAGTTCGGCGGCTTCGGCGGGAGTGGCTCCGGCGGCAAGGCCCAGGGTGAAGACCGCAATCGCCGTATCGCCGGCGCCGGAAACGTCGAATACATCCTTGGCACGCGTGGGAGTGAGGTATGGCTGAGAGCCGCTTTGGAACAGCAACATGCCGTGCTCTCCCAGGGTGATCAAGAGGCTCCCGGTTTTCCAAAGCTGAAGCAGCCGCTTCCCAGCCTCGAGCAGTGGCTGGTCGCAAAGCACCGGCGCGACGGCATCGGAGGGCGGCAGGCCCGCCGCCATGAACGCTTCAGCCCGGTTCGGCTTGATGGCGGTGGCGCCTTGCCAGGAGAGCGAAGTGTAGGGATGAGGGTCCACGGTCAGGATCTTGCCGTGCGCGCGCGCCGTGCGGCAGATGTGATCCGCCAGCGGCTGCGTCAGGTAGCCCTTGCCGTAGTCGGCAACGATGATACCATCCAGGTCCCCGGCCATGCCGTCCAGGTGCTTCATCGCACGCTGAGTTTGTTCGGGCGTCAGCACCGTCCTGCGCTCACGGTCCACGCGCACCACCTGTTGGTTTCGGGCGATGATCCTGGTCTTCACGGTGGTGGAAAAGGCGGCGTCCTGCTGAATCCCGGACGTATCGATGCCGGAACCCTCCAACAGCTTCAGCAATCGCCGCCCGGGAGAGTCCGCTCCCGTAAGACCCATCACGGCGACCCCATCGGTGAATTCCCGCACATTGCGCGCCACATTGGCGGCGCCTCCCGGATAGTACGATTCCCCGGTGACGTTGACCACGGGAACGGGCGCTTCGGGCGAAATACGCGACACCTTTCCCCAGATGAACTCGTCGAGCATCAGGTCGCCGATCACCAGTATCCGTTTGCCGGCGAACCCTGCCAACAGCCCGTTGAAACGGATAATTTCGGGTTCAGCTTGCATCTCGCGAGGACATTTCCGGCGCGGTCTCGCTCCGGCTGAGCGAACCCTCCGCCGGCGTTGCGCCGGCGCGCTTGCGCGCCACCACGATCAGAGCGAGCCCCGGCCACGGCATCAGCCCGTCGAGCCGCCTCCAGATCCACACAGTCTTGTCGAAAATCTTCAGCACCAGCTTGTTGATATTCCTGGAACCGAACAGCCGGCTGTACGCCCACCACGGCGGCGCACCGGCCTTGTTGAAACGGTAGACCTTTTCCGCCGCGAAGCCGTGAGATTCCAGCAATTGAAGCGCTTCCGGCCGGCTGTAGCGGCGCTTGTGTCCCAAGCTCCGATCGAGGGTCCCGAACAAACGCGGGCCGCAGGGCAGCAGGACCACCAGCACGCCATTCGGTTTCAGCGTCGAGCGCAAATTATCCAGCACGCCCCCGGGGTCGTCCAGGTACTCCAGCACATTCAGGCAAAGCACCGTATCGAAGCAGCCTTCCAGGCCGGCCAGGTCCGCCGGGACTTCGGGGTCGATGCGCCGCACCGCCACATTCGGCGTGCGCAGAAAGCGATTGCGCAACGCGTGGAGGTGCAGCGGATCTTTCTCGGCCGCCATGTATAATATCCGTCTCGCCATCAGCCTTCCGGCGATGTTCCCGATTCCCGCGCCTACCTCCAGGACTTCGTCGCCAATGTGCGGCCGGAGCTTTCGCGCGAGCCAGCTCAGATACTGCGGCGTGCCGGTGAGATTGTTGAGGACGCCGCGGCCATAGGGGGCGGCATAGAGATCGTCGATGAGCCAAAACTTGAAAATAACGCCCAGCGCTCTTAATCCGTCCTTCCAGCCGATCTTCTTGCCTTCTTCGTAAGTGCGGCCATGATAGCTGATGGGCACTTCGTAGATACGGAACCTCCGCTTGGCGCTCTTCATGACGATTTCCGGTTCGAAGCCGAAACGGTGGGTTCGGATGGGGATGCTCTTGAGGAGGTCCGTGCGAAAGACCTTGTAGCAGGTTTCCATGTCCGTGAGGTTGAGGTTGCAGAACATGTTGGAAACCAGCGTGAGCCCCTTATTGATCATGGAGTGCCAGAACTGCAGGACGCGGGTCTGCCCGCCGGCCATGTAGCGCGACCCGAAAACGGCGTCGGCATGGCCGTCCAGCAGCGGCCGCAACAGGCGCGAGTATTCGGAGGGGTCGTACTCCAGATCGGCATCCTGAATCAGCGCGAAATCCCCCGACGCTTCCTGAATGGCGGTGCGCACGGCAGCGCCTTTCCCCTGGTTCCGCTCATGCCGGAAGAGGCGGATTTGCGGGAATTCCGCCGCCAGGCGCCGGAGAATCTCACTCGTGCCGTCGGTCGAGCAGTCGTCGACAATCACCAGTTCCCGCTCCATGTTCTCGGGTAACGGAGCACTCAGAACCAGCGAGATACAACGTTCCACCACGGTGCGCTCGTTGTAGACCGCCATCAGGATCGACAGCTTCATGAAACTAAGAAGTTTAGCAGATCGGGTGAAGATTCGAGCCGGCGGCGGGCAGGAGCGCGCCGGAGCGCTGGTCGGGAAAGTGGCGGCCCTGGCGGCGGGGCAGGCCCGCCGCTGCTTCTCGGAGCCGCCATTGTTACACTGAGGGTTGAGCCAAATCACCCCTCGCAGGCTGCGGGTCTCCGCCGTCAGCTTTCTGAACACCACACCGCTGGTTTGGGGAATGCTGCACGGCCCGCAACAAGGGCTTTTCGACCTGGACTTTCGCATTCCGTCGGGATGCGCCGACGATATGGCCGCCGGCGCCGCCGACATCGGCATCGTCCCCTCCTTCGAGCTGACCCGGCAGGACCTGGAGGTCATTCCCGGCGCTGGCATCGCCTGCCGCGGCCCGGTGCGCAGCATTCTGCTGGTATCCTCCCGCCGGGCGCCGGAAATCCGGACGCTCGCGGCGGATTCCAGCTCGCGCACCTCGGTGGAGCTGGCGCGCGTGATCCTGGAGCGCCGGTATGGCGCGGCGCCCGCATCGATTCCGCATCCGCCCGATCTCGAAGCCATGTTGCGGATCGCCGATGCGGCCGTTATTATCGGGGACCCCGCGCTCCGCATCGACACCGCCCGCCCGCCCTATTACGTCTACGACCTGGGCGGGGAGTGGGTGGAGATGACCGGGCTGCCCATGGTGTTCGCCGTCTGGGCGGGCCGCAGAGGCGTGGTCACGCCGGAGGTGGTCGAAGCGTTTCGGGAGTCTTGCCGCTACGGCCGCTCGCGCCTCGAAGAGATTGTGGCGTCCGAAGCCCCGCGCCGCGGCTTCCCGCCCGAATTCGTCCGGGAATATCTGACACGGAGAATTGTGAACGAGCTGGGCCCGCGCGAGTACCAGGGGATGGACCTGTTCTTGAGTTACGCCCGGCAGTTGCAGCCGCGGGCCAGTCCTCCTGGCCTGCCGCGCTGCGGTGCCCCGGTTTGACCGGCGGTCCGCCGGTTGCCTATACTGGAAGAACAACGATGTATATTCTGCTGTTGCTCGTTCATGTAATAGTGTGCATTTTCCTGATTATTGTGGTCTTGCTGCAAAGCGGGAAGGCGGCGGATCTGGCCGGCGCGTTTGGCGGCATGGGCTCGCAGACGGCTTTTGGTCCGCGTGGCTCGGCCACGCTGCTCTCGAAGGCCACCACGATTTCGGCGGTGCTTTTCATGATCACGTCGCTGTCGCTTTCCATCCTGGCCACGCGGAATGCGGGCTTGGGCACGACGGTCCTGGAAGCCGCCCCGTCCACCGGCGCTCCGGTGAAGAGTGCGCCGGCGCCGGCAAAGAGCGTGCCGATTCCGATTCAGGTCCCGGGCCAGCAGCCCGTGAACGCGAACCCATCAGGCGGGAACACGGTACCGCTTCCTATGCCGACGCCGGCGACTCAGCCGCCCGTACCGGCCCCGGCGCCCGCCGCGCCGGCTAAGAAGTAGCACCCCAGAACGCGGAGGTGGCGGAATTGGCAGACGCACTAGCTTGAGGTGCTAGCGGGAGCAATCTCGTGGGGGTTCAAGTCCCCCTCTCCGCACCAGATTCACCAACGGGGGCTCATCGGCTTGCAGCCCCCGTTTTTCCGCAACCCTTCAGCCCCCTGCCGCGGCCTTCAAAAACGTTCCCCGCTCCAGTTCCTCGAACGCCTGCCGGAGCTGCTCCTGGGTGTTCATCACGATCGGGCCGTACCACGCCACGGGCTCCTGGAGAGGCTTTCCCGAAACCAGCAGGAACCGAATTCCGTCGTCCCCTGCTTGTACCGTGACTTCGTCGCCGCGGTCAAACAGGATCAGCGAGCGGTTATCCGCCTCCGGCGGAGGCGGCGCCGTCTCCAACCATCCCACTCCTTCCGTCGGCACCGCCAGGGGGCCGGACGCGTTGCAGAACTTCCCGGCCCCAGCGAAAACATACGCGAAAGCGTGACGAATCGTCTCTACCGGCAGCGTCTTCCTGCGCCCTGGCGGCACGGACACATCCAGGTAAATCGGGTCGGCCGCGATGCCGTCCACCGGGCCTTTCGTGCCCCAAAGACTTCCGCAGACGACGCGAACACGAGTGCCGTCGCCGTCCTGAGCTTCCGGGATATCGGCCGCTTTCACCTCCTGGTAACGCGGCGCCGTCATTTTGAGCGACGCGGGAAGGTTGGCCCACAACTGGAAACCATGCATCCGGCCCGCCGGGTCGCCCTTGGGCATCTCCTGGTGGATGATACCCCTCCCGGCGGTCATCCACTGCACATCGCCGGCGCCGATGGCCCCATGGTTGCCCATGCTATCGCCGTGCTCCACGGTTCCTGCGAGAACGTACGTGATCGTCTCAATCCCGCGGTGGGGGTGCCACGGGAAGCCCGCCAGATAATCCTCCGGAACGTCGCTGCGGAAGTCGTCGAGCAGCAGAAAGGGGTCGAAGTCGGATGTGTTGCCGAAGCCGAACGCGCGGCGCAGGTGCACCCCGGCGCCTTCCACAGTCGGCTTGGACTTCACCATCCGTTTGATGGGTCGAATAGACAAGATTACCCTCCAATACCAGAAGTCTACCGTATAGCGGAGGCGTCCTACTGCCCGTTGCCCGGCGCCGCCGGAATGGCGTTGGGATAGTACCCGCTGCGCGCGCGGATCTTGACGTTGGGCAGAGACGGTATTTCCACCTTGATGCGGCGGAACGGCCTGGCCCTCGCCTCCGGGTCCACATCCGGAATATAGCGCAGGACGTACTGCGTGGTGACTTCGTCGCCGATTCCCCCCACGGCCTTGATGATGGCCCCGGAGATCTCCGCGGCATATCCGCCGGTCCCCACCGTCAGCGCGTAGTTGCCGTCGTCGGAAGGGTTCGACAGATAGCCCGAAACACCCTTATACAGCGATTGCAGCGGATACTCGACATGGCCGCCGGTCTCCGACGTCAGGCGCTCCAGGACGCTCTGGTCTTCGTTGGCGAACCCGAACGCCATGGTGCTCATGGCATAAATCGTGACCAGGTTGCGTTGCGCCAGCTCCAGCACCTCCTCGAGGCTCTTCCCGCTGGCGTTGTCATGGCCGTCGCCCACCACGATGATCACCCGGCGCGGCTCGTACGGCTCGCCCTGCACCACTTCGCGCCTCACGCACGCCATGTAAATAGCGTCGAAAAGGGCGGCGCCGCCCCCGGGCTTGAGCTTCTTGATCTTTTCGGCGATCTTATCCGAATCCCAGGTGGTATTGACCGCCAGCTCGGCCTCGTTGCTGTAGGTGATGAGGTAGCCGGTGTACTTTTTGTCGCCGGACAGCAGGTTCCAGACCATCTCCAGGATGGCGTCCTGATAGGTCTTCCAGTGGATCCGGGTGTTGTTGCTCATGTCGATCAGAAACCCCACCACGATGGCCTGCTTCTGGTCGTGACTGAAGAAGCGGATGCGCTGCGGCCGGTTTTCGTCGAGAATGCGGAAATCCTTGCCTTCCAGGTTGGAGACGAAGCGTCCTTTGTCGTCCGTTACCGTGACGGGCACGATCACCTCGTTGACCGACACCTGGATGCGGGCGCCCGGCGGCTGCGCCTGCTGCTGGTTGGCCGGCGGCGATGGCTGCTGCTGCGCCGCGAGAACCGGCATCAGAAACCCCCATAGCGGCAAAGCGGCGAAAAGGCAGGCAACAGACATCACAGCGCTAGACCTATTTTACCGCGGCCGAACCGGCGGCGCCGCTAGAGTACTCGGACCCGCGAATTTGATGCGAACGAGTCAAGTTCCATTTCGACGCGGAGCCGCGAAGTCGCGGAGAAAAGCGCGGAGAGGATGAGAGATCGAGAGGTTCCTCTTCCCCGGGTTCGAACGCGGAGGGAGCGGAGACACACGGTGCCAGCGAGGGATCCGCGTAATGATGCACGATTCTTTTGAGGCCCGCCGCCGCACCTGAGGCCGCGTCCCGAGCCAAATCCTCCCCTGGCTCCGCGTTCGAACCTCCGGCAGCGGCGTGCAGCGTCGACCCACGTATCAGTCTTTCCTCTCTAGGTCTTTCTCCGCGTCTTCGCGTCTCCGCGTCAAGCATTGCTTGGCAGTCTGAGGCACAGCCTCGCTAGTCTTTCACCGCCGCCACGTCCACCGCGAAACCCGCCTCCATCGAGGGCAGCCCCTCGAACAACACCAGGCTGCCGGCCGGAGGATGTGCGGCACCGAAAAACTCCGAGCGCACCTTGCGCACCTGCTCCGCGATTCCCATCGACAGCGGATAGTAATGCGCGAATGCCACGTCGCCAGCCGAGACGCCGTCCTGCTCCAGCCACTTCCGCAGGCGTTCGAAAGCCAGCCGCGCATCCTCCTCCCGGTACCCGAACGAAACCTGGGAGCCGGTCAGCACCACGTGCGGCGCGCCCACCAGTGCGATCTGCGATTCGCCGGGCTCCCGCGGCAGGCCTTCGGAGTTCATCAGGCGCAGCCGCGCGCCGGGGTCCCGGCGGAGCCGCGCCACCGCCTCGCATGCCGCCAGCGCGCGGACCGGCGCGCGTTGCGTCTCGACGTAGTCCAACGCGGCCCGCGGATACTCGGCATCCACCAGCTTGCGCGTCGCCGCCAGGTTGTCCAGCGAGCTCAGAAAACAGGTGACGCGCACCACGTCGGAGGGTTCCGAACCCGCGGTCTCCACCCCCTGGCGCAAGCCCGCCAGGGACTTGGCAACCAGCGGCGCCACCGCATCCAGCGGGTTCTCCGAAGTGGCCGTCTGCGCCGAGAAAAAAGCCAGCCCGTGGGGATCGACCTCCTTCTTTCCCTCGGCAATGGCCTCCAGAACCACCTGCGCGCCTTCCAGCGGCAGCCCGCCGGATTGAATCACGCTCAGGACTGGAAGCGGTTGGCGGCGGTCCGTGAAGAACTCGCTCACCAGGTCGCGCACGCGGCGCACGTCGCCCGACCCGCCTACAAAGGCGCGGATCTGGAGAACCGTGTTTCCGCCGGTCTCCCGCGCCAGCGCCCGCAGGGCATCGCGCACCTGCTGCGAAAGCAGGCCCTTGGAGGACAGCGGGGTGACGTGGAAGGTGAGACGCCGCGTGTCGCCCACCACCACGCTGGGAAGCTCCCGGGGGAGCTGGAGCGTCTGGGTCTCTTCTTCCTTCTTTTTCTTTTTCTGGGTCGGCCATGCAACCAGGGCTAACCCGCATGCGAGCGCTACCAGCGCGAACCCTCTCATGGCCTTGAATCTGGATTGTAGCACCTCCCAATCTTTTCATAGCCAGTCCAATATGGTATGGTATGGGTTGATGGGTTTTGCACCATCGCTGGTTCACGAGTCCGAAGTCCCGCTTTATCGCCAGCTCTACGAGCAATTCGCGCTCAAGATTCGATCCGGTGAGTTGCCCCGAGGTGAGCGCCTGCCAGCCACTCGCGAATTGGCTGGCCTGCTTGGACTGAACCGTACCACCGTCTCCGCAGCCTACGAAATGCTCGAAGCCGATGGGCTGATCACGGGCCACGTGGGCCGCGGCAGCTTTGTGGCGGGGCATTCGGCGGCGGCGGGGTGCCCTCTGGGCCCCGGCGTCGATTGGAGTTCTCTGGTCGAGCGCAGCGATCTGCCGCCGTCGCCACAAGCCGGCGGGTTCGGCAAAGATGTCATCAGCTTCGTGATGTCACGGCCTTCGCGCGCCCTCTTTCCACTGGATGATTTCCGCGCCAGTTGCGCGGCCGTGCTGGCGCGTCCGGATCTGGCCGGCATCCTGCAACTCGGCTCGCCCGCGGGCTACGAGCCCCTGCGCCGCTACCTCATGGAAGAGGCGCGCCGCCAGCGCCTGGCCGGTCCTGGCGACGATCTCATCGTCACCAATGGCTGCCAGCAGGCGCTCGATCTCATCGGCCGCGTGCTGCTGCGGCCCGGCGACACGGTTGCGGTGGAAGACCCCGTTTACACCGGCCTGAAAAACCTGCTGGCCGGAATGGGCGCCCAGCTTGTGGGCATTCCGGTGGGCGCGGATGGCCTGGACATCGCCCAACTCGAGCGCGTGTTGGAACGCGAGCGGCCGCGCTTCCTGGTGGTGACCTCGAACTTCCAGAATCCCACGGGCGCGACCATGCCCCTGGCGGCGCGGCGCGGCCTGCTCGAGGCGGCGCGCGCGGCGCGCGTGCCCGTGGTCGAGAACGACGCCTACGGCGAGCTGCGCTACCAAGGCGAGCCGTTGCCGGCCATCAAGCAATTGGATGAAAACACCGGCACGGTCTTGCTCCGCAGCTTTTCCAAGGTGAGTTTTCCGGGCTTGCGGGTGGGCTGGGTGGTGGGGCCGAAGCCTCTGATCGACCGCCTGCGCCAGGCCAAGGAGGCCACCGACCTGCATACCGACCAGCTTTCCCAGGCGGTGCTGCTCGAATTTGCGGAATCCGGACGCCTGGAGGCCCATCGCGCGCGTGTGCTCCAGGCCGGCGCGGAGCGCCTGGCGGCGACCTTGGACGCCTGCCGCCGCTATCTGCCGGCGGGCTCGCGCTGGACGCGGCCCCAGGGTGGAATGAACGTGTGGGTGCGGCTGCCGGAGCCCCTGGATGCGGGCGAGCTGCTGCCGCGCGCGCAGAAGGAAGGTGTGGCTTACCTGCCCGGCCGGTACTTTGCGGTGTCCCGGCTCGAGCCGGGAGCCTTGCGGCTGAGTTTTGCGGGCCTCACTCCGGACCAGATCCGGAGCGGTCTGGAAGTGCTGGGACGAATTGTGTCGGGCGAGATCGAGAGCGCCTCCGGGAGCTTCGATCCCGCCCCCGCGATGGTGTAACCTCCGCTCCCGACCCAGGGGGTACCCCGGTCGCGGCTCAGTGAGAAGGTGCACACAGAGCCGCGACCGTAAGGGAGCGGAGAGATTTCAGGGAGACAAGCATGTTTCAATTTTCGAGCGAACAGTTTCGAGTGAAAGTCGGCCTGGCGGAAATGCTCAAGGGCGGCGTCGTCATGGACGTCACCGATGCCGCCCAGGCCAAGATCGCTGAAGATGCCGGGGCTTGCGCCGTCATGGCGCTGGAGCGCGTGCCGGCCGATATTCGCAAAGAGGGCGGCGTGGCGCGCATGGCCAACATCGGCAAGATCGAACACATCATGCGCACCGTCACCATTCCCGTCATGGCCAAGGCCCGCATCGGCCACTTCATGGAAGCGCGCATCCTCGAGGCGCTGGGCGTGGACTACATTGACGAGAGCGAAGTGCTCACCCCCGCCGACGAGGAGCATCACATCGACAAGAGCGATTTCAAAGTCCCCTTCGTGTGCGGCGCCCGCAACCTGGGTGAAGCCCTGCGGCGCATCGCCGA
>JBEKYW010000041.1:0-42570 GCA_049510555.1 Bryobacteraceae bacterium
CCATCTTCTGGGCCGACCCCAAGGACAAAATCGTCCGGGTGCTCATGATGCAAACCCAGACGCCGCAGTTGCAGCGCGATTTCGAAAACGCCGTGATGCAGGCCATCATAGACTAGAAGTGGAACCACTGCAACGCCGAATCGTTCTTTCGGACAACCGATACAGGGACTTTCACAGGGACCCTGATTCAGCATGGTGATCTTTGGTGAGTAACCGTGGGCACCGCCCGTATGCTTCAAACCGTTGCAAAATGGGCTTTTTGAGCAATTGTGCGCACCGATGCAAAATGGTGAACAAGGCGGTTTGGGCGACTCTTAATCACTAGGTTGCAGGTTCGATTCCTGCCGCGCTCACCAGCAAAATCAACACCTTGGGCAGGTTTCGCCCACGCTACCGTGCTCCGCATCCCGCCCCCGGCGCACGGAGGGCTATCCGGGCGCGGCGGAGCAGATCGATTTTCGGCTATGCTAGTCTGTGACAAAGAGAATGCAACTCGCAATTCTGAGAACCAGTGTCCTGTTCGCCGGTGTCCTGGCCGCCACGGTTTGCCTGTATCCACAAACCACCCCGGGCAAGGAGGCGCGCGCCGACGCGCGTGGCGCCGAGCCCCCAGGCATGCCTCCCAGAGCGACGCCGGCCGATTACCAGGCGCACGCCCAGGCGGGCGCCGTGACGGTGGCCGCGGAGTTCGCTGGACACTTCGTCCCCACGCCGCGAGGGACTCTCACCACGGAGGACTTTGTGACGGTCGAAGTGGGGTTGTTCGGTGAGCCGGGGGCGCGGATCAAGCTGTCCATCGAGGACTTTTCGCTCCGCATCAACGGGAGGAAAGCGCCCTTGCCGAGCCAGCCTTACGGCATGGTGCTCGGGTCTCTCAAAGATCCCGAATGGGAGCCGCCCAAGCCACCTTCATCGAAGTCGAAGACCAGCATCGGCAGCGGAGGAGGCGAAGGCGGGCAGAACGAGCCCGGCGCTCCGCCGCCGGTGGTCCACATCCCCATAGAAGTGCAGCGTGCGATGGCGGAGCGCACTCAAAAGGCCTCTCTGGCGCAAGGAGACCGCGCTCTTCCGCAGGCGGGACTGATTTTCTTCCCATACCGGGGCCAGAGCAAGGGCATCCATTCAGTAGAGCTGATTTACAGCGGCCCCGCCGGACAAGCCACCGTGGCGCTCCAGCCGTAGCCCCCCGCAGGCAAGCCACGGAGGCCGGCCTCGGATAAGCCTTTACCGCTGCACCCTGCCCGACCCGCCGCTCTTGAGCAGCGCGTTCACTTCGTCCACCGTGAAGCGGTTGAAGTCGCCGGGGACGGAGTGCTTCAGGCAGCTCGCTGCCACCGCGAACTCGAGCGCCTCCTGGCGCGACGGAAGAGTCAGGAAACCGTAGATCAGGCCGGCGGCGAAGCTGTCGCCGCCGCCCACGCGGTCCACAATGTGGGTGATCTCGTAGTGGCGGCTCACCAGGAATCCCTGGCGGTCGTTCAGGCAGGCCGACCAGCCATTGTGCGAGGCGCTCTTGGATTCCCGCAGGGTGATGGCGATGGCCTTCAGGTTCGCGTACTCCGCCAGCACCTTGCCCGTCAGTTTCTGGTACTGCGCGCGGTCGAGCGAGCCCGAGTGCACGTCCACTTCGGCCTGGATGCCCAGCGCCATCTGCACGTCTTCTTCGTTGGCGATGGCGATGTCCACATACTGCACCAGCTCGCGCATCACCTCGGCGGCCGGCCTTCCCCACTTCCAGAGATTCTTGCGATAGTTGAGGTCGCAGGAGACCGTGAGGCCTTTCTCCCGCGCCTTGCGCACCGATTCCAGAGCCAGATCGGCGGCCGAGCCGCTGATTGCCGGCGTGATGCCGGTGATGTGAAACCAGCCGGCGTCCTGGAACACGTGGTCCCAGTCGATGGCGCCCGGCTTGGCGAGCGCGATGGCGCTCTGGTCGCGGTCGTAGACCACCTTCGAGGGGCGCTGGTTGGCGCCGGCCTCGAGGTAGTAGATGCCCAGGCGCCCCTTGCCGCGCACGATCTTCGAGGTATCCACGCCCAGCCGCCGCAGCTCGCCGATACAGGCCTCCGCGATGGGGTTCTTGTCCGGCAGAACGGTGACGTACGCCGCCGGCAGGCCGAATAACGCGAGCGCGACGGCCACGTTGGCCTCCCCACCGCCGAAAGTGGCCACGAATTGGGGGCTCTGCAGAAGCCGCTCGAAACCCGGCGGCGCGAGCCGCAGCATGATCTCTCCGAAAGTAACAATCGTCTTGGCCATAGGAACCAGCCCGAAACATCCGTTTTAGCACTCCAGCCAGGCGGCAAGCCTGTTCTCCTACGCGTTCAGAAGTCCACCCTGACACCCAACTGGAGGCGCCGCATCTCATGGTAAGCGATGATGTTGCCGAACGTCGCCACCGGCGTCGTTCCGGTTCCCCATGTGCGGTTGATGAAAGCATCGGTATTGTCCGGAACCGGGGTGTTGAGGACATTGGCGGCTTCCGCGATGAACTCCGCTTTCACGCGTTCCCAGGGCATGCGCAAGAACCTGCCGTAGCGCACGTCCAGTTGCGCCGAGGCCGGGCCCTTGCCTGTGTTTCTGCCGAAAAAGTAGGGGCGGTCGTTGTTCACCGAGTCCCCGTTGAGGTCGGTGCCCGAGAGAATGTTGAACGTCGTGCCGGTGCGCGCGAAGAAGAAAAACGCGAATTCGTTGTTGTCGAGCGCGCGGTTATCGAACCGCGGGCGGAAAACCGCGCTGCCGTTCAAAATGTGACGCACATCGGTCTGCGCGTTGCCGTACTCGGCGCGGCGGTTGTTACCGTCCTGCGGATATTCGGTGCCGCTGGCGATCCCCGGCTCAGGCGCGTTGTTGAGAGCGTGAGACCAGGTGTAGGACAGGTTGAACTGAATACCTCTGGCGAAGCGCTTGTTCAGATTCACGCCCAGGCCGTTGTAATTGGAATTGCCGGACCCCGTGATCATGGTGATGTTGTTGAAAGCTGGATCGAGGCGTGCTGAACTGTACTTCGCGCGGCCGTCCGGCAGCGTGCCCACGGCAGGCGCCAGGTTGGCGTTCTGGGCGACCGGGATCTTCGCCGCGAGCACCAGCGAGTAGGTGACCGATAGCGCCAGATTCGGGGCGATCTGGCGCTGGATCCCCAACTGGGTCTGCTGCACATACATCCAGGCGAGGTCCGGATCGAGCACGTTGATGGAAGGTTTGACTGCCGTCAGACCAGACGGCGACGTCGGATAGTTCGGATAGACGGGAGCCCCCGCCGATGTGCCGGAAATCTGGTACGTCAAGGAATTCAGCGCGTTGTTGAGCAAAGCATCGCGGTAGTAATTCCCCTGCGGCGCATCATAGAAAACACCGTAGCTGCCGCGCAGGACGGTCTTTTGGCTTCCTCGCGGCGCCCACGCGAAGCCAAACCGCGGCGCAAAGTTGTTCAGATCCGCGTTGAACTGGCGCGACAGCGGATTAGGCGCCGTCTGGTTCGGCGCTGGCGGCAAAACGGTTTCCCATCGCACGCCAAAATTGAGCGTCAGGTTCCGCGTGGCGCGCCACTGGTCCTGCACGTAAGCGCCGTAGTAGCTCTCGTCATAGCGAAGCAGCGGGTTACCGAAGGAAATGCTGAGCTGCGTATAGGTGAAGGGCTTTCCCGTGGCAGGATCGATCGTGCCGTGGATGGCCCCCAGGTACTGATCAAGCGCGCTGACTGCACCACGGCTGCCCGACGCGGCCAGCCCGCCAAAAGTGAACGAGGGGTTCATGGCGGCCTCATAATCGAGCGGCGAGAATACCACGTTGACCCCGAATTTCACCTGGTGATGCGACGTCTGCCCAGTGAGATTGTCGCTCCACTCTGCAATCTTCTCCCGGTTGGCCGTGAGGCTCCCCGGATAGCCGAAGGTCGCGACACCGCTCACGGTGGTCTGCGGCGGGGTATTCGGACCCGGCAGGACATCGGGCCGGCGGCGCGAGAAGCGGTCCGAGAGCTGCGTCCGGAATTCGTTCACCATGGCCGGCGAAATGGTATACGTCCACGAAAACGCGGCGGCGGCTTCGTTGTAGTAAGCGCCGTACGAGGAACTCACCACCGTGGTGCCGCCTGGGTCGCGCGCTTTCAAAAACTCCCGGAACGTGTTGCCACGCAGCGAAAACACATGCTTCTCGGTAGGCCGCCAGTCGAATTTCACCAGCCACAGTTGCGGGTTGAAACTGGCAGGGAGCACGTCTATTTCGGCGTCCGTCAATCCCAAGGCGGCCGCATTGGCGCGCGCCGCCGGCGTGGTAAACCCGAGAGTCGCCGGAAACGCGCGGTGGCTGATCTCGTAACTGCCAAAGAAGAAGAGGCGGTCGTGCTGGATGGGGCCGCCCACCGCGCCGACGCCTACATTGCCCGACGGCTTCACGTCGGTGTCCCCGTAGGGATGCGCATTGATGGACTCACGCGATGTCAGATAGGTCGCTTGCCCGTGGAACTGGTTCGTCCCCGAGCGGATGATATTGTTCACCACGCCGCCGCCGGTCCGGCCGCTCTCGGCGTTGGCGCCAAAACTGGCGATCTGCGTCTCCTGCAACGCCGCCGTCGAGAAGATGATCACTCGGTAATCCTTCTGCTGCGTGGCGCTGTTCTGGAATCCATCAACCTGGAAATTCACCCGCTGCGACAGGCCGCCGATGTCCAGGCGCGGCGCCTCATATTCGCGCGGGCGGTTGCCGTTCACGAACGGTTGCAAAAACGCGAAGTTCAGCTCGCTGCGCGAGAGGTTGGGCAGAGTCGCGATATCCGTCTGGTTGACGGCACGGCTATTGGACACCTGGGCTGTTTCCAAAAGTGCTGCATCCGCCGATACCGTGACCTGTTGCTGAGTCCCGGATAACACCAGTTTGGGATTGACTGCCAGGATCTGGGCCGTGGAAAGGCTGATGCCAGTCTGCTTGTAGAGCGCGAACCCCGCGGCCTGCACGGTGATCTCGTAAGGGCCGATTTGCAGAAGCGCCGCGTGGTAAAAGCCGGCTGTGTCTGTTTTCGATTCATGAACCTGGTTTGTGTCGAGATTCCGGATCGTGACTGCGGCGCCGGGAACACTGGCGCCGACGGGGTCGGTGACGATGCCTTCAATCTGGCCCGTATTTGCCTGGGTCTGCGCGAAGACGCCCAGGACCGATCCCAGAAGCATGCTGACGATAACGGCGGTGTGCCGCATGGATCTGCTCCTTGCGCTCAAGCCGGACGTAGGCGGAAAGTCTGCGTCTGTTGTATCACATATAGCACGCTTGGGCCGCTTTATGCGCTTTCGGCTACCGTCTCATCCTGGGAAACGGAAAACTCGACCGCACGGCCAGAATGAAATCGTGATCCTCACCCGCCCCGGGGCGAAGTCCATGATGAAGAGGCTCACCATCTGGCTGGCCGCCGCCAGCTTGTCGCGGGTGCTATGCGTGGTGCCCATCAGCAGCTTGAACAGCGAAGTAGGTCCGCGGCCCACCAGCTCGATACCGCGAGCAGAACGAGCACGCTCGCTTTCTTGGAAGAGTTGCCAGGTATAGGACCTCTCTCGCCGCTTACTGATAGCTGACGCAATTGCACCACTTGCCATTTTCATCGAAGTGGGGCCACGCTCCACCCGGATGGAACCCGGTAACGACGAAGTCATCGAACATGGGGGTCGGCTCGAAGTACCCGGGCCGGCGCACATGCTCCTTGACCACCGTATCGTTCAGCTCGATGCCCAGGCCCGGCCTCTCGGGAACGGCGACGTATCCTTTGTCGATGATCGGCTTGGGCACGCCGGTCACCAGGTCTTGCCACCACGGCATGTCCAACGCATGATTTTCGATGGCCAGGAAGTTTCCCACCGTGGCGGCGCAGTGGTATCCCGCAAACCCGCCCACCGGGGACCCGGCATGGTGCATCGCCACCTGAATGCCGGCCAGCGTGGCATAGTCGGCGATGCGCTTGGTTTCCAGCAGTCCGCCCGATGTCTCGATATCCGGGTGAATCGCGTCCACCGCGTGGTTGTCGATCAGGGCGTCGAAGCCGTTGCGCAAACCGAAGACATCCTCCCCGGTCAAGATCGGCGTGGTGGTGTTGGCCCTGATCTCCTTGAGTCCTTGCCAGTTGGTCCAGGGCACCATGTCCTCCGCCCAGGAGAGCTGATACTTCTCAAAGGCTCTGGCGTACCGGATGGCGTCCTTGACGTTCAACGGCCCGAAATGATCGGCGGCCAGCGGAACCCCCCAGCCGATCGCGTCGCGGATGGCCTCGATGTATTCGCACAGATACCCGAGTCCCTTCTCCGTGGCCACTCCGCGCTCGTTGACCGCGCCCGGACGGTCGGCAACCAACTCGGTGTGCAGGTCCATCTTGAAGAAGGTGAGCCCCATTTCCTTGCGCTTGCGCATCCGCTCGGCGTAGACCTTGGGATCTTTGTGGTCCGTGGTATCGGCGTAGATGCGGATCCGGTCGCGCACCTTCTGGCCGATCAGCCGGTACGCCGGCACGCCATAGACTTTGCCGGCGATGTCGTGCAGGGCCATGTCCACGGCGCTGTACCCGCCGCCCATGCGGCCGTGATTGGCGAATTGCCGCACACCCCGCAGATTGGCTTCGATATTCAGAGGATTCTTCCCCACCAGGTGGGCCTTGAGAATGAGAGCGATGCCTTCCACGCCGGCGTCGCGCACTTCGCCCAGCCCGTAGACATCCTGGTTGGTGTAGATCTTGATGATCGGGTAGTCGTAGTTGGCGGCCACCCGGCATGCCCGCATGTCGGTGATCTTCAGCCCGCTGGGCGCGGAATTCCGGTTGACGCCCGATTGCCCGCTCACGGATCCCTGGGTAGCTTGGAACAACGGCCCCAGCATGGCCGTTGCCGCCGCGCGCCGGAACATTGTCCGGCGGCTCACTGCCGTGTCTCGCTTCATAATTTTCTCTCCAGCCGAACTCCCGCGCTTCGATTCCCGCGCGGGATTCGTACCATCGGACCATAATATTGGCTCAAATAACAGCCACGGGCAATTTCTGCCGCAGGGGGAAATGGAGGCTGGACGCGCTTGTGGGGCAGCTTGGCAAGCTGCGCGCCGGTTGTTTACCGGCGCAACTGGCGGGTTGCCAACCCGCCGCAGGTTTCCAACCTGCCCCACGAACCCAGTTCACACCGCGTTTCCCGAAACCGAAGATGCTGGCCATCGCTACTGGTTCGCCGGGCCGCCCCGGCCCTGCGGACGTCCCCTGCCGCCTGGGCCCCGCATGCTCATGCCCGGGACCCGCGACCGCACTGCCAGCATCAGATCGTGCGGCTGGCCCTCCTTCGCGTTGCTGTAGTAGCCGACTTGCGTTCCCGGCTTGAAGAAAAAAGCGGCGCCTTGCGTGACGGGGTGGCGCACCTCCTTACCATTCGCGTCGAGCCCAGCCACCATGTCCCCTGACCCTCTCAGCAGAAAGTAGATCTCCTCCTCCGCCGGGTGATTGTGCGGGATGTTCGTCCCACCCGGCGCGAAGTCCATGATGAACAGGCTGTCCATCAGGTACGCCGCGGCGAGTTTATCGCGCTGGCTGGAAGTGGCGCCCATCAGCAGCTTGAACTGGGAGGTCGGGCCATGCTGGCCCAGGATCTGGAGCTGCACGTCATCTGCACTGGCCAGCATGAGTTTCGGCGTAAGCTGCACCTTCATGTCAGCGGGAATCTTGTATCCCATCACGATCACCTTGACCGGCGTGTTCGACGAATTTGCGACGCCGTGCCTAACCCCGGCGGGAAGGTACATGAAGTCATTCGCCCTGATGGGCGCCTTCTCATCGCCATACAACAACGTGGCGCTGCCTTCCTCGACGAAATAGATCTGCTCTTCGGCCGGGTAGCTCACCGTCGCGCTGGTCCCGCCGGGCCCGACAGTAAGTTCGCCGTATCGGGCCACGCCCTTGAGTTGATCTACGTCCTGGTCGCCAATGCCAAAAAGGGGCTTGTAGGAAGCCGCTTTGGCGCTAGCCGCCGTCAGATCGTCCGATTGCGGCTTGACCTCCGATACCTGCCGCCGCAGAAAAATCGGATCTGCGGCAAAAAGGCAACTTGAGACTGCAAATAGAATTGCCAGCCTCTTGATGTTTAGAATCGTGTCCATAGTCTCTCCTATAACACGCGCACACCACGGCCAGCGGGCGATGCCTTGACCGTGGCGAAGCAATTGCCTGCCGGGTCCGCTTCAGTAGTCAATGGTTCGCTCATTCACCCAAACACCGTCCACATTGAAGTGCGGCCACGGCCCGCCGCCACCCCGGCCGACGAAGCTGTCGTCCCACTTCGTGCTCGGGTCGAAGTAGCCGGGCTTTCGCAAATGCTCTTTCACCACCGGTTCGTTCAGTTCCACGCCGAGACCCGGGGCGTCCGGAACCGCGATGTAGCCTTGGTTGATCAGCGGCTGCGGCACTCCCGTGATCAGTTGCTGCCACCACGAAATGAAATCCACCGCATGGCATTCCATCGCGATGTATGACTCCAGCGTGGCGGCCGTATGAACGGCGGCGATGGTGGCCAGCGGCGACCCCGCCATGTGAATGGCCGTCTGAATCCGCTCCCGGTTCCAGGCGTAATCGGCAATCCGTTTGGTCTCGTGGCACCCTCCGGAGGTGCCGTGATCCAAATGGATAATATCAACGGCCCGATTGTCGATCAACCCCTGGAACCCTTCCTCCAGCCCGAAACCGTCCTCGCCCGTGAGCAACGGCGTGCTGGTATGAGCCTTGATTTCCTTGAAGTCTTTCCATCGCCAGAAGCCGCCCGTGCCGAACAGGTCTTCCAGCCAGGAGAGGCGGTACTTCTCAAACGCTTTGGCGGCGCGAATGCCATCGGGGACCGTTCCGCACCTAAGGCTCGAGGCGTCCACCGAGAGCGGCTTATCCCAGCCGATGGCATCCCGCACGGCCCCGATCAACTCGCCTCCGTACTCCAGCCCTTTGTCTGTCGGGACGCCGCCCGTATCCAAAGCGCCTGGCTTATCGCTAATGAAGTTGGTAGTCACGTCCATCTTGAAGAAGGTGAATCCCAGCTTCATGCGCGCCACCATTCGCTCCCCGTACTTCTTGGGGTCGGCTGTTCCGGTTGTGTCGCAATACATCCGCGTGCGATCGCGTTTCTTATCACCCAGCAGCCGCCAGACCGGCACGCCGAAGACCTTGCCCGTGATGTCGTGCAGGGCGATATCGATGGCGCTGAAGCCGCCGCCCTGGCGCCCCGGGCCAGCGTACGGGCGTACGCTCTGGAGAATGCTCCCTATGTCCAGGGGGTTTCTTCCAACCAGGAGGGGTTTCATGGCGAGGGCCAAATTCTCGTTGCCGGCATCGCGCACTTCTCCCAGCCCGTAGACATCCTGGTTAGTGAAGATCTTGATGATGGGGTAGTCGAAATTGGCCGCGACTCTGAGGGCCCGTATGTCCGTGATCCTCAGGTCGCTCGGCGAGGAGAACTTGTTGATCGGCCCGTAGTGGACCGGCGCGCCGCCGCGTCCTCCAAAACCGCCACCCGGAGGGCCACCCTGACCCGCGGCGCCTCCCCGCCCCCCGGCACCTCCCCGGCCGGCACCTCCCTGCTGCCCCGACGCCGACATCGTAAAGATTCCAGCCAATCCGCTGGCGACCGCAGCCTGGCACAGCATCGCGCGCCGGCTCAAGTCTCTCGTGTGAACACGTTTCATATAAAAGTGTGCCTTTCCGTCTTCGTACTGCATCTATCCATCGAACACCGTAATGGCGTACCAGGCGACTCTTGATTATGTCCCAGTGTGGATTCGTTCGGGCGCGCGCGAGATTACAATGTACGACATACCTTAAGCTTCCAGCGCGAAGTGGTCCCCAACCTGATTGTCGAAGCTGCTTGGGCAGGCAATCGGGGAGCGTGGGAAAACGCCACCAGTCAGATCAACCTGAATGCCACCAACCCTGCAACATTCGCCAAGTACGGCATCGACCCGACGACCACGGCGGGCCAGACCTTGCTGAACTCCACGTTCGCCAGCGGCACCCCGCAAAAGAACGGGTTCAGCCTGCCCTATCCGACCTTCCCGCAGACTTTGACTCTCGCACAGGCGCTCCGCCCCTTCCCGCAATTCGGGAGTATCGCCGTATATTGGGCGCCGCTCGGCGACAGTTGGTACAACTCGCTGCAAGTAAAGGCGACCAGGCGTCTCTCGCGTGGTCTTGCGGTCATATCCGCCTTCACCTGGTCCAAGGCCGAATCCAATCCGGCTGGCACCATCAACAACGTGTTTAACCGGGCGATTCACAAGTCCATCTCCAGCTTCGACGAGCCCTTCGTCCTCAGCATCGGGTACACCTACGAATCGCAGAAGTACACATCTAACAAACTCGTGAACACCCTGGTCGCGGGATGGGCGTTTGGCGGACTGCTGGTGTATGCCAGCGGGATGCCCATCGCCAGCCCGACCTCCTCCAATACCATCTCTAACTGGTACTTTCAGAACACCCTCGAAAACCGTGTGCCTGGCGTGCCGCTGTTCACCAAGGATCTCAACTGTCACTGCATCAATCCGTATAACGACTTTGTGTTGAACCCGGCGGCATGGGCCAATCCGGCTCCCGGAACGTGGGGAACCGCGGCGCCTTACTATTCCGACTACCGCTATGAGCGGCGGCCCAACGAACAAATGAACATTGCCCGCCGGTTCCACATTCGAGAGAGGATGTCGCTCGAGGTTCGCGCGGAATTCTTCAATATCTTTAACCGCACGTACCTTGCCAACCCGACCGTCACCGGCCCGCAGAGCACTCAGGTGCGTAGTGCAGCGGGCGTCACGGTTTCCGGCTTCGGTTACATCAACCCGACCTCGCTCTACACGCAGCCCCGCAACGGCCAGCTTGTAGCGCGGTTCCAGTTTTGACCATCGCCGGTTGAACGGCGGCGGCGCGCCGGGGCCGGCCTGCCGCCGCCGTTCAGCGGCGCTCTCAATGATATTCTTCATCCAGGGATAGCCATCATGAAAAAAGCAAGCATAGCTGTATGTATCTTGTGGCTGCTGTGGCCGGGCGCCGCCGTGCGCGCGGCCGAGTACGCCATCGGCGCGGACCTTTCCTTTCTTAAGCAGGCGGAAGACCGGGGAACCGTGTTCAAAGAGGACGGCCAGGCCAAGCCCGGGCTCCAGATCTTCAAGGACCACGGCTACGACTGGATTCGCCTGAGGCTCTTCCACACACCCACCACGCTTCCGAATAATCTGGAGTACACCATCGCTTTGGCCAAACAAGCCAAAAAGCTCGGCTTCAAATGCCTGCTCAATTACCACTACTCGGACACCTGGGCCGACCCCGGCAAGCAATTCATCCCCAAGGCCTGGGAAAGCAAGTCACATGCGGAGCTCGTACAGGCGGTATTCGAGTATACCCGGGACACCATCGTCGCATTTCGAGAGGCCGGAATCCTGCCCGATATGGTGCAGGTGGGCAATGAAATCACCAATGGCATGTTATGGCCTGACGGCAAGCTCCCCAACAACTGGGACAACTTTGCCGATCTCGTCAGCGCCGGGATCAACGGTATCGACGCCGGCAGAGGGAATGGCCGGCGGCCCAGGATCATGATCCATATCGACCGGGGCGGGGACAAGGTGCGGACTAAGGCCTTCTTCGACAAACTAATCTCTTATGACGTGGCCTTTGACGTCATCGGGCAATCTTACTATCCGTGGTGGCACGGCCCCTTGCTCGACCTGCGCGAGAACCTGGACTTCATGGCCAATGAGTACCAGAAGGACATCATTGTCGTGGAAGCGGCCTACAACTGGAGGCCGTCGCAATACCGGAACAAGAGCGCGCCCTATCCCGAGACTCCCGAAGGCCAAAGGGAGTTTCTGGAGTCGGTGAACCGCGCGGTTCTGGACACGCCGCACAACCGGGGAACCGGGATCTTCTGGTGGGAGCCCGCGGTCACGGGCGGCCTGAGGAGCCGGGGCTTCTTCGATGACGATGGCAATGCTCTGCCAGTGATAACCGTGTTCGACAAGTATACTCGACGTTAGGGCGAACACCATGAACCACGAAGACCAATCGGCCCAATCCTTCAGCCGGCGCCGCCTCCTGGGCCAGGCAGTTGGCGCCGCGGCGCTGGCCTCAGCGCTGGAGTCCATGGAAACAGCGAGCGGCCAGACGCGCTCGGCCGGCGAGAATTCCGCGCCGCGGACCAGGGACAGCTTCGACTTCGGCTGGAGATTCTTCAAGGGCGATGCGCCCGGCGCGCAGCAGCCGGATTTCGCGGATACGTCCTGGAGAAGTGTGGACCTCCCTCACGACTGGAGCATCGAAGGGCCGTTCAGCGAGAAAGAACCGGCCCAGGCGAGCCTGCCGGCTGGTATCGGCTGGTACCGCAGGCGCTTCCGGCTGCCCGAGTCGTACCGGGACCGCGTGGTGGTAATCGAGTTCGGCGGCATTTACGAAAATAGCGAGGTGTGGATCAACGGCCAGTATCTCGGCAAGCGTCCTTACGGGTACATTCCGTTTTCCTATGACCTCACGCCGCACCTCAATTTCGGGCGCGATAACGTAATCGCGGTCAAGGTGGACAACTCCCACCAGACCAACTGCCGCTGGTATTCGGGATCGGGCATCTACCGTCACACGTGGCTGCTCGCCACCAATAAAGTCCACGTCGCATACTGGGGCACGTTCGTGACCTCGCCGCGCGTGTCGAAGGATGCCGCCACGGTGCAGATCAAGACCAAGGTCCGGAACGGCGGCCAGAGCGCCGCCCGCTGCACGCTGGCCACCAGCATACTCGACAAGGACGGGAAAGCGGTGCAGGCCACCGAGGCGGTCCAGGAGGTTGCAGCCAACGGCGAATACGAGTTCGTACAGCAGGTAAGGGTGGAGAAGCCCAACCTCTGGTCGGTTACGAATCCGTACCTGTACAAAGTCCGCGGCACGGTGCGGGACCAAGACCGGGTAGTGGACCAGTACGATACGCCCATCGGCATCCGCGAAGCCGTATTCGACGCGGACAAGGGGTTCCTGCTGAACGGCGAGCAGGTGAAGCTGAACGGCGTCTGCATCCACCACGACGCCGGCTGCGTCGGCGCGGCGGTGCCGGAGCGGGTCTGGGAGCGGCGCCTGGAGATCCTGCGGGACATGGGCTGCAATGCCATCCGCACCAGCCATAATCCCTACGCGGCCGAGTTTCTCGACCTGTGCGACCGCATGGGATTCCTGGTGATGAATGAGGCTTTCGACGAGTGGAAGGTGCCGAAGGGACAAATCGGTCCCAACGGGTACAGCAACTACTTCGACGAATGGTACGAGCGCGACGTGAAGAACTTCGTCCATCGCGACCGCAACCATCCTTCGGTCGTATTGTGGAGCGCGGGCAATGAAATCGGCGACCAGTCCGATCCCAAGGGCGCGGAAACGCTTCGCAAACTGCTCGCGGTCTTTCACACGGAAGACCCCACCCGGCCGGTGACGGCGGGCTGTGACCGCATCGCGTCGGAGCCTCCTTCCAACACCGCCCGGCCCGAGTTTCTGGCGCTCCTCGATGTGGTCGGCTATAACTACGTGGACCGCTGGCGCGACCGCATCGAGAAGTATTACAGCATCGACCGGCAGGCGTTTCCGCAGAGACGATTCATCGGCACGGAAAGCGGGTCCATGGGCGGCCTGCGCGGCGACTATCGCGGGCTGTTCCCGAGCGACGCCGCCCCGGCCGGCTTCCGGGGGTTCGGCAGGGGCCGGAACATCGACGTCGAGCAGTTGTGGAAGTTCGTCAGGACCTACGATTACGTTGCCGGCGACTTCATGTGGACCGGCATCGACTACCTGGGCGAAGCCCGCTGGCCGATGAAAGGCTCGTCCGCCGGGGTGATCGACATGTGTGGCTTCCGCAAAGACGGCTTCTATTTCTACCAGAGCCAGTGGACCGACAAGCCCGTGCTTCACCTGTTCCCGCACTGGAACTGGAAAGGCAAAGAGGGACAGTCCATCCCCGTGACGTGCTACACCAACTGCGACACCGTGGAACTGTTTCTGAACGGGAAGTCCATCGGGGTAAAAGGCTATGCATTCCCGCGCCTGGGGATGGAGGGCAAATACGGAAACTACCCTGCGCGGTCGAGAGTACTCCGGACCACCGGGGATCTGCACCTCTCCTGGGACGTGCCTTACGAGCCGGGCACCCTGAAAGCCGTGGGCGCCAAGGATGGGAAGACCGTCGCCACCGTCGAGGTTTCCACAACCGGAGAGCCGGCGGCGATCAGCCTGTCGGCGGACAGAGATGTGATCGCCGCGGACCGCCGCGATGTCGCTCACATCACCGTTCAGATTCAGGATGAGAGCGGCAGGATGGCGCCAGCGGCGGCGAACGAGGTCACCTTCGAGCTTCAAGGCGAAGGCAGAATCATCGGTTTGGATAACGGAGACCCGCAGAGCCACGAGGACTACCAATCCAACCGCAGGAAGGCATTCAACGGATTATGTCTGGCAATCGTGCAAGCGACCGGCAAACCCGGCCAGATCCGAGTGACGGCTTCCTCGCCTGGCCTCAAATCCGGCAGCGTGGTTGTCACGGCCAAAGTTTAGGCTGGCCGCCTTGCTTCGGCCATGCCTTGTTAGAATGAAAGTGGAGGTGTGCCAGGCATGACCCGCGCTGAACTTCTCAAGAAGCGCAACGGTAAGGGCCAGAGCGACCAACTGCCCTACATGACTGCCCGGGATCTCGCCCGGTCCGGACTTGCTGGCATGTGGAAGGACCGCAAGGACATCCGCAGCACATCCGAGTTTGCCCGCGAACTTCGGGAACGCCTGTCAAGGCGCTCCCCCCTCTGACTGTGATCCTCGTTGACACGGATGTCCTGGTCGACTTCCTGCGCGGGTATTCCCCCGCGACAGCCTGGTTTGACTCCCTTGGGGATGCGCCTGTGCTGCTCTGCGGCCTGTCGGCGCTCGAGTTGCTGGAAGGCTGTCGAAATCGGCGCGAGATCGCCCCTCCACCTTGCTTCGGCCGCTGAGACCGACGACAATCATCTTCATGATTCCGTTCCGCGTCATCGCACCGCTTGCTCTTCTGTTCCTCTCGTTCGCCGCATCCGCGGCGTCTCCCGCGCCCGCCGATTGGTTTCCGCCTTCCGACATGCTCACCATCGGCGTCTATTACTATCCCGAGGCGTGGCCCGAGTCGCAGTGGCCGCGCGATATGGCCAACATCCGCAAACTCGGGATGGAGTTCGTCCACATGGGCGAGTTCGCCTGGTACTTCATGGAGCCTGACGAGGGCAGGTATCAGTTCGACTGGCTCGAAAAGAATGTGGACCTGGCGGCCCAAAACGGCCTCAAGGTGATCCTCTGCACGCCCAGCGCCGCGCCGCCCATCTGGCTCACCCGCAAGCATCCTGAAATTTTGATGGTGGATGCGACCGGCCGCCGCATGAACCATGGCGGGCGCGAGCAGGCGGATTGGAGCTCGCCGCTGTATCGCGAATATGTCTCCAAAATCGTCACCGAGTTGGCGAGGCGCTTCGGCCACAACCCGCACGTCTGGGGCTGGCAGCTCGACAACGAGCTCAGCCACTACGACAAACAGTATTCCTACTCGCCGGCGGCCACCGGGAAGTTTCGCGAATGGCTGCGCCAGAGGTACGGAACCATCGACCGGCTGAATACGGCCTGGGGAGGCGGCTTCTGGTCGTTGATGTACCAGAGCTTCGACCAGATCGACATTCCCAACCCGCTGGAACATCCCGGCGATCCAAGCCCGCACGCCCTGCTCGACCTCAACCGCTGGTTCGCCGAGGAAGCCGCCGATTATCTCCGCATGCAGACCGGCATCCTGCGCCAGTACGGCGCCAACCAGTGGATCACCACCAATTTCATGGCCATGCACGGCGACATCGATCCGACGCTGTCGGCGCGCGACCTCGACGCCTTCTCCTGGACGCACTACCCGGTGCATGGAGACCTGTTCCCGGAGGAAGGTCCGCTCGGTTTCCGCCTGGGCAGCGCCGCTATCCAGAGCTTCATGCACGATTTCATGCGGCCCATCAACGGCATTTCCGGCCTGATGGAATTGCAGCCCGGGCAGGTGAATTGGGGGGCGGTCAACCCCTGGCCGCTCCCCGGCGCAATTCACATGTGGATTTTGCGTGCGTTCGGCGCCGGCGCCCGTTTTGTCTGCACCTATCGTTACCGGCAGCCGCTCTACGGCTCCGAGCAGTATCACAAGGGCCTGGTGGAAACCGATGGAGTCACTGCCTCGCCGGGCGGGCGCGAGTACGCCCAGGCGATGCGCGACGTGATCCAACTGCGCCAGCGCTACCGCCCCGACACGAAGCCGCCCGCTTCTTACACCGCGCGCCGCACCGCGTTCCTGATCGGTTTCAGCAACCGCTGGGACATCCAGAACCACCGGCAGACCGAGCGCTGGGACACCATCGGACACTGGATGAAGTACTATCGCGGGCTCAAGGCCATGATGGCCCCGGTAGATGTGGTCACGGAAGACCGCGACCTTAGCCGTTATCCGTTCGTGGTGGCGCCCGCCTACCAGCTTGTGGACCAGGAGCTGATTCGCAAGTTCACCAGCTACGCTGAAAACGGCGGCCACTTGCTGCTCACCTGCCGCACGGGCGAGAAGGACCGGAGCGGCCATCTTTGGGAGGCCCTCTGGGCCGAGCCCATTTACCAGTTGATCGGCGCCAAGATCCCGTTCTACGATCTGCTGCCGCCGCCGCTCGAAGGGCACGTCAGCGCCGAGGGGAAGCCGTACGCCTGGGGATCGTGGGGTGAGATTCTCGAACCGCAATCCGGCGCCACCGTGCTGGCCACGTACAGCGACCAGTTCTATGCGGGGAGGCCCGCGGCGGTCACGCGCAAGCTGGGGAAAGGGAGCGTGACCTATGTCGGCATCGATTCGGCCACGGGCGAGCTCGAGATGGCTCTACTGGGCAAGGTTTTCGCCAACGCCGGGGTGGGCACCGCCAGTCTGCATCCAGATTTCATCATCGATTGGCGCGACGGTTTCTGGACCGCCGCCAACTTCACGTCAACCAGCCAACGGATTCCCGCCGGCACCGGCGCACAGATTCTGGTAGGCACGCGCGACGTTCCCCCCGGCGGCGTCACCGTTTGGGTCGAATAGAAAGCAGCCGGGGCATTTTGAGAGAGGTGTCTTATGAATCGAAGATCCTTCCTGAAGTCGCTCGCGGCGGCATCCACCATCGCCGCCGCTCTTCCCCGGCGCGCGAACGCCGCGCTTCCCAAAGCGCAGATCACCCGCGTTCGCATCTACCAACCGCCCAACCTGAATCCGACCTTCAACCAGAGCAGTATGGTGGTCACGGTGGAGACGGACATCGGAATCACCGGAGTCGGCGAAGGCGGCACGAAGGACATGCTGGAACAGTGCGCCGGCTCGCTGATCGGCAAAGACCCCTTCCGCACCGAGGCCAGTTGGCAGGAGATGTACATGGCCTGGTTCTATCCGCCGGGCCGGGAGAAGATACACGCCCTGGGAGCGCTCGACCTGGCCTTGTGGGACCTCAAGGGCAAGGCGTTGAAGCTGCCCCTCCATCAGATTTTGGGCGGGGCCGTGCGCAATTACTGCGAATGCTACCCCACGGGCGGCGTGGGTGGCGGCGGAATGAGCCTGCGGGACCGGGCGCGCGCCACCATCGATGCCGGTTACCGCGCCTTCCGCATCGACGCCGCCGGGGGGCCCGTGGTCGACAATGTCTATAATTCGCACGAACGCGTCCGCCTGACCGCGCAGGCATGCAAGGAGGCCCGGGAAGGCGTCGGCAAGAACGGAGACTGGAGCGTCGACCTACACCAGAGGTTCGATTATCCCGACGCCCTGCGCTGCTGCAAGCTGATCGAGGAATACGAGCCTTACCTGGTGGAAGACCCCACCCGTGACGAACAGTTCCTCGAGGATATTCCGAAATTGCGCCAGATGACCACGGTTCCCCTGGCCGCCGGCGAGGAGTGGGGGCAGCGATGGAACTTCAACCGGTTGGTCGAGAACCACGATATCGACTACAACCGCTGCACCTTGCCCAATGTCGGCGGAATCACCGAGATGCTCAAGATCATGGCCATGTGCGAGACCCACGCCGTGGGCATCGTTCCCCATTTCACCGGACCCGTCGCCACGGCCGCCCTGGTGAATTGCCTGTCCACTTTCTCCGGTCCCGTGCTGTTCGAGTTCAACTATGGGGACCGTCCCATCGATTATCTGCCCGAGTGCCTGGATTTCAAGCAGGGCAAAGTGTATGCCAACGAGCGTCCCGGCTTGGGAGCCACGCTCGAAATGAAGCTGCTCAAACCCATCGGCGAGGTAACCCAGCCGGTCCGGCGGCCATTGTACAAGCGGCCGGACGGGTCCCTCACTCACTGGTAGCCGTGGGGCAGGCGATCGGTTTTTGTCGCCTGCCTTCCCGCAAGCCCGACGGAACAACCTGCGCCCCTGGCGCGTATGCTCCTCAGAAGGAGACCCCATGAACGCCAGATGTCTGCTTCCGCTCGCCGCCGCGTTGTGCCTGAGCAGTTGCATCATCGAAACTACAACCGGTCCCGTGCGGCACGACTCCCGCACCATCGAGCGAGACGCTTCCGAACGGGTTCACGTGGACCTCACCATGGGCGCCGGCAACCTGATTCTCAGGGGCGGGGCGAAGAAGCTGCTGAATGCCGATTTCACTTACAACGTGACGGAGTGGAGACCCGAAGTGCGCTACGACAGTACCAGCACGCACGGCAATCTCACCATTCGCCAGGGCGAAAACAGGCACGCCCACATAGGCCGCGCCAGAAACGAATGGGATCTGGAATTGAACGACGATGTTCCCTTAGACCTGACCATGCATTTCGGCGCCGGCGAGGCGCGGCTGGACCTGGGGAGTCTGTCTCTGCGCAGCGTTGAAGTCAACATGGGGGTCGGCAAGCTGGAAATGGATCTCCGTGGAAATCCCCAGCACAACTACGCTGTGCACATACGCGGCGGCATCGGGGAAGCCATCGTCCGCTTGCCGGCCAACGTCGGTGTTTACGCCGAAGGAGCGGGCGGCATCGGCGAAATCAGCGCCCAGGGGATGCGCCGCGAAAGCAACCACTGGGTCAACGATGCGTACGAAGACTCGAAGGTGAGGATCCACCTCGACATTCACGGCGGAATCGGCTCCATCCGACTGATCTCGGATTGACGGCCCACCCACCGCCCGGCACACGCGCAGCCGTCACCGCGGTTGCCTTCCGGCGTGCCACCGATTAAGATCTTTCTATCCCGTTACTCCGGAGGTTGGAGATGATCCGAAAGGCTTTGCTCGTTGCCGTTGCTGTGCTGCTGCCCGCCCTCGCGCAGGCGCAGGTGAAACTGCTTCGTCATCCGACGTATTCCAAAGGTAAGGTCGCCTTCAGCTACCTGGGCGACATCTGGATCGCCAACGAGAATGGCGCCGAAGTCCAGCGCCTTACCGATAACCAGGCGCGCGAGATCTATCCGCGTTTCTCGCCCGACGGGCAATGGATCGCCTTTTCCTCGAACCGCGAAGGCAATTACGACGTCTTCGTGATCCCGGCCGCGGGCGGAAAACCGCGCCAGCTTACCTTCCATACCGCCGACGACAACGTGGTAGGCTGGACCCCCGACGGCAAGAAGGTCCTGTTTTCTTCGACGCGCGGAAACGGCGCGTTCCCCTCGGTCGCCACCCTCTGGGAAGTTCCGCTCGAGGGCGGCATCGAGCAGGCCGTCCCCACTGATTGGGGCGCGTACGCCAGCTACTCTCCGGACGGGTCCAAGCTCGCATTCATGCGCCACCCCTCCGTGTGGTCGCGCAAACACTACCGCGGCGCTTACGCGGCGGACCTTTGGGTCATGGACGTGGCCACCAGGAAATTCACCAAGCTCGGCGACGACGATTACAAGGGCAACCGCTTTTGGCCCATGTACGGCCACAATGGCGAAATCTATTTCGTGTCCAACGAGCTGCCCAACGAAAAAAACATCAAGCCCGGCTCGCCGGAGGTCATGAAGAGCATCAACAATATCTGGAAGATCTCCGACAAGGGCGGCAAGGCCACACAGGTGACGCAACACAAAGACGGCAACCTCTTCTTCCCCAGCATCTCGGCGGATGGCAAGACCATCGTCTACGAAGACAATTTCGGGATCTGGAAGCTGGATACCGCCAGCGGCAAGACCGCCGAGATCCGCATCGACATCAAGAGCGACGTGAAAGAAAACGAAACCACGCTGGTCACCGTCAACAACGAGGCCGAAGCCTTCCACCTTTCGCCTTCCAACCGGCGCGCGGCCGTTGTGGTGCACGGCGAGGTCTTCACAATCGCCACCGACCGCGGCGAGCCGCAGCGCGTGACCGAAACTCCCTGGAAGGAGCAGGAACCCCGCTGGTCGCCCAATGGAAAGTGGATCGCGTTCGTCTCGGACCGCACGGGACGCGAGGAGGTGTGGATCTCCGACGAGCTCGGCAAGAACCAGAAGAAGCTCAGCGACGCCGATTGCGACAAATCCGCCATCACCTGGGCGCCGGATTCGAAGTCTTTCATGTGGTCGGGTTCGGACCACAAGCTGCGGCGCGTCGATATCGAAACCGGCAAGGAAGAGGTGCTGGTTTCCAGCAACGCCGGCAACATCGGCGCACCGCAATTCTCGCCGGACGGCAAGTGGATCTCCTACTCCAAGGACGACAATCTTCTGCGCTCGCACGTATGGGTGAAGGAACTCGCCACCGGTAAGGAGACCATGATCGCTTCCGACCAGTTCATGATCTCCCGGGGCGCGAAATGGACGCCCGACGGCAAGAAACTGCTGCTCCTGGGGGGCGTCGGCGTGGCTAGCCTCGCTTCCACGGCGGGCCGCGGCTCCGCGCAGCTCTACAGCGTGGCGCTGACCCATATCGAGAAGGACCCCACCGATCGCGACGTGAACACCGAAGCGCAGGCGGAAGCCGCCGCTCAGGAAGCACCCGCGGGCGGGCGCGGAGGCCGTGGCGCGGCCGCCGGCGCTCCTGCCAACGTGGCTGTGAAGATCGAATGGGACGACCTGGAACGGCGCATCACGCAGCTCTCTCGCGTGCCAGGCTCGGTCTCGACCGTGGTGCCGGCGCCGGATAGCCGCACGTATCTTTTCATGGCCATGGCCACCGCCCCCGCCGGCGGAGAAGAGGGAGCGCCGGCGGGCGGTCCCGCCATGTACACCATCTCCGAGGACGGCTCCCGCCTGACCCGCCTCAACACCACGGTGCCAGACGCCGCCGGGCGCGGTGGACGCGGCGGGCGCGGCGGCGGCTTTGGTTTTGGCGGCGGGACGGAACCCCAATGGGCCAGAGACGGCCGCAGCATTTATTTCCTGCAGGGCGGCGGCATTTACTCGCTGGCCATCCCCGCTCCGCCGGCCGGAGATACCGGGCCCACGCCGGCCGCCGCGGCGGGCGGCCGTGGAGGACGCGGCGCCGCCGCGGCCGCAGCCGCGGGAACCGAAACCGCCGCCACCGGCGCTGCCCCACGGCGCGTCACTTTCACGGTGCGCATGGAAATCGACCTGGCCGCCGAGCGCAAGCAGGTCTTTGAAGAAGCCTGGCGCGTCATGAAAAACCGTTTTTACGACGCCAAGATGCACGGCGCCAACTGGGCCGCGGCCAAAGACACCTACGAGCCGCTGCTCGGCAACATTGCCGATACTGAAGAGCTGCACAACGTCATCATGGAAATGATCGGCGATATGAACGCATCGCACACCGGCATTTCCGGCGGCGGCGTGATCCCGGGACTAACTCCGCCCGAGCGCATCCAGACCCGCTTTCCCGGCTTTGACATGGAGCCGGACGCCTCCGGCCGCCACAAGGTCTCTTACATCTACAAGAAGGGGCCCGCCGATCACGATTACGTCAAGCTGGCCCCCGGAAACTTCATTCTGGCGGTCAACGACAAGGAATTAAAGACCAGCGACAACTATTGGAAGCTGTTCAACATTCTTCCTGGCCGGAAGTTCGAGTTCCTGGTGAATTCGAAGCCTTCCACCGATGGCGCCTGGACCATCAGCCTGGAGCCGCTCACTGCCACGGCGCAGGGCAACCTCGAGTACGACCGTTGGGTGGCGGACCGCAAGGCCATGGTGGAGAAGCTTTCGGGCGGCCAGATCGGCTACCTGCATATCCGCGCGATGGATGCGCCTTCGCTCGCCAAGTTCCAGGTGGATCTGCTCGAGAACAAGGATAAGAAAGCGCTCATCATCGACGAACGGTTCAACGGCGGCGGCGGTATCGATCAGGAGTTGCTGGAGATTCTGAACCAGCGCAAAGCCTATCAATCCACGCGCAGCCGCGATTCGCTCGATGTCGAGCGTCCCGCGCAGGCGTTCTTCGGCCCCATGGTGGTGTTACAGAACGAGCGGTCCGCCAGCGACGCCGAGATGTTCCCCGACGGCTTCCGCTCGCTGGGTCTCGGCAAGGTGATCGGGGTGCCGACCATGGGCGCGGTGATCGGGACCGGTTCCTTCACGCTGCTGGACGGCTCTGCGCTCCGCACGCCCGGCTCCGGCGTCTTCACCGCGCGCGGCGAGAACATGGAGAACTACGGCGTCCAGCCCGATGAGAAGGTGGACAACACGCCCGCCGACTTCCTGGCGGGCCACGACCGCCAGGTGGAAAGGGCCATCGAGGTGCTGCGCTCGGAAATGAAGTAGCGGCATTTCTCACGCAACGAGACCTTGGGTCTACGCAAACGGGCGAAAAGCCGGGGACTGACGGATGCGTCCACGCGGCGGTGTGCCGATGCGGCGTTTGGCGAAACGGGCGCGCCTAGAGTACTAAATTCGACGGTACTGGCGCGACGAACTGCGAAGGCCTTAATCTATAGCATCTCGGTAAAGATGCCGATAGACGGGTGTGCACCTTCTTGCCCTGCTGGCCCCCGTCCTGAAGCCGGCGCTCCAGGCACTGCCAATCCCCGCGTCCCTGCCCGGCGACAGGAAAGGAGTCTGGAGCCTGCCTAGGGTACGTCGTCGACCACGTCAAGCCCCTCAAGCGCGGCGGCAAGGACGAGCCGGCAAATGTGCAGTGGTATACCACCATGGAGGCGAAGGCGAAGGACAAGACCGGGTAGGAGAGGCTAAACCTCAACACTTCGCCCACTGCGCTGCCTCCCAAACGCGGGCGGATAGGACGATTCATCTTTACATGATCTGGGAAACATGGTATAACCCAGATGTACATAAATGGCACACGCTCTGGCGACGTTTCCCCCACAGCTTCCGCTTCTCATCGACGCGAGAGAGGAGGGCCTGCCTACCTACGTTGAGGAGCCCCTGTTCCTAATGAACCCGGAAGAAGCCTTTGCCTCCCTGCGGAAACTGGACTGGTCTTTTGCGGATGACAGGACAGGATTTCTTGCTCATGACATCCATCCCTATCCGGCGAAATTCATTCCTCAGATTCCCGGAACGCTGATATCCAGGCTCAGTGCGCGCGGTGAACTCGTTCTGGATCCTTTCGGGGGCAGCGGAACGACGGCTCTTGAGGCCGTCAGGCTTGGCCGTAGGGCCGTCAGCGTTGACGCCAACCCGCTCTCAGCACTAATCGGGCGTGCAAAGACCGCGTCTATCGACCGGGGCACGGCGCGTGAGCTTTATGGGATACACGCCGCACTGGCGGCTGAACTTCAGGCATTACCACGAGATCCCGATCGTCTCATCGCGCTCTACCGGAAGCAGGCACCAGATATCCCAAACCGAGACAAGTGGTTCGCCGACACGGCCTTCGGCGAGTTGTGTCTCATCAAAGCGCGCATCACGGGGTTGGAAGCACCGGTAGCGAGAGATGTAGCCCTTGTGGCGCTCTCTCGAATTGCGATCCGAGCCTCGTTCCAGGACTCGGAGACGCGTTACAAAAGTACGCCTCGGAAGGTCGCAGTCGGGGAGACCCTTCGCCTCTATCTGAAGGAGTTCAGGTCGGTGATGGAGGCTATCGCCGAGAGTGAGGCAGTCACCCGCTACGGTCTCTCCCGTTTCATCTGCGGCGACGTCCGAAACCTCGGAGCGGATGTGATCCCCAAGGGGTCTGTGGACCTAATCGTGACTTCTCCTCCCTACGGCAACGCTACCGACTATCACCTTTACCACCGGTTCAGGCTCCTTTGGCTCGGCTTCGACCCCGTGGAACTCAGCCACGTCGAGATCGGTTCGCACCTGAAGCACCAGCGTGAGAAGAGCGGCTTCGACAGCTACCTCTCTGACCTTCGCAGCGCCGTCGCGACGATGGGTCGGGTTCTGCGGCCGGGGCGCTATGCCTGTATCGTCCTGGGAGATTCCATTTACGAGGGCGAGAGGCATGACCCGGCGGCGGCTCTTGCCAATGCAGCTGAGGAATTAGGGTTCGACGCGTGTTGCGTGTTCGAGCGGCCTCTCCATGAGACGAAGCGGTCATTCACAGTCGCCGGACGCCGGGCGACCAGTGAGCGTGTCCTGTTGATGCGGAGGAGACCAAGTGGCTCTCGCTTGACGTTGGGGCCACCCCCTTACAAACTGTGGCCCTACGAGCGAACGTTGCGGCTACGGGAGGCCGGCGTACCCACCAGGGGCGAGAGGGCGCAAGATCCAGATGGTCCGCTTACTGTCGTCGCCGGGCTTGCTAAGCTCGGTGAGTTCCGCAGACTTGCGTTCACTCACTCCGTCAGTGGAGAGGGGCTTTCACCGGAACCGACTTGGCAAGCTGCGCTTGAGAACGGCTGCGCTGCAAACCCGGCCACCCGAAAGGATCCGAAGTATGCGACTCACGGGCTGCATCCATACAAAGGGAAATTCTACCCTCAGCTGGCCAAGGGCCTACTCAACCTCGCCGGCATAGAAGAAGGTGCAATCCTCCTAGACCCATTCTGCGGCAGCGGGACTACGTTGCTCGAGGGCTATCTTAACGGTTTCGCTGCCTACGGTTGCGACATGCACCCCCTCGCCGCAAAGATCGCGCGCGCCAAGACGGAGATACTGGACACTGATCCGGACGTCTTGACCGAGGCAGTCACCACGGTGCAAGATGCTATCAGCTCACGACCTCTCCATTTCCCGATCGACGCCTCGGAGTTCCCAGGGGATTGCCTGGACGAAATCCAGCGCTGGTTTCCGGCCCCGGTTGTAGGCAAGATGAACTGGTTATTGAGAACCATTCGAAAGACCAGCGCAGGCCCAGTCCGTGACTTCCTAGAGGTCATACTGAGCAGCATCGTCCGCGACGTCTCGCAACAGGAGCCATCTGACTTACGCATCCGCTATCGCAAGAAGCTATTACAGGATGCTAACGTCCTTGAACTATTCGGCGAGCAGCTAGCCCATCAGTTTGCCCGAGTGGAAAAGTTCTGGCGTGTTCGTGGTCGTGCCCCGTGCCGTTTCCGACGGGCTCATGCGGCGGAGGGCGACAACCGCGATCCGGCAACCTTCGAGCGTATGGGCTTGGCACGGCAGTCCGTCGATCTCGTGCTAACTAGCCCGCCTTATGCAACGGCGCTACCCTACATAGATACGGACCGCCTGTCGTTGCTTACGCTGTTCGGATTGTCAAGCTCCGCACGCAGGCCGTTGGACGGTGGTCTTACGGGAAGTCGCGAGATATCTCCCGCCGAGCGACGTCGGGTCAGTGATCTGTCTAAGGCGGCCGGGTTGCCGACCAAGGGTCGCGCGTTCCTGGCCGAGATGGAAATGCGATTGTCCAACGACACCGGGGCCGGATTTCGAAAGCAGAACATGCCCGCCTTAATAACGCGTTATTTACTGGATATGAGTGCGGCTCTCAGAAACGTGCACGCCTTGTGCAGGCCAGGAGCGGAGGCGATGATCGTCATTGGCGATAACCAAACTATGCTCGGTGGAGAGTCACTCCGGATACCGACGACGGATCTAGTTGAGGAGGTCGCCAGAGCGACGGGATTCGAGCGAGTGGAACGAATCGACATATCGGTCACGACCGAGAACATGCTGCACCAAAAGCACGCGATTACCGAGAACGTGGTGTTACGCCTTCGGAAACCATGAGACCCTGGCGATGCTAAGTCTAAAACCACCCAAACCGACGAGGCTTCTTGCCGCCTCCCGGCATCTTCTGATCGCAGATTTCAAGCCAATGCTCGTAGTTGGGGCTGTCCGGACGATGGATGACGATGTCATAGTCTCGATCAGCCGCCTCGCTGCGGCGCATGATCATCACGGAATCATCAGGCATAACGGCAACCAGCGGTGATGCTGTAATACGTATTTCGCTTTTGGTTTCGTAATACACGGTGTTCAATGGGTAGGCCGAGAGCGTTTTCAGCGGCTCAGGAGCGGCTCCGTAGACGACGATGTCCACGACGGGGTCGGGGGTGATTTGCGGGTACGACGGGTTTCCGGATTTCTTGGGCGTCGTCTGGCCGTTGAACGGCCACTTGAAGAACGCTGGATTCTGCAGTGCCGCCGTGACGCTGAGAAATATCTCGCCATTGTGGTGAGCCCTGACCTGGATCGCAAAGCTGTCGGCACCCGCTGATTTCGTTGCGGGTAGACTGGCATTGGCAGCCTGAGGGAGTGCGCCTTCCTTGATGCCTGGTGCGGGTGGGATCGACTCATATCCGAAGACGGCCGACGCCGGTTTTCTCGGAATACCCTCGGCGCGAGCTCGGCGGGCGACTGCTTCCGACGGTATGTCTGGCAGGGCGAGGAGGGTGTTAAGGTATACGGGCGACAGCAAGGTTGCAGTGGGTCCAGTTGGTTGAAGAAATCGCTTGAGTTCTGACGAGGCCTTGTCCAAGGCTGCTTGTTCGTCTGGAAGGGCATATACTGTGCGACTGGACGCCTCGTAGTTTCTGTATAACCCGCCCTCGGTGAAATTGTTCGACCCCACAATGATCTCAGCGCGGTTGGGCCAGCGCATTAGGTAAAGCTTCGGATGGAACGTGATACCGATCATCCTGTTCTTCACGATCATGACCGGCACCTGCCAGCTCGCAACCTCTTTCAGCACCTCCTTACTTGTGCCGCCTAGATCCACGCCCAACACCAGACGCACGGCGCCTCCAGCGGCCTTGACCTCAGCCACCTTGGGCTTAAACCTCAGCACAGTGCGCAGCGAGGCGAACGCCGAGACGATAACCAGCTCTTGCGGTGGGCCGTAGCTACCGATACTGCTATGGATCAGGTCTCCGACGCGTGCTTCGGGCTGCGTTAAAAACTCAATGTCCATTTGCTGGCCGGTGAGTGGTCGCCTTTGCCATGTAGCGCATCAGCCAAAACCGTCACTTGCGATTATAAGCCTTCGAAGCCCGGGCCGTATGATGCGTATATATTCGAGGTCGTTCAGCCTGTCCCGGTGAACGGGGGCCGTGGATCATTGTGCTCACGGGTCGCCAGTCCCCGGCCAATGCCGGAGCGCCCGCCGGTGATCAGAATTGTTTTGCCGGTAGTCTTCATCGCGATCGGGACCAGGGAGTCCGTTTAGGATTTCAGGTCCAGGATGAACGTCGGCACCACGCCCGCGGCCGACGAGAAGCCCGCTCTGCGGGTGGAGAGCCAGCTCGAACAACCTTGCACTTTGCCCAGGTAGGCGTGCGGGTGCACGTCCACCTGCATCTCGCGGAACTCGAGTTGGCCGAAACTCATCAGCGGGAAGACCGAACGCACCGGGTCTACGCGCTCCTGCGCCACGTACGGCGAACGCATGGCCTGCTTCAGCGCCCGCCCCCATTCGGCGTCTCCCATCTCCCAGCCGTAGTAGGCGTGCTGGTCGCTGTAGTCGTCATTGGGCTTGAGCGCCAGCCGGTCGCGGTTCTTGGCGATGAACTCCGGCAGGTCGATGGTGCGGTCTTCGTACGTGGTCTTGGCCGCGGCCACCAGGCGCGTCCACGGCACATGCTCGCGGATCGCCTTGCGCTCCGCCGCCGGGAACTTGGCCGTCAGCGTTTCGTCCGTCAGCAGCCCGAACATGGCCTTCTTGTGCGCCAGTTCCGAACGGAAGCTGTTGACCACGCACACCGCCCGGTCGCGGTAGGCGTGCACCAGCGGATGCGACAGGTCGAAGCGCATCAGAAACTCCTGCACGCCCAGGCGCCGGTACACCAGGTCGATTTCGAACGGGCCTTTACGCAGCACCCGGTTCCGGTAATCGAGCTGCTCGGGCGATACGATCTCCACCGCGTAGCCGTCCTCGCGGAAGAAATCACGGAACAATTCGTATTCGCTCTGCCCGGAATGGTAGGCCGGCCGGAACTCTACAATGGCGATGTTAGGCTTCTTCGTGCCGCCGAATTGTTTGTAAGATTTCAGCAGCGCGTTCAGAAGGTGCTTCCTGCTGCCCACGCGCGTGAGCGTATATCTCTTGCGAAACTCCTTCACCGGGGCAGCCTCGTAGAACAGGTCGGCCAGCGCATCCGCATAACCCGCGCCGGTGGGAGAATCCGCATTGTATTGGACGAAATGCAGGTGGCCGTTCGACAGATGCGTATCCAGGCGCGCCGCCACTTCCAGCGCCTGGTATCCCGGATCGATGGCCGCCAGCATCTTCTCCGCGGGCAGCAGTTCCAGGCGCGCCAGCAGCGCCGGGTTGCTCAGCACCATCTGTTCCATGCGGTCGATGGCGCAGATCAGCGCCTCGCCGCTCCTCACCAGCGAGTCGTACTGGCGCCGTGAAACGAAGTTCGGCCGCAGAAAGGGACAGACCAGCCGTCCACCCGTCGAAAGCCTCCCGCTCTCCATGCGCTGGCACAGCGCCTCCACCCACGCCAGATCGCGGTACGGGCCGCTCTCCAATAGTTTGTTGTACCTAGCGACTGCTTCGTCCAACAGGGACATTTCTGAGTTGGCAATCCGTCCTAAACTTGAGTATCCCACAGAAGTGCGCAAAACGATAGGTTTTGACGCAATTCTAGAACAATAATCTATTTATTATCATATGGTTACAGTATTTATAACGTTATTTGGCGAGGGCCCAGAACATGCCTTTCGGGCCTTACTGCCGGGGTTTTGAGGCAATTCGAGCGACGCCGGTGGCAATACCACCGGCGTTACAAGGGCGTTTATTTCTGGCTGGTCTCTTTCGCCAGCCGGACTCGCGCGCTTTCGAGCTTCTTGCTGACGCTCGCGATTTCCTCCGGGTCGCTCTCCGACTGCGCGCCGGCTTGGAACTCCTTCAAGGAAGCCTGCCACTCGGTAATGGCGTCCTTGGTCTTGCCGAGCTTGAAGTACACGTCGCCCAGGTGATCGTGCACCGTGGGGTCCTGGCCGATGTGGTCGAGCGCTTGCAGCAACAAACCTTCGGCCTCGTTGAGTTTCCCCTGGCGGTAGTACACCCAGCCCAGGCTGTCCAGGTAAGCGCCGTTCTGCGGGTCCAGATCCAGCGCCTTCTTGATGAGCTGGTACGCCTCGTCCAGCCGGACGCCGCGGTCCGCCAGCATGTAGCCCAGGTAGTTCAGAGCGCCCGCGTTGTCTGGATCTAAATCCAGCACCTTGCGGAATTCTGCTTCGGCGGCGTCGTACTTTTTCATGCGCTCATACATGGCGCCCCGCATGAACTCGACGCCTGCCTTGTCGTCTTTCGACGTCGAGAGCTTCTCGGCTTCGTCCAGGAGCGGGGCCATTTCGGCGTAGCGCTTGCCCTTCTCGTAAATCTGCGCCAGTTCCAGTTGCGTTTCGCGGTTGCCCTGGCCTTTGAGCAGGCCGCGGACTTCGGCGACGGCCTCGTCGACCTCGCCCAGGTCCGCCAGCAGCGACGCGCGCGTCAACTGCACCATTCGCTCGTTGGGATATTTCTTCAGCGCCGCATCCGCTTCGCGCCGCGCGCTCTCGAAGTCTTTCGCCAGCCGGTAGGTCTCGACGATTTGCACGGCCGCCCGCGGCGCACTCTGCACCTCCAGCGGGCCGATCTGCCGGAAAGCTTCCACGGCCTGCGGATATTGGCCCGCACCGCGATACAGAACGCCCAGCCGGTCGAGCAGCGTGGCGCGGTTGGCGGCATCCGCGTCGGAATAGTTTCTCCGCGCGGTCTCGTCGAGCAGGCCTTTCAGCGCCGCGATGGCTTCGTTGCCTTTGCCCTCGGCTTCCAGCAGGTTGATCTCGTCGATGCGCACATCCAGGCTCTCGGGATCGAGCGATTTGGCCTGGTTCAGCGACTCGCGCGCTTTGGCAAAATCGCGCTTGACGCGGTAGATCTCGCTGATGCGGAGCTGCAGTATGGAATTGCGCGGTTCGGCGGCCGCCAGTTGCTGGTAGAGATGCAGGGCTGCATCAAGCTGATTTGAAAGAAACAGGTTGTCCGCCAGTTCGGCTGCCAGCCGGGTATCGTCGGGCGCCAGCGCCAGGGCGCGCTGGAGCGCGGCGGCGGCGTCTTTGTAGTCGCGCAGCTCCCGGTACGCCCGAGCCAGAAGGGCCAGCGTCCGCTGGCTGGGGTTCTTGTCCGTGACGGCCTTCAATCTCTCGATAGCGCGCTTGGTGTCGCCCAGGTCGGAGTACAACAGCGCCAGGCCGGTGAGGGCGTCTTCGTTGCCCGGGTCGGTCTTGATCGCCTCGTTGTACGCCTTTTCCGCCTCCACCGAGTTGTTCGCAAAGCGATACAGCCGCCCCAGGATGACCCAGCTCTCGGTGTCCTTGGCATCTTTCGCCGTGACCTTCTGATACTGCTCGATGGCCAGCTTCAGGTAGTCCTCGTTGACCTTGCCCGCCTGGCTGTCTCCGGCCATCCGCGTATAGATGCGGCCCAGCATGCGGCGCGCCTCCAGGTTGTCGGGGTTCTGCTTGAGCAGATCCTCGGCCTGAGCGACGGCGTCCCGCAGGCGGTTGGTCTGGATATAGAGGTCCGTCAGCTCTTCGAAAATGATGCCGGCTGAGGGGTCCAGCTTCAACGCCTCTTGGTAGTGTTGGATTGCCTTGGCAACGTAGTCGTTCCGGTTCCCATAGGCCCCTGCCAGTTCCGCGTACAGCCGGCCCATGGCAAAGTTGTAGTATGCTCCGGCTTTGTTGTTATCCGGCGTATTGGCAGTCTCGGCCGGGGTCTGCGCGAAGCATAAGCAACCCATCGAAACAACCATTAGAAGCGCTTTGGCTGAGCGAATCATGCAACCTTTACTTTCTTTCGACTGCTGGAGCCCCGTGCCCTCGTCGGAGGTGACTTTTTTATTGTATAACGAGATCTCACGGCAAGGGTTCGCCACTATTCTGTGTCTGTCCAAGAGCGCCAATTCGTCCGCGATGGCCCTGTAGCTGCTGACGCGCCCCCGCGCCCGCTGGTTGCGGTGGCCGGCCCCACGGGCTCCGGAAAGAGCGGCCTGGCGCTGGCCCTTGCGGAAGCCTTCCACGGCGAGATCGTCAACTGCGATTCGCTTCAGGTCTACCGGTACTTCGATATTGGAACCGCCAAGCTGCCGCCCGTCGAGCGGCGCGGCATTCCGCACCACCTCATCGACATCGTGAATCCGGACGAGCTCTTCACTGCCGGCGAATACGCCCGGCTGGCGCGCCAGGCCATCGCGGCCATCGCGGCGCGCGGCCGCCTCCCGGTGGTCGCCGGAGGCACCGGTTTCTACCTACGCGCTTTGCTGGACGGCCTGTTCGAAGGCCCGCCGCGCGACCAGGCGCTGCGCGACCGCTTGGCAGCCAGGGAATTCCGGCGGCCCGGCTCGCTCCACCGCTTGCTGGCACGATTCGATGCCGCGGCCGCGCGCAAGATTCATCCCCACGATGTCCCCAAAGTGACCCGCGCCCTGGAAGTTTGCCTGCTCATGCGCCGTCCCGTCAGCGAGTTGTTCCGCCAGGGCCGCGGTGCGCTGCGTGGCTACCACACGCTCAAGATCGGCCTGCTTCCCGGCCGTGACGCGCTCTATGAGCGGCTCGATCTACGCTGCGCGCAGATGTTCGAAGGTGGGCTTCTCGACGAGGTCCGCCACATCCTCTCACTGGGCTACCCGCCTTCCTCGAAACCCTTCGAGTCCCACGGATACAAGCAGGCGCTGCAATTGCTCGCCGGAGAGCTGAATCCACGAGAGGCGCTCTTCTACGCGCGCCGCAACACACGCCGCTACGCCAAGCGCCAGATCACGTGGTTCAGCAGGGAGCAGGGCCTCGAGTGGTTCAAAAGCTTCGGCGACGCCCCCGAGATTCGCGCCATGGCCCTCGCCCGCGTGGCCTCCTTTCTTGATCTGTAGCGCCGGCGATCTTGTCGCCGGTTCTTTTCCACGCCAGCGCCCCGCAGCTCCGCTGCTAAACTAAGATTTCATGCGGTGTTTTCTGGCTTTTGCGGCGCTCTTCTGCGGCGCTCTCCGCGCGGAAACGGTCCTGGTTCTGCCCTTCTTCAACCATTCCAATGCCGCAAACCTGGAGTGGATCGGCGAGAGCATCGCGGAAACCGTGCGGGATTCGCTCTCCTTCGAGGGCCTCCTGGTGCTGGACCGCGAAGACCGGCTGGAGGCCTACCGCCGCCTGTCGCTCCGCCCCGGAGCGGAGATCACGCACGCTTCCATCATCAAGATCGGCGAATCGCTGGACGCGTCCACCGTCGTCTATGGCTACTACGAGATGCTTCCCGCCGAAGCCCCCACAGACCAGTCGAAAAGCTCGTTGCGCATGACCGCGCGGATTCTCGATCTCCAGCGCACGCGTCAGGGTCCCGCCTTCAGCGAGCTGGGCGCGCTGGAAGATCTCGCCGCGATGGAGGTCCGCCTGGGCTGGCAGGCGCTCGACCAACTGCGCCCTCAGACCGCGCCTCCGGAACAGAAATTTCTCAAAGCCCGTCCGCCGGTGCGCCTCGACGCCGTGGAAAGTTACGTGCGCGGCCTTCTGGCGGCGTCCCCCGAGCAGCGCCATCGTTTGTTTACGCAGGCCGCGCGCCTGGATGCGCACTACTCCCAGCCCTGCTTTCAACTGGGAAAGACCTATTGGGAGCGGAAGGATTACAGGATCGCGGCCGGATGGCTCGAGCGCGTCAGCCGCTCCGACCCGCACTATCTGGAAGCGCAGTTCTTTCTCGGCCTCTGCCGCTACTATGGCGGCGACTTCAAGGGCGCCGAGCAGTCCTTTCAGGTTGTGGCGGCGTCGGTGCCTTTGAACGAGGTTTACAACAACCTCGGCGCTGCCGAGGCCCAGCGCAACGATTCCGCCGCCGCCATCGCCAGTTTCCGGAAAGCCGTGGAAGGCGACAGCTCCGACCCCGATTATCTTTTCAACCTGGGCTGCGCGCTGTGGCAGTCGGGGCAATACGCGGCCGCCGTCGATAGCCTTCGCGCGGCCCTTGAGCGCAATCCTGACGACGCCGAAGCCACCACCATGTTGGGCCGCGCGCTCAAGCAGGAAGGCCCGCACCCCGGCGACCCCAAGACCGAAGTCCACGAGCGGCTCAAGACCAACTACGAAGAAACCGCCTACCGCCAGCTCCAGGCAGAGCTGGGAAAATGACCGCGGCGCAGGCGCGGCTATTCCGCCGCCCCGCCAGGAAACTTACTTCTTGGGAACTGGCGCTTTCTTGGCCGGAGCCGCTTCCTCGGAAATCACCTCCGCGGACTTGATGCTGTCCAGTTTCGGGAAGCTCTTGTCGAGGTAAGCTTTGCCCTGGGCCTGGATGCGGCCCTGGTCCGGCGCCTCGCCGTAACCGCTATAGAGGCCCTGGACAATGTTCATGCCCTCCGTAACGGTTCCGAACGCAGCGAATCCCTGGCCGTCGAGCCCCGCATTGTCATTCAGGTTGATGAACAACTGCGTAGTCCGCGTGCCGGGACCGGCCGTGGCGAAGGTCAGCGTTCCCTTCTTGTTGCTCTGCTTCACCGGGTCGTCTTTGATGTTCGCGTTCTGCCAGACCCTGGCGACGGCGGGGTTGGCCGGAATCCCAAACTGCACAATGAACCCGGGGACATATCGGAAAAAGGCGGCGTCGGTGAAGAAACCGTTCTTGACCAGGTTGTAGAACCGGTCCGCTCCCAGAGGAGCCCAACTGCGGTGAACTTCCACCACGAAATCGCCCTTCGTGGTGGTGAACTTCGCCCGATACAAATCCGGAGCCTTGGCATTCAGCGTGGACGGATTCAGCAAGCTGGCGGCGGGCGTTGCGGGAGTCGCCGACGGGGCCTCGGCGGACTTGGCCGGAGGCGGAGCTTGGGCAAGCATCACGGATCCGGAAACGAGCAGCAGAATTAAGGCTTTCATCAGGCCCCATTTTACCCGATGTGCCGCCCCGCGCGCATCTTCTGAAAGGCGTCTATTTTCAGAGGCGCCATGCCAAGAGCGGTAGACTGGCTAAGGTGGATGGACACACACTGCGGGCGGTAATTGTCGACGACGAAGAGCTGGCGCGCGGCTTCCTTCGCGAATTGCTGCGGGCGCACCCGGAAATTGAAATCGTGGCCGAGTGCGCCAACGGCTTCGAGGCGGTCAAGGCCATTGCCGAGACCGCCCCGGACCTGCTGTTTCTGGACGTCCAGATGCCCAAACTCGACGGCTTCGAGGTGCTGGAACTGATCGAGCCGCGCACTCCCGCGGTGATCTTCGTGACGGCGTATGACCAGTACGCCATGCGCGCCTTTGACGCTCACGCGGTGGATTACCTCCTCAAGCCTTTCAGCGAGGAGCGCTTCGAGCAGGCACTGGAGCGCGCCAGGGCGCGGCTGGGAGAGCGGCGGCCTTCGCCGGAGCTGGCGCGGGAAGCCCGCGCGCCCGGCGAGCGGCCCCAACGCCTGGTGGTGAGAGACGGCACACGGGTGCATGTGATCCCCCTGGAAAAACTGGATTATGCGGAGGCGCAGGACGACTACGTGGCGCTGCACAGCGCCGGCAAGAGCTACCTGAAGCAGCAGACCATCGCCAGCCTGGAGGCTCTGCTCGACCCGGCGCGGTTCGTGCGCATCCACCGCTCCGCGATTGTCAATCTGGAGCGCCTGGCGCGCATCGAGCCGTACGCCAAAGACAGCCGGATCGCGATCCTCACCGATGGCGCGCGGCTGCCCGTGAGCCGCTCCGGCTACGCGCGGCTGCTGGAAGCCATGGGAGATTCGCAGGGCAGCCGCAACACCACGCGGTAGATGCCGCCCGAAGGGCCGGCATGGAAGGCCGCGTCTTCTCCGTAGCGCACCTGGAGCCGGCGCCGGACGTGGGTAAGGCCCATTCCCATGGTGTGTGGCGCAGGCGTTTCGGGATCGAAGGCGTTTTCCACCGTGATGGAAACCGCGTCACCGCAGCGGCGGGCGGCGAGCCGGATGGAACCGCCTTCCACCAGTCCGGCGATGCCGTGCTTGACGGCGTTTTCGATGAGCGGTTGAAGCAGCAGTGCGGGGACCGCGCAATCTTCGCAGGCCGGCTCGATTTCCTCCTCGACCCGTAGACGCTGGCCGAAACGCACCTGCTCCACTTCGAGGTAGCTGCGGGCCATGGCCAGCTCCTCGCGCAGGGAGATGCTCTCGCGGTCGCCCAGACCGAGGCTGCCGCGGAGGAAGCCGGAGAGGCGCACGCACATCTCCCTGGCGCGCGCGCCGTCCATGGTGGCCAAGGCGGCGATGGAGTGAAGACTGTTGAACAGAAAGTGCGGGTTGATCTGCGCCCTGAGAGCCTGAAGCTCCGCTTCGCGGGCCAGCGTGCGGGCTTCGGCGGCGCGGCGTTCCGCGGCGCGGGACGCCTCCACCGCCAGTGCGGCGTAATGCAGCCCGGCCGAGAGCAGGTAGAGGAGCACGCCCATGCCGAAGAGCGGGGCCAGTTGCGGCGCGGCTCGCTCGAGCAAGTACACCGCCACCCGTGCGCTTCCCACCAGCACCAAGCCAACCGCCGCGGCGGCGGCGCCCCAAGTCGGCAGAAGGTAGGGCAAGCCGGAGAGACGCAACGGTCGGGTTTGGCAGATGTACCAAGGCGACAGGCAGGCAAATGCGTAGACCAGGCAGGCGGGCGCCAAGACGGCCGTCGCGTCCTGCCAGGATACCCCGCCGGAGGCCCAGGCCACCCAGACCAGCAAGGCCAGGATGGGAATCCACGCCAGCAGGTATACCAGCAGCCGCCGGCGCGACGCCAGGATCGGGTGCATGGCGGATCAGTTCTTCACGCCGACGCCGCCAAAAACCGCGGCGCCCCTCACGAAAAGCCGCTTCACTCCCGGGTCTTGCACGTTGGGTTGCGCGGTGTTGTCGCCAAAACCTCCGAAGATGCCGACTCCCTGGACCACCGCGCTCCAATTCGCCGGGATGCGGACCTCCACGCCACCGAAGATCGTGTGGATTTCCAGGACCGCGGAATCGGCCGCCATGGAGGCCTGGCGGAGATCCAGCTCAAAGCCGCCGAATATGGTGGAGATGTGGCCGCCCTGGAAATCGCGGCCGGTCACGGCGCGTTTGCCGCCGCCGAAAATGGCCCAGTGGTCGACCGCACCGGTAGAGGAAAACGGAACATTGCTGCCATTGCCGGACCCGTACCAGGGTGCTCTGTGCCACAACATTAGCAGACCGGCGCCGATCAGGAAGAGCGGCCAGAGGTCGTGAATGCGCACGTTCAGATACCCCAGGGTCTGGCCGAGAAGGATCGCGCCCAGGCCAATCAGTATGGCCCCGGCGACGCGGCCGCCGGCAAAGGTGGAATCCACCAGCTTGACGAGCCCGATGGCGATCAGAATCACCGGCCAGTAGCGGGCCCATTCCCAGAAATAGAAGATGTTCAGGTTGTTGAACAGGAACAGCACGCCGATGCCGATCAGAATGACCGCTGGTATCAGCCGGTGCCCCGTGTGCCAACCGTGATTGCGAGGATTGTCAGTTCGATACATGCCCTTAGAGTACGGCGCGAAATGGAGGGACGCCTCCATTTTTCGGCGAACAGCGGCTGGTTACCGGCGAGCGGCGGAAGCATTCCCGCCGGTGGCGAGCATCTCCCGCAGCAACTCCCTCTGCTTCGCCCCGATCGCCGCCCAGTCGAAATTGCGGACGGCATGGCCGTACGCCGCCTGGGCCATCTGCTCCCTGCGCTCCGGGGCGGCGATCAACGTGGCCACGCCCGCGGCGAAGGCTTCCGGCGTATCCGCCACCCACACGCTGTGTCCGTGCAGCAACCCCAGGCCCGCGCACCCCGATGTGGTCGAAACCACCGCGCGCTGCATGGCCATGGCTTCCAGCACTTTCACGTTGGTGCCCGCCGAAACGGTGGTGGGCACGATCACCAGATTGGCTTCCACGTACAGCGGCCGCACGTCCTCAATGAAACCGAGCGTGCGAATGCGCTCCTCCGCTGGCGGCTCGGGAGAATCGGTGAACGCACGCCAGTAGGTCAGGTGATCGGGGCCGCACACCACCGTCAGGGTCATCCGCGGAAACTTCTCGCGCAGCAGCGGCCAGACCTGTCCGGTGAAGAAGCGGTATGCCGTCACGTTGGGAGAATGGCGGAACGAGCCGATGAACAGCAGCCGCTCCCCGGGCTGCTCGGGCTGCGGGCGGAAGCGCGCCAGGTCCACGCCGTTTTCGACGACCGCGGTGGGCGCAGCCGCCCCGAGCAGCTCGGCGTCTTTTTGCGACATCACCACCACGCGCCGGTAGCGGCGCGCCTGGCGGGTTTCGAAACGGCGCCAGCGGAACCAATCCCACCAGGCCGCCAGCGTGCGGGGTGCCCCCTGGGCCCGCCGCGCCACCTGGCCGAACAGGTCGAAGGTGACATCGTGCTCCACCAGAATGTCGCCGCCGTATTCGGCCAGTTGCGTGTACTCCACCTGCAACAACTCGAAACGAAAGGCGCGGCGCTCTTCCGCGACGGCCCACCGCATGCCCGGCGAGCGGAACTCGCGGACCTCGGGCGGCAGCAGCGTGGACCAGCGCGGCTCGCGGTAGCGGGGCTTTCCCACCAGCGCCACGCGCGCGCAGAATTCCAACAGGGGCGCCGTCTCCGGCGCCTCGTCGCTGTCGAAAAAGGTCAGCAGCTCGACGTCGAACTCCCGCGCCATCTCCCGCAGCAGGTTGTAGATTCGAACCGCGCCGCCGTGCGAGAGCGGGTAGGGGAAATACGGAGAGAGCACGGCTATGCGGCGGCGTTCCGGCGAGGTGGCGCGGCCGTCCACCGCGCGATAACCCTTGGTCACCTCCGTCCGCTCGCGTTTGGGCCATGGCCACCACCACGGGCGCAGATAAATGCGGTCGAGCGGCACGCCGCGCCAGAACAGGAACGAGGCGAGATTGAACCGCAGGTGGTGGCGTTCGAGCCGCGAGTTGTAAGCCAGGATCTTGCGCGGGGCCAGCCGGTACGCCGCGCGGCGCAAGGCATTGCGCTCGCGCGTCAGCATCACCGGCGCCAGCCCAATGCGGCAGCGCTTGAGCCGCCGGCGCATCTCCGGCCAATTTTCTTCCGTCACCACAAAGTGCCGCCGGTCCGGAACCAGTTCGCGGATTTCCTCCGCCATGCGCCGGCACAGCTCGGCGTCGCCAGTGCAGAAGGTTACCACCACCGCTTCCGGGTCCTTGCCCAGGAATTGAAAGATCCACTGCTTCAGGCGCTGCTTCATTCCACGGACCTCGTTCTCCAAAGCACCGCGCAGGCTGCCAGCGGTGCCAGCGCCGCCACGATGGCCAGCGGGGCGTAGCCATATAGATCGATCACCTTCCCGAACGCCGGCGAAATCAAAGCCTGCACACCGCCGTAGGACGCCACCAGAAGCGATACCGCGAAAGCCGCACGCGCCCCGCCGAAGGTATCCAGCGGAAGGGTGTACATATTCACGCTGAAGGCCGCCACCGCAAAGATGCTCAGGGAAATTCCGGCGGAGGCCCAGGCCGCCGTGGAGGCCGCCGGAATGGCGGCAGTGGCCAGCGCCACCACCGCCGCCACCAGGCACACACGGAACCGCGCCGCGGCCACCGCCAGGCCGCGCTCGATGAGGCGCAGCGACAGCCATCCGCCGGCGAACCCGCCCAGCATGGCGAAGAGCGGGGGGATCCATGCGTACCACGCGGCTTGGACCAGCGTCAGGCCATGCACTTCCACCAGGTAGAGGGTAGTCCAGTTGGTCCACAGAGAGTAGCCGATCATGCTCAGAGCGTTGGCCGCCACGAAGGCCCACAGCCGGCGGTCGCGCAACACCGAGGGACAGGCCTTCCGGCCGGTCTCAGCCGAGCCCGGAAGCCTTGTCCGCCGCGCTGTCCAATTCCACAGCGGAATCCACGCCAGCCCAAGCGCTCCGGTCACGACGAACGCCTCGCGCCAGCCGCCGCGCACCGCCAGCCAGGTGGCGATGGGCGGCGCGAGGATCAGCCCGAGGCTCAAGCCCGCCTGGCTCAGGGCGTTGCCCAGAGCGCGCTCGGCGGGCCGCAAGTATTGGTGAATAGCCTTCCCCGCCGCCGGAATGCCGGCCGCCTCCGCCATCCCCAGGACCGCGCGGCAGCCCACCAGTCCGCCGAGGCCGCGCGTGAAGCCGGTGGCGATTCCGGCGCACGACCACAGCCCCACCGCCAGGCTGATGGCGCGGTTGAGGCCGATGCCATCGATCAGCATGCCGGCGAAAGGCGCGCTGGCCATGTAGGTGATGGAGAAGGCCGTGAGAATCAGGCCGTATTGCGCATTCGAAAGATGGAATTCAGCGCGGACCGGCGGCGCCAGCGTGGCCAGCGATTGCCGGTCCAGGTAGTTGATGGCGGAGGAGAGCACGAATACCGCCAGCACCAGCCAGCGGAAGCGCGTGGCGTCGGGAGCACGTGTCACTGGAACTCGATGGTGGCCACTTCGCCCGCGGTGGCGAGGCGAGTGTTCGGCTTGGGGAAGTATTCAACGGCCACGCGCCGCGGCTTTTGCGCTCCGCAGCCCAGCGTCAGCTCGCCACGGCCCATGATGGCGACCTTGCGCGGGTCGGTGACCAGCAGCCTCACGGTCTTGTGGCCTTCACCTTCGATGACCAGCCGAGCCTGCAAGCCCAGGCAGTCCACCTGCTTGAGAGTGCCGGCCAGTTTGCCCGAGGGGTTGGGGCCGTCCCACCAGGGCACGGCCTTGTCGCTGGGCTTGGGCGTCCCGTCGTTGTACTTGTTTTCGATGGCGTGCAATTCCGCGCGCGCCTGGGTTTTCAGCTTCTCCAAGTCGCGGGCTTCCTCCTCGGCCCGCCTTTTCCGCTCGGCCTCTTCGTAATCCAGGCGTTGCTGCTCGATGGCCATTCTCGCCTGGCGCATGCGCCCGCGCTGGGCCGGGTCCATGGCGGCTTGTTCCCCTTCTTTCCAAGCCTTGGCCGCTTCCGCGAAGTTGTGATCGGCGAGGTAGCACTCCGCCAGCGCCTGCCAGTAGGACGGGTCGCGCGGGTTGCGCTCGGCCGCCGCCTTCCAGTGCGCCAGGCGTGCCCGCGGGTCGGTATCGCGCCGAGCCATCAGCGCGAACGGCTCATCGAGCTTCGGATTGATGCCGGCGGCGCGCAGCAGCGCCTGCATGGCCTTGGTGTCGTCCGGCTCCAGCCTGGCGTATTCAATGTAGCAGCGCGCGCTGGCACTGCCCGCTTCCATGGCAGATGCGAAATGGCGCCGCGCCTCGTCGTTGCGACGGTCGCCCAGCGCCAACAGGCCGAGCCCTTCCTCCGCCTCCGCCAGCTTGACGCGATCGCGAATCAGGCTTTCATACTCGGCCGCCGACTGGCTCCCGGCCAGGAGGTCCGCGCGCGCCAGGCGCGCATCCGCGTCGGAAATGGGACGCTCGGGGAAATCGCGCTCGGTCATGGGCCGGCTGGAAAGCGAGGTGGTCTGAAAGTTCCCCTCGGCGAGATGGCGCCTGGCCTGCGCTTCGACCTCGGCCGCGGGCTTGCCGAACGCATTGCGGTACGCCGGGTCCTGGTCGACGCCCTTGCGCAAGTTGTAGAGCAGCACCCGCAGCCTGCCGAAATACTCCGGGTCCACCACTAGCAGATGCACGCGCGCCCAATCCAGGTCCGGCGGGGCGCCCGCCGGGGTGCCCCCTGGGCCCGGTGGCGCGCCGACCGTGATGTGAATGCCGTTCACCTCGAAGGTGGAAAAGAACTCGGCCAGCCCGTGCTCGAACGCCGGCGGCATCTGGGCGGTGTTGGATTTCAGAAACAGCCGCGTCAACCCGCCATAGACCGCCGGCGAAACCGCACTCTTTTCGGCGAGGACGATAGCGTAGCAATCGCGGCCTTCGACCAAGGGCGCGGGCGAGGTCCACCCTTTCGCATTCCTGAACACCAGGATGCGCACCGGCACGGGAGTCTGGAGATCTTGTTCGCCGACGATTTGTCCCAGTGCGTGGCGGAACTCTTCGAACCGCACCATGGTCTCGCGCCCGGCGCGCGATCCCGCGTCGGTGAGCACTTCGAAAGGCCCCGAGGTGAACTTCATCCAATGATCGTCGGCCGCCAGCAGGCAGGGGAAGAGGCAGAGGATGGAGAGCCGGCGCATGCACCCCCATTATCCCGCGGCGACCGGCCGGGCGTGGTCCCGCGCGGTTTTGGTGAGTTTTGCTAGAATGAGAATTCACCGCGCGGCGCTATCGTCTAACGGTTAGGACGGAGCCCTCTCAAGGCTTAAATACGGGTTCGATTCCCGTTAGCGCCGCCAAGTTTTCATAGAGTTACGGGGAATGCACTACCACGCGCTACCACAAAGTTGGCGCCAGAAAAAAATGCGTGGGCCCCGAACTCTGCTGATCAAGCTCTGGGCTTATGATCACCGCGCTCTTCTTGTCCGATCCCTTCCTCTTCCAACCGAACCGGGCTTCCACCGCTCCCAGCCCATACCCCCTGATCCAGGACCCATACGAACCCAAGTTGTTGACTTGTGGCATGCTCTTGTTCGGCTCATGCACCTTCAAAGGGGCTATAATCTTTGCGAATGGGCGATCGTCGTTCTCAGGAATATGCTCACCTTGCTGAGATCGTTGAGCCTCAGCCACTCGCAGAACTGAGGGCGCTGATCCGAGTGGTCAGCGAGGAACTCCCGTTCGTAGGGTTGGAGCCGCACTTGGCCGAGATCGAGAGTATCGCGGAATGCGTGAGGGGCGGCGGGCAACTCCCGGTGGGTGGAATCGAGGGACTGAGTAACATCGAAGTGCTGCGTCGAATCGCGGAAGCTGGGCGAAGTTCGCCTGGACGAGACAAGATCGCGTGGGGACAGGAAGGCCACATGAGGTGGTAGGGCCAATGGGTTCGTGGCAGGACGAAGTCGTAAAGACTTTGGTGAAAGCTTTGCGACAGATCTCCGAGGGTGGAGAGGAACACGACACACTGGAGACTGAGGCAAAGCGTGAGACCAAGTCCGACGACGCACTATTTGCTGTTTAAGGACAGAAACCTCCTTACACCTGGAAAGCAGGCTGGCCCACATGAAAAACAACCCGGATTCGTCGCGGGAAGATGTCCCGGGCGATGGCGCCTTTAACCGGCGGAATCTCCTGAAAGTATCCGCCATGCTCGGCGGTGGGGGCCTGATCAGCCAGACGGCAGTCCCGACGGGGGCCCTGGCGCAGCAGCCCGCGCAATCCGGGGCGCCCCGCCTCACCGAAAAAGACGTTTTAGCGAAGGCCCGCTGACGTGCCCCCCGAAAACTCTACCAGCCTAAACTAGAATTCTCCAGTTTTGAAAGGGAGAATGAGGCATGAAAAAGAGCCGGCACAGCGAGGAGAAAGTGATTGCGGCGGTAAAGCA
>JBEKYW010000042.1:0-42339 GCA_049510555.1 Bryobacteraceae bacterium
GCACCTCCGGTTCGACGAGGGGAGAGTGGGTCGCGCTACTCGCGTCGCCCTCTCTCCTACTCTACCGGCTCCGTGCGCAGGCCTCTCACGGAGCCGCGACCGTAAGGGAGCGGAGGCGGCCCGCTATCCGGTCATGTGGGATAATCGTTCTACAGAGCACCCCCAACATCGCATGGATCGCGAATTCATCCGCAATTTCTCTATCATTGCGCACATCGACCATGGCAAATCGACGCTGGCGGACCGCCTCCTGGAGGTCACCGGCGCGCTTTCGCAGCGCGAAATGATGGACCAGGTGCTGGACACCATGGACCTGGAGCGCGAGCGCGGCATCACCATCAAGGCGCACGCGGTGCGGCTGAATTATCGCGCCGATGACGGCAACCTCTTTCAACTGAACCTGATCGATACACCCGGGCACGTGGACTTCTCGTACGAGGTTTCGCGCAGCCTGCAAGCTTGCGAGGGCGCGCTGCTGGTGGTGGATGCGTCGCAGGGAGTGGAGGCGCAGACGCTCGCCAATACTTACCTGGCGCTGCACCACAACCTGGAAATCATTCCGGTGATCAACAAGATCGATCTGCCGGCAGCCGATCCCGAGCGCATTCGCGAGCAGATTGAAACGGTGATCGGGCTGGACGCGCGCGATGCCGTGCTGACCAGCGCCAAGCAGGGCATCGGGGTCCATGACATCCTCGAGGCCATCGTTCACCTGGTGCCGCCGCCGAAAGGCTCGCCCGATGCGCCGTTGCGCGCGTTGATCTTCGACTCCTGGTTCGATTCTTATCGCGGCGTGATCATTTTGGTGCGCGTGGTGGATGGAAGGCTGCGCCTGAAGCAGAAGATCCGGCTGTGGTCCAACGGGCAGGTGTTCGAAGTGGAGACCCTCGGGTACCAGGCGCCCAAGGCCACCCCGTGCGACGAGCTGGCGGCGGGCGAGGTGGGGTTCCTGTCCGCCAATATCAAGACGGTGTCGGACGCCAAGATCGGGGACACCATCATGGACCACGAGGCCCCGGCCGCGGAGCCGCTCCCCGGCTTCGAAGAGATCAAGCCGATGGTGTTCGCCGGCCTGTACCCGGTGGAATCCCACGAGCACGGCCTGTTGCGCGACGCGCTCGAAAAACTGCGGCTCAACGACAGCGCCTTCAACTTCGAACCCGAACACTCCGTGGCGCTGGGTTTCGGTTTCCGCTGCGGGTTTCTGGGGCTGCTGCACCTGGAGATTGTGCAGGAGCGCCTGGAGCGCGAGTTCGACATCGACCTGATCACCACGGCGCCGGGCGTACGCTACCGGGTCACCACCACCGTGGGGGAAGTCATCGAAGTGACCAGCCCCACCAAGTTCCCCGACCCTTCCGGGATCAAGCAGGTGGAAGAGCCCATCATCGACGCCATGGTGATCACGCGCGAGGAGTACCTGGGCGGGATTCTGAAGCTGCTCGAAGAGAAGCGCGGGAAGCAGAAGAAGTTCGAGTACCTCGGCGGCGGGCGCGTGATGCTGACTTACGAGCTGCCGCTGAACGAGATCGTCCTGGATTTCTACGACCGGCTGAAATCGTGTTCGCGCGGCTACGCTTCGCTGGATTATCACCTGGCGGGGTACCGCGTTTCGTCCATGGTGAAGCTGGACGTGCTGGTGGCGGGTGAACCGGTGGACGCGCTTTCCATCATCGTGCACAAGGAGCTCGCCCACGAGCGCGGCAAGGACCTGATCTCGCGCCTGCGCCGCCTGATCCCGCGCCAGATGTTCGAAGTGGCCTTGCAGGCAGCCATTGGCAACAAGATCGTGGCGCGCGAAAATATTTCCGCCATGCGCAAGAACGTGCTGGCCAAGTGTTACGGCGGCGACATCACGCGCAAGCGCAAGCTTCTCGAAAAGCAGAAGGAAGGCAAGAAGCGCATGAAGCGCGTGGGCCGCGTCGAGATTCCGCAAGAAGCGTTCCTGGCGGTGCTCAAGGTAGGGCCGGTCGAAGAAGGCGAATAGGCTCTAATGTTTCAGCACGTCCTCGAAGAACGCCAGCGCGCGCGGGTCGCGGGACTGGCCTAGCGAGGACATGGCCTGCCTCCGCACTTCGGCGTTCTGAGTGGTCTTCGCCGCTTCAATCAGCAGCGGAATGCCCTCGCCGTCGGGCAGGGCGTGCAGCGCGGATACGGCGCGGCGCTTCACCTGCGCATCCGGATCTTTCTCGATGGCCTCGCGGATCGCGGCCACGGTCTTCGGCCCGGGCTTGCGGCCGAGCGCCGAGACCGCTTGCGCCCGCAGGCGCGGATTTCGATCGTTGCGCGCGGTGGCGACGAGCAGATCGGCGGCTTCCGGCTCCTTGCTGACCGCCAGGGCGGAGATGGCGCGCTCGCGCACGACTTCGCTGGGGTCGCTCGCAATCAGGTTCTTCAGGATTTCAAACCCTCGCCGGCCGCGCGCCGAGCCGAACCAGGCGACCGTCCGCTGGCGCAGCGATTCGGGCTGGCCGGGCGCCACGAATCGCTCGAGAGCCGCGTCGGCCGCCGGGCCGGCGTGCACCGCGATGACCCTCACCGCGCCATCGCCGCGGATATCGCGCTGCGCGACGAAGGGCACCAGCAGCGCCACGCTCTCGGCAGGCTGGACATCCGTGAGCCAGTGCACCGGAGCGCCGCCGGCGTCAATCTCGCAATCCGGCGACAGCGCCCGGATGCGGCTGACGGCGCTCGACTCCACGCGGAACAGGATCACGGCGTGGTCGGGCGGCTCCAGGTGGATCACGCCGGGCGCATACCATCCGCCGGGGCTGACCAGCTCGCACCCCAGGCCGATGCCGCCGGCCGCCGGCACGGTGTATCCGATCCACGCCGGCTGCGGCTGGGCCGTGAGCAGTGTCCGGAACTCGCGCTCCAGCCCGGAGGCGGCCGAACGCGTGTCCACGTTGCCGTTGATGAGCAGTTTGGGCTGCGCCGCGAGCGGCAGCGCGGCCGCCATCAGCCAGAACGCCCGCGTCACTTGAGGATCTCCATCAGGTAATCGGTGGCTTCCTTGCCCCGCATGTTGGAGAGGTACCGGACGATGGTCTTCTTCATTTCCGGGTCTTTCTCGCTGCGCGCCAAGTCCACCAACGCCTTGGCATTGCTGTGACCATACAGCGTCTCCGTGATGGTCTGCTTCACCTGCTTGTCCTGTTCGGACGCGTAGATGGCGACCAGCGCATCGCTGGCGGCGGCGCCCCCGCCACCCACATACCGGATCGCGTCGAGCCGCAGCTCGGGCATCTTCTCTGTCTTGGCCACCTGCAGCAGGTGATCGGTGTCGCGGTTGGCCATGTACGCGTTCAGAATGGCGCGCTTCACGTTGGCGTCGCTGGTGGAGGCGTAAATCTCGGAGAGAAGCTGGCCATTACCGCCGCCGCCCTGCCGCCGTTTCGCCACGCCCACGTAGTTGATGGCCTTCACCTGGAGGTCGGGATTGCCGCCGCCCCGCGCCACCTGCTCCAGCAGTTGCTGCGCCTTGGGCACGCTGCTCTGCGCCAGCACAAAAAGCGCGCGCTCTTTCAACTTGGGCGATTGCGCGCCCTTCAGCAGGTTTTCGAGTAGCGGGACGGCGCGCTCCGGGTCCGACTGCGTGAGGCCGTTGATGGCCATCAGCTTGAGGTCCTCATCCGATTCGCTTTCGGGCGCCACGTTCTGGCCGGAAGCCTGCTTGACTTCGACCTCGAGCGCTTTGGCATCGTCGAGCCAGCGGCTGCTGGCGTACGATTTGCGCAGTTCGGCGATGGCCGCGACGGCTTCATCGCGGCGGCCCAGCTTGTTGAGCGTGTAGGCCTTCCAGTACAGGGCGCCGTCGGCTCGCGAACCGGCGCGCGCGGCCACCTGGTTGAAATCCTCCAGCGCCTGGTCCCAGTGGCGGCTGTCGAGCGCGCGCTGGCCGTCCTGGTAGAGACGATCGTCGCTTGCCGCGCGGCCAGGCCGGGGAAACGGGGTCCCGTACTGGGCAAAGGCCATCGGCGCAATCGTGTCGACCTTGATCCTGGATTGCACATCGGCCAGCTTCTCTTGCGCCAGCCGCATCTTCTCGTGGACCTGTTCCATTTGCTCCTGATTCTGGAGGAGCATCTCGCGAGCCCGATCCTGGGCCTCCCCCGCCACGTCGTTGATCCAGTCGGGGAGAGACAGGTCAAGGGGCACCATCGGGAGTGGGGCCGGGCGTGGAGCTGCCGCGGGGGCCGGCGGGGCCGGCGGTTGCGGAGGAACGGCGGGCGCCGGAGCCTGCGCCAGCGCCATGGCGGCCGTCAATACCAGGCCGCAAATCGGAGTGAGTATTCGAGAGTGAATCATAATGGTTTGAACCTTCTTTATAGCTTTTGCCCTTCCTGGTTCCGGACATTCGATCCCAGCACCCGGATCTTAAACAAGATGCCTTCGGCTTCCAACCTCTGGCGCAACTTCTCCAATTCCCCCGGCGAGAGGCGCGAGGGCGCGTGCGTGATATCCAGCAGCACTCGCTCGAGTTCGTCGAGGACGCTGGCCACCACGGCGTCGCCCGTGTGGGCCGCGGTCTGGCGATAGAGGCGGTTCTCGCTGACCAGGTCGACGGCGCGCTCCTGTTCGGCGGAGATATCGAGCAGGCCTTTCGGACTGGCGTTGGCCAGCTCGATCAGCACCATCTGGGAGCGCTCCAGGTAATCGCCCACCGCCACCAGCAGGATGCGCTCCCCGGCCTGCGTATCGGCAACCGCCAGTTGGGCGGGCTGGCGCGGGTGAGGGTAAAAACGGCCGGCCACGAACGCCGCCACCAGAAACGCCGCGAAAGCCGCCCCGGCCGCGGCCCACCGCCACCGGGCAGGCCAGGCCCAGACCCAGAAGGCGCCGCGCCGCGCCGGCAAGCGGTGCTCGATGCGTTTCCACACCTGCTCGCCGTACTCCGCGCCGCACTCCGGCACGGGCAGCGAATCCACCACATTCAGAACCCGCTGGAGCGAGCCATAGAGCGCGCGGCACTCCTCGCATTCGCCAAGGTGCTGCTCGGCGGCGCCGGCGTCTTCCTCTTCGCCGTAGTAATGCAGTATCAATTGTTCTTCGCTCAGGTGGTTCATCTTGCCCCGCTTGTCAATGGCTCCAGCGCCCGCCGCAGTTTCTGCACGGCGCGGAACACGCTATGCTTGGCCGCGCCGGGTTGGCACCCCAGGACGCGGCTGATGTCGTCGATGCGCATGCCTTCGAAGTGCCGCAGCACGAAGGCGGTTCTCTCGGAGGCGCTCAGCTCGTTCATGGCTTCGGCCACCTGCCCACGGACTTCGCCGCTCAAAGCCGCGCGCTCCGGCGTCGGATCGCCCGACGGCAGCGAGAGGACCGGATCTTCCACCTCGGCAGCGGCGCCCTCCGGCCCTGCGTCCTGCCTGGAGCGCCGCTTGCGCGAGCGCATCACATCGAGCGAGCAGTTGGTTGCGATCCGGTACAGCCAGGTTCCGAAACTCGCCCGTTCATCGAACCTGCCGAGCTGGCGCCAGGCCCGGAGAAAGCTCTCCTGGACCACGTCCTCGGCGTCCTGTTGGTTGCCAGTCATACGAAACGCCAGGCGGAACAGCGGACGGCTATGGCGCTCGACCAGCGCCCGAAAGGCGTCGGCGTCGCCCAAGCGCGCTTTGGTGACGAACGCTGAGTCGGTCAATTCCATCCCGGCTGTCCTTTAGACTGCGGGCTTAGGGAGCGGTTAGCAAGGATACAGTGGAATTGGGACGGGGGTAGCCAGGAAATGACGAAACGAAGCCAATTTCGAGTTAACTCCAATTGAATCAAAATGCTGGCGCACGACGGGCGGGGTGCGGGCGCAATCAGCAGGGGCCGGCGCCGGCTTGCGGACCGGGCCGGACGGCGGCGGCGACGGAAAATGACGAAACGGACCCAATTCGGGGTTGACCCGCCGTAGTCGAGTGGGGCTGGTTTGCCGAAACGAGGAGGGACAACTCCAATCGGGCGACAGTGGGGGAACACAGCCAACCGGAGTTCTCCAAGGGCGTGCCTGCGGGTAACTTTCACCACCTCAAGTGTAGCGCGGGGCAGACTGGAATTTGGTCTAAGCTGTTGATTCTATTTGGATAAGTGGCTGTGACCGATCTGCAAAAGTGCCGCGTCCCCGAATCTCGGCCAAGAGGGTCACCGCGTGGGTATCAGCTATGCTGCTTCGCGATCAACTCCCGGACCTTGGACACCAGATCGTGAGGCACATTCATGACGGTCTCGGAAGGCTGAACGCCTACTTCATCCTCAGCCAATGCCTCGTCTTCGGACTGTTCTTCGTAGTGGGCAAGGACCCGCTGTACCTTGTCCGCATGCCACCCGTCTGGAAACTTGTTCTGGCTCATTGAGGTTTCCTGGAACCCTCGCGGCCCGCCCGATCCTCACTGGGTTTCTCCAGGACTTCAATGACTTCCTCCTCGGCGACCGCATGGTTATAAATATGGGGCACGCCGGTCACAGGGTCGATATAGAATCGGGTGTGCAAGCTTCTTCGACTTCAATTCTAGCGCTGAACTGCGTGGGCAAGCCGACGCATGCCCCACCTACTGCACTCTCGCCGGCAGTGTGACCGCCGGTATGTTCTCCTCCCTCACCAGCTTGTTGAAGGCGGCCAGGTCGGTGGAGAGCAGCGCGTTCAGCGTCTTGAGCTCTCCGTTCGCGGCGCTGGCCAGGCCTTCGTATACCTGGTAGGACTGCGCGGTGGGCGGGCTGTCCGAGCTTGCCACTAATCCCAGCACGTAGGCCAGCTTGTTGTTCAGCTTGATGGGGAAGTTGAGCGGGTCTTCGCTGGCGCGATTCTTGGTCTGGTAGAGGTTCTCTTCCACCGCCGTCAGCTTCTTGATCAGATCCTTGGCGGCCTCGGAGACGCGCTTGGAATCGCGCCGGGCGTAATCTTCGAGCTGCTTTCGCACTTCGCGAATCCGGATGACGGCCTCGTTGGTCTCGGAAAGCTTGTCGCGGACCTGGAGGGCCAGCGCCAACTGCCTGGCGTATTCCTCCGGCGTGGTTTCCAGGCGCGGGTCCTTCTTCACCGAGAAGCTCTGGGTCTGCGATTGGCCGTCGGCGGTCAGGCGCACCTGGTAGGTTCCCGGTGAGACACGCGGGCCGGTGACGCTCCCCGCCCACATGATCAGGCCGGGGAAAGTGGTGGCGTCGGCGTAGCGGAGGTTCCACACGAAGCGGTTCATGCCCGCCGCGGTGGCCACGCGAGGCGGCGGGCCGCCACGGAACGGATTCTCTTCGACTTCCTCGGATGGCGGCCGCTGGGTTGGTTCGGGCGCTTTGCTGGAGAACTTATTGACTAGTTTGCCGGAGGAATCCAGAAAGTCCAGCGTCACTTCGCCCTGGACGCCATTCTTCAGCCAGTAATAGATGGCCGCACCGCCGGGAGGGTTCTCTCCCATCGCCGGGCCGCCCCGGCCGCCGCCGCCGCGCCCGCCGCCGCCGAAGCGGTAGACGTCTTTCGGCTGGAACAGGTGCGCGTCTCCGGTGATGACGCCGCCGGCCAACTGGTAGAGCAGCGGCACGTCATCCAGAATCCAGAAGGAGCGGCCTTGTGTGGCTACCACCAGGTCCTTCTCGCGCTTGTGAAAAGCCAGGTCGGTGACGGGCGTAACCGGCAGGTTGAGCTGGAACGGCTTCCAGTTTTCGCCGTCGTCGTAGGAAATGTAGAGACCGGTTTCGGTGCCGGCCACCAGCAATCCGCGATGGTTGGGATCTTCACGCACCACGCGCGTGAAAGCATCGTTGGGAATGCCGTTGACGATCTTCTTCCACGTCTTGCCGTAATCGTTGGTCTTGTAGAGATACGGGCGGAAGTCGTCGGACTTGTACATGGTGGCGGCCACATAGGCCGTGCCGGCGTCGTGCGCCGAAGCGTCGATGGAGTTGATCTGAATCCACTCCGGCATGTCCTTGGGGGTGACGTTGTCCCAGTGCTTGCCACCGTCGCGGGTGATGTAAACCAGCCCGTCGTCTGATCCGGTCCAGATGAGACCCTTGGTCACCGGCGATTCCATGAACGTGAAGATGGTGCAGTAATACTCGATCGAGGTGTTGTCTTGCGTGATGGGGCCGCCGGAGGTGCCCAGCTTGGATTTGTCGTTGCGCGTCAGATCGGGGCTGATCACTTCCCAGCTCTGGCCTTCGTTGGTGGTCTTCATGAGCACATTGGCGCCGATGTAAAGTGTCTTCGGATCATGCGGCGAGAAAGCGATCGGGTAGCTCCACTGGAAGCGGTACTTCATGGCTTCGGCGCCGTAGCCCATGGGATTATCGGGCCAGGCGTCGACGCTGCGGCTCTGGCCGGTGCGGTGGTCCTGTCTGGTGATGAGGCCGTCGTAAGAGCCGGCGTAGACGATTTCGGAATTGCGCGGGTCGGGAGCGATCCAGCCGCTTTCGCCGCCGCCCACGTCGTACCAGTCGTGGTCGGTGATGCCGCCGCTGCTGGTGCGGCTGGCGATGCGAACGGTGGTGTTATCCTGCTGCGCGCCGTAAAGATGGTAAGGGAAATCTTCGTCGAGGGCCACGCGGTAGAACTGCGCGGTGGGCTGGTTGTCGATGCTGGACCAGGTGCGGCCGCCGTCGTTGGTGACGTTGGCCCCGCCGTCGTTAGCCTCGATCATGCGGCGCGGGTCGTCGGGGGCGATCCACAGGTCGTGGTTATCGCCATGCGGCGTGCGGACGGCCGCGTAGGTGCGGCCGCCATCGATGGACTTGTACATGCCGGTGTTGAGCGCGTAGACCGTGTCGGCGTTCTGCGGATCGGCGTAGATGTGAGAGTAATACCAGGCGCGCTGGCGAAGAATGTTCTGCTCGTTCACCTTGGCGAAGGTCCGGCCGCCGTTGTCGGAGCGGAACTCGCCGCCATCGGCGGCCTCGACCAGCGCCCACACGCGCTCCGGATTGGCCGGCGAAACCGTGACGCCGATGCGGCCGAGCACGCCGCGCGGCAGGCCGGGATTGCGCGAGATGTCGGTCCAGGTGTCGCCGCCGTCGGTGGATTTGAAAAGGGCGCTGCCGGGCCCGCCGCTCGCGAAGTGCCAGGGATTGCGGCTGACTTCCCAGAAGGCGGCGTAGAGCACGCGTGGATTACCTGGGTCCATGGCGAGATCGACAGCGCCGGCCTTGGGGCCGCGTGTCAGCAGTTGCTTCCACGTCGCGCCGCCGTCGGTCGAGCGGTACACGCCCCGCATTTCATTCGGTCCAAAAAGGTGGCCGAGCGCGGCCACGTAAACGATGTCCGGGTTCTTGGGGTGCACCCGGAGGGCGCCAATGTGGTAGCTGTCCCGTAGGCCCACGTTGCGCCACGTCTTGCCGGCATCCACGGACTTGTAGACCCCGTCGCCGTGCGACGCGTTGCCGCGCACGCAGGCTTCGCCCATGCCCACGTAGACGACGTTGGGGTCGGAATCGGCGACGGCAATTGCGCCCACCGAGCCAGTGTGGAACTGGCCGTCGGAGACGGGCTGCCACGAGGCTCCGGCATCGGTGGTCTTCCAGACGCCGCCACCAGTGGCTCCGAAGTAGTAGATGTTGGGCTGCGAGGGCACACCCGCGACGGCCACCGAACGGCCCCCGCGGAACGGCCCCACCTGGCGGAACTTGAGATCCTTAAGCAGGTCCGTGGGTTGGGCAACGGCCAGCAGGGGAAGCAGAACGAGAGATGCGAGGCGGACAGACTTCATAGTCTGGCATAGTAACAGAATCCGGTGACGGACAAGTCTGTCCCACGAGGCTCCATTTGGCCGGGAACGTGCTTATCGTTCAACGTGTGATACGAACTCTCAGCGCTGTCCTGGTTTTGTGGCTGTCGGCTGCTCCCTTCCTATACGGCGCCGCGTCCGAAAGCAACACCGTTGTCGGAGTGGTCTCTTACGGCACGTACTTTGGCGGATCCTCGTATACGACGGTCGCCGCAATCGCGGCCGATTCGCTGGGCAACGTTTACGTGACGGGCTGGACCGGGTCGCAGGATCTGCCGGTCACGCAGGGTTCTTACCAGGCAAAGTTCCCGGGCTGCCCGCCCACTTCCGGCGGCTGCTACCACGCGTTTGTCGCGAAAGTTGGCCGTGACGGTAAGCTGCTCTGGTCCACCTATCTGGGCGGCACTACGTCTGACGTCGGCGTGGGAATTGCCGTGGATGCGGCCGGAAGCGTGTACGTCGCGGGCAACACCACTTCCAAGGATTTTCCGACTACACCGGACGCCCTCGAACGGCCCAATGGGAACGGCGGCGGATTCGTGGCAAAACTCGACGCCACCGGCTCCAAGCTGCTGTATTCCACTTTTATCGGGGGCGGGGCCACGCAGAGCCTGATCGCTCTGGCACTGGGATCCCAAGGCACGCTAGTGGTAGCGGGGAGCACCACCTCGACGGACTTCCCGACTGTGCATGCGCTTCAGCCCCAGTTTCCCGGCGGCAACTGCGGCAGCAAATACGGCCAGTCCGCCTGCGCGCACGCCTTCTTTGCGGGATGGCGCAGTTCGGATATGAAGGTGCTGTTCGCGAGCTACCTGGGCGGCACGGGGGTAGACGCGGCCCGCGGAACAGCGGTGGATGCAGCGGGCGACATATACTTGACCGGCAGCACGAATTCGCCCGATTTCCCGCTCCGCAATGCTTTGCAGGTGGCGGCCGGCGCCGGCAATTGCCCGGATAGCTTTGTCGCGCACTATCCCACAGTGTGCTCCGATGCCTTCGTCACTAAAATCAGCCCGGACGGGCTGACGCTGCTGTACTCGACGCGTTTGGGCGGAGCCTTGGGCGATTCCGGCGACGCCGTCGTACTGGATGCCTCCGGGGACGCGATGGTGGTAGGCACCACGGCTTCTTCCGATTTCCCGGTGGTCCACGCGGCGGAGTCCTACCCAGGTACGGGCACCTGCCCTTCCGAGGATTTGGCGGGAAGTCCGGCGCCCTGTCCCCACGCCTTCGCCGCGAAACTCAAGCCCGATGGCTCGGCCCTGATCTATTCCACCTACATCAGCGGCAAGGGTGGTGACGCTGTTTCGGCGGCGGCAACCGACGGCGCAGGCAACCTCTATGTGGGTGGCTACACCATGTCCGACGGCTTTCCAGTGACCAATGGCGCGCTGCGACATTGCAATTCGAGTTACTCTCTCCACCGCGGCTCGATGGGAGGCGACGACGGAACCGACTTTATCGACGGAAACGGAACTACGGGTTTCCTGACGGAACTGGACGCGAACGGGGCGCTGGTATTCTCCACCTACTTCGGCGGAACAGGCAACGACCAGGTGCTGGGGCTGGCGCTGTATGGCAGCTCGGGGATCTACTTGGGCGGCTCGACAACATCCCCGGACCTGCCGATCACGGCCGGCGCGATGCAGCCGCAATTGCCGGACCTCCCGCCGCCGATTTCGACCGGTTTCCTGGCGAGACTGAGTTTCGCCACCGGGCAGTCGCTGCCGCCGCAAATCGACGCCGGATGCGTGGTCAACGGCGCCAGCTTCCAGGCCGGCGCGGTGGCTCCCGGAGAAATCGTGAGCCTCTTCGGCAGCGGCCTGGGGCCGGCATCGGGAATCGGCGCCGTGCTGGCGCAAGGCCGCCTGACGACGCAACTCGCGGGCGCCAGCGTGACCTTCGATGGTGTTCCCGCGCCGCTGCTGTACGTTAGCGCCAACCAGATCAACGCCATTGTGCCATTCGAAGTTGCCGGGAAGAGCAGCACGCAAATCGTGGCCACGGTGAACGGCGCCACCTCCATCGCGCGGCAACAACCGGTGGTGGCCGCCGCGGCTGGAGTTTTTACGGTGGATATGACCGGCGCCGGCCAGGCCGTAGTCCTCAACCAGGATGGAACGCTGAACTCCTCCACCAACCCGGCGGCGAGGGGATCGGTGCTGACGCTATGGCTTACGGGCTTGGGCGTGCTGAGCGAGTCTTATGCGGACGGCCAGGTGGTGACGGGTAGCCTGGGCGCGGTGACGCATGACTTTGGGATCAACCTGGTAACTCCGGGGCAGTTTCCCCTGACCATTCTCTACGCGGGGCAGGCGCCGGACATGGCGGCGGGAGTGGTGCAGGTGAATGGCCGCATCCCGTTGGGCATTCAGCCCTGGCTGACGCAAGTCAATTTCATTTTGCACGTCGACGGATTAACCGGGAATGCACCGTACGACGAAGTGTTCGCGAACCCAGTCACGATCTGGCTGGAGTATCTTGGGAGTGGTTAGACAACTTTCCATGCGGCTCATCAGAATCTTCGCCTTTGCATTCCTGCCCGCTTTGCTGGCGGGCCAGACCGTTGTGCTGAGGACCACCAACCTGATCGACGGCAAGGGCCATGTCCTCAGGAACAAAGACATCGTGATCGCCGGAAGCCGCATCAGCGCGGTCCGCGACGGCGCCAAGGGACCGGCCGCGTACGATCTCAGCGGCCTCACCGTGATGCCCGGCTGGATCGATACGCACGCGCACCTGGGGTGGTTCTTCAACAAGGACAACCGCCTCGACCAGGGCGGCCGCGGCAGCAAGGTCACTCCGCAGGAGACCGCGCTGTACACCGAGGCCAACGCGTATGCCACGTTGATGGGAGGCTTTACTACCGTGCAGTGTCTGGGTTCCCCGGTGGAAGGCCCGGTGCGCGACATGGTCAACGCCGGCGCCATTCCGGGACCGCGCATTCTGACTTCGCTGCGCGCCATCACCGAGAACACCGGGAACCCCGACGAGATCCGCGATTACGCGCGCAAGATGAAGGCGGATGGCGCCGACGTCATCAAGGTGTTTGCGACGGCCAGCATCCGGGACGGCGGGGCCCAGACCATGACCGATGAGCAGATTCGGGCCGCCTGCGGCGAAGCCACGGCTTTGGGGCTTCGCAGCGTGGTCCACGCGCACGCCATCGATGGCGCGCGCGCCTCCATCCTGGCTGGATGCACTTCCATCGAGCACGGCACTTTCCTGGACGATGCGACTCTCCAGTTGATGGCCGACCGCGGCGCGTACTTCGATCCGAACTTCCTGGTGCTGCACAACTATCTCGAGAACAAGCCCAAGTTTCTCGGCATCGGGAACTACACGGAAGAGGGATTCGCGGCCATGGAGAAGGCTCTCCCGCTGGTGGCGGACGTTCTGAAACGCGCCCGCCGTCACAACGTGAAGGTGATTCTGGGCACCGATGGCGTCGCGGGCGCCCACGGGCGCAACGCGGAGGAGTTCATCTACCGCGTGAAAGACGGCGGCGATACGCCCATGAACGCCATCCTGAGCGGCACCTCGGTGGCCGCGGAATCGCTCCGCATGGGCGACCAGATCGGTTCCATCGCCCCAGGCATGCAGGCAGACCTGGTGGCCGTCCAAGGCGACCCATTCACGGACATCACGGCCGTGCGCCGCGTGGTGTTTGTCATGAAGGGCGGCAAGGTCTACAAGAACGTGGCGCGGTAAGCTTTCAGCGGTCAGCTATCAGCTAAGACAGCGGCACCGCGGGGGTCGGTTTAGCTGCAATGCTGTTCACTTAGGCCAGCTCCGCAGGAGCGATAGACTGTAGCCCACGGCGCAACCCGTGGGAACGGGCGCGAACACTATTCAGCCCCGGAGAGGCGTAAGATGCTGTGGCCCAACCTCTTCCGCCCCTGCGGGGCTCATGGTGTCCTTCCACCGACCCACGGCTTGCGCCGTGGGCTAAGATCTTTCGCCCTATCGGGCTCAACACCAAAGTGAACAGCATTGGGTTTAGCTGAACGCTAAAAGCTGATAGCTGAAGGCTTACCACTACTGGTCCGCGACCGACCCATCACCGAACCGATACTCGGGGCGGTTGGCGGGCTTGTAGGGATGCGCCGCCGCCACTTTTTCGTTCAAAGTCACTCCCAGGCCGGGGCGGGTGGGCAGCTCGGCGTAACCGTTCTTGACTTGTGCGCCTGCGCCCTCGAACAGTTCCTGAACCCACGGAATTCTGTTCAGAGTCGATTCCTGAATCACGGCGCTCGGGGTAGTCGCATCCACATGCAGCGATGCCATGGCGGCGACGTAGCTCTGCGGATTGTGCGGCGCCAGATTCACGCGGTACGCTTCGGCCAGCGCGCCGATCTTCTTCAGCTCGAGGATGCCGCCGGCGTGGCACACGTCGGGTTGAACGTAGTCCACCAGGTGGCGCGAGCAGAAATCCACAAAGCCGTACTTGGTGAACGACCGCTCGCCCGTCGCCAGGTGCGTCCTGGTCTTCTCGCGCAACAAGGCAAGCTCGCCCAGGTCTTCGAGCTGCGTCGGCTCCTCGACAAACAACAGGTTCAACTCTTCCACGCGCGCGCAGAAATCGATCGCCATCGCGGTGGTGCAGCGCCCGTGAGCGTCTACGGCGATATCGAAATCGTCTCCTACCGCTTGGCGAATGGCGGCGAGTTTGCGGACCCCCTCGCGGACCATGGACGATGGCTGCACCAGGTTGTTGACGGGCGCGAGAGGGGTCGTCTTGGCGGCCGTATAACCCAGCTCTTTCGCGCGAAGGAACTCTTCCGGCGTCGCGCCCACGTCGAGGTACATCCGAATGCGCGTGCGCGCGGCGCCGCCCAACAACTTGTAGATCGGCGCTCCCAGCGCCTGGCCGAGGATGTCCCAGAGGGCGATCTCCACGGCGCTGATCGCCGAATTGAGAACGGGTCCGCCGCGCCATCGCGGAAAGCGGTACATGCCTTGCCAGAGCAGCTCAATATCCGTGGGATTCTTGCCCAGCAGGAACCGCTCGTGTTCCATGATGGCTTGCGCGATGGTCGCTTCCTTGCTGGTCACAGAGCCTTCGCCCAGCCCCACCAGGCCTGCGTCGGTGTAAATCTTGCAGAATACCCAGTTCAGGCTGCCGGCGTTCACCACGAAAGTTTTCAGGCCGGTGATCTTCAGGTTCAGCGGCTTGGCGCTCGCGGACGCCTCTTGAGCGCGCGCCGGCACGGGAGCATAGAACGAGCCCGCGGCTGTTCCGGCCGCGGTGCACATAAAGTTTCGACGATTCACGGTTGCAGTCCTCCATCGGGTTCTGTTGATGTTGACGATCCGCCGGCGTCCCAGCGTCCGCGCTCGCGGAGCCGGCCGACCTCTTCCCTGGCGAGTTCCTGGAGCCGAACCACGTCCACCTTGGCCGTGCGGTTCAGGGGCATCGCGCCGGGCTCCAGGATGACGTAGTGAAGCGGGCGCATATACGACGTCAGGGCGCGCGCATGCTTCCTGAGATCGGCTTCGGTAAGGTCCGCGCCGGGGCGCTTCTCGACAAACGCGACGATTCCCTCGCTCCAGACGCGGTGGGCGTGGCCCACCACTCCGATGCTGGCCACCTGATCGGCCAAACGGCTGAAGTGGGCTTCGACATCGGCTGGAAAGACCTGGTAGCCCGCGGGTTTCAATACCCACCTGGCGCGCCCGGAGAAAAGCAAACCGTGCTCGCCGGCGCGGCCCATGTCGCCGGTGTATAGCCAGCCATCCTTGGACAACGTGGCCGCGGTCGCTTCCGGATCGTTGACATAGCCCAGGAAGGTCTGCGGGCCGCGAAAACAGACGTGGCCGATTTCCCCGGCGGACACCTCGGCGCCGGCCGCCCCATCGCCGTTCATCGGTTGCCGGATCGACATGGGGTATGCCGGCATGGCCCAGCCGATGCCGCGCGCCAGGGCCGCGGCGTCGTTGGTGAGAGCGGTGTAGGTGCAGAAGCCGGAGGTCTCGGTCAGGCCCAGGCCGGTGGCGATTTGTGGCGCCATCTTCAGCATTTCGTCCAGGAAGGGCCGTGGAACAGCCTGCCCGCCGTAGACCGCGGTTTGAAGACTGGCGAGATTGCGCCGCCCGTAATCCGCGGTGCGCCACTCCATGTGGAACATGGCGGGAATCTGGCCGAGCAGCGTGACCCCATGCCGTTCGATGGCGTCCAGCGATTTCACGGCGTCGAAAACCTCCAGCGTGACGGCGGTCCCGCCCATGAACAGAGTGGTCATGAGCAGCTCCGCCTGGCCGCCCACATGGGAGGCCGGCAGATTACAGAGCACGCGCTGATCCGGCGTGAAATGGAAGGCCCTGCCCAGACAGAGATTCTGGCACGCGATTCCGCGGTGAGAAAGCAGCGCGGGTTTCGGCGAGCCGGTAGAACCCGTGGTGAAAATGACCTGCGCGCCGTCTCGCGGGGTCACGTCCGACGGTGCGGGAGCCGCGCCGGAGGCGGCGCGCGCCATCACTTCGGCGAAGCTGGCGGCGCCGGCGATGCGCTTCTCGGGCGGCGCGAATTGAATCCAATGCTCGATGGAATCGCAGCGCCGGCGCGCGGCTTCGACCACCGCGGCGAAGTCCATTCCGGGGATTCGGCTCGGGAAGGCGTAACCTCTTGGGCGAATCAGGCCAAGACAACGCAGCACTTCGGCGGGCTGTAGCCGGAGGTCGAGCGGCGCGTGGATGACGCCCAGGCGGAAACAGGCATACTCGAGCAGGATGTGTTCGTTCAGCAGGGGAAGGGACGCGGCGAGGAAATCTCCCTTGCGGAATCCCATCCGTGAGAGTTCCGCGGCCAGAGCCATCGAGCCGTGTTGGAGCTCGGCCCACGTCAGCCGGGCGCCGCGCGTGGCGTTGAGAATGGCGGTATCGCCGGGTTTCCTGGCCGCCCAATGATCCACCGCGGCATGAATGAGATGGCGGTCGCGGCACTCGACCTCGAATTGCTCGAGGGTGACCTGCGGCACCCGGGAGTCGATCATGTTGGCGGTTTAAGTATAGCTCCACTCACGGCTTGGGCCACGATGCGGCTGGGGAGGCATGCGTGCGGCGGGAGCCAAGTAGTACTATCCTGCGCCATTTTGTACCTGTAGTACTACAACTTCAATGTACGCCTAGTCCTTTCAAAGATCTGCTGAGGAAGCCTATAGTAGAATTAGGACGGTTCCACGGAGCCCGTTGCGCATGTCCAGACGGATTGCATCCGAAAGCTATGGTTCTGTCCACCGACTGCACACCCGGCACATGGGGATTTTGTCTAACTGGTCGATTCAATTGCGCCACGCCTTGGGCACGAGGCGTGCATTGCCAGGACCGAGGATTCCGCGGGAGATGCGCAAAGCACTCATGCTCGCATTGGGTGGCCTGCTGCTGGCAACGCGATTGCCGGCCAGCCAATTCCTTTTCTCGACGCAGAGCGGAGCCGTGAATCCCGCAGATAAGACGCCCGTCGCCGCCACGGCTCTGTTCACCGTGAGCAATGGCCAATTACAGATCACGGTGCAGAACACGGAAGTGGATCTCAAGTCTGAGAGCGCGGCGCTGGCTGAGGTGACCTTTCAAGTGAGCCAGATTCTGACGAGCCCGAGCATGACGTCTTCGGCGGAGCTTGCCACCGTGAAGTGGTACAAGAGTTTCACCACCACTAGTCCCACCTCGACGGGATGGTCCTTGACTGAGAATGGCTCTACCGTGACGCTCTGCGACGCGTGCACCTCGTCCCCGGTGCATACCATGATTGGGCCGCCCAATTCCAGCACCGGCAAATACACCAGCGCCGACAGCACAATCACCGGCGGCTCCCATAATCCGTTCTTGTTCGAGTCGGCGGGTTTCACTATCAACTCCCAGGCACTGACCGTGGACGCAGTCATCTCAAACGTGAAGTTCTATTTCGGAACGACGACCGGGCACGAGGGGTACCTGACCGGAGTTGGCGGACTGGAGGTTCCCGAGCCCTCGACCATCCGTCTGGTGGCCGGCGGCGTGCTGTTGCTGGCGCTGGCCGGCTGCCGGCGCAAGTCCTTTCGGTAACGCTGCGGGCGACCCTCCACCGGTTTAGGATGGGGACATGGGCCCCGGCGATTTCGAGGTGCTCGAACATCCGGCGGATATCGGCTTTCGCGCGTTTGGCGGCACGCTTCCGGAACTGTTCGCCCATGCCGCGCTGGCCATGCTTTCCATTGCCGATGATCCCGCCGCGGCCGCGCCCAAGCAGGAATACCCGCTCGCGGTCGAGAGCGGCGACCGCGAATCGCTGCTGGTGGATTGGCTGAACGAGGTGCTCTACTGGTTCGATGGAAAGCGCATTGCCTTCCGAGATTTTCGGGTGACACAGTTCCGGGATACGGCGATCGAGGCCGTGGGCATGGGCGAACCGCGCGACCCGCTACGCCACCGCGCGCGCCTGATTGTGAAGGCCGTGACCTATCACCAATTGAAGATCGAGCGGCGCGGCGGCCTGTGGCTCGCGGAAGTTTATTTGGATATCTGATATGCGGCTGGAGGCCATTGACGCGCTGCGCTACCGCATTCCCCGTGATGAGGCCCGGGGCATGCGGACGGATGTCATCGTGTACGCGAGCGAGGCCCTGATTTCGCAGATCCGCAAGGACCTCTCGCTGGAACAGGCCATGAACGTGGCGACGCTGCCGGGAATCGTGGGGCCGAGCCTGGCCATGCCCGACATTCACCAGGGCTACGGTTTCCCCATCGGCGGCGTGGCGGCCATGGATTGCGAGCACGGCGTGGTGTCACCCGGCGGCGTCGGCTTCGACATCAACTGCGGCGTGCGGCTGGTGAGGACCACGCTGGAAGAGGCCGGGGTGCGGCCGCGACTGCGGGAACTGGTCGACCAGATTTTCCGCGATGTCCCGTGCGGCGTTGGAGGATCGGGATTCGTGAAGATCGGCGCGCGCGACCTGGACCGCGTCCTGGTGGAAGGGGCGCGCTGGATGGTGAAGAACGGTTTTGGGGAGCAGCGCGACGCCGATTTCTCCGAAGCCGGCGGCGCGCTGGAGGGCGCCGACCCCGCGGCGGTCTCCGAGCGCGCGCGCGAACGCGGTCTGCCGCAGCTTGGAACGTTGGGAAGCGGCAACCATTTTCTGGAGATCCAGTACGTGGAAGAGGTGCACGACGAAACGGCCGCGCGCGCCTACGGAATCTCGAAGGGCCAAGTGGTGGTGCTGATTCACTCCGGCTCGCGCGGGCTGGGCCACCAGGTGTGCACGGATTATGTCTCGGTGATGAACCAGTCGATGGCCAGGCACAAGATCTCGCTGCCCGACCGGCAGCTTGCCTGCGGCCCGATTCGTTCGGAAGAAGGGGAGCGTTACCTGGCGGCCATGTGCGCCGCCGCCAATTTCGCGTGGGCCAACCGGCAAGCCATCCTGCACTTTCTGCGCGGGGCGTTCCAGCGGGTTTTCGGCGGCGCCGCGCGCCTGGATCTGGTCTACGACGTCTGCCACAACATCGCCAAGCGCGAGCGGTACGAGGTGGAAGGCCGCCGGCGCGAAGTGCTGGTGCATCGCAAGGGCGCCACCCGGGCCTTCCCCGCCGGGCACCGCGAGATCCCCGCCGACTACCGCGGGGTCGGGCAACCGGTCTTCATCCCCGGCAGCATGGGAACGGCTTCATGGGTGCTGGCAGGCGCCGAGGGCGCCATGCGTGAGACCTTCGGCAGCGTGTGCCACGGCGCCGGCCGCCTGCTCAGCCGCACCGCGGCGCGCAAGGGGCGCAACGCGCGCGAAGAGCAGCACAAGCTGGAGGAGCGCGGCATCCTGGTGCGCAGCGAAACCCGCGACGGCATCCTCGAAGAGCTTCCCGAGGCCTACAAGAACGTGGATGAAGTGATCGAAGTGGTCCACAACGCCGGGCTGGCGCGCAAGGTGGCGCGGCTACGGCCCATGGGGGTGATCAAAGGGTGAGGGGGGTCAGGCAGCGTACCGGATGACCTTCAGTTCGGCGGATCCCTCTACCGCGGCGAGGAGTCGATCGACCCGCGACATGGTTACCTGCTCCAATTCCGTATCACCGCACTGCCGGCACTGAAGCACTGGGAGCGACCTGAGGATCACGATCGAGGAATCACCGATTTTGAACGGCAGATCCGTGACTCGCGACTCCAGCAGGCCCCCGCAAACTCGGCATCTCATCTGGTTCTCCTCAGACGCAGCCCCTCGTCCCACTCGTCGGGGTCGGGTGCGTACATGGTAACGATCCGGACATTCTTACCCTCTACATCCGTTGCGATGTGGGCATGGAAAACAAATCCTTCGGACTTGCCTCTCACGAGAAAACTCGGCAAATACTTGTCCTGCGGGTACGCCTCGACGATTTCCAGCGTTGCAGCCGCGTCGCGAACCATCTCGGCCGTTAGCGCGCGTTACTGAAGGCGCATGGTCACGTGATATGTCCAGCGGACACGTCCGCTGGACACACACTCCTTGATGGACGCAAGTGGCGCATCCGGCAATTGAGACCTTGGCAAATTCGATTATAGAACGCCCGCCAGAATCGCCGCTTGGTTGCTCGCTCTGAAAGGTTGAGGGGGGCGCAGTGATATTATGAGAAGGACACCGCGTCCTCGGGTCGGAGGTATTTGTACGCGGCTTTGTCTTTTACTCTTTCCTCTGGTTATGGGGGCACAGACTATGCCTGTGCGCCTCGGAGATCCGATCAATCTGATTGCGCCGGCTACCAATGCGGATGGGAGTGTGGTTCTGTTCGGGGCCGCGGTGGCGCCCGATGGGGCGGTGCAGAAGGGGACCAATCTTTACCTGTACACGCCCGCATATCTGTACGCGCTGGCATCGGTGCGGCAACTTACCAGCTACGCGGGGGATTTCAACTTGACCGGCGTGACCAGCGTGACGTACGCGGCGGGAGTGGCGGGTTACACGGCGCTTCCGGGCGGCGCCGGTGGGGCGGAAGAAGTTCACCTGCTGGATATCGCCAAGCTGTCGGACCGGACGCTGGCGGTCGATACGGAAGGATGCATCCAGCCGCTCTGTGTGGGGTGCTACCGGCCGTGCGTCGGGCCTGTGCACCTTTCGCCGGATGGGACCAAGGTGCTGTACGCGGTCTCGCGGACGCAGCCGTTCTTCGTGGTGAATGCCGATGGCACCGGGCTGACGCGGCTTCCGGTGTATGTCGGCGCGCTGGCTCCATCGCCGCAGCGCGTGATCAGCCGCAATGGGATGGTGGTGTTCACTTCGTCTGCGCCCAACGGTCCAACGTTTGCGGCTGCGGCGACGGATGTGTACAGCATGAACCTGGACGGGACGGGGTTGAAGCAGGTGACGAAATTCGGCAATGCGTTATTCTCCGCGAGCAATGTGACCATCAGCGCGGACGGTTCGATGATCGCGTTCGAAAGCAACTTCTCGGAAAGCGGGCCGGAATTGGCCAGTCAGATCTGGACGGTGCGGGCGGACGGCAGCGGGCTGCAGAGACTTTCGCAGGGACCGGCTAGCGCCGGCGCCCCGTCGATTTCGGCGGACGGGTCCGTGGTGACGTACTTGCAGAGCGGGCAGATCGTGCGCGGCCCGGCTATAGGACCTCTGACGAAGCTTTCGGTTTCGGCGCCGCAGTTCCAGGCGATCACTGAAGACGGTACGCAGGTGGCGTTCGCACTCGGTCCGCAATTTGGGCCGCCCGCGGCGGTATACCGGATTCCGGTGGATTCGGCCAGAGACCTGCGCAGCTTCCAGAACGTCTACGCACCGCGCTTGGTGAACGCGAATGGAGTGGTGAGCGCGACGGGATATGGCGCGCCGTCGCCCGGGTCGCTCATCAGTCTTTATGGGGCAAACCTGGCGGCGGACGAGTTGACACAAGCGAAAGGCTTTCCCCTGCCAACTTCCTTGAACGAGGTTTCGTTGCTGGTGAACGGCCAGGCGGCGCCTCTGCTGGCCTCCACGCCATGGCAGATCAATGCGCAGTTGCCTCAGACCGTGGCCGCGGGCACGGCGGCGTTTCAGATCGGTTATGCGGGAGGCGCGCGGCTTCCGGCGGTGAGCGAGGCGGTCCGGAGTTCTTCGCCGGAGAATTTTTTCTTTCCGTTCACGCGGGGGCAACTGGGCTATTCGCAGGCGGCCGCGTTCCACGCGGGAACGGGTGTGGCCGCGGATCTGGACCACCCGGCGGTTGCGGGCGAGATCCTGGAGATCTACGGCCTGGGGCTGGGCGTGACGGACCCGATGGTGCAAGTTGGGGTCGCGTCGCCGGCATCGCCTCCCGCGCGGGCGCTCGAAACGCCGCGATTGCAGATCGGAGGGAAGGATGCGGTGGTGGTTTTTGCGGGACTGGCGCCGGGGTTGGCGGGCGTCTATCAGGTCAATGCGATTGTGCCGGCGGGGCTTTCGCCAGGCGTGCACAATGTGACGTGGGGGTCGGCTGCGGGAGTGGGTTTCTCGTCGATCGGGGTGAAGTAGGACTGGCGCCAGCGTCCATGCGGCGCTGGTTCAGTGGGGCGGGAGCGCTTTCGGAATCTTGTTGTAATCCGGCATGTAGACCAACAGTCCCCCGGAAGCGGTTGTCTTGGAATAGCCCGCCACCAAGTGGTCTTTGTAATGATCGGGGAAGAAATCGAACGGATCGGCCGGGTCGGCATCAATCAGCCGCATATCGGCATCGGTCATCGTCAGCCTTCCGAACCGCACCACGCCTCCGCGATAGGCAATGTAATTCGAGTGCCGCGACGCGGCCGCCAAGCCCGGCTTCTCATTTCCGAAGATCTGAACGATCTCGTCATCCTGAACGCGAACGGCGGTGATGCGCCCGCGCATCTTGGGAGGCGGGAGCATCAGGGTAGGGTCGAGAACGACGTCGTTATCGTCCACGGTGAAGCCCCTGGTATTCCTGGTGTTGATCAGCCTGGCCATGTCGAGCCCGAACAGTTTCATTAAACCGTTCACGGGCAGATGGGCCGCTTTCATCCGCGTAGGGTGGATCCGGATCTTCCCATCCGGCGTCGCAGTCATGGTGCCCACCATTTCAAAGGGAATTCCAATGCCCTTCTTGAGCGTGCCCGTTTGCTTGATCTGGCTGCCTTGTCTGCTAAGCTGCAGGTTCTTGAGGGGCGCGTCTGGTTCGCCGAAGACGTATGTGTTCATGGCATAGGTCATGCTCGCCATGCTGACGCCGACTTCGGCTGAATCGATCGCGACGATGTAAGACAATTTATCGTCGAAAGTAGGCGGTTGGCCCTTTCTGGTGGGAAGAAACTTGCCAGCCAAATGCCGTATGTGCAGGACCAGGACGGGGTCGAGGTGGATGTTCACGTTCACCATCTCCACCTGCGTTTCAGCCTCCACAGGCTCGTGGATTTCCGGAGGTTTGGCCACAGTTTGCGCCGGCGGTTGTGAAGCGGGCTTCGATTGGTTGTTGCCGGAGCGGCAAGATACTAGGACAACCGCAGCGGCCAACCAGAGCGCGGGGCGCATGCACCTCCGAGTATAGTCCCGCGTCGGGCGGCGGGCGAGCTTCTGTTCGAAGACCGTGATCCGGCCGTGCCGCCGCCATTCCATCTGGGATAAAAAGACCCTATAGTTGTTATCCACGGCGTCGTGGTGCTAATCTGGTTGTGGGCTGACCGGCCCACAGAGACGAGCATTGAACCTACCGGTTCAGGAGACACTATGTTGAGAAAATTTGTATTGGCGTTTGCAATTCTTGCGCTTGCAGTGGCCAGCGCGGCAACTTACAGAATCACTCTGGTCCAGCCTTCCGTCGTGAAGGGTACCGAACTGAAGGCGGGGGATTATCGCCTCAATGTGGAGAATGACAAGGTCACAATCATCAATGGAAAGCAGTCCGTGGAAGTTCCAGTGAAGATCGAGAACGTGGAGCAGAAGTACGACAGCACCGCGGTGCGTTATTCGGATCAGGGAGGGAAGTCCACGATTTCCGAGATTCGGCTGGGCGGAACCAAGACCAAGCTGGTCTTCACTCCGTAATCATCCTTTTACCAACGGATCGCAATGCCGCGGGTGGACGGTTTCTGGGGGTCCACCCGCGGTTTTGCTTTTTGGTGGCGCCGGCGGCGGAACGCCCGATGCGGGTCTTTGCCGCCGGTGGGGTTGTCTGGACCGGGAAACACACCGGCGACAAGATCGCCGGCGCTACGCACGGAACCAACCGGCGGTGAACCTCGTATCATGAAAGGGGATAGGGCCTGGTAACTATGGCAAGCCGCAAGAGGCGCAATTTTTATTGGATTGCACTGGTATTGGTTTTATCGGTGGGCGCGGTGGCCTTCTTTTCGCTGCGGGCGCTCAGCCGGACGCCGGTCAAAATCGATCCTGAAAAACTGGCGCGCGTGGAGCGGATGGACCTGGCGCGCTCGGTGGTGGCCACCGGCAAAATCCAGCCCACCACCCAGGTGGAAGTCAAATCGAAGGCCAGCGGAATCATTCTGAAGCTGCCGGTGAACGTCGGGGACGTGGTGCGCCAGGGGCAGGTGATCTGCGAGTTGGACCAGAACGACCTGCTCCCCAAACTCCGACAGGCACAGGCGGCCCTGGGAATGGCCGAGGCGATGCTCAAGAGCGCGCAGGCCGACTACGAGCGGAGCAAGGTGGAAGCGCTCGGGCCGGACGTCCCATTCCTGAAAAGAGACATGGAGCGCGCGCGCCAGATGTTTCAGGAGATGCTGGTGCCGCAGACGGCCCGCGACGACGCCGAGAAGAACTACGAGCTGGCCGTGAACCGCCAGCAACAGGCGCAGGTCAACCTGGGAGTGGCGCGCGCCGCCATCACCAAAGCCGAGGCGCAGGTGGAGCAAGCCCGCGCGGCCCTGGCGCAGTCCGAGGAGGACCTGCGCAACGCCACCATCGCTTCGCCCATCGACGGCGTGGTGCTCTCGCGCGACCGCGAAGTGGGCGACGCCGTCAGCTCAATTCTGACGATGGGCTCGGGCGCCACCCTGATCATGACGCTGGGGGACCTGCGGGAAGTGTATGTCAAGGGCAAGGTGGACGAAAGCGATATCGGAATGGTCTACCTCGGGCAGCCGGCCCGCATCACCGTGGAATCGTACAAAGACCGGAAATTCGAGGGTAAAGTGACCAAAATCTCGCCCATGGGGGTGGAGAAGGACAACGTCACTACTTTCGAGGTGCGGGTTTCCATCTCCAACGAATCCCGGAAACTCATGGCCACCATGACGGCCAACGCCGAGATCATGCTCGAGGAGCACAAGCGCGTGCTGACGGTTCCCGAGGGGGCCATTATCTATAAGAAGGACCGCTCGACCGAAGTAGAGGTGGCGGACGCCGCCGCCGAAAGCGGCAAGCGGCGCGTGCCGGTGACCACCGGCATCAGCAACGGATCCAAGACCGAGATCCTGAAGGGCCTGGCCGAGGGCCAGCAAGTCATTCTGCAGTAAGGGCCGGGCACGCCCGGCCCGGGTGAGCACCCAGTCGCCATGTCCTACTTGCACGAGCTTTTCTCCCAGGTCTTCTCCAGCCTGCTGCGCAACAAGCTGCGCAGCTTCCTGACCATGGCGGGGATCGCCTGGGGCGTCGCCTCGATGGTGCTGATCGTGGCCATGGGCGACGGCTTCAAGGTAGGCCAGCGCGACCGGCTCAAGCAACTCGGCGAGAACATCGTCATCGTGTTTCCCGGGCAGACCGAGAAGCAGGCCGGCGGCCGGCGCGCGGGCAGGCGCATCCGCCTCAACTACGACGACGTGCGCGACATCCGCACGGAATGCTTCCTGGTGCGCTACGTGGTCGCCGAACTGCAGAACCAGGTGCGCGCCGTAAGCCCGTTCAATAGCGGCACGTTTTCGGTGATGGGCGTGGAGCCGCTGTATTCCCAGATCCGCAGCATCCCGATCGACCGCGGCCGCTTTCTGGTGGATCAGGACGACGAGGCGGCGTCGCGGGTGGCGGTTCTTGGCGACAACGTCCGGAAGCAATTGTTCGGCGAGCGGCCGGTCGCGCTAGGCGCCAACGTGGCCATCAACGGACTTGTGTTCCGGATTGTGGGGCTGATGCCGCCCAAGACCCAGAACAGCAGTTACAACGGCCTGGACAGCGATAAGATCTACATTCCTTACTCCACCATGATGCGCGACGCGCCGCTGGCGGACGCGAATTTTCACCCTGGAATCGTGAGCGACCTGATCTACGTCCCGGCTTCGCTCGACGGGTGGAAGGCCGCGGAGGACCAGGTGCTGCGCGTGCTGGCGCGCAACCACCGGTTCGAGCCGGACGATTCGGGCGCCATCTTCATTTGGGATACGGTGCAAAACGCCCAACTGGTGGACACCATTTTCACCTCGATGACCATTTTTCTGGGGACCATCGCCGTGGTGACGCTGACGCTGGGAGGCGTCGGGGTGATGAACATCATGCTGGTGACGGTGGCCGAGCGGACTCACGAGATCGGGCTGCGCAAGGCCGTGGGCGCCACACGTTCCCGCATCCTGGCGGATTTCCTGCTGGAAGGCATCCTGCTGGCGGGCTTGAGCGGGCTGGCGGGCTGGTTCGGCGCGTATGGCCTCGCGGCCGCGGTGAACAGGCTCCCCAAGCAGGAGATGTTCGGCGGACTTCCGGTGAGTGGGACCACCACCGCCATCGCTTTCGCGGCGCTCGGCATCGTTGCGGTAGGTTCGGCGCTTTGGCCCGCGTGGCGCGCGGCCTGCCTGACACCGGTGGAGGCGCTGCGCTATGAGCGTTGAACAGGCAGGAGCCAGAAGTCAGGAGTCGGAAGACAGAATGGAAACCGCGCCATGACCGTCCGATCCATCTTCCGCGAAGCCGGACAGGCGTTGCGGTTCAACCGGCGGCGCAGCATTCTCACCACCACCAGCCTGGCTTGGGGAGTGGCTTGCTTTGTCATCCTGTACTCGTACGGCGAAGGCTTCCACCTGGCTCTGCGGACGGCGTTCCTCCAGGTGGGGTCGGACCTCGTCCTGATGTTCGGCGGCCAGACCTCGACGCAGGCGGGCGGCGAGCGCGCCGGCCGCAGGGTCCGGCTGGAACGCTCGGATGCGGACGCCATCCGCGAATCGGTCCCCATGGTGGCGGCGGTCTCCCCCGAAATGATGATGGGTGGCATGACCGTGGTGCGCGGCTATCGCACCCAAACCACCATGGTGCGTGCCGTCAACGTGGCTTACGGGCGCATCCGCAACCAGACCATGGAGACGGGCCGGTGGCTCGTGCCCGAGGATGAAACGCAGAAGCAGCGGGTGGCCGTGCTGGGCGCCAACGCCGCCAGCAAACTCTTCGGCGAAATCCCGCCGGAAGGCGAAGAGATCACCATCAACGGCCTGCGCTTCACGGTGATCGGGGTTTTGAGGACCAAGACGCAGGTTGCCAATTACAGCACGCCGGACAACGAGTGCGGCTTCATCCCATACGAGACGGCGTCGCTATATCGTGACTTGAAATACCCCAGCGACATCGTCTGGATGCCGGCCAACCCGGTCTTCCGCGAGGAGGCGGTAAGGCAGGTGCGCGAAACGCTGGCCCGCGTGCACAACTTTTCCCCGAACGACGAGCGCGCCGTGCGTATCTTTGTTTTTAACGAGTCCATGCGGCTGGTGGACACCATGGGGATCGCGCTCCGCGTGCTGCTGGGCTTTATCGGCACGCTGACACTGGCGATCGGCGGCGTGGGGCTGGCGAACATCATGCTGGTTTCGGTCACCCAGCGGACGCGTGAGATTGGCATGCTGAAATCCATCGGAGCGACGCGCCGCTCCATCCTGGCGCAATTCCTGCTGGAGGCCGTGGCGATTGTGACGGTGGGCGGCGTCATCGGCGTGGCGGCGGGCTGGGCGGTGACGGCCATTCTGGGAAGCCTACCACTGCTCGGTCCTCTGTTCCACCAAACCAACGGCGCGGGAGACATCCGCCTGCAAATCTCCACGTTCGCGGTGCTGACCTCGACGGCGTTGCTCGAGAGCATCGGCCTGATCGCCGGATTGCTGCCCGCCATCAAAGCTGCGCGCCTGGACCCGATCGAGGCGCTAAGGTACGAGTGAATCAGTGCCACTGTTCGCAATTGCGGCGGCGTATTCGGGCCGAAGCTGGCAGCGAACAGCAATCTTCGGTCAGCCACTCCGGCCCGGCTGATAACTGACCGCTGACCGCTGATAACTTCCTGTCATCGCGAAAAGATGTGTATACTTTATTATTGGGATACACATCATGCGAACGAATATCGTTATCGATGACAGGCTCATGCGGGACACCCTTCGCGCAACCGGCCTGAAGACCAAGCGCGAGGCCGTGGAACTGGGTTTGCGGACCGTGCTGAGGCTGAGAAAACAGGTGGGGATCCGCCGGCTGCGGGGCAAGCTGGCATGGCAGGGCGATCTCAACGCGATGAGGACCGACTCTTGATTCTCGTTGATACCAGCGTGTGGATCGATTACTTCAAAGGCGCCAGCACGGCGCAGACCGAGAAACTCGATAAGCTGCTGGGCCACGAGCCTCTGGCCATCGGTGACTTGATTCTGACGGAGGTTCTGCAAGGCTTCGCGGATGAGCGAGACTTCAATGAAGCCAGGAGGATGCTGACGTCGCTAATCGTGGTAGAGCTGGGCGGACAGAAAATCGCGATTCAGGCGGCGAGAAACTCCCGCGCGCTGCGCAATCTGGGCGTGACTGTTCGCAAGACCATCGATACCGTGATTGCCACCCGGTGCATCGAGAGCGGGTATCAGTTGCTGCACAATGACCGGGATTTTGAGCCGTTCGCCGAGCACCTGGGTCTGCGCGTGGTGGGTTGACGATTTGCCTGTCGAGTCAATCTCAGTACCGCTGCCTGGTGCTTTCAGTTGCGGGGACATGGGAGTCCGCCCGCGTGTGCTATCACTAGAACTGGATGGATCGCATCGGGCGATATAAGATCGTCGGGGAATTGGGGCGGGGCGCCATGGGGGTGGTGTACCACGCCATCGACCCCAATATCGGCCGCCCGGTGGCCATCAAGACGATCCACTTCGGCGGAGTGCGCAACCCCGAAGAGCAGAAGCGGCTGCGCGAGCGGCTGTTCCGGGAGGCGCGCTCGGCGGGCATCCTGTCGCACCCCGGAATCGTCACCATCTACGACGTTGAGCAGCAGGGCGATCTGGCCTACATCGCCATGGAATTCGTCGATGGGCCGACGCTCGACCAGGTGCTCTCCGAAGCGCAGCCCATCCCGCCCGAGAGGATGTTCAGCGTCCTCGGACAGACCGCGGCGGCGCTCGACTACGCGCACCACAAGGGCATTGTCCATCGCGACATCAAGCCGGCCAACATCATGATCGCCAAGGACGGCACCGCCAAGATCACGGATTTCGGCATAGCCAAGATCACGGCGCCGGAGCAGCTCACCGTGACCGGCAGCATCGTCGGCACGCCGCACTACATGTCTCCCGAGCAGGTGCAGGGCCAGCCGGTGGACGGGCGCTCGGACCAGTTCTCGCTGGCAGTGATCGCGTTCGAAATGGTCACGGGTGAGAAGCCCTACACCGGAGAGCACCTGACCACCGTGGTCTACAAGATTGTCGCAGAAGAACCGGCGGCGCCACACCGTCTGAACCCCACGCTCGGCGTGGCTATCGAGAGCGTGCTGCGCCAGAGCCTGTCGAAGAAGCCGGACTTGCGCTACCCCACCTGCCAGGAGTTCACCGAGGCGCTGGAGAAGGCGTGCGCGGCCAGCAAGGGCTGGAAGACCATGCCGCGGGGCGGCAGTCTGAACGAACCGACCATGGCCGATTCGGCCAAGCCCGTGGTGACGCTGCCGCCGGCCCGGCATGCCCGCCGCGCGGAGGCAACCACCACTTCCGAACGCGGGGAGAGACGGAAAGCGGCTTTTCTGCCGTTTCTGCTGGCGATTCTGGTGGCGGCCGGTCTGCTGGCGCTGATCGGCTGGCAGGCTGCGCCGTGGCTATCCAACCGCGGGCCGGCATCCCCCGGCAGCCAGGCGCAGGCAACCAAGAAGCCGGAACAGCCTCCCGTGCAACCCGCGCCGCCGGCAACGGCTCCGGGTCCCACCGAAGCGAAGCCGAGCCCCATGCCGCCACCTGCCGCTACGCCGGCGGAACCCGCCAACGCGGAGAACACGCCTCCGGCGGGGCGCCCTCTGGGCCCGGAGCAGAAGCCGCCTGCCGAAGAGCCCGCCGCCCAGCCTGTGCCGAAACAGGAGCTGGCAAAAGAGCCTGGAATTCACCGCCCGCCGGCGGGGCCCAGGAGCGCCCCCATGGCCGCCACCCAGCCGGTGTCGATCATCAGCAGCCCCGGGGGAGCCACCGCCACGTTGGATGGACGTCCGGGGACGGCCTGCACGGCGCCGTGCTCGCTGGATGCCGCACCCGGCCGCCACACCATCTCCATCACCATGCCCGGTTATCAGATCGAGCACCGCGAAGTGGACGTCGGATCGAGCCCGGTGGAACTGCTGCCGGTAATCTTGCGGCCGCTGGGCGGAACCCTGTTGCTGGCCAGCGTGCCGGAGGGCGCGGCGATTTCCGTCAACGGACGCCCGATCCCGCAGACGACTCCGGCGCAGATTGCGCTCTCGCCGGGGACGTACAACATCACCGTGCAGAAGGATGGAAAGCAGGGCGCCGCCACGGTGGAGATCCGCAACGGGGCGATCAGCCACCAGAGGATTGTTCTTGAGCAGTGAGCGCGGCGACGCCCGGGGTGGACGATACCAGGGGAGCGGTCCAGTCCCAGTTGCGGCGTTCGATGATGGTGCGCGGCTCGTAGGTCTGTCCTTGGGCCAGGCGCCGCTCTTCGCGCCGCACGGACCATAACAGCACCGGCCCGAGCGCGCGGCTCACCACTTGGCTGATCAGTCCGAATTCCCGGCCCACGTCTTTCCGCAGCGCGCGAATGCGTTCGCTGACCGCCTCGTTGGTGCGCCGGAGATGTTTCTCCATGGCCCACAGCGCCGCGGCATAGCCGTCTCGCAGGGAGCGTGCCTCCCACGCAAAACGCGCGCGCACGCGCGGATCCGGGTCGTCCTTGTACCGCAGCCAGCCTTCCAGCGTGGTCCGGCAGATGCGGTAGATACTGGGCCCGTTGCGTTCGAAATCGCGGCGAAAGGCCCAATCCAGCCAGCGCTTGGAATCCTCGCGCGAAATGGCCGCGTGCTGGAAGTTGAACTGGTCCTGGCCGTGAATGTCCGCCAGGTCGATCCCTGGCAGCATGCGCCCCTGCTCCGTCATTTCGGCAAACAGCGGCGTGCCGGGCACCGGGGTGTAGAGCATGAACTGGTGGAAGTCCGTGTCGTGCGCCACCGCGTGCTCGAGCTCTTCTTGAATGTTCTCCGGGGTATGGTGCTCGAGGCCCACGATGGTGGACCCCAGCAGCTTGATGCCGTGCCGCTGGAGCTGGGCCGTGAGCTGCTGCGTGTCCGTGTCCTTCAGCTTGGCATAAGCGGAGCGCGGCGATTCCAGCCCCATCCAGACCCACGAAACCCCCAGCTCCACCAGCTCCCGCATGGAATACTGGCGGATGGCATTGGCGGATGAGAAGACGTACAGCGACCAGGGTTTCTGGCCGTCCTTCATGAAGCCGAGCAATTCCATGGCGCGGCGTTTGTGCAGCAGGAAATTCTCGTCCATCATGAAGAACGATTTCACCTTCAGTTTCGATTCCATCTCCGACATAACGCCGAAGAGTTCCTCGCCGCTGTCGTAGAAGTTCAGAAACTTGCCCTTGCCGCCGAAGAACGCCGAAGTGGTGCAGAAGTTGCAGCCCATGGGGCAACCCACCGATGGAATGATGGTTGCCGCGGTGCGGCCCTTGTCTTGCGGCAGATTCATCCCCATGGTGCGGCCTCCGAAGCCGGAAATGATGGCCGGATGGCGGATGGGGGCGTTCTCATCTTCACCGAGGTACCGGCGCATCCAGGAGATGCCGTCGCCGCGCACGAAGTGGTCGGCGTCGACCATCATTTCAATGCCGGGAATAGCGGCCACATGCCCGCCCACTACAATGATGGATTTCGGCGACACGCGCCGCGCTGTCCGGCACATCTCCCGCACCTTCCCCACGTTGGTGATGATGGAGGAAATGCCGACGATGTCGTAATCGTTGGCCAGCAATTCCGCTTCAAAGGTCTCGCGCGTCGGAAAATCCAGGACCGTGGTGGGCGCCGAGATGTTCTGCTGGATCATCAAGATGCCCCACGAGCGGTGAAACATGCGGAGGGAGAAAGGACCCTGCTCACGCGTCACCTGGTTGTGGTAAAGCTCCATGGGGTTGATCTTGCGGCTGCCGAACTCGTCGTCCTGCGCGTAGGGACCAAACACGGAACTGAGCAGAATGCGGGCGCGGGCGCCCTTCGGATGCATGTCCATTTTCGAGATCGAGTGCCTAGAGTAGTATACCATCCCCCGGTATAATTGGGAGTCGTGAATACTTTCTCGCTGGAAGGCAAGACTGCGCTGGTGGCCGGCGCCAGCCGCGGCATCGGCCTCGAAATCGCGCGCCACATGGCGGCCGCGGGCGCGAGCGTGATTCTGGCCGCGCGCTCGAAGGACGCGCTGGAGGCGCGCGCCGCGGAAATAGGTGGGCGGGCGCTGGTGCTGGACGTGGCGGACCCGCAATCCGTCGCGGCGGCCGCCGCCGGCATCGAAACGCCCGACATCCTGGTTAACGTGGCGGGCATGAATATCCGCAAGCGGGCCGAGGAGTTCACCCGGGAAGAGTACGACCGGATACTCGAGACCAACCTGAACGGAATCTTCAGCCTCACGCAAAAGATCGGCGCCAGGATGATCGCCCGCGGAAAGGGCGGAAAGATCATCAACATCGGAAGCATACAGTCGCTTCGGGGCTTGCCGTATTTGGCGGTTTACGCGATTACCAAAGGCGGGCTGGCGCAGTTGACCGAAGTTCTGGCGGCGGAATGGGGACGCTACAACATCCAGGTGAACTGCATCGCCCCAGGGATGATCGTGACGGATTTGAACCGCGAGATGTGGCAATCGGAAAAGCTGCGGAACTGGCTGAAGGGCGTCCAGGCCAACCCCAACCCCGGGACGCCGGCGGACGTCGCGCCGCTGGCCGTGTTCCTGGCGGGACGCGGCGCGGATTACATCACCGGACAGATCATCGCGGTGGACGGCGGGTACACCACCACCGCGGTGTGGCCCTTCGAGCCGTAGGGTGGGTTGGCAGACGACACAAGGCGATCGTCTGCCCCACTGTGTTTACCAGGTGTAGCGCCCGGCGAACTGCATCTGCCGCGGCGAGCCGAACTGCCTGGCCAACTGACCGAAGACCGACGGCGAGGTGAGAACGATGTTCGCCCAGTTCGGATCGAACCGCACGGAGTTGGTCATGTTGAAGCTTTCCCAGCGGATCTGGAGCTTGTGATGCTCCGACCACGGCATGGTAAACGTCTTGCCGAGGCCGGTATCGATGTTGAAAACGCCGGCGCCGCGGATAGTGTTGCGGCTTCCGGTCTCGCCGGCCATGGTCTCGCCGAACGAGGCGAAAGCCGAGGCTGGATCGGACCACAGGTTTGGTCCGCCCTTCACCCCCGACTGCGCCGCCGGTGCATTTGAGTTGTTGGTCACAGGAGGACGTGGCAGACCGTTGGGGGTTCCCAGGGCATCGTTTTCCCAATTGGTCGGCCAGCGCTGGCCATTGATGACGCTGGTCGGGAAGCCGGTGGTGAACCGGTACGTGCCGCTGATCTGCCAGCCGCCGACCAAGGCATCGAGGACCTTGCTCATGCCGTTGCCGAACCTCTTCCCACGCCCCAAGGGAAGCTGATACACCACCCACCCGTTGGCTTGCTGGGTCGTATCATAAGCCGACACGCCCCTCATTTGGCTGGGATTCCACGCGTTCTGTATAAAATCGGCGTCCGATGCGAAATTGGCGTTGCCGGTGCCGGCGTCGCTCTCACGGGCGGAACCGAGGTCGATCGATTTCGACCAGGTGTAGTTGAAAAGGAGAGTCAGCCCGCCAAAGTCTTTCCGAATGGTCCATTGCATCGCATGGTAATCGCCCTTGCCGATGGAACTCCAGGCGGCCAGGGCGGAAAACTGCGGGTTGAACATCATCCAGGGTCCGTAAACTCCACAGGCGGCCTGGTTAACGCCTCCGCTCGAGCTGAACATGGTACTCCCGGGGTTGCAGTTCGCGGCGTTGTCGAAATCGTTGAGCACGTCGGAGAAATCACCGGCCACGTTGTTCTCCAGGTAGTCCTTGGCCCAGACTTGGGTGGCGGTGAAACCATGGCCGGCAGCCGCCGGCCACATGTTCTCGAAGAAGGGGATCTTGGGCAGGTTTGCGACCGAAACACCCTGGTAGTCGAGCGCGACCGCCATCTGGCGCATCCCCTCCCAGAAGGTCTGGCCGCTCTTGGGGTCCTTCAGATTGGTGTACGCTGCCATGTCGCGGTCGGTCAGGGTGTGGCGCGAGAGACGGCCAACGTAGGCGCCCTGGACGAAGAACCCGTGGCCGAAGTCGCGGCCGATGCTGAAATTCAAGTTGATGGTGTAGGGAGCCTTCAACTGGTCGTCCAGGCTGCTGGTAATGGCGAACGAACCGGAGCCGGAGGTGGGATAAGGTGCGCCCAGTCCGGAGGGTCCCGCAGCGGGCACGATGGCGGCCGGAACAGTGTAAAACGTGGTGTACCGCGGGAGCTGGGCGCTCGTCAGTACGTTGGGCGGCGTCGTAAGAGTAGTGGCCAGACCAAAAGCGTTGGCGTTGATCGTCTGTGCCATTGGTTGGCCCATCTCGTCGTAGTACATGCCGGCGCCGGCCCGAATGGACGTCTTTCCGGATCCGCCAAAGAGGAACTTCGCCAGCCCGCTGTCCGCTTTGGGAGAGTACGCCAAGCCGACGCGCGGAGACCAGGTGTTGTGGTCGGGATACAGGGATCTTCCACCGGGACTGTTGGCGGCGACGAAGCTGACGAGGCCGACGCCCGTCTGCGACAGCCCCTGGTCGGCCAGCGCGCCGCGCTTGTTCATGAAGTCGGCGAACGGCATGTTGGGGGAGACCTGCTGCCCGTTGGCTTCGTAGACCGCCGGCGACAGCGAGTAGCGAAGGCCCGCCGTGACGGTGAGGTTGCGGTTCACCTTCCAGGTGTCTTGCGCGTACAGGTCGCCCTCGTGATTCACAAAGTCGCGCGGCACTGGGGCGCCCACCGGATAAACTTCGCCACTGGTCTTGTAGTTGTAGTTGGCCGTCCCCTGAGACTGCAGGCCAAGCAGCGCGGCCATGGCGTACAGGTAGCTGGTTGTGTCGCTACTGGCAAGGTTCAGCGAGGCGGGCTTGATGTCCGTGCCGTTGCCCTTGATCCAATTGGGGTTCGAGGTCGAGGTGCTGTACGAATGCCGGTAGCTGTTGGACTGGTTGGAGATCAGGCGGACGATGGCGCCGAAGCGGAAATCATGGCCGCCATGGATCCAGGAGACGTCTTGAGAAATCGTATGCGTGGGGACAATGCGGGCCAGCCCGGTGCTGATCCCGAACGGAGTATCGAGTCCCCGGAACCATTCGTAGTTGCTGGTCAGAATGCCGGTGGTCTCTCCGCCCGCGCGCGTGAAGCCGTAACGGGTAGAGGCCACCAGGTTGGACTTCAGCACTGCGGTGTAGCCCGCCGCCAACCCCTTGTTGTTGGCCAGGGTCACGGAATTGGGCACCTGTCCAGGGAACTGCGGCGTGCCGTTCTGGCTGTCGTTCTGAAGGTTGCCGCGCAAGAACAAGCTGTGCTTGCCGGCATTATCCAGCCGGTAATCCAGTCTGCCAATGTAGGTGTTCTGATCGGAATGCGTGGGCGCGTTGAAGAGATAGCCGGTGGTGTTCAGCCCATCTCCGGCGGTGCTGGTGTTTCCTACCGGAAAGGCCTGCAACGCCTTGAGCGCGGCTTGGTCGATGCCGATCCCCAGTGGATCGATGTCTTTGACGTCGCCGGCAGTGAGCTGGTGGAGCGCGCCGGTCTTGTCGTGGTACAGAACCATGCCCTGCTTCAGCGTCTCCGAGGGAACGGTGCGGGTGACGCTGCTCGAGCTGGCGTCGCGCCGGCCCTCGTAGTTGAAGAAGATGAAGGCCTTGTTTTTCTTGATGGGCGCGCCGGCCGAGCCGCCGAAAACGTTAATCAGCAGCGGGGCAATGGGCACCTTCGCGCGGTTGCTGAAGGTGCTGTTGGCCGCGGTCTCTGTGCCGCGGCGGTACTCATAGAGGGAGCCATGGAATTCGTTGGTGCCGGATTTGGTGACCATGGCGACATCGGCGCCGGACCCGCGGCCGACATTGGCGGCGCCGTTGCTTGTGGTAGTGCGGAATTCTTCCACCGAATCGAGTGTGACCCGCAACACGCTGGTGAAGGCCGCACGCGCGTTCTGGTCGTTCACATCCACGCCGTCGAGGGTGACGTTGGACTGGTCCGCCCGGCCTCCGTTGACGGCGCCATCCCGTTCGTCGAGCGTGCTGTTGCCGGTGGCGGTGACACCTGGCTGAAACTGCAGCAGGTTGAGAACGTTGCGCGCAAAGAACGGCAACTCCACAATGGCGGCGCCGCCAATGGCGTTGCCCAGGGAAGCATCGCTGGTGTTCACCTGCGTCGCCGCCGCCGAGACCTCAACGGTGGTGATGGCGGAGCCGAGTTTCTCGAAGGCGATGATCTGCGTTGCCGGCTGGTTCACCAACAATTCGAGCTTGGCAATCACCACGTCGGCGAAGCCGGCCACCTTGGCGGTGAGTTTGTAGGTTCCCGGCGTCAACTGCTGCATGGTGTAGCGGCCTTGGGCGTCGGCCACTGCATCACGCTGCGCGCCCGTCTGGGCGTTGACGATCGAGATGGTTGCTCCTGGGATTACGGCTCCCGATGGGTCCGTGACCGTCCCGGTAAGGGAGGTCGTCTGCCCGAACAGGGCCGCGGAAAAACACACTAAAGCTGCGGTCAGCCAAAAGAACTTCGCCATAACCAACTAGCCTCCTTTTCTGGTAAAGCCCACTTACGTCAGGTCTCAAATACACCTTTAGACCCGAAGACCCTCTCAAATCTCGAAAACCCGATATTTAGAGATTGAGAATGGTGTACCAAAAAAAGAGACAGTAGTCAATGCCAATCTCGGTAGAGGGTCAATCTGAGGTTGGCTGGCCCACCCGGGCGGCGCCTCGTTAGAACGTGATCCCCAGCAGGAATTCGCCCTGGTTCTGATTGCTGTGCAGCAGGCCATTGGGATCGATAAAGTGCTGCGCACCCCAGCGCGTGTAGCGGATCTCCGGCGACAGGTGTATCCGCAGCACCTTGACGTCCAGGCCGGCGCCCATCACGAAGCCCCTGGCCGTGTTGGTCTTCAGTTCCGCCGGGTTGGAGGTGGTTGTGGTGGTTGTGTGGTTGGGCAAGACGGTGTTGGTGATCGTCTGGGTCAGGCCGCTGAGCGTATCCCAAGACACGCCGGCGTCCACGTACGGGTGCAAAATCTTCATGGGGAGCCGGTACTTCGCCAGCAGCGGGAATTCCCAGGCGTTGCCGGTAGCACTACTGCTGGTGACGACGCTGGCCAGGGTGCCGTTTCCGTTGTAGTCGAAACGGCGATAGAGAATGTCGAACTCGACACCCAGGCCGAAGGGCAGATGCAACTCCGCCGTCGGGCCGACAATGTACCGATTGGTGGCGGTGCTGAACTTGAATTGCTGGCTCTCCGCCGCGTTGAGAAAGTCGGTGAGCGGCAACCCCGCCTTCACCCCGAAAGAAAACGGCTGCGCCAAGGCCGAAACCGCGCTGAACAAGAGCAGGAACAGTGGTCTCATAAAATCACACTTGCAGGGTGAACGATTCACCCAGGTAGACGCGTTTGACCTCGGGGTCGCGCCCCAGGGCCTCGGGACTGCCCGCCCGGAAGATCCGCCCGTTATTGATGATGTAGGCCCGGTCGGTGACCAGCAGGGTCTCGCGGACGTTGTGATCGGTCACCAGGATGCCGATGCCGGCTCGCTTCAGGTCGAAGATGATTCGCTGCAACTCCAGCACCTGGATGGGGTCGATGCCGGAGAAGGGCTCGTCCAGCAGCAGGAAGCTGGGGCTGATCACCAGCGAGCGCGCGATTTCCACGCGGCGCCGCTCGCCGCCCGAGAGCATGTAGCCATGGCTGCGGCGCACTTTCTCGAGGCCGAGCTGGTCGATCAGCCGCTCCAGGGTTTCGCGGCGCTCGCGCGAGCGCATCGGCAGCGTTTCGAGGATGGCCAGCAGGTTCTCTTCCACGGTGAGCTTGCGGAAGATGGAAGCCTCCTGGGGAAGATAGCTGATGCCGCGGCGCGCGCGCTGGTACATGGGAAGGCCGGCGATGTCCTCCTCATCCACCAGGATGCGGCCGGAATCGGGGCTGATCAGCCCCACAATCATATAGAACGTCGTGGTTTTGCCAGCGCCGTTGGGGCCCAGCAGTCCCACCACCTCGCCCTGCTGCACGAACACCGAGACGTCGTCCACCACACGGCGGCCGCGATAGGTTTTGGAGATCTCCCGGGTCTCGAGTTTGCTCATGCGGATTTATTTCTTGCGGCGAATTCGGCTACTGACCGGCTGCTCGGGAGACCCACTACCCAGCAGCCTACCATCGTTGGCAAAGTAGGTCAATTCCTCGCCTTGGATGAATCCCTTCAGGCTGTCCACCAGCTTCGGTTTTCCGCCGCGGAGAATCACTTTCTGGTCTCCGGTGTAATACTCGGCGTGTTCGCCGGTGCCGGTGCGAGTGCGGTCCTCGGCGGTCTGCACAATCTGAACGGCGCCATCGGCGAAAGCCTTCTCGAGGCGCGAATCGGCGCCCGACTCGGCCAGGAACGCGCGCAATTCCCGGCATCTCACCTGAAGGCTGGGGCGGCGAAGCAGCACCCCGCCGTTGTAGAACGCCAAGCGGTTCTCCTCGGTATAGACCAGGTGCGGAGCGTGCACCACGGTTAAAACGGGGCCAGGGGCCGGGGGCCGGGGGCCGGGGGCGGCAGCGCCCTTGGGCTGCTCCCACAGGTCGGTGACCACGTTGCCGTCGGCCACCAGCGTGCGCTTTTCGCGGTCCACGTCGACGGCGCCGGCCTGGATGCGATTGGCGCCCTGCCGCATGGTGACGTCGCCTTCGTAGTGGATGGTGCGGTTGTGGTTGGAGGAATCCATCTTGCGCGCCTGCGCCTCGATGGGCTCGTCGCCGGAGAGCATCTCCGAGTTCTTCTTCTGGTCCTTGTCGGGCAGGCGGCTGGAGTGCACCCGTCCCTCGGCGGTGAAGTCGCCGGTGTGCTGGTCCATGCGGATGCGGTCGGCCGAAGTGGGGCCGCTCTCGTCCCACACGCGCGCGGAAGTCTCGAGCACGATCACGTTCTGGTTGGAATCGAGCGTGGCCTTCGCGGCGCGGGCATGGCGGCCGCCTTCGTCGTAAGTGAAATCGCCGGTCTGCTCCATGCTCGACAGGCGGCTCGTCTTAGGATCGAAGTGCGCCAGCAGATCGCGGCTGGTGGTGATGGACATCACCCGGTTGTGCTTGCGTTCGTCGGCGGTGGGATCGGTCTGGGTCCTGACGTCGCGGGCGCGGAACGATTCGATGCGGTTTTGCGGGCCGTAGGCAATCAACATGTCTTTGCCGTTGAGTGTGCGGTGGCGCTCGGTGGGCGCGTTGGGGAGGAACTCCAGGACGCCGGGCGAGTGGGTGACCACATTTTCGATTTCGCGGCCTCCCGGGCGCATTTTCATTTCCATGTTCTCGCTGCGCAGAACGTGGGTCTCGCTGGGCTGGCGGCCGGCCGCCGGCAACGGCTTCGAAGTCACCAGGCCGTTTCCCAGGCCGGTCGCGCGCGAAAGAATGCTCTCGTGGTTCGCGGTTTCGAAGTCCATCTCCACGCGATCGGCGGTGACGGTGGTTTCAGACGACTCCGAGGTCGAAACCAGGCGCGCGCCGCCGGACCCGGCGATTCTTCGCGCCGCGCCATCGTCATCGAAATCCACCACCAGGTAAGCCGCGGAGTACGCCAGCTTGCGGTTGGGATAATCGTCGGTGCCGTGCGCGCGGGTGGTTTCGATCTGGCGAATCATCTTGTGGCCGGCGTCATCGTCCCGGAGATAAACGGTGACGTCGTTGCCCTCCACCACGGTGTTTTCGCGCGTGAGCCGGCCCCACGGATTGAGCCAGATTTGGGAGGCGGCTTCGTGGTAGGAAAGGGTCTGGGTTTCGATCTTCATGGGCTTGGCGTTGGGGCCGGGGGGATTCCAGTGCACCTCCACGTTGCTGTTCATATGCAGTTCGTGGGTGGTGGGATCGTAAGCGGCGCCCATCGATTGGCCGTCGCCGTTCTGAAAAATGAAGCTGGAGGGCCGGTCGGTTTCGGCCCGGTACGTCTCGCTGTCGAAGCGGACGCCGGAAGACTTGATGGTGACGAGCGTGTGACTGGGCAAGCCGTGCTTGGGCACGCGCAGCGTGATTTCGACTTCGCCTTCCGAATAGAGGTGGTGGTCGGACGAGAAGAACGCGGCCGCGGCGCTCTTCACCACGTCGTAGGAATCGTCATCCTTGCTGGGAATTCGGATGGTGACGTTCTTGAGATCCACGCGGTCGGAGTCCTTGACCTGCCGAAAGTCCTCGGCGTCGATCTCCGCTATCACGCGATTGGTCTTCAAGTCCGTGTCGGTGAAGTGCCAATGTTCCGCGGAGGAGTTCAATTCCGTGGGGAGCGCGGCCGGCTGGGGTGGGGCCTGTTCGCGGAGGACCTTCTTTTGAGCTCGGTAGGTGAGGCCGACGCCGCCGAGGATCGCGGCAATGGCCACCAGCAAGAGCCAGCGCGTGCCTCGCATGGGGTTAACTCCACTATAGCGCGGGCCGCGTTATACTGCGCCATGGGATGAATTCCGAGCGCATCAAGATTTTCGTCACCGGCGGCACGTTCGACAAGGAATACAACGAGCTCACCGCGGAACTCTACTTCAACCAGACCCACGTCGCCGACATGCTCAAGCTGGGCCGGTGCCATCTCGAGGTGGACATCGAAACCCTCATGATGATCGACAGCCTGCAAATGACGGATGCCCACCGGCAACTGCTGCTCGACCGGTGCGCCAACGAGGCCGCCCGCCGGATTGTCATCACGCACGGCACCGACACCATGGACCAGACCGCCGCCGTCCTCGGAAACGCCATTACCGGCAAGACCATTGTTCTGACCGGCGCCATGATCCCCTACACCTTCGGCAGTTCGGACGGACTGTTCAACCTGGGCACGGCCCTGGCGTTCGCGCAGACCCTGGAACCCGGCGTCTATATCGCCATGAACGGCCGTGGTCTTCTCTGGCATTCGGTTCGCAAGAACCGCGCGCGCGGTATATTTGAAGCAGTGCCCCGGATGTAGGGCTATCAAGCAATCTTAGCCTGTTGTTGTCAAGTATAATAAACTGTTCGAGTGCTATCAGTTACAAGCAGATCTTGTCACTCTACGCCCGAGTGTGCTAATAATAGTTGGTGGGACCCAGCAGTTTCAGACATGGGTTCCGTCGTTAACCAATACTCAGTTTTCTTCAGTGGAGGTGGGTTTTATGAAGATTCGTCCGCTCTATGACCGGATCGTGGTCAAACGGATTGAACAGCAAGAGCAGATGCAAGGCGGCCTGTACATCCCGGACACGGCCAAAGAGAAGCCCCAGGAGGGCGAAGTCGTGGCGGTGGGGAAGGGCAAGCGCCTGGAAGACGGCAAAGTGGTTCCTCTGGACGTCCAGGTGGGCGACCGGATCTTGTTTGGCAAGTATTCCGGCAGCGACATCAAGCTGGATGGCAATGAGTACCTGATCATGCGCGAGGACGAGGTCCTCGGAATTCTCGAAGCTGCGCCCAAAGCGGCGAAGAAGGCTTCCTAAGGAGTGGAGAAACGATGGCGAAACAAATTGTATATTCCGAAGCATCCCGTCAGGCGATTTTGCGCGGTGTCAACCAGCTCGCCGACGCCGTGAAGGTGACGCTCGGTCCCAAGGGCCGCAACGTGGTTCTCGAGAAGAAGTTCGGCGGTCCCACCATCACCAAGGACGGTGTCACGGTGGCCAAGGAAATCGAGCTCAAGGACCCGCTCGAGAACATGGGCGCGCAGATGGTGCGCGAGGTGGCGTCCAAGACCAGCGACGTGGCCGGCGACGGCACCACCACCGCCACCATCCTGGCGCAGGTGATCTTCCGTGAAGGCGTGAAGGCGGTTGCGGCCGGCGCCAACCCGATGGCCCTGAAGCGCGGCATCGAGCAGGCCGTCGACGTGGCGGTGGAAGAAGTCAAGAAGATGTCCCAGAAGGTCTCCGACAACGAGAAGATCGCCCAGGTCGGCACCATTTCGGCGAATAGCGACAAGACCATCGGCACCATCATTGCCGAAGCTATGACCAAGGTCGGCAAGGATGGCGTGATCACGGTCGAAGAGTCCAAGACCATGACCACCGAGCTGCAAACCGTCGAGGGCATGCAGTTCGACCGCGGCTATCTCTCCCCCTACTTCGTGACCGACGCGGAGCGGATGGAAGTCGTGCTGGAAGAGCCGTACATCCTGATCCACGAGAAGAAGATCAGCAACATGAAGGACCTGCTGCCGCTGCTCGAGCAGATTGCGCGCTCCGGCAAGCCGCTGCTGATCATCGCCGAGGAAGTGGAAGGCGAAGCGCTGGCCACGCTGGTGGTCAACAAGCTGCGCGGCACGCT
>JBEKYW010000043.1:0-40059 GCA_049510555.1 Bryobacteraceae bacterium
CAGACGGCCAGGTCGCCGATCTGCATCACGTGGTTGCCGGAATTCATGGCGGGGTCGGCGGTGTCGCCGTTCCATAGCTCCCAGATGGTGGTGGCGCCTTTCTCGACCATGTAGCCCCAACCGGGGTAGGTCTTCTGCGTGGCGATCTGGTAAGCGACATCGGCGCGGCCGTTGTCGGTGAGCGTGCGCATCAGCCATTGCGCGCCTACCAGGCCGGTGCCGACGTGGCCGTTGCTCTTCTGCTCGATGTTGCGGGTCAGGCTTTCGAACACCGCCGCGCGGTTATCCGGCGGCACCATGTTGAAGTAGAGCGGCAGGATGCTGGAGGTCTGCGTGCCGTTGTCGTAGATGCTACTGGCGGGTTTGAAAAAGCGCTTTTGGAAGGCGGCGTTCACTTGATCGGCGCGCGTTTCGAAATCGGCGGCATCGGCGGGCTTGTCAAGCAACCGCGCGTAACGGGCCATGGTGCGCAGCAGTTGGTAGTAATACGCGGTCCCCAGCAGCGTCTTGTCGGTGATGCGCGCAGGGTCCAGCGAATGGATCAGCTTGGGGTCCTCGGGCGGGACGCACCAATCGCCGTACTGGTCTTTCGGCATCAGCCCGTCTTTCAGGTAAGTGGCCTCGTGGTCGATCCACTTTTTCATGGCGCCGTAATTCCGTTCCATGGGGCGCTTGTCACCGTATTCGTCGTAAAGCATGCCGTGAACGAAGATGAAGGTTCCCGGCCAGGTGAGGTCGTCATAATAGTTCGGCCAATAATTCGGCGACACCACCGGAACGCTGCCGTCGGCCTTCTGCGAATCGGCGAGGTCGGTCATCCATTTGGAGTAGAAGGCCGCCACGTTGAACATGTAAGCCTCGCTGCGGCTCACCTGGGAGCGGTCGCCAAGCCAGCCCTGGCGCTCGTCGCGCTGCGGGCAATCCGTGGGGATGCTGCGGTAATTCCCGCGGATGCCCCAGAACATGTTGTGGTGAATCTGGTTGAGCAGGGAGTTGGAGCTGGTGAAGTCGGCCGACTTCTCCATGTCATCGTGGACCACGCGGCCTTCCAGCGCCGCGGCAGTGGGCTGGCCCGGGAAGCCGGTCATCTCCACGTAGCGGAAGCCGTGATAGGTGAAGCGCGGCTCCCAGACTTCCGTGCCGCCGCCCTTGAGCGTGTAGAGATCGGTGGCGCGCGCGGTGCGGAGGTTGGCGACGTAGAGCGAGCCATCGGGATTGAGCGTCTCGGCGTGGCGCAGCATGACCGGCGCGCCCCGGGGGCCGGAGACTCTCAAGCGGCACCAGCCCACCATGTTTTGACCCATATCGAAGATGTAGACGCCGGGCTGGAGCTGCTTGACGCTGACGGGCTTGAGGGTCTCGGTGACGCGCAGCGGCTCGGCCATTTGCGCGGAGAGCACGCCCGCGGGCCCGCTGACGGCCTGAGCCGGTTCCCACTTGGAATCGTCGAAGCCCGCGCGGCTCCAGTTGGCCGGCTCCATGCGCGCGTCGTACTCTTCGCCGTCGTATTCGTTGTTGGCGCGGATGGGGCCGGCGGTGGTGACCTTCCAGGTTTCGTCGGAAACCACGCTGGCGCGGCTGCCGTCTTCGTACTCGACGTTGAGCTGCGCCAGGGCCCTGGGATAGCCGAAATGGCGCGTGCGGCCGTCGTTGCGCGGCGTGTAGTAGCGGCCGTTGCCAAGCATCAGGCCGATGGCGTTGCGGCCCGCGGCGAGCTGCCTGGTGGCGTCGAAAGTCACATACAGCACGTGCTTGTCGTAATCGGTCAGGCCGGGCGAGAGGACGTGGTCGCCCACTTTGGCGCCATTCAGGTACAACTCGGACAGGCCCAGTCCGGAGTAATACACGGTGGCGCGGCGGACCTTTTTCTCCACCTGGAATTCCTTGCGCAGCAGGCGCGCGGGCAGGCGGTGCTCGGCCGTGAAGCCGGCCAGGCCCCATGGCGCCATGCCATAGTCGCCGAGTTCCCTGGCGGCGGGCCAGGCGGCGTCCAGGAACCCTGGTTTTTCCCAGCCGTCCTGGGGCTTGGCGGAGGCGCGCCAATGGCTGCCGGACTGAACCAGGAGCGGCTCGCCGGAGGCGAATTCGACGCGCACCGCGGCGATCAGCCCCGCCGGTCTGCCCGCGGCGGAGTGTGTGGCGCGGACTGCGATGAGGTTGTCTCCGGCATGGATGCGCGCCGTGACGTCGGTGATCCGCGGCAACGCGGCGCTCGATGCAAGGGCGATGCTCTCGCCGTTGAAGAAGACATCGGCCTGGTTGTCCGCGCCGGCTATGCAGATGGCGCGCGTCACCTTGCGGTCCGCGGGAACGGTGAAGGTCTCGCGGAAGAAGCGGTCGCCCGCGGGCGCGCCGTTTTGCGCCCCGGCGGTGTCCCAGATCCAGCGCGCATGCTCCAGCGCCCAGTAGGGGCTTCCTGGATCTTTGTAGACGCCGGCTTCGTCGCGGCCGATCCACTTCCCTTGCCAATCTTCAGGGCGGAGGATCCCCATGGACCACTGCGCGGGCGCGCTCCAATCGCTGGAGTGGGCGTCCTGGTCCCAGACCTGCACCTTCCAGAAGGCGGCGGCGCCGGAAGTAAGAGGTTTGCCGCGATAAACTACGCTGGCCGACTGGTCCGATCCCACCTTGCCGCTGTCCCACAGATCGCCGGTGTTGGCGCCGAGGGCGCCTTCGCTGGAGGCCACCACCACGCGATAGGCGGTCTGGCGGAGACCTCGCGCTTTGGCGTCGGTGGCCGCCAGGACCCAGCTCAACCGCGGGTCGGTGACGTCGATGCCCTGCGGGTTGGCGCGGTATTCGCAGCGGAGATTTTGCGGGCGGATGGCGGCGGCGCCGAACAGGGCCGGCGCCAGGAGCATGAGAACCAGAACATATTTCATGGGTTGCCTCTTCGACTAGAAACGTACCACAAGTCCGCTCCGAATGGAGATCAGACGCACGACATCCGCAAGCCAATCCGTTTGCGCAGAAAATGGGTGCGGCGTTCTGGGGGGAGGGCCAGCAGCCGCCGGATCTGGTCGCGCAACGCCAGCTCACTCTCTTTCTTGAGAGCTTCCAGCTTCGCTTTTCGGGTGGCGCGCGGCTTCTTCAATGGTCAAGGCCTTCCCGCCCACGGTATCACTCCGCGGGAGTGTGAGCCAGCACCCGCTCGGCCATGGCGAACTTCAGCGCTTCGATGCCCTGGCCGGTGACGCTCGAGATCTCGAAGCAGGGGAGGCCGCGCTCGGCCGCCAGGTCGCGCAGCGACGCCACGCGCGCGGGGTCTTGCGCAACGTCCATCTTGGTGGCGACCACGATCATCGGTTTGCCCACCAGGTCGCTGCTGAAACTGGCCAGCTCTTCGATGACGGTTTCGAAGTCGCGCACGGGGTCGCGGCCGCTTGCGTTCGACACGTCCACCAGGTGCGCCAGCAGGCGCGTGCGCTCGATGTGCCGCAGGAACTGGATTCCCAGGCCGTGGCCCAGGTGGGCGCCTTCAATCAGGCCGGGGATGTCGGCCACCACGAAGCTGCGGAAGTCGTCGAACTGGACCACCCCCAGGCTCGGTTCCAGCGTGGTGAACGGATAGTCGGCGATCTTGGGCCGCGCGGCCGAGATGCGCGAGATGAGCGTGGACTTGCCGGCGTTGGGGAAGCCCACCAGGCCCACGTCGGCCAGAAGCTTCAACTCGAGGCGCAGACGTTTCTCTTCGCCGGGGTGGCCGGGCTCGTGCTCGGTAGGCGCCTGGTGAGTGGAGGTGGCGAAGCGCGCGTTGCCCTTGCCGCCTTTGCCGCCGCGCGCCACCGTGAAGCGCTCGCCGGGCTGGGTGAAATCGTAGAGGCGCTCGCCGGTGGATTCGTCGTACACCACGGTGCCGACCGGCACCTGAAGCTCGACGGAGCGGCCTTCGGCGCCGGTCCGGTTGCTGCCCTCACCATGACGGCCGCGCTCGGCCTTGTGCTCGGGATTGAAGCGGAACTGGAGCAGGGTGTTCTGGTGCTGGGTGGAGACCAGCACGACGTCTCCGCCGCGGCCGCCGTCGCCGCCGCTCGGCCCGCCGCGGGGGACATACTTTTCCCGGCGGAAGGCCAGGCAGCCGTTGCCGCCGTCGCCGGCTTTCACCAGAATTCGCGCTTCGTCGATGAACATAGAAAAGCCGCCGGCTCCGCTCGAAACCGGCGGCCTCGTGAGAAGGGTTTCCGGGGCTATTCGACTACCGTGATGCTGACGAACTTGCCCATCTGCCCGCGGTCCTTGAACTCGACCACGCCCGTCACCTTGGCGAACAGCGTATCGTCTTTGCCCCAGCCGACATTGAGGCCCGGCTTGAACTTGGTGCCGCGCTGCCTCACGATGATCGAACCGCCGGGGACCAATTGGCCGCCGAAGACCTTCACGCCGAGACGCTGCGCGTTGGAGTCGCGCCCGTTTTTGGAACTGCCTAAGCCTTTCTTATGCGCCATGCGTCACCTCCGTCGCAAAGTCGCCGACCTTCACTTCGGTGAAGGACTGGCGGTGGCCGATGGTTTTCTTGTACTGCTTCTTGCGCTTGAACTTGAACACCAGAACCTTGTCGCCCCGGCCGTTGCCGATGATGGTGGCCTTCACCACGCCGCCGGGGACGAGTTCACCGCTATCCTCAAAGCCGGCCTTGACGGGCAGCTCGACTTCGTCGCCGACATTGCCGGCCAGTTTTTCCACGCGGATGACGTCGCCCGGAGCAACCCGGTACTGTTTTCCGCCGGTTTCAATGATCGCGTGCATGCAAACCTCGATTGGGAGCCGGAACACACGGAGTGCGTCGGAACCACTGGAGTAAGTATTGAGTGTACTACAGACCAGTGAACGGTTTCAAATGCACTTGAACCGCTTGCGGTACGCTGATAGGAGACCAATGCCTGGAATTGCAATGCTAGCTCTGTTTGCGGCCGCTTTGCCGAACGCGGTCGTGCTCCAACCGGTAGCCAACATGTACTCGAAGCCGAGCGAAGACGCCGACGTGGTTTCGCAGGCGATCTACGGCTCGAATGTGGGGCTGATGGAACAGCAGGAGGGCTGGGCGCGCATCCGCACGGCGGACGACTACACCGGCTGGACGCCGCTCAAGGCGCTGCTGCCGGGAAAGGCCTACGCCGCCAGCGGGCGCGTGGCCGAGGTGCAAAGCCTGTTCGCGCACCTCTATCGCGAGGCCAGCGTGACCGCGCATGCGCCGCTCCTCACGGTGCCGTTCGAGACGAAACTCGAGGTGGTCGCGGAGCCGGAGGAGCGGTGGCTCGAAGTCCGGCTGCCCGACGACCGCTCGGGCTGGGTGCAGGCCGGCGACGTGGCGTTCGACGCCAAGCCGCTCAGCATCCCTGAGATGATCGAGTTCAGCAAGCGCTTCCTCGGGTTGCCATACACCTGGGGCGGGACCTCCAGCTTTGGGTACGACTGCTCGGGGTTCGCGCAGATGCTTTGCCGCCGCCGCGGCGTCCTGATGCCGCGCGACGCGCAGCCACAGGCGGACTGGAGCGGCGTCGTGCCGGTGGAGCGTAAGGACCTGAAGCCGGGCGACCTGCTCTATTTTGGCGGCTCGGAGAAGAAGATCACCCACACCGGGGTGTATTTGGGAGACGGCAAGTTCATCGACGCCACCACCTGGCGTACACCGATGGTGCGGATCGACGACCTGGACGATCCCCACTGGTCGCGGCTGCTAGCGGCCATGAGGAGGGCGAAATGAACCGCAGGAACTTCCTGAAAACCGCGGCCGTGGCGGGGTGCCCTCTGGGCCCGGCGCCGGCGCTGGGCCCACAGGGCACCCCGCCGGCAGGCCCGAGCCTCGAAACCAAGATCGTGCGCCTGAACTTGCAGCACACCTGGACCACCACCATGTCCTCGAGCCAGTACCGTGACACGCTGCACGTGGCCTACGCGCGCGACGGCATCACGGGCCACGGCGAAGGCGCTCCCATCGTGCGCTACCACGAGGACGCGGAAGGCGCGCGGAAGGCGGTGGAATCCGTGCGCGCCCTACTGCTTTCCGCCAACCCCATGCAGTTTGCCAAGGTGATGGCCGAGGTTTTCCGGCGCGTGCCGGGTGAATGGGCGGGCAAGGCGGCCATCGATATCGCGCTCATGGACTGGGTCGGACAAACGCTCGGCATCCCGCTCTACACTTGGTTCGGACTCGATCCCAAGGACACGCCGCTCACCACGTTTTCGATCGGCATCGACACCCCCGAAATCACCAAACAGAAGACCCGGGAAGCCGCCGATTTCCCCATCTTGAAAGTGAAGGTGGGCCTGGCCACTGACGAGCCCACCATCGAAGCCGTACGCAGCGTGACCAAGAAACCGTTGCGCGTGGATGCCAACGAGGGCTGGAAGGACAAGGAAGAGGCCGTAAGAAAAATCAACTGGCTGGAGAAGATGGGCGTCGAGTTCATCGAGCAGCCCCTGCCGGCCGAGATGATCGAAGAGACGCGCTGGATTCGCAGCCGCGTGCACATACCGATCATCGCCGACGAAGCCTGCCAGCGGGCCTCCGACATTCCCAAGCTGAGGGACGCGTTCGACGGCGTGAACGTGAAGCTGGATAAGAGCGGCGGCATGCTGGAGGCGCACCGCATGATCCAGATCGCCAAGGCGCTGGGCATGAAAACGATGCTGGGCTGCATGGTGTCGAGCTCGGTGACGGTGACGGCCGCGGCGCATCTTTCGCCGCTGGTGGATTACGCGGATCTCGACGGCAACCTGCTCATCTCGAACGACCCGTTCCACGGAGTGCTGGTCGAGAAGGGCAAGCTGGTGCTGCCGAACCGGCCGGGGCTGGGGCTGACGGGGGCGTGAAGTGGACACGATGCGGCGGAGCAGCGCTTCGAAATTTTGGGAACAGTGCCTGAGCTTGCTGGATGACCTCAGGGCGAAAGGCATCGTGATCACGAAACGCGGCAAGCCGGTGGCCAAAGTGATTCCGATCGGTTGCGGGTGTGCTGCCCTGATTGGAAGCATGAAGGGGAAGCTGACGATCAAGGGCAATCTCCTGTCCACCGATGTCTGGTGAGGGTTGTCGTTCCGAAACTTGTTCTTTGAGAAACCACAGCTCGTGCCGGCTGCCGGGGTTAGCGTTCCCTGCCACTCTGCTGGCGATAGAAGGCAGGACCGTCCGTGTCCGGCCCATAGAGCGGTTCAGCGAGCAGATCATGACTGGCATAGTGGTTCCACTTCTGACAGGATGGGAAAGGGCATCGTTTCTGTTGGAGGTGGTTCGGATCATCCCAGGGCGGAGGCTTCAACCCGGTTTCCTTTACTTCGGCAATGTCAAAATCACGACCGCAACTTTTGCACGTCACACCAACGAATTGCGCCACACCCTATTCTAATGCGGGTCCTGGGGCGCTCGCCGAGTGCTGATCGCCGGGGCTGCCCATCTCCCTCTTCATGGCATCCATACACCGATCTCGATCGATTTGGGTCCGCGTGGTCTTAGTTCGTAAGACAAGGTAAACACGCCAATTTCGAATTCAATCACCTTGCCATTGCTCCAATTCGGGGGCTTGGTGTCGCCCAGTTTTCCTCGTTCCAGCTTCAGCTTAAGAGCGACGCACCATTGATTTTCCGCTTGCTCCGGCTTGTAATCGGTTGCTAGATCCGCTCCTTGTTTCAACTGTTCGGCCGTTGGTTTGGCAGGGAATGCGAGAACGAAAGGGTAAACCTCAAGTTCGTCGATTAGACCATATAGGTCGCACCCTGATTTGCATATGTCTTTGGATTCAGCGATGTCCTTCAGTGTCGCCGGTACAGACGTCGGCTTATCGACCAACACTTCGAGTTTGTGCACCCGCAGTATCGGGTGAAGGCGCGAAGCTCTATTGTCACTTCGCCACTGTACTTGAATCTCGTACAGATTCGTGGGTGTCTCACGCATGTACACATCACGGATTTCGGACCACACACCCACCGCCGCTTTAAACTCCTCTATAGACTTCAAATAACGGCCGGCCTCAGGAACGTACCATTTCGTTGGCGCACCTTGGAACTTGTATGTCTCTTCCGCTGTCGCTCCAAACTGGAATGTCTTTGGCCCGTCAATGCTCTGTTGAGCGAGCAGAACCGATGTCGTTGACAAAGCACAAATGGCAGCTACTTTGAGCGCCATAGTCACACCTCAGTATCGGGAGCAATCCATTCAAACTGCAACACACTGATCCGCTCGCTATCTGACAGTTCACCGCTCAAACGTAGTGAATCGTGCGGCCTCGTCGCGATCACATTCTCCTCTTGGATCCCGCGCAGGATGGCAAAGGCATCGCCCGTTGAGCATCGGAACTGATTGCACAGTGTCGTGACCGCAGCACTGATGAAGTCTGCGCGAGGCCCCAGAGAAATCAAGCGCTGAACGGCCTGGCGTTTTCCGTGCTGACCGCGCAACACACCGTCGGCGATCACGCCCGCGATTTCCATCTGGCCTCCCGCCCCACAGAGTAACACACGTGCGGAACGCGATCACCTGAAAGGGATATCCACCTCAACACAACTCCCCGGTGTCGCGTCGTTGACGCTGGCGGCTATCCTCCGGACGTAGCGTTGCACGATCCGCCATTGCGAATTTCCGAGTACCACAATCGCAATTGTGCGACTCTTCAAATCCTGTTGCGCCGCCATATTCTTATCGGTGGTCAGGAGTAGCTCAAATCCGGCCTTCTCAGCAGCTTTGATCAGCTCACTGTTGACCAGCTTGTCCCAACCGGCGTCCTTCGCTTTCGTGACGGTGTGGCCTTCGAGGAACGGGATAAGCGGCGCGGGCGTACCGTGATCAAAAAGAATGCGCATCGACGGGCGTCAACGAGCGGTCGGCGGGAGGTGGGACATCAAGGCTGCGGGCTGCAAATTCGAGGACGCTTACAATCTGTTCCCGTGTCACGTCGAACCACTCCATGATTTCCTCTATACTTGCACCGGATTCGAGGTTCTCGAAAACGGTGGAAACCGGCATACGGGTGTCCTTAAACACCCACGCGCCACTACGCTTGGCGGGGATGCTCTCCACGGCGGGGCATTGCGACCAATCGAGAATCGCCATAGTCGGGCCTCCTTCTTCCAGAATAGCGCTTCCAGCAAACACGGGCATGGGTGGACGCGGAATAATCTCGCCGGCCTCCGTCCCGAAACTTTGTGAGACGTGGACCTCGCAAGCAATCGCGGCGCGGCTTCGCAGCGAAGAGACACGGGGGGCTGAAGGCAACCGCCCGGAGCCGGGCTAAGACGTCGCTGGCTTTCCGGGTAACATGGAATCATAGTGGCCGGGAGGTCCGCCAATGGCTACGAAAGAAGAAATCGACTGGTCGGAATGCCCGCTCGTCGAAGTCAAACCCGGAGTGCAGAGCGGCGCTCCTGTGCTGCGCGGCACGCGGATGCCGGTCAACGCGATTGTCGATAACTTCGACTATGGCGTGAGCGTCGCCGAAATCGTAGAACAGTTTGAGGTTCCGGCGGATCGTATCGAGGCGATTTTGACTTACGCCAAGAGTCACCGCATTGCGCATCGTATTTGACAAGAACGTCCCGGTCGGTGTAGGGCGCTTCCTGTCGGAACATGAGGTGCGCACCTTCGTCGAGATGCAGTGGCATCCGCAGCTTGAAAACAGCGAACTTCTCAAGCCGGCGGAAGCGTCGGGATTCAACGTGATGGTCACGTCCGATCAGAACATCAGGTACCAGCAAAACCTGGCGGGCCGAAAACTCGTCTTGGTCGTGCTCGGGTCCAATATCTGGCCCGTGGTGCGTGACCACGGAGCGGCGATAGCAGCCAAAGTTAATGCGGCAACGCCGGGAAGCTATGAGTTCATCGAAATGCCGCTGTCGCCGAAGCGCCGTAGGGACGGTGGTTGAACGCGGGGACTATGCGTGACAGCCCGGAGGCGGCGACCGGTGGCGAGGTGAAAAGCAAATGAGCAAAAAGTATCGAAGCGATGCGATGGCGGCCATCCATGAAACCATGGAGGCCTTGCACGATGTTGGGGCCATCGACAAACAGACGATGCGGCGCTTCGATGATGCCTGCCTCACGCCGATCCGGCCATTGAAGCCTCAAGAGATCAAGGCGATCCGGGAGAGAGAACACGTCAGCCAAACCGTTTTCGCCAACTACCTCAACGTGACCAGCAGTCTGGTCAGCAAGTGGGAGCGCGGCGAAAAACGGCCTTCCGGGGCCTCGCTCAAGCTGCTATCCTTCGAAAACTCCGAATTATAACCGCCTGTGTTTGCAGTCGATTCCGCGCTCGGTACATTTGCATGGCCGCCCTCTTTTGCGTGGAGGTGTCGGCGCATCGGCCGAGTCCTCGATCGGCCTCAGAACCACCCGCCAGCCTAGCCGCTCCAGTCGTGCCGTGAGCCGGCGTTGCGTCCGCTCGGGGTTCAAGCGGTCGAAGTAGTCGCCGCCGCGCTCTTGGTACACGCTGCCGTCGCGTAGGATGTGGAAGGCAATGATGAGGATCTGGTGGGCCGTGGCGATGATGGCTTTCTTGGTTCCACTCCGCGAGGCCCGGCGGTAGAAGTTCGCCGTCAGGTAGCAGTTCTTCTTGTGTGCGACGGCCCAGGCCGCTTGGCAGAGGGCCTGCCGTAACCAGCGGTTGCCGTGGCGCGTGCGGCTGCTCTTCCTCTTGCCGGCGCTCTCATAACTGCCCGGTGCCAGCCCCGCCCAACTGGCGGCGTGCGAGGCGTCTGGAAACGCGCTCATGTCGTCGCCCAATTCAGCCAGCAGAGTCCAAGCGGTCACCCAATCCACGCCGGGAATCGTGTCCAGCCGTTCCAGTTGCTTTTCGTAGGGCGCCGTCCGCTGGATGATCTCGGCTTCAATACGGCCGATCTTGGCTTCGATTCGTTCCAGATCGTCCATGAGTTCCTGCAGCAGGTAGCGGTGATGTCCGCTGACCTCACCGCGCAGAACCAGTCGCAGTTCTCCCCTCTTGTTCCGGAGCGTGCTGACGGCCTTGTCGGCCAGCCACTCTGGCCGTTGCTCGCCCGCGATCAGGGCCCGGATCATCCTGCGCCCGCTCACCCCGAGGATGTCGCTGGCCACCGAGCCGAGCTTGATGTTGGCGTCTTCCAGAACCTTCGCTATCCGGTTGTGCACGCGGTTGAACTCGCCCATGAGCTTCACCCGATAGCGCGTCAAGTCGCGCAGTTCCTGGATCGGCCGCGGCGGAACAAAACTGGCCTTCAACAAGCCATGCGCCAACAGATCGGCGATCCACTCGGCATCGTTCTGATCGGTCTTCCGGCCGGGGATGTTGTGCATGTGATAGGGATTGGCCAACAGCAAGGGAAAATGGCCTTCCAGCACATGCCACACCGGCTTCCAGTAAACGCCCGTCGACTCCATAGCCACGTGCTCCACCCGGTTGACGTAAAGCCAGAGCTTCAGCCGCTGCAACTCCTTCCAGTACGTTCGAAACTCCTTCGTTCGAACCTGCCGCTGGCCCTTCTCGTCGAATACCAGCACGCAGGCCGTGATCACGTCTTTGTGCACATCCAACCCGCAGCAGCGGGAGTAAACTACTTGCACGGAGCCTCCTTGCCGCTAGGCGAGGGACGCGAAAAGAAAGACTGACTATCCTTCTCGGGCTCTCCACCTTGCGGCGGAGGCTCCAATCCGTTGTTCCAACGATACGTCCCGGGCCACATTCACAGACGGGCTCAAAGGCGCCAATCGCAACCGACCTCCAATCGCCAGCGGCACCCTCAAGCATGCCCCCTCTCTAGCGCGTTTTCATCCCTCGTTGTGCCGATCCCGCAGGGGCGGCATGACCCATTCAGTGGTCGAGAAGAATGGGCTTGCCACCGTTGCATAGCCGGATGACACCTTACGAGAGCGGGGCGGAAGATGGGCTTCGACAGCGACGCTCCGTAGCCGGCGAGCGGCGCTTTCTTACGCCCCTGCCGGGGCTGGCCGGCGTCGGATAGCGTCCCAGCGCTCACGCGCTGGGCTACTTTCTGGCGCCCCTGCGGGGCTGGGGTCCCACTGGCCTGATCCCTAGCCGGGCGGCGGATTATACTGACAGTTTCATGAGTCATTACCTGGCCTTCGATCTGGGCGCCGAGAGCGGGCGTGCTCTCCTGGGCAGCCTTTCCGGCGGCAAACTGGTTGTCGAGGAACTGCATCGCTTCCCCAATACGCCGGTGCGCGTTCTGGGGGCGCTCTACTGGGACACGCTGCGGCTGTGGCACGAGATCCAGCACGGCATCGGCGTGGCGGCACGGGAGCGCAAGCTGGAGCTCGACGGCATCGGCATCGACACCTGGGGCGTGGATTACGGGCTGCTCGGAGCGGACGGCATGCTGATCGACAACCCCCGCCACTACCGCGATTCGCGCACCAACGGCATGATGGAGAAGCTCTTTGAATCCGTGCCGCGCGACCAGGTGTTCGGCTATACCGGCATCCAGTTCATGCAGCTCAATACGCTTTACCAGTGGTACGCGCAGAAGCTGGCGGGATCGCCGGCCCTTGGCGCGGCGCGCCGGCTGCTCAACATGCCGGACCTGTTCAACTACTGGCTCACCGGCGTGGCGAAATCGGAAGCCACCATCGCCAGCACCACGCAGTTTTTCAACCCGCGCGGAATGAACTGGTCTATGGATATGCTGAAACGCCTGGGGCTGCCGGGCAAGATCCTGGGCGAGATTGTTCCGCCGGGGACGCTGCTGGGCAAGATGCTGGAACCGCCCTACGCGCCGGTGTACGCCACCGCCGGCCACGATACCGCGGCGGCCGTGGCGGCGGTCCCGGCGGAAGGCGGCGACCACTGGTGCTACGTCAGCTCGGGCACGTGGTCGTTGATGGGGCTGGAACTGGATGCGCCGGTCATCAACGCGCAATCGCTGGCTCTGAATTTCACCAACGAAGTCGGGGCGGCGGCCAAGATCCGGCTGCTGAAGAACATCGCGGGCCTCTGGCTGTTGCAGGAGTGCCGCCGCGCGTGGATCGAAGAAGGCGCGGAGTACAGCTATGAACAGCTCGCCGGGATGGCCGCCGAAGCGCGCCCGTTCACCGCGACCATCGATCCCGATGCGTTTCTGGAGCCCGGCGGGATGCCGCGCAAGATCGCGGAGCATTGCCGCAAGAGCGGCCAGGAGCCGCCCCGGACGCACGGCGAATATGCGCGCGCGATCCTGGAAAGCCTCGCCCTACGTTACCGCCAGGTCCTGGAGAGCCTGGAAAAGCTGGGGCAGCGGAAGATCGAGGTCATTCACATTGTAGGCGGCGGCTCGCGCAACGCCCTGCTCAACCAGTTCGTGGCCGACTGCACCGGCCGCCGCGTGGTGGCCGGACCAAGCGAAGCCACGGCCATCGGCAACATCCTGGTGCAAGCCATGGGCGCCGGCGAGCTGGCCGGTCTCGATGATGTGCGCGCGGTGGTGCGGAGTTCATTCCCGTTAACCACGGTTGAGCCGCACCCCAGCCAGGAGTGGGAGCGGGCGTACGAGCGGTACCGGGCGCTGGTGGGGTGCGGCTGACGCGATCAGTCTTCATTGATGGTGCGCTGTATCCGGGATGCAAGAATCACGGGAGCGCCGGGAGGCACGGCGAACGTGGGGAATCGGCGTGGGGAAGGCTCGATCGAGCCTGCCCGCCTCCGCCCGGCGCGAAATGACCGGAACTTCGCCCAGCGCTTACTTTTGCCTCTGGCCCGCATAGTCTTAGGTTGAAGTGCTACCGCGAGGCTGTCAAGAGCTTCAAATCCGGTCCCAACTCATACGTCTGCCCCGCCTTGGTCTGGATCTCCACCTCTTCACCGGCGTAACGCACCTTGAGCGGCTTGGATTCCCTGGCCGCCAGCGCGGCCTTTACGAGCTTGCCGTTGCGCCATAGGATGGCGACTTCCACCCCGCCGCGGGCGCGCAATCCGCTCACGCTTCCATTGGGAAACGCCGAGGGCAGCGCCGGCAGCAAGTGCACGAAGGCTGCGTCCCCGGCTTGCACGGGCGTGAGGCTGGTGGGCGTGCCGTAAGGATCGTCGCTCTGGAGCAGCATCTCGACGATTCCCGCGGTGGCGCCGAAATTGCCGTCGATCTGGAACGGCGGATGCGCGTCGAACAGGTTCGGGAACACCCCCGCGCGGGCTGGTTTCTCCGAAGCCGGCGCGATCAGGTTCTGAAGAATCCGGTAGGCGTGGTCGCCATCCAGGAACCGCGCCCACAGGTTGATCTTCCAACCCATGGACCAGCCGGTGGCGGCATCGCCGCGGAAAATCAGCGATTGCCGCGCGGCTCCGAACAAGTCCGGCGTGCCGTAGGGCGTGATCTCCCAGCCGGGGTAGACGCCCCACAGGTGGGAGACGTGGCGGTGCTGGTTTTTGGGATCGTCCTGGTCTTCCATCCACTCCTGCAACTGGCCGTACTTGCCGATCTGGTTGGGCGCAATCTGCTTCCGCAGGCTGGTCAACTGGTCCCGCAAACCGGCGTCGACGTTGAGAATCCGGCCGGCGGCGGCCACTTCGCCGAACAGGCTGCGCACGATCTGGCGGTCCATGGCCGGCCCCATCACCAGGCCACCCTGCTCGGGCGAATTGCTGGGACCGGTGATCAGGTAGCCGGTCCGCGGATCTTTGACCAGCGCGTCGGCGAAGAACAGCGCCGCGCCTTTCATGAGCGGGTAGGCCGTGTCGCGCAGGAAAGTCTTGTCACCCGTGAACAGGTAGTGTTCCCACAGGTGCGTGGAGAGCCACGCCCCGCCGGTCTGCCAGATGCCGTGGTTGGAGGCGTTAATGGGGGCCGTGCCGCGCCACAGGTCGAAATTGTGGTGCAGCACCCAGCCGCGCGCGTTGTATTGTTCTTTGGCGGTGATGGCGCCGGATGCCGCCAAGTCCTTGAGAGCGTCGAACAGCGGCAGGTGGCACTCGGGAAGGTTGGTTTCTTCCACCGGCCAATAATTCATCTCGGTGTTGATGTTGTCGGTGTACTTGCTGTCCCACGGCGGATTGTTGGAGTCGTTCCACAGTCCCTGCAAGTTGGCCGGCTGGCCGCCGGGGCGGCTCGACGCAATCATGAGGTAGCGGCCGAATTGAAACAGCAGCGCCACCAGTTGCGGATCTCTTCCCGTGGCGAAGGCCCGGATGCGCTCATCGGTGGGAAGCTCCGCGGCCGGCGTGGAGCCTAAATCGAGAGACACGCGGTGGAATAACCGCTCATAGTCGGCCGCGTGCTGGGCGCGCAGCGCGTCGAAGCTCTTGCCGCGCGCCGCGGCCAGCACGGCATCATTGCGCGCGGCGGGGTCGGCGGTGACGTCCTGGTAGCTCTTGAAATTCGTGGCGCCGGAAAGAATCACAGTGGCGGAGTCGGCGTCCGTGATGGTGATCTCCCGGCCGCGCGTTCCGCGCCCGCCGCCAGCGGACTGAACGGCCAGCCGCGCCTCGAAGCGGATCGCCGAATCCTTCACGCGCCCGGCCATGGAAAGCTCGCCGCTGGGCAGGAGGGCGACGGTCGACGCTTCGTGCGCGCTCTTCAGACCGGCTTGGAAAGATATGCTGCCCGGCCTGCTCGCCGAGAGATGCACGACGATCACGTTTGCCGGGTAGCTTGCCAGGACGTCCCGCCGGTAGGTAACCCCCCCGACGGTGTACTCGACCGAGGCAACCGCCGTATCCAGATTCAGAGACCGCCGGTAGCCGGTCACCTCGGCTTCGCGGACCGCCGGGAAATCCAGAAGCAGGTCCCCGAACGCCTGGTAGGCCTTCTGGCGCAGCGGAACGCTCATGAATTCGCGCATGGCCAGGTCTTCGGCTTCCTTCTGCTGGCCCTCGAAAAGCAGTTCCCGGATCCTGGCGAGGTACTGGTAAGCGCCATGATGCGCGTAATCGTGCGGCTCGCCCGTCCAGACCGTTTGTTCGTTGAATTGGATGCGCTCGTGCGCGGTCCCGCCGAAGACCATTGCGCCCAAATGGCCGTTGCCCACCGGCAGAGCTTCCACCCACAGGTTGGCGGGCTGGCGGTACCAGAGGGTGAGAGAATCCTGGGCGAAGGCCGGCGCCGCGCAGAGCAATGCGAGCGCCAGAGCGGCAAGTTTGGCTGGTGGTGGCGTCATGGGAAGACCGTCTTGTCCAGATTATCAGGCTTCATAATGAGTGAGAAGATCGGCCGCCTGAGTACTGTAGTCCTAGCCCAAAATGAGTATTTAAGGCCTCCTAGTACTATTTACAGCCAAACGGAAGCAGGGCTATAGTGTAGACTGCTTTGGTCTAGGTCTGGACCGGCGTACAAGCGCGCGGCGGCCGCGCCGCGTTCCCAAAAACACTAGGGGGTTGTTCCATGCGAGGTTGTTTACTCTGTGTGATGCTTTCGCTGTTGAGCGTGGCATTCCCGATGCGGGCAGTCACGATCGCTATTGATGCCTCGGGCCGCGGCGCGATCGCTGCCGATGGTGGCGGCGACTTCAATCAGTTCGGGTCCTACTTTGCCGGCATGACCACCAACGCCTTCACCCCTCCCCCCGGCCCATACCCGGGCGGAGGCGATCCATGGCGGGACCGGTTCGAGTTCGCGATTCCCGTGTTGAGCGCGCCGCTGCTACAGGCGTGGTTGGACTTGTATCAGCCGCCAGTTCCATGTGACGGCTGTTCGGGCGGCTTTTCGCCGGCGGATTCCGGGGACACCGCTCATCTGTTTTCGGTCAACGGTCTGAGCAGTTATCCTGTTGGTGCTGGTGGCTTCATCGACATCGGAAACGGGTCACCATATGCCAGCGTGTGGCTCGACGCGAATACTGACGGGACAACCGTGAATATCTGGCTGGGTGGCAACGCCTTGGCCGACATCTTGTCGGCGCAGGGCGGGATGTTCTACCTCGGCGGCGTGGATTCGGCCGAGACGTTTTCCGCCTCTACTCACTCGATTGGCGACTGGCAGGGCTCCAATAGCCCCACCGGGGTGCAGGATGGCCGCGTCCAACTCATCCTGGACCTGGGCATTGTCCCCGAGCCGGCAAGCTGGCTGATGATGCTAGGCGCCCTTGGGCTGGCGGTACCGGCCATGCGCCGCGCCCGCCACATTTGATCTCCCGCCAGCCAAGACTCAGCCTTTGATGGGCACCGGCGCCAGATCGCGGCTGGCGATCACGCGGTCGATCATGCCGTACTCGACGGCCTGTTCCGGCTCCAGAATGTAATCCCGATCCACGTCCTTGGCGACGCGCTCCACCGGCTGGCCGGTGGCATCGGCGAGCATGATATTCAGAATTTCGCGCATGCGCAGGATTTCGCGGGCGTAGATGTCGATGTCCGCCGCCTGTCCGGCCAGGCCCTGCATGGAGGGCTGGTGAATCATGATGCGGGAATTGGGCAGGCTGAAGCGCTTTCCCTTGGTGCCCTTGGCGAGCAGCACGGCGGCCATCGAGGCCGCCTGGCCCACGCAGATGGTCACGATGTCCGGCCGGATAAACGCCATCGTGTCCAGGATCGCCAGGCCCGCTGTGATGGAGCCTCCCGGAGAGTTGATGTAGATGGAGATGTCCTTCTCCGGATCTTCGGCTTCCAGAAACAGCAACTGGGCGATGATCAGGTTGGCCACCTGGTCATCGATCGGCGTGCCCAGAAAAATGATGTTTTCCTTCAACAGCCGGGAATAGATGTCGTACGCGCGTTCCCCCCTGGAGGTCTGCTCGACCACCATGGGGACAAGGACGGATTGTCCCATCTGCCCTCCGAATTACCTAGAGTTGGCGGGCTTTCAGGCCCGCTTTGCGGAAGCCACGCGCTTGGCCTTGCGCTTGGTCGTCGTCAGAGACCTCTTCTTCAGCTCCAGCGCCTTAACCAGGTCGGCAATGGTATTCCGCCCTAAGTAATCCATGATACGCGAACGGAGGGCAACCCAGGTATCGTGCATCGAGCACGGCATGTCGTCGTTGCACTCGGCAAGGCCGCTGGCACACTGCTGGTAGGCCGCCAGGCCATCCAAGGCCTCGACAATGTCCAGCAAGCGGACCTCGCCGGGGTCGACACGCATGGCGAAGCCGCCGGTCGGGCCCTTGCTGGAGCGGAGCAGACCTTTGCGAGCAAGCTGCTGCAAGATCTTCGCCAAGAAGTGAGCCGGAATTCCTTCCTGCCCAGCGATATTCTTCACCATGGCGTACTTACCCTCGGGCACCTGCGCCAGGTGGACAAACGCGCGAATTGCGTATTCGGCCGAACGCGAGTAAATCATGCTGACTCCCCCACTAAAACCGGAGTAAGGTTACTCCGTTATCTTAAAATGTCCTGGACCCGCGCGCAAGCGGATTGCAGCAATGTGTGCCAGGCCGATAGGCCATTCGGGCCCGGCATTGGTTCGGTGACGCCTGGAGCTACTGCTGAACCTCGAAATCCATCGACTGGGTCACCGTGCGATATTTTTCCTTGGCCAGCTTGTCGGTCACCACCACCTGGAGCTCGTAATCTCCGGGTGTAATCTTCTGGCCCAGTTTCATGCGTCCCCCGGCTATCAGCCGTTTCAGGTCCGGCTGGTTCGTCCCGTTCAACTGTGTCAGGGGGCCGGTGTAGACTTGTTGGCCGTCGCGGAAGAGCCGCGTCTGCGTCTCCAGCTCCGGCTGATGGTTGGAATCCGCGTGCGCGTTGAGGATCTCGTAGCCGTAAGTGATGGCCACCCCCGGCTTGAAAATCCGCACGGCGACGCTGCCATTGGGGTCCGCCTCGGGCATCTGGCCTTCGGGATGCTCCTCCGTGGCCGGGCCGGCCTGCGGTGTTTCCTCCTTCACCACGACCCCGGAAAGCGCCAGCCGGCCCTTTCCCACATCCGGCACCTCTACATACTGGCTGGCCGAGCCAACTTCCTCGGAAGTGGCGTCGCGCAATGCCACGCGCAACTGGTATGCGCCCGCCTTCTTGATGGGATGGTGAATGGAGTAGACCAAGCCCTTCTTCAAAATGTCCTCGTAGGTCTGGCCCTTGGCCTGGAGGGTGTAGGTGCGATCGGAGCTATCCACCACCTGGCCGTTGTCGCCGAAAGTCACCGCCACGATGTCGATTACCGTCTTGTGATAGCCGTCCGGCTGATCCGTGAATTTCAGCTCCTTGGCGTCGAAGTACAGCACGGAGTTGATGTACGAACCTGCCTTCGCCGCATTGGCAAAAAGCGCCGTCAAGCGCAGGTGGATGGCCCCCGAGGCAAACGGTGAGGTCAAGGCGTGCATGATCTCCGCCTGGCGGGTACGCGCCACCGGCCGATACCCGCCGCCCGGCGTGCCGAAAAAGCCGGTGCGCGAGCGGACCTTGAGACCGGGCCGCTTCACCCGCACGGTGATGCGGTGGTATTGGAACCGGCCGGTCTTGGCGTCGAACGTGCTCGCGTCCGGGTGGTATCCGATCAGGTAATAGCCCTCAGAATCCGCCATCGCCTGGCGCACGGCGCCATCGATGTCGTTGGTGTCGTGCAGGAACAGACCGCCCGTCTCCGCCGCCAGCATCACCATGCCGTCTTGGGAGTTGAAAGCCGCCTGCGACCGCTCGATGGGAACCTGGGAGATTTGCTGCGGCGACATGCCGCTGGTGTTATCCGCGGCCGTAAGCTGGTAGGACCGGAGGCCGCGCGGGTCGATGGTGTAGATCACCACGGAAGCGCGGTTGGCCGCGTCGCTGAGGCGCTTTACGCTCTCGAGCACCCGCTGATTCATGCCCTCGCTGTAGAACAGCCGCATGCTTTCCGAAAACAGGATTACGGACTTGCGGCCCGGCAAATCCCGCAGCCCTTCTACCACGTAACCGATGGCGCCCATGCTTCCCACGGCGAAATTCTCTTCCCGAAATTCGGCGAAGCTGGTGGATTCCATGCCTCCGGCTCCCAGCGGCGCGAAGCTGCTAACGCCCACGCGTCCGAGCATGTTGAACTTCACGCGGTCTATGGCCGCGTAAAGCAGGCGCTTGTCGGTGGTGAACTGTTGCAGCGCGCCCATTCCGGCGCCCGTGCGGATGATGGCCACCAGGTCGCCCGCCTGCATCTGTTCGTCGACGAATTTCTTCAGGGACCGCCGGACTTGCGCGATGCTCTCGAAGGACAACCCCAGATCGTCCACCACCAGCGCCACCGTGCGGCGCACCTGCGCGGGCCTCAGCTTGGCGGGTGGCGGCGGGGGAGCGCCCTTCGCGGGAGCGGCCGGCGCGGTGCGCGCGCCCGCTGGCCTCATGGTGATGTAGGAAAAATTCGTGATGACCTGCGGCTTGGTGTCCTGAAGGATTTGGAAGTCCTCTTTCTTCAGGTCCGATACCGGCTTGCCCTTGGAATCCGTGACGACGGCGTCCACCTGGACCAGGTTTACGTTGATGCGGATCACGGTCTCCGGGGCCCTTTGGGCCTGAAACGGCTGCGGCGCCGGGCTTTGGGCAAGCGCCGCGGCCAGCGCCAGAAGAACTGCGGCAGATCGACTCATGACTGCTACCAATGTAAGCGCACCGCCGGGAAGAAAGTTGCGCCCGGCGCCTCCGCGGACACCCGAACCGTGCGTGCTCCAGGATCTACTTCAGGTTCTTCTCGAACAGCGCCAGTATGCGCTTGTACTCGTCGGCCCAACTGGCCGGTTCCACAAAACTGTGGTTCTCCACCGGGTAGACCGCCAGTTGCCAGTTCTCCTTGCGCAGCTCGATGAGCTTCTGGACCAGCCGCACGGTGTCCTGGAACTCGACGTTGGTGTCCACCATGCCGTGGCAGATCAGCAGCGCGCCCTTCAATCCTTGCGCGAAATAGATCGGTGATGACTTGCGGTAGGCTTCCGGATCGGTCTGCGGAACGTTCAGGATGTCGGCGGTGTACCCGTGATTGTAGAGCGCCCAGTCCGAGACCGGGCGCAGGGCCGCGCCGGCCGCGAAAACCTCCGGCTCGGTGAACATCGCCATCAGGGTGATGAATCCGCCGTAGCTGCCGCCGTACAGGCCGATCTTCCTGGGGTCCGCCCCGTGCTGCGATACCAGGTACCGGGCCGCGTCCACAATGTCGTCCAGGTCCTTGCCGCCCATGTGTTCGTAGACCGCGGTCCGCCAATCGCGCCCGTATCCGGCTGAGCCCCGGTAATCCACGTCGATCACCACGAAGCCGCGCTCCATCAGCATGTGATTGAACATGTACTCGTGGTAGTACGTCGACCACTTGCGGTCCACGTTCTGCAAATAGCCCGAACCGTGAACGAAAACTACCGCCGGTCCGCCCTTCTTGAAGCTGGCGGGTTTGAACAGGCGCGCCGGCACCTGGACTCCATCCCGGGCCGTGAAGGTCACGATGGGAACATCCAGCCACGCATACTGCGAGAACTCGGGCGCGGGCGAGGTGGTCAGCCCCTTCCCCTCCGCCTGCGGCCGGTTCTCCTCGACGTACAGCTCCGGCGGCCTGTTCGTATAGGAATAGATATCGGCGATCCAACGCTCATCGGGAGACACCGTCGTTACGTGCCTGCCCGGCTCCTTCGTCAGGCGCGTCAGCGAGCCGCCGTCGCCGTCCATTACGTAGAGATGCTGTTCGTAAGGCGAGTCCTTGCTGGCGGTGAGGTAGAAATGCGACTTGTCTTTCGATTGGCGAACGTTGAACACCTCCCAGTTGCCCGAGGTGAGCGCGCGCGGCTCGCCGCCATCCCACGCCACCGCGTAAAGCTGCGAGTAGCCGGTCTTCTCGGATTGAAAATAGACCTCCCGATCGTTCTTCATCCAGCCGATGGTGTTGGCGCCGGGACCGTCCACCCACGCGTCATCGTGCTGGTTGGCGAGCATCCGCGTCTTTCCCGTGGCCGAATCCAACGCGAAGATCCACCGGTCCTTGTTGTCGGCGGCCCTGCCCGTGATCACGGCCTTGGTCCCGTCTTCGGACCAGACCGGCAGCGAAAGCTGGACGTCGCGGTCGAGCGAAGCCGGCGGCCTGGGGGGCGGCGCCGCCGGTGGCTGGTCCGGAAGAGGCCCACCGGCGGCAAGACCCGCAACGGGCGTTCCGCCGCCGGCGCTACGGGGGGTGCGCTTCTGTCCGTGGTCCACCCACTTCACTTCGCCCGTTTCGACGCTGATCACGGCTAACCGCGAGGTGGACTGGGTGTCCCCGACATTGGACCGCCCGGGGATATCCTCCGTGTACGCCGACTCGGTGACGTAGTTCGGAACAATCGTGTTCTTGGCGTTGCCGGCCTCCATAACGGTGGCCATGACGTACTTCTCATCGGGCGTCAACTGGAGCCCCACTACCGACTGCCGCGCCTGGAGCGTAAACGGCTTGCGCGGGTTGTCCTTTTGCCGCTTCTTGTCCTGCTCCTCGCGCAAGGCGGCGCGCTCACGGACCACTTCCAGCAGTTCTTTCTGTTCTTTCTTGAGGTACTCCTGGCTGTCGGTCCCGCGCTGCTCGCCGGTGGTTGCCGCCGCCGCGCCTCCCCGGCCGCCGCGTCCCCCAAAGCCGCCCCCAACTGGCCCAGCCGGAGCGACGGCGCCGGCGGGAGCCGCCGCGGCCCGGATGTCCGTCATCTGCACCAGCAGGCCCGTATCCAGCGACATCACGTACAGGTTGTTCGCCCGCGTGAAGTAGAGCCGCTTGCCGTCCGGCAGAAAGTGAGGGTTCGACTCCACGTCCGTGGTCTTGGTGATCTGCTGAACCTTCCCCGTGGTGTTGTCGTAAAGGAAGATGTCGCCGTCGCGCCCGTAGACCGTGAGCCGCTTGTCCTTGGTGGTGTCGGCTTCCGCGCCGCCGCCGCCCCGGCCGCCCCCGCCCATGAATCCGCCGCCGCCACCGGGAGGCGCCAGCTTGGTTTCTTCGTCGGAAAGCTTGCGCAGGCCGGAGCCGTCGCGGTTCACAACATAGGTGTCGAAGGGCGCGTCTTCCTTGTCAGTGGCCTGTTTCCACTGAAAATAGATGCGGTCGCTCGCGGTCGACCAACGCACCTGCGACGGTTCGTACCCCACCAGCGCTGGGCCGCGCATGATGTTGTCGATGGTCAGCGCAAAGTTGTTGGCTGGCCGGGCCTGGAGGACGAACAGCGCCAAGCCGATAGGAATGGAGAGTCTTCGCATAAAGAAGGAATCATAGCTTACTCCACGCCGATACGGAAGAATCGAAGTGGGGCAGCCTATTCAGGCTGCGGACCCGCTTTCTAGCGGGTCCTGCCGGCTGAAAGCCGGCTGCGGCCAGGAATGGCCGCCCCACAAGTGGGACAGAACACTAGATTGCCCGCGCGATGATCTGGCGCAGCTCCTCCGCCGTCAGGACAATCGGATTCCCCTTCATGCTGCTGGCCTGGGCCGCTTTCTCCACCAGGTCCGTGATATCGGCCTCACTCACGCCATAGGCGCGCAGCGGCGGAATCTCCAGCCTCCGGCAGATTTCCGCGATCCAGCGGACGCCATCCTCCGCCGTGGCCTCGGAGCCGCCGGTGAGGAGGCGTGCCACCTCGCCGTACCGCCGCAGCGCCGGGCTTGCCGGCGCCCGCGCGCGCAGAGCCTGAAGGTTGACCTCCATGGCGTGCGGAAGCACCGCGGCGCAGGCCGCGCCGTGCGGGGCGGGGAACATGCCGCCCACCGGCGCCGCAAAGCCGTGCACCACGCCCAGCCCGGCGTTGGCCAGCGCCAGGCCGCCCAGCAGGCTGGCCCAGGCCATATCCGCCCGGGCTTCGCGGTCGCCGCCATTCTCCCAGACGCGCGGGAGCGCGCCGGCGGCGCGGCGGATACCCTCAACGCAGAACAGGTCCGTCATGGGATTGGCCCGCACTCCGACGTAAGGCTCGATCAACTGCGTGAGGGCATCCAGGCCCGTGGATGCGGTGATCCCGCGCGGCAGCCCCAGCGTCAGCTCGGGGTCCACCACCGCCAGCCGCGGCAGCATGGAACTGCTCCGCAGGCTGGCCTTGACGCGGTGCTCGGGCGAAGCCAGCACGGCGTTGCGCGTGACTTCCGAACCCGTGCCGGCGGTGGTGGGGATGGCGATGAGCGGCGCCGATGGGTGTACGAGCGGCTGGCCGCGGCCGATCACTTCCAGGTAGTCCAGCGGGTCGCCGGGGTTGGCCAGCATGGCGGCCAGCGCCTTGCCCGCATCAATGGCGCTGCCGCCGCCCATGGCGATCACCAGGTCGCAGTGTTCGCCGCGCGCGTATTCGCTTCCCTGGCGGATGAGATCGATAGTAGGCTCGCCGGCCACCGCCAGCGGCAGGCACGCGACGCCGGCGGCCTCCAGGCTCGCCGTCAGCGGCGCCACGCGTTCCGGGGACGCGCCCGTCACCACCAGCGCGCGGCGGCCCATGGCAGCGGCGGCCGCCGCCACCTCCCGCACCGTGCCTTCGCCGAAGAGAATGCGCGCGGCGGTGGCGAACTCGAACCGCATGGCCATTACCAACCCTGGTCGCCGGGATAGATGTTTCCGTAAGTGACGCGGCTGCGCGGCTCGGCCAGCATGTCCGCCACCTTTTCCGCCCAGGCCCGGTAATGCGCGGTGGCCTTATGGCTGGCGGTCGCTTCCACGCCGCGGTAGACCTCCACCAGCACGAAGCGCGACGGGTCGTCGGCCTGCTGGATGACGTCGAAGCGGGCGATGCCCGGCTCCCGCACACTGTTGCTGGCGTTTTCGATGGTGGCCAGCTTAAAGTCCTCGATGTGTTCCGCCTTGATGCGCACGTGCACGTGAACGATCAGCATAGGATGGCTCCCTCCAATTATGATAGGGAACAATGAGCCTCGTTAGACCCATCCGAACCGTCGCCATCTACTGCGCCTCCAGCGGGAAGTCGCCTGCGCTGTACCTGGAAGCCGCGGCGCGCCTGGGACGCGCGCTGGCCCGCTCCGGGCTCGCCATCGTGTACGGCGGTGGATCGCAGGGATCCATGGGACGGCTGGCCGCCGCGGCCCTCGACGCCGGCGGCAAGGTGACCGGCGTCCTGCCGCGCTTCATGGATGAACTCGAGTGGGGGCACCGCTCCCTCACCGAGCTGCGAGTCGTCGACAACATGCATGAGCGCAAACAGTTGATATTGGAACTGGCGGACGCCGTGGTGGCGTTGCCCGGCGGGTGCGGGACGCTCGAAGAGTTGTTCGAAGCGATTACCTGGAAGCGCCTGGGCTTGTATCTCGGCCCCATCGTGCTGGTCAACGTCAACGGCTTCTTCGATTCCTGCGTGCAGTTGCTCTCGCGATGCGTGGAGGAGCGCTTCATGGATGAGCGGCATCGGGCCATGTGGTCGGTGGTGACGGAACCCGAGGCGGTTATCCAGGCCATTCACTCCGCACCCGCCTGGAGCGCCGCCGCTCGCAACTTCGCGCAAGTGAAATGACGCTAGAGTTTTTCGCGGACTGCGCCGCGAAAAAGTGGCCCCTGCGGGGTCACGGGAGTCAGGAGCCGAGGAAGTCAGAAGCCAAAACGCGCAACACACACGTAATGATTCCGGCTTCTGACTGCTGACTTCTCAACATCGACAAGTTTTTGTCGATGTTGGCGCTGTAAGCGCTTATCCCGGGTAGTAGCCTTCGCGGGTCTGTACCGTCATCCCTTTTTGCTTGATGGTGAGATGGATTCTGCGATATCCGCGGTCCGCGGCCTTCTGGTCGGAAGTGTAGCCGAGGCTGTATTGGTTGCGCAGATCCTCTTCGATGGCCTCGTAGACCTTGCTGATGGGCTGCTTGTGGGAGACCTCGAAGAACCGGCCGCCGGTTTCTCTGGAGATCTGTTCCAGAACCTTCTTCCCGTCGGGACGATTCATCACCGGGCCTCTGCCTCTGCCGCCACCCATGCCTCCCCTCCGCCCCATGCGAGGGCCTCCGAACCCGCCCATATTGCTCCCGTAAGCGTCCGGGTCGGCGAACAGAATGGTGTAGACCAGGGTATCGGCCCGCTGCGCCGATTCGACGGCGCTGGCCAGCGTGGTCTTGCTGCCGGTGTCAACGCCATCGGAGAGAACAATCAGCGCCTTTCGCCCGCGCTGCTTCTTCATGAGCGTATCGTCGTCGCCCGCCAGGAAGACCGCGTCGTAGAGCGTGGTGCCGCCTCCGCGCCGTCCGCCCCCGCGCTGCCCGCCTTGCCCGCCGCCCGGATAAGGATAGGAGCCGCCTCCACCCCCCTGCTGGCGCTGCAACTGGGGCTGCGACGGCTGCAACTGATCGATGGCCTTCTCGAGCTTCTGGCGCGAGGCCGTGAGGTCCACGAGCAGTTCCACCTCGAAGTCGAAATGAATGACGAAGACGAGGTCCTTATCCGGCCGCAGCACCTGCTCGAAAAAGTGGAAGCTGGCGCTGCGCTCGTCGGGGAGGACCCGCCGCTGGCTGCCGCTGGTGTCCACCAGAAGCCCCAGCGTCAGGGGAAGGTCGGTCTCCCGTGAGAAGTAACCGATGGTCTGCGGGCGCCCATCCTCGTCCAGGAGAAAATCCTCCTTGGACAGGTTGCGGACGATTTGACCCTGCTTGTCCCTTACGGTGGCGAGCAGGTTGACCACCTTGACGTCGGCGGAAAAGGTGGTGTTGGGTTGCTGGCTCCGCAGCAGGCGGGCCGCCGGCCACAAAGCGAACGCCGACAGCAGGCTCCGCCGCGGGATCTTCTCTTCAAATCGCATTTTGTTAAAGAGAGATGCATCGCGAAGGCCATCGGTTACTTCACACTGTCTTCGTATTTCCACGAGCCGCAGCCGGCCGCGCCCTGGAAATGAAGCAGTTGGACAATGGTGTTGCACCTGCACGCGCTCCGGCGGCAGGTGAAAGCTATGTATGCTTCTCCGAGACGCTCGGCGTTTCTTTCCTTGCTCCTGCACGCCGCCGCGATCGTGGTGGTCTTGATCCTGACCGGCGTGAGGAACCCATCCGCAACCTGGTTGCCTGTTACCCTTGTCCCGGCGCGCGACATTGGCAGGTACCTGGCGCCGGTTCCGCGCGAAAAAGAGGGCGGTGGCGGCGGAACACGTTCCGACACCCCTGCCAGCCGGGGCCGGCTGCCCAAAGCGGCGCTCCGCCAGTTCACCCCGCCGGTCGCCAAATTCGAGAACCTGAACCCGCAATTGCCCATGGAGCCCACGCTGGTGATGAGTTCGCAAGTCGTGCTTCCCACCATCGAGCTGCCGCAGTTCGGCGACCCCAACGGGGTTTCCGGGCCGCCTTCGGGAGGCCGCGGATCGGGCGGCGGCATTGGCGACGGCGAAGGCGGCGGCGTGGGGGGCAGCCATGGCCCCGGCTACGGTCCGGGCCCCGGCGGCGGAGTCACCGGCGGCAGCGGTTTTCTGGGTACCGTCACCGAGCCGGTCCTGCTCTGGAAGATCGAGCCCGAATACACCGACGAAGCGCGCAAAGCCAGAATCCAGGGTACGGTAGTCCTGCATATCGAAGTGGACACGCGCGGCCAGGCGCAAAACATCACCGTGCGGCAAAGCCTGGGGCTGGGCCTGGACGAGCGCGCCATCGAGGCCGTGCGCCGCTGGAGGTTCCGTCCGGGCTATCGCAACGGCAAGCCTATGGTCACCGCCGCGCTGGTGCACGTAAACTTCCGGCTGCTGTGACGCGCCCTGCCGGGACCCTCCGCTCCCTTACGGTCGCGGCTCTGTGCGAAGCCTTCTCACAGAGCCGCGACCGTAAGGGAGCGGAGGCGGGGCTACGTCTGCGCCACCGCCCCTTCGGCGTCCTGGGCCGTGCGGTCTTTCCGCAGCCACTCCTGGAAGCGCTCCAGGTAGAGGTAGATCACCGGCGTGATATACAGCGTGAGGAACTGGCTCACCACCAAGCCGCCCACCACCGCCAAGCCCAGCGGCTGGCGCGCGTCCGCGCCTTCGCCGTAACCGAGCGCGATCGGCAGCGTGCCGAACAGCGCCGCCATCGAGGTCATCATGATCGGCCGGAAGCGCAGCAGGCAGCCCCGCCAGATGGAATCGTAGGCGCTCGATCCCTGGCGCTGCGCGCCGATGGCGAAGTCGATCATCATGATCGCGTTCTTCTTCACCACGCCGAACAGCATGATGATTCCCACGAAGCCGTACAGGTCGAGCTGCTTGTGAAAAAGCACCAGCGTGAGCAGCGCGCCGAATACCGCCGAGGGCAGGCCGGAGAGAATCGTGATGGGGTGAATGAAGCTCTCGTACAGCACCCCCAGCACGATATAGATCACCAGGATCGCCACAATCAGCAGGATCGAGAGGTTCTGGAACGAGCTCTGGAACTCTTTCACGGTCCCCTGAAAACCCGTGCTGATGGTGGCCGGCATACGCAACTCGCGGACCGCGTCGTCCACCTGCTGCGCCGCCTGGCCCAGCGAGTATCCCGGCCTCAGGTTGAACGAGACCGTCACCGCCGGCAGTTGTCCGAAATGGCTGATCGAGAGCGGGCCGGTCTGCCGCCGCATCCGCACCACCGTGTCGAGCGGCACCAGCGGCCCCGCCGACGAGCGGATGTAGAGCTTGGAGAGCGCATCCGGCGTGCGCTGGTAGCGCGGCTCCACCTCCATGATGACCGCGTATTGATCCGCCGGAGCGTAGATGACCGAAACTTCGCGCGTGCCGTAAGCGCTGTAGAGCGCGTCCTGCACCTGCTGCGGCGTGACGCCCAGCGCCTGCGCGCGGTCGCGGTCGATATCCACCATCACCTGCGGGGCGGAGATCTGCATGTCGGTGTTGACGTCCACGAACCCGGGGAGCTGCCGCATCTTGGCCGCCAGTTGCGGGGCCCAGGTGTAGATCTCGTTCAGGCTGGCACTTTGCAGGGTGAGCTGATAGACGCTCGCCGAATTCTGGCCGCTGACCGTGATCGGCGGCGGGTTCTGCATGAACGTGAACAGCGCCGGAACGGCCGCCACCTTGGGGCGCAGCTCCTCGATGATCTGGTCCACCGAGAGCCGCCGCTCGGAACGGGGCTTCATCCCCGCGAAGAAAAACGCCTGGTTGCCGCCAACTACGAACGCCCCCACCTCCTGAACGTTCGGGTCCGCGCGCACGATCTCGGCGATAGCGTGGTGGTGCCTCGCCATGGATTCGAACGAGATGTCCTGCGGGCCCTGGGTCACGCCAAACATGAAGCTGCTGTCCTGGCTGGGAATGAAGCCGGTCGGCATGGCAAAGAAGAGATATCCCGTCCCCACCAGCATCAGAATCGCCACCGCCAGCGTAGTAAAGCTGTGGCGCAGAGCGATTCTGAGCGTGAATTCGTACCAGCGCAACAGCAGGTTGAATCCGCCCCCCAGCGCGCGATAGAGAAGGCCGTGCCGGGTCTCGTGCTCCGATTTCAGAAAGCGGCTGCCGAGCATCGGAGTCAGGCTCAGTGACACGAACCCCGAGATGAGGATCGCCACTACGATGGTCACCGAAAACTCGTGCAGCAGGCGGCCCACAATCCCGCCGAGGAACAGCACGGGAATGAACACCGCCACCAGCGAAAGGGTCATGGAAACGATGGTGAAGCCGATCTCCCGCGCGGCGTTGACCGCCGCGTGCATGCGCGTCTCGCCCAGTTCCATGTGACGCACGATGTTCTCGAGCATCACGATGGCGTCGTCCACCACGAACGGCACCGAGAGTGTCAGCGCCATCAGCGAGAGATAGTTCAAACTGTAGCCCAGCAGGTACATCACCGCGAACGTGCCCACGATGGAGAAGGGCACCACCGCACCTGGAATCAGCGTGGCCGAGACGTTGCGCAGGAACAAGAAGATGACTATCACCACGATGCAGACGGTCAGCAGCAGCGTGAACTCCACGTCGCGAATCGAGTTGCGGATGGATTGAGACGTGTCGAAGGCCACCGACAGCCGCAGCGAAGGCGGAAGCTCCCGCTGGAACTCGGGGAGCAGGCGGCGGATGTTGTCCACCACTTCCACCGTGTTGGTTCCCGGCTGGCGATTGATCGCCAGAATTACCCCGCGAACGTCGTTCATCCAGGCGATCAGCTTGTCGTTCTCGACGCTGTCGATCACGTTGGCCAGTTGCGCCAGCCGCACCGGCGTGCCGTTCCGCCACGCCACTATGATGGAGCGATAGTCGGCCGCTTTCGCCAGGGTGCCGCTCGATTCAATGGTGAAGGCCTGCTTCTCGCCGTTCAGCCGGCCCGTGGGAAGATTGGTGTTGCTGGCCGCGATGGCGCGCTGCACTTCGTCGATTCCGATGTTGTGCGCGGCCAGCTTGTCCGGGTCTACTTGCGCCCGCACGGCGTACTTCTGCTCGCCGAAGACCTGCACGCGCGATACGCCGCCGACCATGGAGATGCGCTGCGCCAGCATGATGTCCGCGTAATCGGTCACGGTGTACAGCGGCAGCGAGTCGGAATTGAGCGACAGGTAGAGCACGGCCTGCTCGGCCGGATTGACCTTCTGATAAGACGGCGGGCGCGGCATGCTGGGCGGCAGGTGGCCGCCGGCCGAGGCAATATGCGCCTGGACGTCCTGCGCGGCCGCGTCGATATTGCGGCCCAGCGTGAACTGCACGGTAATCTGGGTGCTTCCCTGCGAGTTGACCGAGCTCATCTGCGAGATGCCTGCGATGGTCGAGAACTCGCGTTCCAGTGGCGTGGCCACCGTGGATGCCATGGTCTCGGGACTCGCCCCCGGCAGGAACGCATTGACCTGGATGGTAGGATAATCCACGCTCGGCAGCGCCGCCACCGGAAGCGTTCGGAACGCCACCGTGCCAAACAGCACGATGGCAAAGCACACCAGCACCGTCATGATGGGGCGCTGGATGAAGAGTTGGGAGAGGTTCACAGCGGCCCCGATCCGATCTTGCCGGCGTCCACCGCCCGCACCATGGCGCCCGGATAGAGGCGCAATTGGCCATCCGTGACCACTGTGTCGCCGGGAGCGACTCCTTTTTCGATCACCATCCTGTTGCCGAATGCCCGGCCGGCGGCCACCATCCGGATTTCCACCGTGTTGTCCGGCTTCACCACGTACACGAACTGGCCCCGCTGGCCGGCCTGCACGGCTTCGGCGGGAACCACGGTCGCGTTCCGGATGGTATCCAGCGTCAGGACGGCGGTGACGAACTGGCCGGGCCAAAGCAGGCCATCGCGATTCTCGAACGTGGCCTTCAGATGGATGGTGCCGGTGGAGGTGTCCACGGCATTGTCGATCACCGAGAGATACCCCGAGGCGGTGCGCCCGGGAGTGTCCTGCGAAGACACGCGCACTTCCAGTTTCCGGTTGGCGCTGAGACGCCGGATGGCCGGCAGGTGCTCCTCGGGGACGCTGAAGTTCACAAAAATCGGCGCGATCTGGTGGATCACCACCAGCGGCACGTCGTTCACCTTCACCAGGTTGCCCGCATGCACCAGCAGGTTCCCGGTGCGTCCCGCGATGGGCGCGCGGATCTCGCAATAACTGAGGTCGAGCTTGGCCCGGTCCACGGCGGTCAGGTCGCTCGAGAGCGCCGCGCGCGCGCTTTCGATGCTGGCCTCGGTGGCGCGCGCCGAGGCGCGGGAGACAGCGGCGCTGGTCCGCGACTGGTCGGCCTGCGAGCGCGAAGCCAGCCCGCCCTTTTGCAGCTCGGTTTGCAGAGCGGCGTCGCTTTCCGCGTACTTGGCCTGCGCCGAGTCGCGCGCCAGCGTGGCTTCGGCCTGGGCGATCTGCGCGCGGTCGCGCGCCACGTTGGCTTCCGCCTGGCGGATCGCCTCCTCATACGGCCGCGGATCGATCAGGAACAGAAGATCGCCGTGGGCGACGTTCTGTCCCTCCGTGAAGCCCGTGCGAACGATCTCGCCCGCGATCTGCGATTTCACCTGCACGATGGCGGATGCCTCTACCGTTCCCACCACCCGCAGCTCCGTGGGGACGGACTCCTCGGTGGCCTTGGCCACCGAGACTGGCACCACTGGAGGCCCGCCCATGGGACGCGCCTGCTCCCGCCTGCACCCGCCGAGCGCAAGCAGGCCTGCGCTGAAAACCAAAATTAGAATGTGCCGCACTGATGACTCCCCAATCTTCGAAGTTTAGCAGAGATCCCGGGGGTGTCTTGCTGCGATTCTTACAAGACCGGCCGGAAGACAACAGCAGGAGGTCAGGCTTCGCCCCGGCGGCGCCGGACGAGCCAGGGCTCGATGGCGCCAGGTTTCTCGAGAATCTCCCGCTCGAGCTCCTGGAATTGGCTGTCGAGGATCACCCGTTCGATGGACGCTCCCAGCGATCCGTCGCCGGTGGCCGCGCGCTTTTTCTCGATGAGGTCCAGGATCGCCTCACAGAGTTCCAAACGGTCTGCCACGGTGCTCATATCCCGTCCTGCCCACCCAATCAGACGCGAATTCGGGGCCGAAGTTCCAGAAAACTGGAGATCGCGCGAGGCTTATCAGTCGAGTTTCCGCACCAACTCCTGGAAACGCGGATACTTCCTCAACGGGTCGAGGTTGCTATCGTGCTGGTACCAGCCCTTTTGGGTCAAGCCGTTGCGGGCAGCTTTCTCCAGGCACTCGATGGCCGGCTCCACCCGGCCAAGCAGGGAGAAGATGCAGCCTACGTTGTAAAGAAGCATGGGGTCATCCGGCCGGATGGTCAGGGCGCGCTCCGCCCACTGCTGGCCCTGGGCGCGTTCGCCTAGCGCCACCAGCCCGTTCGCAGCCATATAGAGGGCGCGAGCGTCATCCGGGTTCAACCGCAGGTGGCGCTCCGCGACTTCGATTCCACGCTTGCGTGCCGTGATTGCCTCGGCGGGACGCCCGAGGTCGTCGTAAATCTGGGCCACCAGGAGCGGTGATTGGTAATCATCCGGGTTTACCCGCATGGACTCCTCGTAAAATCTCGCGGCTTTCTCAAACTGGCCCAATACAAAACAGTGGCGGGCATGGAAATAGTACGCCTCGAAGAGATCCGGGGCCAACCGAATGGCCAACTCAAAGGCCTTCTCGGCCTCTTCGTCCTTTCCGTTCAGTGAGAGAGACAGGCCCCGGGAGGCCCAAGCCTGGGCGGATCGGGGGTCCATCTCCACGGCCTTGAGGCTGGCGCAATCGGCTTGCTCGCGAACCGCTTCGCTCCGGCCGGAGTAAAGGTAGATGTAGGACCAGCAATCCGCCAACCCGGCGTAGGCTTGAGGATAGTTCGGATCCAACTCCATCGCGTGCATGAACATCTGCAACGCAAACTCCACCGCCTGCGGGCTGTATTGGTAGTAGAACTTGCGTCCGCGCAGATAGCAGTCGTACGCGCGGACATCAGCCGTACGGGGCTTCCGGAGCGCCGTCCTCTCGTTTTGACTCAGGGTCACCTCGAGAGCACGGACGACGTTTTCCGCTATTTCGTCCTGGATCGCGAAGATGTCGCTCATCTCCCGGTCGTAGCGGCCCGACCAGAGCTGAAATCCGCTTTCCGCATCAGTGAGTTGAACCGCGATTCGCAACCGGTCTCCCGACTTGCGCACGCTCCCCTCGAGCAGGGTGCCGACCCGCAGCCGGCGCCCAATCTCGCGGGTGTCTGCATCCGGCGTCCGAAAATGAAACGATGCGGTTCTGGATGAAACCCGCAGGCCCTGTATCCTGCTTAGAGCGTCCAGAATCTCCTCGGCCATGCCCTCACAGAAGTAGGCTTGGTCTTTTTCCTGGCTCATGTCGGCAAATGGAAGCACCGCTACCGTGGGAGCGGCCTCCGCCCGCAAAGGGGCCTCGTTGGCAAGTTCCGCCTCGCGGCCGGACCACCATGCGTCCAGTTCCGACTCGTAGGCGTAAATGGAGCCGAGTTTGTCGTGGACCAGCCGGTGAACCGGCAGACCCTCCTCGTGTTCCCAACGCTGCACGGTTCGCGCGCCGCGTTTGAGGTAGGCGGCGATCTCTTTCCAAGAGTCCAACCGATCTCCGGGCCGGTCTGATCGTTCAGGCCCGGGATGTGCGACAGCGGGCATTTTCAACACTCGCTGGTTGCTCATAGGCGCCTGTCTGAAAGGCAGGATAACCTCCCGCTACACACGCTTCCTCTAGACTCTGACGAATCTCGTACACAAAAGTTCCGCCCCGAGGACTGCGTCCCCTCGCCGCCGGGGCGTTTTGGCGGCAGGTAACACGCCAAAGTACGCCATTGTGCGCCATCCCTGGCCACACCCGGGCCGGCAAACAACGGCAAGGAGAGATCGCCGCCAGGGAGTCGTCTATCCCTGTGACGGTTTGCGGAAGTGCATCGCCTATCCGCCAACCGGCCGACAAAAATGGAGAGACGATCATGAAGAAAGCTGCGGTAACGTTTGCTTCGCTGTTCCTGCTTGCGGCGTTAGCAACTGCAAACGCCAAGACATACTCTGTGACGCTGTCCGGACCCTCGGTTGTGTCCGGGACCCAACTGAAGGCTGGCACGTACAACATAGACGTGGGGGACTCCAGTATCGTGATCAAGGGCGGCAAGACCCCCATCACAGTCCCGGCCAAACTGGAGAACGTCGACACCAAGTACCCGGCCACCTCGGTACGCTACCGGGTCACCGACGGCAAGTATGAGATCCAGGAGATCCGTTTGGGCGACACGAAACTGAAGCTCGTGCTGGGCGCCGGCGAGTCCAACGCTGCGACAACCTCCGGGCAGACGGTCCGCTGAGGATTGACACGGATGTGTCCTGCCGCTCGCTCGCGGCGCGCCATGAGCGAGCGGCATCTCGGTCCGTTTAGCTCACAAACGGATTGACCACGCGCACCCCGCCTAGGACGGCCCCGGGTTGAAGGTCCTCGCTGTAGAGCACTGCCGCACCCGCCGACCGCGCGGCGTGAACGATCAGAGCGTCCCAAAATGAGATCTGAGTAAGCCGATGGAGCTCGATCCCCGCGATCACATCGCTCGCCTCAAAACGCACGACTCTGCTGCGAGCCAGGATCTCGACCTTCCGCTGTGCCATCTCCGGAGCCAACCCGAGCTTGCGCGTCACGGCCGCAAAGTACTCCTGCAAGACTTGCAGCGACACTACAGCCGTCCCGCGGCGAAGATGCTCCGCAAACAGCGCGATAGATCGGTCTTGTTTCTCCGGCGACGAGGCATCGTCGGCGTACACCAGCACGTTCGTGTCGAAGAAGGCGAGCCCGCTCATCTCCGGTCGTGCAATTCCTCGCGGTTGAACTTCCACCCGCGCGCATTGCCCTGGGCTGGGCGCGAGAGGCGCTCAAACTCCGCGGCATCAGCCTTCGGATCGGTCTTCCCCGCGAGTTGCTCTAGGTACTCGCGCACAAGCTGGTTGACGCTCGTGCCCATGGCTTTGGCGCGGCGCCTCGCCTCCTGGATGACCCCGTCATCGATGGACAGAGTGACGTTCATATACACATAATACGTGCGCACGTAGCCTGTGTCAAGCTGGAACCGAGGGGCCGGTGGCATGGCGTGAGATGTTAATTCTATCTGGCGGAGAGAGAGGGATTCGGACGCTGGCGGGATGTTGAGCCGGCTCAAGTTATTGATTCCATTGTGCGCACGGTGCGCTCTCTCCGCTGATATGGCGGTTCCCATGTACAAAATCGTGTACAGGTCGCCCCCCAAGAAATCGGCGACTGGATGATCCCGTGCTGACAAAAAGCGCGCGCGATTTGGATGCTGCCGACGGTTCCAGCAGAGGTCGGATTCAGCTCACCCAGACTTCATTGACAAGCTCTGTGACGGCATCGTCTATTTTTCTCCTGCAACCAGCTTCCACATTGCAGAGCAGCCTCAACACGAGGTCATCGTCCAACGGCATTATCAGCCCCCGGTCGTCTTTGAAGGTATCGCGACAACGCTCAACGAACACAGCACGATCTTCAAACGCCCGGCAACAAAGAATCCCAAACTTCCCGCGATTGACGGAGAACCGGCCCGCGAGCTGATCCAGTTCCGGGTTTGCGACTTCGGTTGTGTAGTTCTTGCATTCAATCGGAACGAACGCGCAGGGAAGCTTCCGAATGTCGTGCAGACGATGAAAGACCCCTCCGCGAGCACCGTTTTCCATCAGGATGTCGATCCGCTTTCGTCCTTGGTGAATTTCCTGCTCTTTTGTCGGGTTGAGCAGGTTCGGGAAGAACAGGAACTCGACTACACCAATCATTAGGCTGTGGTACTGAGACGCTGCCGTGCTGCCCTTCGGAATAGATTTCAAAGCGTCTTGGAGCGCTTGCGCGATCAGCTTTTCGTCGCCTTCTTCCACGGGCGTTGAGCGCCCGGCCTTCTCGATTCGCCCTAAGCCCGAGCGATACTTGCCAAGGACCGAAGGATTGTCCCGAGAGAACCGATACAAGAACTCCTTGGTGCATGGATAGTGCTTCTTCAGATCCTTCTTGTAAACGACACGCTTGCCGTTCTTCAGCGTGCGAACCAAGCTCGAAGCCGCCTCCAACGCCTCATTCTGGAGGTAGTTCAGGACGAAGTGCTGGTAATACACTTGATGATCGTAGGCCAGCGAGAATCGCGCAATCGCCTTCGGCACGAGAACAACCGGCAATCCCTTCCAGACTGGCAGGTCGACATAGCCCGATACCCAGTCAAGCGTGTCTGGATCAAAGTAGGCCGCGATTGGGACACTGTGAACAGGAACGCCATGAAGTTCGCACTGCCGCTGTGTGTATTCGACGAGATGCCGCCTGATGACGTTGGCTGTGAGATCGGAGATCTTATCCCACCCGATGCCTTCGATCATAAGCTCGCATTCTTCAAGCGAAGAGAGAAAGCCGGTCTTTACGGCAGAAGAGTCCTTCAGTGCCTCGAAAAGCTGCTGCGCCTGGAACGCTCCGATACCCGCTCCCGCTGGTCGTTTGGACGACAAGCCAAAGCGGATCTCGTTTGGCTCGCGCAAATGGGACAACAACTCGCGCGCTTCGCCCAACCGGTTCGAGCGAATCGCGTCAATAACTCGCTGGAAGAAGGCTGCTAGGGTCCTGTGACACTGCTGCGACCACGGATCAAGACGCTGGCTGATCGCGAACGGATCAATGAAAAGCCACACGTCGGTATGGAGCGGCACGTTAACGAAGTCTAATTCGGCCTGGGATTTAGGAATGCCAAACGCTTTGGAAAATCTGGGCATGGATGATCAGAGTTCGCCGGAGAAGGCTTTGGAGAGGATGGAGGGCATGAGGGCGTCCAATTCCACAGCGGTTTCGGCTTGCAGACGCTTCAGCGCGTGCAACTCTGCCTGCAAGGCGTCCAGTTCCGCGACGATCCGGCGCTGCTCGGGGAGCGGGGGCGTCGGGATTTCCAAGTCCCGAACGTCACCGAGCGAGATGTTCGGGCGGGCCGTCTCGACCTTGCCGCCGTGAATCTCGTCTTGGGCAACCGGGCTGAGAAGAAAATGAACAAGAAAATCCGGTAGCAGGCATTCCTGGTTCGGGCTAATCACGCCGACTGCTTGGTTCACATTAGCATCGCCTAGATTCTCTGGAACAGAACAAACGCGCCCGATGGAAGCGCCGACGAGATTTATTAAAACGTCATCCTTTCGGAGTTGTGAGCGGGACAGCTTGGCGTGAAACGCTCTTGGAATATGGACGGCGTTGCGCAGGTCAAGGCTGCCCCAAAGAACATTTTCGCTGCGGACGAAGCACGGGCCAGACTCTTGGTAGGTGAAGCCTTGCCATTCCGGAGACTCGCCCTTTGTGATCCTTGTCGCCAAGTCTTCCAATCGTTTCGAGCCGAAGTGCTTTTTCGCCTCAATGAAGCGCAAATTGCCACCCGCCTTTCCGAGCGCCTCGGCCTCTTCGGCGGCTTGGTGGCGTAGGACGCGGGCCTCGCCGATTTGGGCCGCCAGTTCCTCAATCCGCCCCACCAGTCGCCGCTGCTCCATCAATGGTGGGAGCGATATTTCCTGAGTCAGAAATTTATCTTCCTGCAACCGCACGCGATTAGTCGTGCCTTCGCTCGCTCGTTTGCATTGCTCCACGAATGACTCTGTTCGGCACATCCAACCGAGATAAGTTGGCAACAAACGCTCCTCGACGACGTTGAAGACCGGGAAGTCGTTCGTGACGATAGCTTCGTCTAGTTCAGGTGGCACGATGCCAAGGGCACCATTGCGAGCATCAATTCGGGAGAGGATAAACTGACCACGCCGCGCAACCATCTGGCGCGAGGCTGCGATTTCCGCTCCGGTTAGGATGCCGCGCAGCACGGGGCCTTTACCCCAAAGCTTCACGGTGATTTGTCGATACTCCGCGTCGGGTTGAAGCTCGATCGTTTCCTCCGATCGGCGCAGTACCTCACCCAACTTCGCTTTTGGCCAGGGTTTGCTCATGCGTCATATTTCGCTAGGAGTTTGGTGATGGTGCCCATGATCTCCATGATGCGTTGCTCTTTGTTTGAAATGCCCACAGCGATTTGGGCGGGAGGCAGGCGCTTAGTGTCTTCCTTGGCGTTCGGGTTCTTTCGGTCGAGATTACAGCCGTGGGCAAGCAGTTCCGCGGTGGGGACTCTCCAAGCGCGCTCGTTCTCCTCACGCTTTTTCCACCACGTCAGGCAATCGGTGAATTCCTCAAATTGTATTGGAGCAGTCTTGGTGTAGTTCTTCCGGCCTTCGGGAAGAGGCTGCTCGTAATACCAAACCTCTTTTGTCGGGCCGGAACGATCAAAAAACAGGAGGTTTGTCTGGATACTCGCATAAGGTGCAAAGACGCCGTTTGGCAGCCGAACGATTGTGTGAAGGTTGAATTCCTTGAGGAGGTCTTCCTTGATCCGGGCACAGATGCCGTCTCCGAAGAGTACTCCGTTGGGCACGACCATGCCGCACCGACCGCCCTTCGAACCGCCGACTGGCCGCCGGAGCTTACGCATGATGAGCTGCAGAAAGAGGAGGGCCGTCTCAGAGGTCTGCTTATCTTCCGGGAAATTCGTCAGGATGCCTTTTTCCTCTTCGCCGCCAAAGGGCGGGTTTGTCATGATAACGTCCATCCGGTCCTTGTCGCCGATCTCGCGGAGCGGAAAGCGAAGCGCGTTTTCCGGATCGATCTCCGGGTACTCAAGGCCGTGCAAAAGAAGGTTCATTTGGCACAGAAGGTACGGCAGGGATTTCGGTTCGATGCCAGACAACGTTCCACGCTGGAGCCGTCTGAAATCACCCGCGGTCTTGCACTGCTTCTTCAAATGCTCGAACGACTCAACAAGGAAACCGCCGGTGCCGGCCGCCGGATCGAGAATGGTCTCGCCGGGCTGCGGGTCTATCACGCTGACGATTAACTTGATGACCGGCCGAGGGGTGTAGAACTCGCCTGAATCTCCCGCCGAGTCCCGCATCTCTTTCAGCAGTGACTCGTAGAGAAGGCTGAGTGTATGGATTTCGTCTTTAGATGTGAAATGGATCTCATTGATTTTGTTGATGACATCCCGCAAGAGAAATCCGTTCGTCATACGGTTCACGGTGCCTTGGAACACCCGCGCGATCACGTCGCGGCGGTCACCGTTAGCGCTCTGGAGCGATTTCAAGTATGCAAAAAGGCCGGCTCCGCGCTTTCCGTCGGGCCGGACAGCTTCGTCCTGATTGACGAAGGCGATGAGCTCGGCGCCGGTGATACCGTCGGGCTTTGCCGCCCAATCGCGCCAGCGGTAGGGCGGTTCAATCGCCGGGCGGAAGCGCTTGCCGGCCAGTTCCGCCTCTTCCTTCCGGATGTCCTCCATGTCATCCAGGAACTTCAGGAACATGATCCAGGTGAGCATGGGAAGGCGGTCAAGGTCGCCGTTCAAGCCCTTGTCCTTGCGCATGATCTGACGACAGGTTTTGACGATGCTGCCCAACTGCTGGGCGGTCGATTTCGGGACTTCTTTCTTTGATGTTGTAGTTTTCGTCCGGGCCATAGAATGTCTAGCCTATGCAGTATAAAGTAGCGTTTGCAGCTCGGCAACTGCGGAGCGCATCTGGGCGGCGCCACCGAAGAGCCGGGCGATTTCCATCACGTTTCCGCGTCTGGAGATCGGTTCGACTTTCAGGATATCGGGAATCTGGAACTGGGCGGTGCCGAAATCGATGTACTTATCCAACATCTCATCCAGCACAGCGTGAGCTTCAGGCGAATACTTATCGAAGAAGTTCTTCTTGTCGGCGCGCAGAGCTTCCGCGCGCTCGCGGCGCGTGCGGAGCGGAGCGTTGAAGGCGACATTGCAAAGGAGGTCGAAGGGATCTGTAGAGTGGACCCCATTGTCAAGACCATTTTTTGCTCGCAATAAGCTAATGCCGACGGGGTCACGGGTTTGAGTTTGGGCGGCCGGTTGAGGCCGCCTGTGGTTTCGGTTCGCTAC
>JBEKYW010000044.1:0-56426 GCA_049510555.1 Bryobacteraceae bacterium
GGACCGCGGCCAGCTTCATTTCGCGCGTGAACGTTCGTCGAGACAATCCCATGACACAATTCTCCGTTTAATGAAAATTGTGCCTTAACTGGTTGTCTCAAAAATCGGGACAAGTCCACTGTCTCTCTAACGGTCCTTTATGGGACAGGGCGAATTCTCCTATGTCGCGGATATCCGAGCGCCTAGATTGGCAGAAGCCGAATCCTTTGTCGGTGCGGGTCCACGGTGACCAGGGCGCCTGTTTCCAGGTGCGAGCGGCTAGCGTGCAGGGCGCCAACGACCATCTCGCCGATGGCAGTCGGGAGGGTGTCTTGCGTGCGGACCTGGATGACACTCGGCTGGCGAGTCTTGCGGTTCGCGAGAAGCGCGCCGAAATCGAGATCGTGAGTGAAGATGACCAGGCCGTATGCACTGGCATAGTCCATAATCTCGGTGTCTGGTGCGGACGGCTGGCCAATGTTGGACCAGTGAATGCTGTCAAAACCCGAATCGGCCAGGAACTGGACCCACAACGGGCTCAAGTTCATGTCGATCAGGAGTTTCATGCCGCGGGAAGGGGAACTTCGATCTCCTCGACGCGCCAGGCGGCGTAGGCGAGAGCCTGCCGAATATCCTCTTCTTCAAGGTAGGGGTATGCGGCCAGAATTTCAGAGTTGGGGTGGCCCGAAGCAACTAGCCCGACAATAGCTCCAACGGTGACCCGCATCCCGCGTACGCAAGGCTTGCCGCCCATCACTTCCGGGTTGCGCGTTATCCGATCGAGACCCATATCCGCTTTCATTCTAGCGCCGATCTCCCTGCTTGAGTGAAATCAACTCCTTGCAGGTCTCATAGGTCTGTCGCAGAGTGAGGCGTGGAAAGCGATCCCTACTTCAACCTGCTCAGGATGTGATCGTCGATCCAGTGGTCGTCCCACCATTCGCGCGGGTTCACCTGCGCCCCGTCGATCTGCATGCTGAAATGCACGTGAACCCCGCCCGCCAGGCCCGTCGAGCCGGCAATGCCCACGGTTTGCCCTTTCTTTACCAGGTCACCCGCTTTTACATCGATGCGGCTCAGGTGCCCGTAAATGGATTGCAGCGCATAACCGTGGTCCAGCACGATGCAGTTGCCGTAAATGCCCAGGTCCGAGGCCCAGACCACGCGCCCGTCATTGGCGGCATTCACGGGTTCGTTCTGCACGTCGGAGAGATCGAAACCGAGGTGCACCTGCCGGTCCACCCGCTTGCCCTTGTAGACATAGTCGCGAACGTCCGCGAACATCGACTCTTCCTTGCCGTAGTGAAGGAACGGGCCGTTCCACAAGACCTTCTCCTCGGTCTTGAACCGAAGATCGGCAAGCTGCTGGTTGTTCCGGCGACGCATTTCGCCGTTGATCTTGAGGAAACGCGAGAGCAGGTCCCCTCCGGCGGCCAGCGTGCCGGTGGGATCGACGGAATTGACAAGCTTTTCCATCAGGGCGTCGTCGACCGGAAAATCGCGCTCGCGGAACTTCTTGGGGAACAGCTTGAACCAGAAGCGCCCGGTGGCTTCCGTGCCCGCCAGGTTGCGCGCGTAGACCACCGGCGTCACGCCGGGCGGCAGGTCCCACGGACAGGCGAACATGGCAAAGCGCTGGTCCGCGTGCCCGGGCAGAGGGAAGCTGCGAAACGCGTATGTTCCAACTCTCACGCCGGCTTCATTCCACGAGCCGCCGGGGGTGAAGGTCACCAGTTCCATACCGCCCTGGTTGATGTAGTGCCGGGCGTTGTCGGCCACCACGCGCGGCGCGGTGAGGACGACGCTGACATCGTAGGAAGCCGTGTCGGCGCTGCCGCGCAGGTCGTCGGCGACGGCCTCCACCACCAGCCGCGCCTTGCCTTCCTTCAGGTTCGGCGCTTTGTTCTTGCCCGCTTCGAACGTGACGCTCCGGGCGGGCTCGTGTCGGCGCCATAACCAGCGGTGCGCGGCGGCGCTCTGCTCATAGAGAAGATAGCGCTCGCCATTCTGCTCGGCATACGCGCTGAAGCGGCGCACGCCGTGAGGGTTCGCCATCCGGACCGTGACGGGCGTGCTGATCCCGATGGTTTTGACTGGGCCAGCCAGGCTCAGAACCGTGTGGGTGGACATCACCAGCAGCGCGGCTGTCGCCGCCAGCGCCAGCAGGACGATCAGCAGAATCGCTTTCACTTCTTGACCCAGGAATCCAGCCAGTCGATCACGGTCTTGTACCACAGAACGCTGTTCTGCGGCTTGAGAACCCAGTGGCCCTCATCGGGGAAAACCACAAGCTTGGAAGGAACTTTCTGCATTTCGAGCGCGGTGAAAAGCTCGAGCCCCTGGTTGTACGGCACGCGGAAGTCCAGCTCGCCGCAGATTACCAGTGTGGGCGTGTGAAAATCGCCGACATATTTGTTGGGCGACCACTTCGCGGTCGTCTCCGGCTTGTCCCACGGCGTGCCGCCGAATTCCCACAGCGGGAACCACAGTTCTTCGGTGGCGCCGAACTCGCTCTCCAGGTCGTACACTCCCGCGTGGGAGACGAGCGCCTTGAACCGCTGCGTATGGCCCAGGATCCAATCGATCATGTACCCGCCGTAGGAGGCGCCGGCCGCCGTCATGCGGCTGGCATCGGCATAAGGCATGTCGGTCACGATGTGGTCGGCCACCGCCATGATGTCGTCGAATACGCGGCCGCCCCAGTCGCCGTTGATTTCATCGATGAACTTCTGGCCGTAACCCGTCGAGCCTCGCGGATTGGGCATCACTACGACGTAGCCGGCGGCGGCGAATACCTGCGCGTTCCAGCGATAGGTCCAACTGTGACCCCAGAATCCCTGGGGGCCGCCGTGGATCAGCATCAGCACGGGGTACTTGCGATCGGGCCGAAAGCCGTATGGCTTAACCATGAAACTTTGCACGCGCGCGCCCTCCGCGCCATCCACCCAGAACTCTTCGAGCGGCGTGAGCTGGCAGGCGTTCAGAGTCTGGTCGTTCAGATGGGTGAGCGCCACCGGCGCGCCGCCCGTCGAGGAAGCGCGATAGATCTCCACCGGCGAGACGCCGGTCTGCTGGGTGTACACCATGGTCTTGCCGTCGCGGGTTAACTGCATGTCGTCCAGCTCGTTGTCCCCGCTGGCGGCCATGCGCACGGCGCCGCCCGTGACCGGAATCAACTGGATGGCCTGGCGCCCGCGATCGGTGGTGGTGAAGAACAGGCCGGTGGAGTCCGGCGCCCAGGTAAAGCTGTTGACCCACCGGTCCAGGTTATCGGTAAGGTTGGTGACGTTGCCGGTGCTGCGCTCCAGCACCAGCAGCCGGAAGCGGTCGCTCTCATATCCCGCGCGAAACTGCGCGCGCCAAGCGATGTACTTGCCGTCGGGCGAGTAACGCGGGTTGGTATCCGCGCCGGGAGTGTTGGTGATCTTGCGCGGCTGGCCGCCCGCGACGGAGACCGCGTATACATCGGAGTTGGCGCTGATGGCGGGCACCGGGTCGGCGTTCATCGAGTAGCAGACTTCCTGGCCATCCGGCGAGACGTCGTAATCGTCGGACCCGCCGAGCGAGAACGGCGGCACATCGCGCGTGCCCGGAGTCAGGTCCCGGGGCGCGCCCCCCGTCACCCCAACCACCAGCAGATGGCTTCGCCGCTTGCCCTGCCACGCGGTCCAATGGCGGTAGAGCAGCTCGGTGTAGATGCGCGCCTTGACCTTGCTGTTCTTCTCCGCGTCCAGGTTCTTCTTGTTGCAGGCGTCGTCGGCGCCGCACTCCGGGTAGACGTCGCTGGTGAAGAGAAGGTTCTTGCCGTCGGGGGAGAAAAGCACACCGCCGGCTTCGGTGGAAAGACTGGTGGCCTGCCTGGCGTCGCCCCCGTCGCGGTCCATCAACCAGATCTGCGAAGACCCGCCGCGGTCGGAGACATACGCGATCCGCTTGGAATCGGGCGACCAGCGCGCGCGCTGGTTGGCTTCGCCGTCATGCGTGATCTGGCGCGGGGCGCCGCCATTGAGCGGCGCCATCCAGATTTGCGACGGCTTCTTGTTCGCAGCGACATCCACGGTCTGCACGGTGAATGTCACCCACCTGCCGTCGGGGGAGATCTGCGGATCGCTCATCCGCTTCAACTCCATCAGGGCGGCCGAATCGAACGGCTTCTTCTGCGCGAAAACGATCGCCGTGGAAGCCAGCATGAGAATGAGCCAGCGGCGCATACATGACGATTGTAACGCCGCGCTTGCCGACACCCATCCGGTGCTTTGCTAGAATCTGATATTCATACCTGATTTTGCGGGCCACACTGCAAGACGAGGAGGATCTCAGTGGATTGGAAAAGACGCGCGGGGAGGATCATTCCGTTGGCGGCGCTGCTTCTGATGGCGTCCGCGCAGGCGCAGCCGCCGGGCCGCAGCGATCCTTCTTTCTCACAGCCGTCGCTCGCTCCCGGCGTGGACTACGTCGTGCCGGCCGAGGCCGATATCAAAGCCACGCTCGACCGCATCCGCGGCTACTTCGTCCGATCGACTCCGTATCGCATCATCGACACCCGCACGGGACAGCCGGTCACGGACCTTTCGCGTCCCATCCCGTCCGCGGCGCTCGACTCGCGCGGCGGCGCGTTCAACGACTGGGACTATCCCATGGGGGTGGTGCTCGCCGCCATGCTTCTCGACACGGAAGTGACCGGCGACCCACGGTTTCAAGAGTACACACTCAAGAACTTCGACTTCGTATTCGACCACCTGGACTATTTCCGCAAGCAGCAGAGCGAATCCGGCCAGCCGGCGCACGGCTTCAGCCGGCTGCTGAATATGCGCGAACTCGACGATTGCGGCGCCATCGGGGCCGCGCTCGTCAAGGCCTACGCCAAGAAGCCGGACCCGCGCTACCGCGCCACCATCGGCCTGGTGGCGGACCACATTGCGCACAAGCAGATGCGCATGCCCGACGGCACGCTCGCCCGGCCGCGGCCGCTGCCGGTTTCACTGTGGATCGACGACGCGTATATGAGCATCCCTTTCCTGGCGCAGATGGGGCGGCTGACCGGCGATGGGAGCTGGTTCGACGACGCCGCGCGGCAGGTCATCCAGATGTCCCAGCGCCTCCAGGACCCGTCCACCGGCTGGTACCGCCATGCCTGGTTCGAGGGCGCCGATGACCCGCCATTCTATTGGGGCCGCGGCGCCGGGTGGGGGCTGATGGCCGCCGCCGAGCTGCTGAGCGTTCTGCCGCAGGACCATCCCAGCCGCGGGCGGGTGCTCGAGATTTTCCAGCGCGCGGCGCGGGGCGCAGCGGCGGCGCAGACCGGCACGGGGATGTGGCATCAGTTGCTCGATAAGAGCGACAGCTACCTGGAGACCTCGGCGTCGGCCATGTCCACGTTCGCCATCGCGCGCGGAGTCAATCGCGGCTGGCTCTCTCCCGTCTATGCGCCGGTCGCGCAAACCGGGTGGCAGGCGGTTGCGAAACGCGTCCTTCCCGACGGCCGCATCGAGGGCATCTGCGTCAGCACCACCGCCGCCTACGACGCCGTCTACTACTACAACCGCCCCACCGAGCTCGGCGCCATGCAGGGCTACGGCCCGGTCCTGATGGCCGGCGCGGAAGTGATCACCATGCTCCGCTCGTTCGATATCGAGCGCAAGCTGAACACGTTCCACTACCGGGCAAAGAAGCCATAGGTGGGCGCGGTGGGGCAGGATGGCATCCTGCGCGGCGGTTGAGAACCGCCGCGCGCGCCGATTGACAATCGGCGCGCAGCTTAACAAGCTGCCCCACTTCGAAGAGCAGGTTCGCGCCATGGTAGCATGGACTTTCCAACTACCTTGATCAAAGCCGTCAAAGGAACCAGGGACTTACTGCCTCCCGCCACTGAGGTGTGGAATCGCGTGGAAGCCGCCGCGCGCGCGGTTTTTCGCGCCTATAACTACCACGAAATCCGCACCCCGATCTTCGAGGAGACGGAGCTGTTCGCGCGCGGCGTCGGCGAGGAAACCGACATCGTCACCAAGGAAATGTACACCTTCGAGGACCGCGACGGCAGCTCCCTCACGCTGCGGCCCGAGTGTACCGCCTCGGTGATCCGCGCGTATATCGAGCACCGCCTCGACCAGCTTCCCGGCGTGCAAAAACTCTACTACCTCGGCCCCATGTTCCGCCGCGAGCGCCCGCAGAAGGGCCGCTACCGCCAGTTTTACCAGATCGGCGCTGAGGCCATCGGCTCGGAATCCCCGGTAGTCGATGCCGAGGTGATCGAGATGGTGGTGGAGATCCTCAAGCGAGCCGGCCTGGCCGGTTTCGAGCTTCTCCTGAATTCTGTGGGCGACCGCAACTGCCGCCCGCAATACGTCGAGCGCCTGCGCCAAGAGCTGAAATCCGCGGCGCCGCGGATGTGCGGCGATTGCCAGCGCCGCGCCGATACCAACCCTCTGCGCGTGCTCGACTGCAAGGTGGAAGCCGACCAGCCCATCATCGAGAAGCTGCCCAGCATCGTCGATCACCTGTGCGGCCCATGCCACGCGCACTTTGAGGCCGTGAAGCAATATCTCGCCGACCGCGGCCTTCCATACCAGGTGCGTCCGCGCCTGGTGCGGGGCCTGGATTACTACATGCGCACCACGTTCGAAGTGGTCCATGGATCGCTCGGCGCGCAGAATTCGGTGCTGGGCGGCGGGCGCTACGACGGTCTCGCCGAATCGCTCGGTTCCACGGTGCGCTCACCGGGCATCGGTTTTTCCATCGGCGAAGACCGCCTGGTGATGAGCGTGGAGAGCCATGGGATGCTCGCCGCGCTCGACCTTTTCATTGCGCCGCTGGGCGAGCCGGCCCTGCGGCACGCGGCCGTGCTGGCGCGTGATTTTCGGCGCGCGGGCCTTTCCGTCGAGCTCGCCGAAGGCAAGCTGAAGCGCGTCATGGAGCTGGCCAACAAGCTGGGAGCGCGGTTCGCGCTGATCGTCGGCGAGAACGAAATGGCCGCCGGCCGTTACGCGCTCAAAGATATGTCGACGGGCGCGCAGGAAAGCTTGACCCGCGACGAGATCGCCGCCAGGCTGGCCGCGGCCCTGAATTGATAACATCGAATATGGAAACCTCCGTTGCACTGGATTTTCTAGGCGACCTCCGCCGCACGCATATGTGCGGCGAGTTGCGCGCCTCGCACGCGGGCCAGCAGGTCCTGTTGATGGGCTGGGTCCACCGGCGGCGCGATCATGGCGGGGTGATTTTTGTAGACCTGCGCGACCGCGACGGCCTCACCCAGGCGATCTTCCACGAAGACATCGATCCGGCCATCCACCAGCGCGCCGAGGAGGTGCGCGGCGAATACGTGATCGCCGTGGAAGGCGCGGTGAAGAGACGCTCGCCCGAGACCGTGAATCCCAACATGCCCACCGGCGAAATCGAAGTCGTGGCGTCCAAGATCTGGATACTCAACGAATCGCGCACCCCGCCGTTCCCCGTGGAAGAGGAGGTCGGCGTCAGCGAAGACGTCCGCTTGAAATACCGCTACGTCGATCTGCGCCGCCCGCGCATGCAGCGCAACATCATCCTGCGTTCCAAGGTTTCCTTCGCCGTGCGCGAGTTTCTGTATTCGCAGGGCTTCCTTGAAATCGAGACACCCTTCATGACGCGCTCCACGCCGGAGGGCGCGCGCGACTACCTGGTCCCCTGCCGCGTGCAGCCCGGCACTTTCTATGCTCTGCCGCAATCGCCGCAAATCTTCAAGCAGATCCTCATGGTGAGCGGGTTCGATAAGTACTTTCAGATTGTGCGCTGCTTCCGCGACGAGGACTTTCGCGCCGACCGCCAGGCGGAGTTCACCCAGATCGATCTCGAGATGTCCTTCCCCCAACAGGAACGGGTTTTCGAAGTCATCGAGCCGCTGGTCCAGCGCGTTTGCGAAGTGGCCGGGTTCCGCGTGGAAACGCCTTTCCCGCGCCTGACCTACGCCCAGGCCCTAAGCCACTATGGCATCGACAAGCCCGACCGCCGCATCCCGCCCATGCATCCGGTGGAGGACCTCTTGCCGGAGTTGGCGAATGCCGGAATGCCGCTGGTCGCCATCCACATTCCCGGAACCGGCGCGCCCAGCCGCAAAGAGCGCGATGAGTTCAAGGCCTTCGGCCACGAACGCGGCCTGAGGGTCTACGACGATCCCAAGCGGTTGGAGCGCGATAATCCCGGCCCCATGGCCAAGGTGCGCGAGCGCTGCGGCGCGGGGGAAAACGACCTGCTCGTGCTGGCCACCTGGGCCGGCGAGCCCAAGGGCCATCGGCCCGAGGAAACCGTCTACTTGGCGTGCGGCCAGTTGCGCCTCTACTGCGCGCAGAAATTCAACGACCGCCATAAGCTGCTCGACCCCAGGAATTTCCAGTTCCTGTGGGTGGTGGACTTCCCCATGTTCGAGTGGGACGAAGAAGAGCGCCGCTGGAACGCCGCGCACCACCCCTTCACTTCGGTGCACGATGAAGACCTTGCCAAGCTGACCGCCGACCCCGCCCGCTGCCGCGCCAAGTCCTACGACCTGGTGCTGAACGGCGTCGAGATGGGTTCCGGCTCCATCCGTATTCACCGCCGCGACGTGCAGGCCCAGGTATTTGCCGCGCTCGGAATGACCGATGAAGAGGCCCGCCGCCGTTTCGGCTTCCTGCTGGACGCGCTGGAATACGGCGCGCCGCCCCACGGCGGAATCGCCCTGGGCCTCGACCGCCTGGTGATGATTCTGGCCGGCGAGAATTCCATCCGCGACGTGATCCCGTTCCCCAAGACGGCGCGGGGCACGGACCTGATGTGCGACGCTCCCTCGGCCATTCCGGAGCGGCAGTTGCGCGAACTGGGCATCACCATTCGTGGACACGCCAGGTGAGGCGGAAAGAACGCGCAATTTTCTCTTGACCTGTCTAGCGAGGCTGTGCCTCAGACCGGCAAGCAATGCTCGACGCGGAGACGCAGGGACGCGGAGAAAAACACGGAGAAGAACTTAGAGAGAAAGGACTGATGCGTGGGTAGACGCTGCACGCCGCTTCCGGAGGTTCGAACGCGGAGCCAGCGGAGGATTCGGCTCGGGACGCGGCCTCAGGTGGGGCGGAGGGCCTCAATAGAATCGTGCATCATTACGCATACCCCTCGCTGACACCGCGTGTCTCCGCTCCCTCCGCGTTCGAACCCGGGGAAGAGGAAACTCTCGATCTGTTATCCTCTCCGCATTTTTCTCCGCGTCTTCGCGGCTCCGCGTCGAAATGGAATTTGCGGATTCAAGGTGTAAGCGCCGGGGTCGTACGGCGGGCCCGTGTTTGCGCCCTGAGAAGCAAAGATGTTAAACCTGTGAAGGCGCTCGCGCATGTCCGTTAAGCTCGAAGGCATCTTCGCTCCGACGCTGGTCCCGCTGGATGATCGGGGCCGGATCAACGAGTCCGAGCTGCGCCGTTTCATCTCCTGGCTCATCGAGCGCGGCGTTCATGGCCTGTACCCCAACGGCTCCACTGGCGAATTCACGCGTTTTACGGCGGAAGAGCGCCGCCGCATCGTCCAGGTGGTTTGCGATGAAGCCCGCGGCCGCGTTCCCATCCTGGCCGGCGCCGCCGAAGCCAATGTCGAGGAGACGCTCGCCGCCTGCGAGGCTTATGCCGGCATGGGCGCGCAGGCCGTCGCCATCGTTTCGCCGTTCTACTACAAACTCACCCCGGAATCCGTATACGCCTATTTCGCCGAGATCGCCCGCCACTCTCCCATCGACCTCACGCTCTACAACATCCCCATGTTTGCCAGCCCCATCGACGTTCCCACCATCCGGCGGCTGGCGGCCGAGTTTCCGCGCGTGGTGGGGATCAAGGACTCTTCCGGCGACCTCGCCTTCATGATGCGCATGATCTCCGCCGTGCGCCCCCTGCGCCCCGATTTCTGCTTCCTCACCGGCTGGGAGGCCGTGCTCGTTCCCATGCTGATGATCGGCTGCGACGGCGGCACCCATGCCAGCAGCAACGCCGTGCCTGAAGTCACCCGCCGCATCTATGATCTCTCCCGCGCCGGCAATTACGAGGAAGCCATGAAGTGGCAGTACCGCATCCTCGAGCTGTTCGACGCGATGCTGTACCCCTTCGAATTCCCCGACGGCTTCCGCGCCGCCGCCGAGTTGCGCGGCTTCCGCTTTGGCCACGGGCGCCAGCCCCAGACCGGCGCGCAGCAGGCCGGCGGCGCCGCGCTGGCTTCCGTTCTCCAGTGCATTCTGGCCGATTTCGAGCTGGTGGAGCGTCCCGCCGCCGGCTGTGCGCCGCGCATCCGGCAGCCGGAGCAGGACAAGATTGAACAGGTGATTTACGAAGTGATGCACGAACTCGAGAAGCGGGGTGTCCTCTGAACGGCGCGCTGGCCTTTATCGAGATCGGCGGATGGTCGCCGGCCATGATTGTGCTCGACGCCATGGAGAAGACCGCCGGCGTGCGCGTGCTTCAGACCGAGCTGAACGACAGCCCCGGGGTGTGCCTGAAGCTCTACGGCCCGCTCGCCGATATCGAGATGGCCACACGCGCGGCCCGGGAGACGGCCGATGCCATGCGCACCGAAGCGGTTGTGCACGTGATACCGGGGCCGTCGCCGCTTTCGCGCGCCGCCTATGAAGCGCAGCCCGATTTCAGCCCGCTGATCGAGCAGCCGACCGTGCAGTATCCGGAGGGAACTATGAACGACCAGGGCCAATCGCCCTTCGCCGTGGGTCTCATTGAGACGCAGGGCTTCACGGCCGTGTTTGAGGCCATCGACACCGCGTTGAAGACGTCCGCGGTGGAAGTGCTGGCCCGCGAGAAGCTGGGTGGCGGCTACATTACGGTGCTGATCAAGGGCGATGTCGCGGCGGTCGAGGCCGCGGTGGATGCCGGCAAGGCCAAAGTGGAAGGCCTCGGGCGCCTGATCGCCGCCCACGTGATTCCCAGCCCCAGCCCGGGCGTCCTGTCGCTGCTGCCCAAGTGAGCGGGCTGCCGCGGGGTGCTTGACCGCTTTGGGGGAAATGGAGGGTGGACGCGCTTGTGGGGCAGCTTGGCAAGCTGCGCGCCGGTTGTTTACCGGCGCAACTGGCGGGTTGCCAACCCGCCGCAGGTTTCCAACGTGCCCCACGAACCCAGTTCACGCCGCGTTTTCCCAAAACGGTCAAGCACCCGCTTCCGCGGCCCGCTCAACCTTGCGTGCTATCATGGTTTCGAAAGATTCATTGGGAGGAGAACAACGATGGGCCCGCTAGGTTGGCCGGAGATGGTCTTCATCTTCTTCCTGGCGCTGATCCTATTCGGCCCCAAGAAGATGCCGGAACTGGGTCGCAGCTTGGGAAAAGCCTTGACCGAATTCCGCCGCGCCCAGAGCGAACTGAAGTCCACGTTCGAACGGGAGATGAAAAGCCTGGAACAGGAAACCGAATCGTTGAAGGAAGTGACCAACCAGTATCAGTACGATACCTACAACTACGATTATTCGTCGTATGAATCCACTTCCGAGGGTTCATACGGGTCCGAAACTCACGATTCCACTGTTGCCACCCCATCCACTGCAAGCGCATCCGCACCTGAGGGCGCTGAGTCACCATCAGCCGAAGCGCCGGAGGGCACTGTCGCCCACGGCGCCGAAACGGCGGCCGGACACACCGAGCCGGCTTCCTCCACGGCTGAACACATCGCGTAACGAATGAATTCCTCCGACGAGCCGAAGGGGACCGGCGATCCCCAAACCGGTGCTGTGTCTTCCGCGCCCGCTTCCACTTACGTGACCGCGGTGGAAAGAGCCGAACCTCGCTCCGGCGGGGGAGGGAAGACGCCGCCACCGCCTCCGCCATCCGGAGGTGATCCCGGCGATGAGGAAGATGGCATGCTGCGCATGTCCTTCCTGGAACACCTGCAAGAACTGCGGGCGCGCATCATCCGGGCCCTCTGGGGTGTGGCCGCGGCCTTCGTCCTGAGCCTTACTTTCAGCAACCAGCTCTGGAACTTCGTCTCCCAGCCGGCCGTTCAGGCCCTCAAGACTCTCGGCTACCCCACCACCCTCAAACAGATCACCCCCATGGAAAGTTTCAACGTGATCTGGTTCAAGCTGCCCGTCCTGTGCGCCATCTTTATCGCCTCCCCCTGGGTCCTGTATCAGGTCTGGGCCTTCATCGCCCCCGGGTTGTACCGCAAGGAGCGGCGATGGGCCGTTCCGTTTGTGCTCACCTCCGCCGGCCTGTTCATTCTCGGCGGCCTGTTCGCCTACTTCGTGGCCTTTCGCTACGGCCTCACCTTCCTGCTGAGCATCGGGAGCGGAAACCACGTCGAGCCGATGGTCTCCATCACCGAGTACTTCGACCTGTTTGTCAACGTGATTCTCGGCGTAGGATTGGTTTTCGAACTCCCGGTCCTTATCTTTTTCCTGACACTACTCAGAATTGTCAGTCCGGGGTTCCTGGTGAGGCACAGCCGCTACGCCATCCTGATCATCTTCATCATTGCCGCCGTCGTGACTCCGACCCCCGACGTTTTCAATATGATGTTGTTTGCCGTGCCCATGTGCCTGCTGTTCTATGTCGGAATCTTCGCCGGTTACTTGCTGGTATTGCGGCGCGAGAATCGAAGATTTCCGTGGCGTACGGCCACAACTATCGTCCTAACCTTACTACTTCTCCTAGCTATAGTGGGATATATTGCTATTACTAAACATGCCATTAAACTGGTACCATACTGGCCGTTTGTGACTCATTAGTCTTTTATAGGCAACGCATCCGGTGTAATATCAATGAACCGCAGACGGAAAGTGTGCGGTTTGCTTCCGCTGATCGAACATGCGATGGACCTATATAGAGCCATACAGGAGTTGTACGCCGAGAAAGAGCGACTCGAGCGGGTAATCGCTTCGCTGGAGGAATTGCAGCGAAGTGCCGGTGTTGTCCCGGTTCTCACCGAGGGCGTCAAGCGCCGGGGCCGGAAGTTCATGGCCCCCAAGGAGCGCCAGGAGGTCTCCGAGAGGATGAAGAAGTATTGGGCAACTCGCCGGAAGCAGGAGGCGCACCAGAAACGTCCCGCCGGCCACGGCGCCTGAGCCATTGCCCGCGGCTATCGGGGTTTCCCTGTCTTGAAGCACCAGAGCCAGTAATACTGGTCCTGAGCGCCGTGCTCGTATCGCAGCTCGAAGCCGCAGCGTTGCGCCATCTCGCGTGCGTCCCGCTCGGTGAATGGCACGCCCACCCAGGTGTTGTCGGGTTCGACTTCCACCAGGGACGATCCCTGCACCTGGAACTTGAAAAGTCCGCCGGGCCGCAGCAGGCCGTTCACCTCGCGCACGTAGCTCTCGATGATTTCGCGGCTGGGGATGTGCTGAAACACCATGCAGGAAAAGGCAAAATCGACTTCCAGCTTGGCGCCCAGGCCGAAGCGGTGCCACCAGTGTTCGCGCACCGCGCCAAGATCCACGCCATTGTTCCGGAAGACTCGCACGTTCGGGAACCCTTCCACCGCGTGCCGGGCCAGGCGCACCATGCGGGGGCTGATATCCACGGCGTAGACCTGGCCGAAGAAGCTCGCCAGCGCGCGCGTGACGCGCCCGGCGCCGCACCCGATTTCGAGCACCTTCATGTCTTTCGGGTCCATGCCTTGGCAGATGTTGGGCAGGTCGTTCAGAATCTGTTCTTCCAGCATGACCTGGCCGGATTGGTAGAACTCCTCGTCCGACCAACGCTCTTGTCCCGTGACCACGTAGTAGCGCGCGTTTTCGCGGGCTCGCTGGTCCCAATCCCGCCGCATTCGTCGGATCTGCCTGCCGAGCTGCCAGACCGCCATCTGCTATATTGTAGTTGCTGGCTGGTGTGGGCGAGTAGCTCAGCTGGGAGAGCACGGCGTTCGCAACGCCGGGGTCGTGGGTTCGAATCCCATCTCGTCCACCAACCCATGCCAAACATCGAACTTCGGAAGGGAGCCGGAGAACCTGGCTACGAAGTGACGCATGGCCGTCCTGGCCATCACGCATCTGCCCGGTGGTAGTATAATTATCTTGTGCGAATCAAGACATCCATCACGCTCCCGGAAGACCTTCTACAGTGCATTGACCGGGCTGATTCAAACCGTTCCGCCCTGATCGAGCGGGCCACCCGCGCCTACCTCGCGCGGCTGGAGAAAGCCCGGCGCGAAGCACAAGACACGGAGATCATCAACGCCAACGCCGACCGTCTGAACCGGGAAGCCATGGACGTCCTCGAATACCAGGGCTTGCCGTGAGCCGCGGTGAGCTTTACCTGGTCAGGAAGCCGGGATCGCAGGATCCCAAGCGACAGCGCGTATTCGTCGTTGTGAGCCGCCAGGCGCTGATTGAGACGAGGTTTTCTTCGGTGATCTGCGCGCCTGTCTATTCGCGGCACGACGGGCTCAGCACTCAAGTCCGAATTGGGATTGAAGAGGGCCTCAAGCGGGATTCCAGCATTCACTGCGACGAACTCGTGAGCTTGCCGAAAGCCATGCTGACGCGCTTCATCGGCCGGTTGAACGATGAGAAGACCAAAGAATTGGACCGCGCCCTGGCGACGGCCCTGGATCTTCAGGAGCACGCCTGGGACGAGTCAGTTGGCCCCGCGGCGTTTGGCACGGAACTGCCTTCGTAAGCCGCCGGTTGCCCAAACAGAACCCCCCTTTCTTGTTTCGCAATGCGCTACCATGACCCTTTCGAAGCAACCATCATGTTCCTGGGGGGCGGCAGATGAAGGTTACGTTCTGGGGCGCGGCCGGCGAGGTAACCGGCTCGATGCACCTCGTGGAATCCGGCGGCCAGCGCTTCCTGCTCGATTGCGGGCTGAACCAGGGCCGCCGGAAAGACGCCGACCGCAAGAATCGCAATCTTCCGTTCCCAGCTTCCTCCATCCATGCCGTGGTTCTTTCACACGCCCACATCGACCATTGCGGGAACCTCCCCACCCTGGTGAAAAACGGCTTCTCCGGCCCCATATATTCCACTCCGGCCACCATCGATTTGTGCCACTGGATGCTGCGCGACTCCGCCCATATCCATGAAAAGGACGCCGAGTTCCTCAACAAGCGGCTCGACCACCGCAAGTCCATGGGCCTGGAAGACGGCCACGTGGTGCCGCTCTACACCATGGCGGAGGCCGAGCGCGCCCTGCCGCTGCTCCAGGCGGTGCCCTACCACTCCCCTCAGATCCTGGCCCCCCACCTGAACTACGTGAGCTACGACGCCGGCCACATTCTCGGCTCCTCTTTTGTCGTGCTTCAGGAGTCGGCGAACGGCTCGCCCGTCCGCCTGGGCTTCTCCGGAGACATTGGCCGGCCGAACCTCCCCATCATCCGCGATCCCGAGACCATGCCGCCCGCCGAATACCTGATCCTGGAGAGCACTTACGGCGGGCGTTTCCACAAGGACGTCAGCCACGTCATCAACAAGCTTGCCGACGTCGTGAACCGCACCGCGCGGCGCGGCGGACGCATCATCGTGCCGGCTTTCGCCGTGGGCCGCACCCAGCAGCTCGTGCTCCTGCTGCACCAGCTCGCCAACGAAAAGCGCATTCCCAACATCCCCATTTTTGTCGACAGCCCGCTGGCGCTGGACATCACCGCGGTCCACCGCGACCACCCGGAATGCTTCGACGATGAAACCAGGGAGTACCTGTTCCACCATGAGGACCCCTTCGGCTTCCAGCGCCTCCAGTACATCCGCGAGGCCGCCGACTCCAAGAAGCTCAACGACCTTCACGGCCCGTTCGTGGTCGTATCCGCCTCCGGCATGTGTGAGCAGGGCCGCATCCTGCACCACCTGCGCAACAACATCGAAGATCCGCGGAATACCGTGCTCATCACCGGGTTCCAAGCGCAGGATACGCTCGGCCGCAAGCTCATCGAAAAGTGGCCGGAAGTGCGGATCTTTGGCGAGCCCATGCGCGTCAGGGCCGAGATTTCGAGCCTCGATGAGCTGAGCGCGCACGCCGATCAGGGCGAGCTGATCGAGTGGATCCGGCCGCTGGCGCCATCCCTGCGCAAAGTCTTTCTGGTCCACGGCGAGCCCCAGCAGTCCGAGACACTCGCCAAGCTGCTCCATTCCACGTACAATCTGAATGTGGTGATCCCGGCGCCCGGCCAGTCTTTCGACCTCGCTTAGGCGAAACCGGAGTGCCCCCCGTTCCATCTATACTGAAAGAAGCTTAAAGGAGTATCACAAAGTGAGTACCACACCGACATATACGGAGCCGCAGCCGCAACGCTCGCCTCTGTTCACGGCGCTCGTGGCCGGCGCCATCATTGCCCTCGTGGCTGCCAACATCTACCTCTACGTCCAGATCGACCATGTCCGTACGGACGTGGCCAAGATGGACGAAACCCTCAAGACGGGGTTGAGCAATCTGAGGGACGCCTCCTCGGTCACCACGGCCGCGCAGCAGCGCCACCTCGAAACATTGAAGGAAGAGTTGGAAGCCGCCCGCACCCAGCTTCACGACCAGGCCCGGACCATGTCCGCCCAGGCCAAGGCCGAAGCCACCGCCCGCGCCGAGCAACTGGCCCGCCAGATCGAGGCCGAGCAAGCCAAGGTGCAGCAGCAAGTCAGTTCCGAAATCAGCGACGTCAAGCGGTCCGCTACTGCCGCCAATTCCAGGATCGCCGATGTCTCCACCGATGTCGGCAACGTGAAGACCCAGGTGTCCGCGACCCAGGCCGAATTACAGAAAACCATCGCCGACCTGAAGTCCGTCACCGGCGATCTGGGCGTGCAGAGCGGCCTGGTGGCCACCAACGCCAGGGAACTGGCGGCCCTCAGGCGCCTGGGCGAGCGCAATTACTTCGACATCAAACTCGCCAAGACCAAGCAGCCCCAGCGTTTCGCTGACATCACCCTGCGTCTCACGAACGTCGATGCCAAGAAGAACAAGTACACCCTCTTGGTGATGGCGGATGACAAGCTCACCGAAAAGAAGGACAAGAGCATCAACGAGCCTGTCCAGTTCTACACCGCCAAGGGTGGCCGCATACCCTACGAATTGGTGATCAACCAGGTCCAGAAGAACGAGATCGTCGGTTACCTTTCGACCCCCAAGGAAACAGTCGCAAGATAAGGAGGTGGGACAGACGATCGGTTTTTATCGTCCGTCAAGCGCCCGTGTTTTGGCGAGGCATGACAGACGACCAAAGTCGATCGTCTGTCCCACCATCCCTCACAAGGTGCCCGGCGTCTTCTCCACCAGCTTCTCCACGTGGATGCAGTAAATTGCCGGTTTACCGTCCCGGTCGCTCTGGAAGTAAATGCGCTGGCTGTCCGGCGCGAACACCGGCGCAACCGTTTCCGGATGGCTCGCCCTGTGCTCGCAAAGCGTCAGCTCCCGCCGCGTCAGCCGCAGCAGAATCAATATGGTCGGCGACGCGGCATTGCGGCTCGCCCCCACGAACACCGACGTGTCGCGGTTGAATCCGAAATGCGCGAACTGGCTGGTCTTGGCCACTAGCCTGTCGCTGTTAGTATCGGGCGCGCATTCGCGGATGGCGTTCAACTGCGTTCGGTCTTCGGGAATATTCAAGTAGAGGATGGTCTTGCCGTCCGGCGCCCAATTGGCTGCTCCGATGCGCCCGGCTGCCAGACTGAGCCGGCGGTTCTGCTTCCCGTCGGAATTGACCAGCCACAGCGCCTCGTCCGTCTGCCGGTACAGGATCTGCGCGCGCCCGGGCCGCGCGATCGGATCGCCGATCCCGGCCGGCGCCTCCACCACTGTGCGCGCCGCCCCTTGTGACAGCGTCACCGTGCGGAGCCGCGAGCCTTCGCTACGCCGCTCCGCGAAGATGGCGTGTGTTCCGTCCGGTCCCACGCTCATTCCCGCGCCCCGTTCCCAGCCCTCCGGAACCTCGTACGGTTTGCGCTCCCGCGACGTGACCAGGTTCACGACATGCAAGGAGCGCCCCGCGAAGTAGCAGAACGAGCGGTTGTCCGGAAGCAGCGTGAGCGACGCGCCGTCCAGTTCCTCCGCCTCGGTCAACTGCTGCGTTTCGCCGCTCTTCAGATCCATGTGGAAGGCCTGCGGTGATCCGCCCCGATCGCAGCCAAACAGCATCCACCCGCTCGACCGCGCGATGGCGTGGTTGTAATACGCCGGCATGGTGCTGGAATAGGCCGGGTCGGTAAGCCGGTAGACCTCCAGCTCCGTGGCCGGATCAGAATACCGCCGCCAGTCCGATGGATACGTGGTTCCCTGGTGACCCTGGGCCGCCAGACGCGTCTCCGCCAGTCCGGCAATCAAAAACGATCTGCGCGAGAAGCGGCGCGCCGAACCCGCCATAAGCCGATGGTAGCAGGCCCGCGGCCACATGGTTACGAAATACACCCTTTCGACAAAACGGCGCCGGGCAAAGTATCCTAATGCCTTATGGCCTGCCAACGCCTCGCTCTGGTGGTTTCTCTGTTAGCGCTCCCGCTGGCGGATCTTGCGGCGCAGGAAGACCGGATCACCGGCCCGCTGGACCGAAGCCGGACGGTGCTCCTGAAGGGAAACGTCCACCCCAAGGCGCAGGCGCAATATGACCGGGGACCGGTCGAGCCGTCTTTCGAGCTGGGGTACGTCACACTGCTGCTCAAGCCATCGCCCGGCCAGCAGGCCGCGCTCGAGCAGTTGCTCGCCGAACAGCAGGACCCGTCGTCCCCCCATTACCACAAGTGGCTCACGCCCGAGCAATACGCCGAGCGCTTCGGCCTCAGCCCCAGCGACGTCGCGGCCATGGTCTCGTGGTTGCAGTCCGAAGGCCTGGCGGTGAACGACATCGCTCGCGGCCGCCACTGGATCGCGTTCACCGGCACGGCCGGGCAGATCGGCAGCGCTTTTCACACCGGGATTCGCCGCTACATCGTGGAAGGCGAGGCCCATTTCGCGAACGCCTCGGAGCCCTCCGTTCCGGCCGCTCTTGCCGCCGTAATAAGCGGCCTCCGCGGTCTCGATGACTTTGATCCGAAGCCCATGTACAAGTTTGTGCCCGCCAGCGACCCGGCCTACAATAGCGGCGGCGGACACTACCTGGCCCCCGATGATTTCGCCGCCATCTATAACCTGAATCCGCTTTACAGCGCCGGCATCGATGGCGCCGGTCAGAAGATTGCCATCGCCGGGAGAACCGATATCAATCTCTCGGATATCCAGGCCTTCCGGCGCCGCTTCAACTTGCCTGCCAACGATCCCCAGATGGTTCTCTACGGTCCCGACCCCGGAATCAACAGCAGCGACTTGGGTGAAGCCGACCTGGACGTGGAGTGGTCCGGCGCGGTCGCGCGCAACGCAACCATCGTTTATGTCTATTCGAAAAGCGTCGATACCGCCGCCCAGTATGCCGTTGACCAGAACCTGGCGCCGGTGTTGAGCTTTAGCTATGGCGCCTGCGAACCCTCGAATTCCCCCGCGTTCCGGTCCATCGCCCAGCAGGCCAGCGCGCAGGGCATCACGTGGCTGGCCGCCTCAGGCGATTCCGGCGCGGCGGGTTGCGATAAGGCGTTTTCCAGCGCGCAGGCCACCAAGGGCTTGGCCGTTACTTTTCCGGCCAGCATCCCGGAAATCACCGCCGTGGGCGGCACCATGTTCAATGAGGGCAGTGGGACCTACTGGGATCCCACCAATGGCCCCAACCTCGGCTCGGCTCTTTCCTATATTCCGGAAACGGCATGGAATGAATCCGGCACTGGCGGTCTGGCCGCCAGCGGAGGAGGAGCCAGCGTTCTCTTCTCCAAACCTTCCTGGCAGACCGGTCCCGGAGTGCCCAACGACAACGCCCGCGATGTGCCGGACGTCGCTCTCTCCGCGGCTGCTCACGACGGCTACACGGGCGTCACCGGTGGCCGCAATGTGTTCTATAGCGGAACCTCCGCCCCGACGCCTTCCTTTGCGGGAATTGCGGCATTGCTGAACCAGTACCTGGTTTCCGCCGGCGCCCAGGCCCAGCCGGGGTTGGGCAATATCAATCCGGCCCTCTACCGGCTTGCCCTAAGCACCACCGATGTCTTTCGTGACATCACCACCGGCGACAATCTAGTCGCCTGTGCGAAGAATGGTCTGAATTGCCAGAACGGCTCCTTGGGCTACAAGGCCGGTTCCGGGTACGACTTGGTTACCGGCCTGGGCTCCGTGGATGCTTACCAATTGGTCACCCAATGGAACAACCAGCCGGGACGCACAACCACCACCTTGACCGCTGACTCCACCACCATCACCGTGAATGGCGCCGTGAAGCTGACCGCCGCGGTGAGGGCCGCCAGCGGCAGTGGCACGCCCAGCGGCACGGTTAGCTTTAACGTGGCCGACACTTCGCTCGGTTCCGCTCCGCTGACGGTTTCCGGCGGGACGGCGACCGCGATCCTCACGGTCTCCGCTAGCCAGTTGCCAGTCGGCGCCGGCGCCGTGTGGGCAATCTACGGCGGCGACGGCAGTTTCAGCGGCTCGTCGGCCTCCCTCACCGTGACCGTCGGCTACCCGGCCGGCAGCTCGGTGGTGGCTCCCAGCATCTCGCCCAATCCCGTATTCCAAAGCGCGCCCGATGCCCAGGGGTATAGCTGGTTCTACTCCGTCGCGCTGAAAGAAACCGCCGGTGTTGCCACCACCCTCACCAATTTCACGATTGACGGCCTGCCGCAGCAGCTTTCCAGTCTTTTTGGCAGCACGAAAATATCTCCGAACGGAACGCTGTCAAGCTCGACCATACGCGCCCGGGGCCTCTCCGTGCCAATCACCCGCACATTCGGATTCGCCGGAGCCGATGCCGGCGGCGAGACCTGGTCGCAGCAGGTTTCCGCGGTCTTCTACGGGATTTCGATGGCTCTCTCCGGCGCGCCGTCCACGGTACAGCAGAACCAGGGCGCCGATCCATCCTGCCAATGGTCGCAGCAGTTGTACTTGCAGGAGCAGAGCGGCTTCGGCGTGCAGCTTACCGGTTTCCTGGCTGGAACGAACGACCTCGGTAGCCAGATTCAACAGTACTTCGGGACCACGCAGCTTGCTCCCTTCGGCTCGCTCGAAGCCTCGGTCTGCTGGAGCGGCATCACTCCGATTCAATCGAAGACCTACGAGATCGATGGCACGGCCGGCAATGGAAGCCCGGTGACGGCCACGCTGGCGGCTTCCTTCGTGGGGCCCCCAGCCACCGCCGTGGTGCTTTCGGTTTCGCCGGCGGCGGTATCGATGTCTACAGGCTCATCGACGAATCTCTCCGCCGCTGTGGCGTTGAATCTGACAGGCGCGGCACAGTGGACTGCCTCCATCCTGTTGTCCGGCCGAACCACAAACTGGTTGCAGGTCTCCCCCGTCAGCGGTTCCACCTCGAAGCAGTTAACGCTTCTGGCTTCGGCTACCGGGCTGGTCAATGGCGTCTACAACGCGACCCTGGTCATTCAGGCATCGAATGCCATTCCCCAGTACATCAACGTGCCGGTTGTGTTTGTTGTGGGAGCCTCGTCCACGACGAGTGTTACCGCCGTGACCAACGCGGCGTCGTTCCAACCCGCCGTGGCTCCCGGTTCGCTGGCCACCGTCTGGGGTTCGCAGCTCGCGCCTTCGATTCAACAGGCGGGCGCCCTGCCCCTGCCGCTGGCAATGCAAGGAGCCTCCGTCACCGTGAACGGCGTGCCCGCTCCCTTGCTGTACGTTTCGCCCGGGCAGATGAACATCCAGATTCCTTACGAAACGGGAGCCGGAACAGCCGTGCTGGGGGTGAACAACAACGGGCAAATCGCTTCCTACTCGTTCCCGGTGGCGCCTTCAGGGCCGGGTATTTTCCCCAACGCTTTCATCGATCCGACGGCTAACGCAGCGGTCACCTCCGCCCCGCGCGGAGGAATTCTAACGCTGTTCATCACTGGAGATGGGGATGCCTCGCCGCCCGTCGTCAGCGGGGCGCCTCCGCCCGCCAACACGCCGGTGGCCAATCTGCCTGCGCCACGGCTCCCCGTAACGATCACCGTTGGTGGAGTGCCGGCGAAACCCCCGTTCCAGTTCATCGGCATTCCGACCTGGTCGATTGGGGTGACGCAGATCAACTTCACTGTTCCGCGCACCGCTCCTCTGGGCCCGCAACCGGTGGTGGTAACGGCCGGAGGTGTCGCCAGCGCCCCGGCAACTCTGACGGTGACGCAGTGAGGACATCAGATCATGGCCGTAGCGAAGGTTAGAGACATCCTGAAGATGCTGAGACGGGACGGGTGGTGGTTGGAACGTCAGGAAGGGACCAGCCATCGCCAGTTCCGCCACTCCACCAAGAAAGGCACTGTAACCGTAAACGGCCATGATGGCGACACGCTACCCCACTGGCTTGTAGGTAGTATCCTGAAACAAGCCGGGTTGACCAAGGAGGACTTGGAGAAGTGAACGAATATCTGGTGATCATTGAGCCCGCCGAAGACGGGTCCGGCTTCGGCGCATACGTTCCCGATCTGCCCGGATGCGTTGCGACCGGCCGAACGCGCGAGGAGGCCCGGCAGCGGATCGCGTATTCCATCCCACGGCACATTGAATCCTTGCGCGCGCACGGTGAGCCTGTGCCGCCACCTGCCGCTCAGGCGGAGCGGGTCACGGTTGCAGCGTGATTACCATGGTTTCCCCCCCCCGCGCTAAGCTCTTCTCGCACCGTCCGTCTTCTCTGACAGAGTAAAATAAGAATTGCGGACTTCCCCCCGTAACGAGACCTTTCATGATTGTTGATGCCATCCTGGCGAAGATCTTTGGCACCAAGACCGAGCGCGAAATCAAGAGCATGCAGCCCACGGTGGCTGCCATCAACGACCTCGAGCCCGCCATGCGCCAACTTTCGGACATCGACCTCGCCGCCAAAACCATCGAATTCAAAGAGCGCATCGCGCAGGGCGCTCCCATCGACGACCTCCTCATCGAAGCCTTCGCCGTGGTCCGCGAGGCTGGCCGCCGCTTCCTCAACATGCGCCATTTCGACGTGCAGTTGATCGGCGGCATGGTTCTCCACCACGGCAAGATCGCCGAAATGAAAACCGGTGAAGGCAAGACCCTCGTCGCCACCTTGCCCTGCTACCTCAACGCCCTCGACGGCAAGGGCGTCCACGTCGTCACCGTCAACGATTACCTCGCCAAGCGCGACTCCGAATGGATGGGCCGCATCTACAAGGCCGTCGGCATGCGCGTCGGCGTCATCGTCCACGACCTCGACGACCAGGAGCGCAAGGACGCCTACGCCTCCGACATCACCTACGGCACCAACAACGAATTCGGCTTCGACTACCTGCGCGACAACATGAAGTTCCGCATCGACGATTGCGTCCAGCGGCCGTTCAGTTACGCCATCGTCGACGAAGTCGATTCCATCCTCATCGACGAGGCCCGCACCCCGCTCATCATTTCCGGCCCCAGCGAGGAATCCACCGACAAGTACTACAAGGCCAACCGCATCATCCCCAAGCTCGTCCGCGGCGAAGCCATCGAGACCAGCGATCCGAGCGAAAAAGGCATCACCACTGGCGACTACACCATCGACGAAAAGCACAAAGCCGTCGCGCTCACCGAAGAGGGCTACGACAAAGCCGCCAGGCTGCTGAACCTTCCCAATATCTACAGCCTCGAGACCATCGAGTGGAAGCACCACGTGGAGCAGGCCCTGCGCGCGCATGTGATCTACCAGCGCGACCGCGATTACGTAATTAAGGACGGCGACGAAGGCCCCGAAGTGATCATCGTCGACGAGTTCACCGGCCGCCTCATGCCCGGCCGCCGCTGGTCCGACGGCCTCCACCAGGCCGTGGAAGCCAAGGAAAACGTCAAGATCCAGCGCGAGAACCAGACCCTCGCCACCATCACCTTCCAGAATTACTTCCGCATGTACAAGAAGCTCGCCGGCATGACCGGCACGGCGGAAACCGAAGCGGCCGAATTCCAGAAGATCTACAACCTCGACGTCACCGTCATTCCCACCAACCGTCCGTTGATCCGCAGGGAGAATCAGGACATGGTTTATCGCACCGAGGTGGAGAAGTTTCGCAACGCCGCCAAGGAGATCGTGGACCTCAACAAGCGGGGCCAGCCCGTGCTGGTCGGCACCATCTCGGTCGAGAAGTCCGAAAGGCTCTCCGGCATCCTCAAGCGCATGGGCGTCAAGCACGAGGTCTTGAACGCCAAGAATCACGAGCGCGAAGCCGCCATCGTGGCCCAGGCCGGCCGCAAGAGCGCCGTCACCGTCTCCACCAACATGGCCGGCCGCGGCACCGACATTCTGCTCGGCGGCAACCCCGAGTTCATGACCAAGGACGCCTGTCTCAAGGACAAGGTGGCCGAACGCCTCTCCGAAGACGAGGCCCAGTACGTCGCCGACGAGCATTTCTACTTCTTCACCCACCACGACCAGTTCTACCGGGTGCGCCGCGACAAATGGGACGAAATCTTTGCCCGCTTCAAGGCGCAGACCGACCAGGAGCACGACGAAGTCACCGCCATGGGCGGCCTCCACATCGTGGCCACCGAGCGCCACGAATCCCGGCGCATCGATAATCAGCTCCGCGGACGTTCCGGCCGCCAGGGCGACCCCGGCAGCTCGCGGTTCTTCCTCTCTCTGCAAGACGATCTGCTCCGCATCTTCGGCGGCGAGCGCATGCAGAACCTCATGCTGCGGCTCGGCATGGAAGAGGACGTGCCCATCGAGAGCAAGCTCATCACCAAGCGCATCGCCAAGGCCCAGGAAGCCGTCGAAATGCAGAATTTCGAGGCGCGCAAACACCTCCTCGAATACGACGACGTGATGAACAAGCAGCGCCAGGCCGTCTACGGCATGCGCCGCCAGTTGCTCGAAGGCATCGATCAGAAAGAGCGCGTGATGGAAATGGTGCGGGGCATTGTCGATCAATTCATCGACCGGCACTGCCCCGACACCAAGCATCCCGATACCTGGGATCTCGGCACCCTCCGTACCGACGTCCTCAGCCAGTTTGGCTACAAGGTGGAGACCGCCGAGGTTGCCGACCTCGGCCGCGAGGAGTTGTCGGACCTGGTTTGCGAGCGCCTCCAGCACAAGTATCAGGAGAAAGAAGACCTGGTGGGCGCCGACGTCATGCGCCAAACCGAGCGCATCGTCATGCTGCAAGTCATCGACAGCCAGTGGAAGGACCACCTGCTGTCGATGGACGAATTGAAGCAGGGCATCGGCAACCGCGCCTACGGCCAGAAGGACCCGCTGGTCGAATACAAAAAGGAGTCCTTCGAGCTGTTCACCGCCATGATGGACCGGATCGAGGACGAAACCGTCCGCTACCTCTATTTTTTGCAGGTGAGCACCGGTTCGCCTCCCGTCCTGCCATTCCCCACCGAGGAAGACGAAGAGCAGGAGGAGGCGCCGCGCCCCGACCCCAGCGAGCAGCAACGCCAGGCCGCCAAGACCTCCATGGAGGACTTCACGCGCAACATCCAGCGCAAGAAAGAAAAGGAACTGGCGGAGCTGCAATTCGTGGGCGGTGACGGTTCCACCGGCCCCAAACAGGTAGTGGCCGGACAGAAGGTCGGCCGCAACGAACCTTGCCCTTGCGGCAGCGGCAAGAAATACAAAAAATGCCACGGCGCCTGAGGTGGGGCAGGCGCTTCGCCTGCCAGCGGTCGAGCGAAGCTCGCCGCGCGCTGCTCCGCGGTTCGCGAGCGAGGGCAGGCGAATCGCCTGCCCCACGGGCACGTGGCGTCTAAACAATCCATGACGAGACTTTTACTCACCCTCCTCCTCCCCGCACTCTCCCAGGCGGCCATCTGGCCTGACGCCATTGGCGCCTACCACCGTGTCACCGCCTCTCAGCCGGTCCTCGCCGACCGTCCCCTCTGGGACGAATACGGCCTCCGGGAGTCCGAGACCGCCGCCTACGAAAACGGCCCCGCCAAATTCACCGCCACCGCCTGGCGTCTTCAGGATTCCACCGGCGCGCTGGCCGCTTACGACTGGCAGCGCCCCGCCCAATCCCAGTCCTCGAAACTGGCTGCCCTCGCCGCCGAAACCGCCGATGGCCTGCTGCTGGTCCACGGCAATTACCTGCTCTCGTTCACCGGTTACAAGCCCGCCAACCCCGAACTGGACACCCTCATCGAATCGCTCCGCAACGTCGACACCACTGCCCTGCCCACGCTCCCCGGCTACCTCCCCTCGCAGGACTTGGTCCCTAACAGCGAGCGCTATATCACCGGCCCCGCCAGCCTGCAAAAGTTCAATCCCGGCATCCCGCCCTCGGTGGCGGCCTTTCATCTCGGGGCCGAGGCCCAGTTGGGGGCCTTTCACAGCGCCAAAGGGGAACTGACGCTGAGCATCTTTAACTACCCCACCCCCCAGATCGCCATCGAGCAGGCTGCCAGTCTTGCGAAACTCCCCGGCGCCGGCGTCAAGCGCAGTGGCCCTCTGGTGGCCGTCATCCTCTCCCCGCCAGACCCGGACGCCGCCGAGCGCCTGCTCTCCCAGGTCCGTTACCGGGCCGAAGTAACCCTCGACGAGCGCGTTCCCACGCTCCGGGATAACATCGGCAATCTCGTGGTAAATGTCTTTATTCTCACTGGCATACTGCTGGCGTTCTGTCTCGTGTCTGGCCTCGCGGTGGGCGGTTTCCGAGCCTTCCTTCGACGTCTCCGCAAGGGAGAGGAACCCGAGGCGATGATCACCCTGCATCTCGAACAACGTTGATCCAGCTACATAACACCCCGTTTTTGTTTGCCTTAGACCGAAATCCTCAGCCCCGAAACCCGCCTTTTCCGCCTCTCGGCCCCACGGTGGAAAAACGAGCGTTCTCGCAAGTCAGCCCCTACGAGCAGGTTACGACCGAAAATTTTACGCTGCATTTTTTCTTGACTTGCGAGCCGTTGGGAAATACGATCCAACTACAAGGTTTTGACGGTTGCGATTCCGTCGAGACTGATTCTCCCATCGAACATCACCCTGGTAGAACAGGGGAAGGAATGCTCACCCTTCGGGGTGAGCATTTCTATTTTATAGAAAACATTGAAGTTATCCGGCCAAATGGGGCGCTGTCAGCGCCCTCGGAGGCCTTCTCGCCCCCGTGCGCCGCTGTCGCGGGCCTCGAAACTCGTTCCGCACGCCCTGGCGGGCCGGATTTCGCGCGGAAATGGCACTCTGGTGGGGCATGCTTTAGCTTGCCCTTTTGCGGACGCGGGCAGCCGGCACCGCCCGCAATAGCCTATGATGGGCTGTGAATCCCCAATGACTGATCTGAAGTTGCAGATAATCCCCCTGGGTGGATTGGGCGAGTTCGGCATGAACATGACCGCCATCCGCTACGCCGATGACATCATCGTCATCGATTCCGGAATGATGTTCCCCGAGGCCGAGCTGCTGGGCGTTGACCTGGTCATGCCCGACCTGACTTTTCTCAAGGAGAACCAGCCGTTCGTCCGCGCCCTCATCCTCACCCACGGCCATGAGGACCACATCGGCGCCGTTCCGTATTTCCTTTCCGAAATCGGAGTCCCCGTCTACGGCACCGATTTCACCCTGGCCCTGGTCGACCGCCGCCTGGAAGAGTACGACCTCGAAGAGGAGCCGCGCCTCATCCCCATCAAGCCCAAACAGATCCTCGACATTGGCGCCTTCAAGATCGAGTTCATCCACGTGACGCACTCCATCGTGAGCTGCGTGGCCCTCGCCATCACCACGCCTCTGGGAGTCGTCATTCACACCGGCGATTTCAAGGTCGATCCCACCCCCACCGATAACGAGCTGTTCGATCTCCACACCCTGGCCGACTACGGCAAGCGCGGCGTCCTGCTGCTGCTCTCCGATTCCACCAACGCCGACCGCTCCGGTTACACCGAGAGTGAGCGCGCCGTCCGCCCGCGCATGGAAGAGATTTTCAATCGCGCCGAGCGCCGCGTGGTCGTCTCCTGCTTCAGTTCCTCCATCCACCGCATCCAGCTCGTCCTCGATCTGGCGCAGGAATTCGGCCGCCGCGTGGCGGTCATCGGCAGGAGCATGGTGTCGGTCACCGAAATCGCGCACTCGCTCGGCCTGCTCGATATCCCCGACGGCATTCTGCTGCGCCCCCAGGACGCCATGGGCGTGCCGCCCGACAAAGTGGCCTTCCTCATCTCCGGCACCCAGGGCGAGCCCATGTCGGCGCTGGCGCGCGTAGCCGTCGATAACCATAAACACATCTCCGTGGAACGCGGCGATATCGTGGTCCTCAGCGCCCGCATCATCCCCGGCAACGAAAGAGCTATCTTCCGCATGATCGACCACATGGCGCGCCGCGGCGCCGACGTCCTGTACGGCAGCATGAACCCGCCGCTGCACGTCTCCGGCCATGCCAGCGTCGAAGAGCAGAAGCTGGTCCTGAACCTGGTGCGCCCGCGCTACTTCATGCCCATCCACGGCGAGTTTCGCCAGCTTTCCAAGCACGCGCGTCTGGCCGAGCACCTGCGCTTCGCCGGTTTGGAAGAGACTTTCATCATGGAATCGGGCGACGTTCTGGAAATCGATCACCACGGCGCGCGCAAAGGCAACCGCGTCCCCGTGGGCCGTGTCTGCATCGATTCCGGCTCGGTGGACGACGTGGTGCAGGAGGTGGTCATCCGCGACCGCCGCCACCTTTCCGAAGATGGCATCGTGCTGCCCATCATCGCCATCAACCGTCACACCGGCCGCATGGAGAACGCCCCCGAGATTGTCAGTCGCGGCTTCGCCCTGGCCGAAGACGGCTCGGAGTTCATGCGGAACGCGCGCCAGATCGTGGCCAAAACGCTGGAAGGCTCCAACCAGGAAGAGAAGACCGATTGGGGCGTCATGAAGGAAAAGATCCGCGCCGACCTGAAGCGCTACATCGTGAAAGAAACGTCCCGCCGCCCGCTCATCATGCCGGTGATTTTGGAAGTATAAAAACCCGGGGACAGACGGAACGTTTTCCGGTTTTTTCCTACGCCCCCATCGCCAGGTGCAGCACCCAGAACGACGCGTACGCAATCACCGCCGCCGCCGGAATCGTAAGCACCCACGCCCACACGATGTTTCTCGCGATGCCCCACCGCACCGCCTTCAAGCGCTGAATGCTGCCCACCCCGGCGATGGCGCCCGCAATCGCGTGGGTGGTGGAAACCGGCAGCCCCAGGTGCGTGGCGAACAGCACCGCCGCCGCCGCGCCCGTCTCCGCGCAGAACCCGCTGCGCGGCCTGAGCCGCGTCAGCCTTCCGCCCACCGTGTGCACGATGCGCCACCCGCCGCTCAGCGTGCCCAGCGCGATGGCCGTGTAGGCCGCCATCAGCACCCAGGCCGGGATCTCGAACACATGCACATAATGCGACGTGAACAGCACCCCCGTGATCAGCCCCGCGGTCTTCTGCGCGTCGTTGGATCCGTGCGAGAGGCTGAACGCCGCCGCCGACAGCAACTGGAACTTGCGGAAATACTTGTCCATCTTCGACGGGCTGGATCTCCGAAAGAGCCAGTAGACCGCCACCATCAGCAAGTACGCTGAAATCATCCCGATCATTGGCGCCACCACGATGAACGTCAGCGTGAGCGGCCATTGGCCTCCCTGGCCGACGTTCAGCGCGTCCAGGCTGTGCGAGAATCCGCGCAGCAGCCCCACCCGCGCGATGGCCGCGCCGGCGTACCCGCCGATCAGCGCGTGAGACGAGCTCGTGGGCAGTCCCCGCCACCACGTGATCAGGTCCCAGGCGATCGCCCCCGCCAGGCCCGCCATGATGACGTGGGGCGTCACCAGGTTCAGATCCACGAATCCCCGGCCTACCGTCTTGGCCACTGCCGTGCCGAAAACGAACGCCGCGGCGAAATTGAAAAACGCCGCCCATAACACCGCTTGAAACGGCGTCAGGACGCGCGTGGCCACAATCGTCGCAATCGAATTCGCCGCGTCGTGGAAGCCGTTGATGTAATCGAACACCAGCGCGATCCCGATGATCACGACGGCGAGCGTGAAGGTGGACATTGCTAGCTGTTCTTGACCACTACGTTCTGCAGAACGTCGGCCACGTCTTCACAGCTATCCACCGTGTTCTCGAAGAACTCGTATACCTCTTTGAGCTTGATGAGCGTGATCGGGTCCTTTTCCTTGTTGAACAGGTCCGCTACCGCGCTCCGCCCGATGAGGTCGGCCTCGTTCTCCAGGCGGTTGATCTCGATGCAGTGCGCCATGATCGTCCCGCTCTGTTCCAGGGCCTCGAAAGCGCTCTTCAAGGACCGGGCGCAAGTGGCGACAATTTCCGAAAGCGTCACCATAGTGGCCGGAATCGGGTCGATATGATACGACACCAACCGGTGCACGGTGTCCTCAATCCCATCCAGCACGTTGTCGAGCGCCGAAGAAATGTTGTGGATGTCCTCGGGATCGATGGGCGTGATGAAGGTCTGGTTCAGGCGCGTGAAAATCTCGTGGATAATTTCGTCGCCCCGGTGCTCCAGGGCAAGGATTTCCGTGGCGCAGCCGGCCAGGCGCGAGTTCCCGCCGCGGACTCCGTCGTTGAGCAGCCTGGATGCCTCCGAGATGATCTCCACCTGCTTCAGAAACAGGTGGTAGAAGTGCTCCTCGCGTGGAAGTAGTCTCATAAGCCGGGCTTGGAAAGAGAGAACCCTAATCTTAATCGGTATGGACGCCGCGGGTCAATCCGGGGTGCCCCTTGGGCCCGGTTACAGTTCCGTGACCATCGGGAACAATTCCCGCCGCGGCGCGCCTTCCAGGTGCAGGAGCCGCGGATCGAGCAGACGCCCTGCGTCCACGTTGCCCATCGCGGCAACGATGTTTTCCTTGAGATGCGGATGCTCGCGCTCGAGCTCCGCGAACAGGTCGCGCAGCGCGCGCCGCACCGTCCCGGTCTTTTGCGAGCATCCGCACGGCACCACCGGAACGCCGCGCGCCTCCGCGTAAGCTCGCGTGATGGTCTCCGGCACGAATACCAATGGGCGGATGAGCCGGTATTCGCGATCGCGCGAGCTGGTGACCGGCGGTAGCGCGCTCAGCCTGCCCGTGAACAGCATGTTGCGCAGCAGCGCCTCGCAGAAGTCGTCGGCCGTGTGCCCGAACGCGATCACGTTGGCTCCCAGGCCGTGGGCCACCTCGTACACCGCGCGCCGCCGGTACCGGCTGCACAGGTCGCAGCCGTGCTCCGGCTGGTCGTCGAGCAGGCGCAGCGAAGGAGCGTCGCGGTAGTAGGTCCACGCCACGCCGCGCTGTTTCAAGTACTCGCCCAGCGGTTCGATGGGCCGCAGAAACTTGCCCTGCTCCACCGTGAAGGCGCACACCGAAAAATCGACAGGCGCACGCTTCTCGAGCAGCAGCAGCGCCTCCAGCAGGGTGGCCGAATCCTTCCCCCCGGAGAGCGCCACCGCCACCCGGTCGCCGTCGCGAATCATCTGGAAGCGGTGTATGGCTTCACCCACTTTGCGCAGCAGTGTTTTTTCGAGATCCACTGAGTTGATTATAGAAGGTGCCGGCGCTCCTGCTGCTCGGCGTTTATGAAATCCTCAGCGCGCCGCGGTGATATTCTTGGGTTTCGAGACTCCATCCGGCGCCCGGGTGCTGCCCGGTAGTTGGTGGGGCGGATGCAAGTCGCCGGCGATTCCCGCTTGAATTACATGATCCGCTTGCTTCGATCCATTTGGATTTGGACTGCCAGTGCCGTTCTGATTCTGCTCTGGGCTGCGCTATTGGGTATCGTGAGGCTCTCCGACCGCGATCCGCGCCGGCTTCGAACCGGACGCTGGTTCCGCCGCCTTGGCCGCGTCCTCGCGAAGGTCAACCCCTGGCGAATCCACATCTCCGGCCGCGAAAACCTGAACGCGGACCAGGTGTACGTCGTCGTAAGCAATCATCAGTCGATGGCCGATATCCCGGTAATCGCGCACGTGAAGCTGGATACCAAGTGGCTGGCGAAGGCGGAGTTGTTCCGGTTCCCGGTCGTGGGCTGGATGCTCCGCATGGCTGGTGATGTGCCCGTCGAGCGTTCCGACACCCGCAAGAGCGCGAAAGCCATGTTGCAGTGCGCCCGGTACCTGCGCCAGCGCTGCTCGGTCGTGTTCTTCCCCGAAGGCACCCGGTCACCGGACGGTGGCGTGCTGCCGTTCAACGAGGGGCCGTTCCAGTTGGCCATTCGCGAGCGCGTTCCCATATTGCCGCTGGTTGTGGAAGGTTCCGGCGCGGCCCTGCCACGGAAGTCGTGGATCTTCGGGAATACCCAGGACATCGATCTTCGGATTCTGGAGGCCGTGCCTGTTGACGGCTGGGACGTCAAACGGAGCTCCGCGCTGCGAGATGAAGTCCGGCGGAGAATCATGGCCGAGTTGGAAAAACTTCGCGATGACCGGGGCCGCGGCGAACGCTGAAACCCGCGCGGGCGGTTCCGGCGGTGAACCGCCCGCGCCACACGTAGTACAATCGGTTCATACTAGGTTTTACTGATGAGAACCACCGAAACCATGACAGTTTCCTTGCCGCCGGCGATGGTGCGGCAGTTTGAAGCGGTGCGCAGGGCGGAAAACAGAACTCGCTCCGAACTGGTGCGCGAAGCCCTGCGGTCCTATTTTGAAAGCCGCTATGCCGCTGTCATGCCGTCCAGGGCGGAGATGGCCGCGATTCGCCGCGGGCGGGCCGCCTTCCAGCGTGGCGACTACTCTCCGCTAAGCGAAGTGCTCAATGGACTGGAACCTGCCAGTCACCGGGCCCGCGCAAAAGCAGTTGCGAAGGCTCCCCGCCAAAGATCGCAGTCGCGTTAGGGCGGCCTTGCTTGTGATGAAGGGCGATCCGTTCAGCGGAGACCTGGCGCGCCTCCATGGGCAACCCGGCGGCTGGAGGCGCCGGGCCGGCGCATATCGCATCTTCTTCGACGTGGATTACGGCCAGCGCCTCGTTATCGTGACGGCCATCGTGCGCCGCACTTCAACCACTTACTGATTTCCGCGCAATTATGCCCGCACCCGCCCGCACCGCTGCCTTCGACATCCTCCGCAAGGTGGAGGCCGGCGGCTACGCCTCCGATCTGCTTCTGGCGCGCACCGCCGCTCTCGATTCGCGCGACGCCGGCCTCGCCTCTGAAATCGTCTTCAGCGTGCTGCGCTATCGCGCCCAGCTCGACTACCTGATGGCGCACTACTCCGCGCGCCGGCAAAAGCTCGATCCCGAAGTGAGCATCGCGCTGCGCATGGGCATCTACCAGCTTCGTTATCTGGAGCGCATCCCGCCGCACGCCGCCGTCGCCGATAGCGTGGATCTTGTCAGGCGCGCGCGCAAGCGTTCCGCCATGGGCTTCGTGAATGCCGTGTTGCGGAAGGTGGGCCGCGAGCCGGTTGAGTGGCCCAGCCGCGAAGTCGAGCTCTCCTGCCCCGAGTGGCTGCTGGCGCGGTGGGAGCGCCGTTACGGCGCCGAAACCGCCGCCGGTATCGCCCGCGCCGCGCTCCACGAGCCGGAAAAGTACGTGCGCGGCGGCCGCGTCCAGGATATCGGCTCCCAATCCATCGTGCCCCTCCTCCGCCTTGCCCCCGGCCAGCGCTTCCTCGATGTCTGCGCCGCGCCCGGCAACAAGACCGCGCAGGCGCTCGAATCGGGCGTCCGCGCCATCGCCTGCGATCTCCACCATCACCGCCTCGCGCAGATGAAGAATCTCACGCCCAACCTGGTGGTCCTGGACGCCACCCGGCCGCTGCCCTTCGCGCGCCCATTCGACCGTATTCTCCTCGACGTCCCCTGCTCCGGCACCGGCACCCTCGGCCGCAACCCCGAAATCAAGTGGCGGCTCACCGCCGCCGATCTGGAAGATCTCCACTGCCGCCAGGCCGCGCTGCTGGCCAATGCGCGAGCGGCCCTCGCCCCCGGCGGCCTGCTGGTGTACTCCACCTGCTCGCTCGAACCGGAAGAGAACGAAGCGGTGGTCGCCGCCGTCCCCCCGGAACTCGTCGTCGAGACCATGCGCCGCATCCCCGGCCGCGACGCCGGGGACGGATTCTATGCCGCTGTGATAAAATCGAACAAGCCCGCAAATGGTTGAAATTATTCCGTCAATCCTGTCGGCGGACTTTGCCCGCCTGGGCGAGGAGATCGCTCGTGTCGAGCGCGCCGGCGCCACCATCCTGCACCTGGACGTCATGGACGGCCACTTCGTGCCCAATATCACCGTCGGGCCGCCGGTGGTCGAATCCGTCCGCAAGACCACGCGCTTGCACCTGGACGTCCACCTCATGATCGAAAACCCTGAACGCTATGTCGCCGCGTTCGTCGAGGCGGGTGCCGATTCCGTTTCCGTGCACTACGAAGCTTGCCGCCACCTGGATGGCACCCTGGGGCTGATCCGTAACGCTGGCGCCCTGGCAGGCGTGGTGCTCAACCCCTCGACGCCGGTCTCGGTGCTCGAAGACATTCTCGGGATGGCGGATTACGTGCTCTTGATGAGCGTGAACCCCGGCTTCGGCGGGCAGAAGCTCATCCCCTACGTGCTCGATAAGGCGCGCAAGCTGGACAGGATGCGGCGTGAGAAGAAGTTAGCGCTGCCCATCGAAATCGATGGCGGCGTCGACCGGGAGAACCTCGCCGAGGTGGTACGCTCCGGGTGTGATTGGATTGTCACAGGGTCGGCGATATTTCACAGCCCGGACCCCGAGGCCACCGTGCGGGAGATGCGCGAAATTGCCGCCAGCGCCACCGGGGTGAACGTGTAGGGGCCGGACATGTCCGGCCCGCTGGATAGAGCTCTGGATCGAGATATGGTTCGAAACGCCATCCGTTATGCCGCGGTGCTCGCCGCGCTGGGGGTTCTGCTGAGTTCCTGCGGCCTTCGCCGGCACAAGTACGACAACCCCATCACCAAGAACACCCAGCAGCCCGACAAGGTCCTGTTCGACAAGGCCATCGCCGATGTCGAGCACAGCCGCTTCGAGGTCGCGCGGTTCACGCTGCAAACCCTCATCAACACTTACGACACCAGCGAGTACCTCGCCAAGGCCAAGCTCGCCATTGCCGATAGCTGGTTTCAGGAGGGCGGCGCCCACGGCCTCGCCCAGGCCGAAGCCGAGTACAAGGACTTCATCCTGTTCTACCCCGCCATGGAAGAAGCCGCCGAGGCGCAGGAGAAGGTCTGCGACATCCATTACAAGCAGATGGAGAAGGCCGACCGCGACCCCATGCACGCCTTGCGCGCCGAGGACGAATGCCACCAGTTGCTGGTGCAGTTCCCCAACAGCAAGTTTGCGCCCGAGGCGCAGCAGAAGCTCCGCGACATCCAGGAAGTGCTGGCCGACGCCGAGTACAGGGCCGGTTTTTTCTATCACACTAAGGGTAGTTTTTACTCGGCCGCCAACCGGTTCCAGGGCTTGAGTGACCAGTTCCCGCTTTACAGCAAGGCTGACGAGGCGCTGTGGCAGCTCGCCGATTCCTACCAACATATGGGCGACCGCTTCGAGAACCCGCAGGTTGCGGCCTACACCAGGATCGTCAAGGACTACCCGCTGAGCGTGCATGCCGATGCCGCCCGGGCCAAGCTGAAAGAAATGAACCGGCCGGTGCCGGAGGCCGATCCGGTGGCCTACGCCCGCATGAAGTATGAGCTGGAGAACCACCGCAAGGCCAGCCTGATGAGCCACTTCTGGGGCGTTTTCCGCTCGCAGCCCGATATGCGCCCGGCGGCGAAATCGGGAAGCCCGCAGATGACCGGTCTGCGGCCCACCATTCCGGCCAGCGTCCCCCAGGTCGCCGCGGGCGCCCAAGGCGTGAGCTCCGAGGTCTCCGTCTCCACCGTGGCCGACAGTTCCGCGATCGACAGGAATCCCGACGCGCGCGCCAATCCTCCCGCCCCCAGCGGCGCCACTGGTGATACCACCGTGACCGTCGGCGGCGCGTCTCAGCAGCCCGCCCCCGCTCCCCAGCCGGTCCAGCAATCCACCGTGACGCGCACCGGAGTGGACATCAACACCGCTTCCGTGGCGGAATTGCAGAAGCTGCCTGGCGTGGGAAAGACCTTCGCGCCGCGGATTGTCGCCGGACGGCCCTTCTTGTCCGTCCAGGACCTGATCCGGGTGGGTGTTCCGCAGAAGACCATCAACCGGCTCAAGCCCGCCGCCACGGGCTCGGAAACGCCCGCCCCGGCGAAAAAATGAGCCGCATTCTGCTGGTGGACGACAGCCCGCACGCCCAGCGCATGGGCGAGCGCATCCTCAGCGATGAGGGTTACGAGGTGGTCACCGTCAGCAACGCCGATTCCGCGCTGATCCGCCTGGATGACGCCGACCCCGACGTGGTGCTGGCCGACGCCGTGATGCCCGGCCGCACCGGCTATGACCTCTGCCAGTACCTCAAGATGAGCCCGCGCCACCGCCACGTGCGCGTGATCCTGACGGCTGGCGCGCTGGAGCCGATCGATGAGGCTCGGGCGCAGCTTGTCCAGGCCGATGGCGCGCTCGAAAAACCGTTCCAGGCCAGCGCCTTGCTGGCGGCCGTGAAACCGCTGGCGGAAGCCGCGGCCGCGGCTCGCCAGGGACCGGAGGTCGGGGGCCAGGGGCCGGGGGCCGGGGGCCAGGGGCCGGAGGTCAGGGGCCAGGGGCCAGGGGCGAAAACGCCTGCCGTCCCGTTTGTTGCCGTGGTGGATGCCGAGCAGGTGCGTGCGGCCGTGACCCTGGCGCTCGACGCCGCCATGGGCACCATGGTCGACGAAATCGCCCGCCGCGTGCTCGCGGCGCTGAACGCCGCCAAGCCCGAGACCCATGCCGCCGACGTAGCCGCACCGGCGCCCCCGCGGCCCGAAGCGCAACTCGAGACGCCGTCCACGCCGACTCCCCCGCAGGCTGAGCCTGCCCGGCCCGTGCTTCCTCTGCCGTCACACGCGCCGCGTGAGATGGTGCGCCGCGTGACGCCGCTGCGCGTCCGCACCGGCTCCATCCTCGGCCTGGACATCGCCAACCCGGAACTGGAGGCCTCCACCCCCGACCCCCGGCCCCCGGCCCCCGACCCCTGACAATATGCCCGACAACAGCTTTGATGTAGTCTCCAAGATCGAAATACCGGAAGTCCTCAACGCCATCCAGCAGGCGCTCAAAGAGGTTCACCAGCGCTACGACCTGAAGGACTCGAAGTCCAGCATCGAGCTCCACGAGAAGGACCACCAGGTGGTGCTCGCCAGCCAGGATGAATTCAAGCTCAAGGCGGTGGTGGACCTCCTCGAATCCAAGCTGGTCCGGCGCAAGGTGCCGCTCAAGGGATTGACTTACGGGCCGATCATGGCCGCCGCCGGTTCCACCGTGCGCCAGGAGATCTCGCTCCAGCAGGGCATCCCCATCGAAAAGGCGCGCGAGATCGTGAAGAAGATCAAGGACAGCAAGCTCAAAGTGCAGGCCTCCATCCAGGGCGATTTCGTGCGCGTCGCCGGCCGCGACCGCGACACCCTTCAGCAGGTGATCCAACTGTTACGCAATGCCGATTTCGGCATCGACATGCAGTTCACCAACTATCGCACCAACTGAACTCGGCTGGGTGCTAAACTCGCCATGGAGGTCCGCACCAGCCCGTCGCCACCCGCGATCGGGTCGCGACGCTCGATGTGACTGCACCCTCGGCTTCACTTCAACCCAAAGTTTCGGGCGCCTTACGGGGCGTGGTAATCCTGCTGGTCCTCTCCGTCTCCATTAATTACATCGATCGCGGAAATCTCTCGATTGCCGCGCCGCTGCTCAAAGATGAATTGGGAATCTCGGCGTCGCAACTGGGGATCCTGCTTTCCTCTTTCTTTTGGACCTACGCCGCGTGCCAGATCCTCTCCGGCTGGCTGGTGGATCGCTTTGAGGTCAACTGGGTTCTGGCGGCGGGATTCTTCCTCTGGTCGGCGGCCACGGCCGCAACCGGCTTCATCCACACTTTCGCAGTGCTGCTGGTCCTGCGGTTGGTGCTCGGCGTCGGGGAGTCGGTGGCTTACCCGTGTTATTCGAAAATCCTGGCCGCGCATTTCCTCGAGCATCAGCGCGGATTCGCGAATGCCTTGATCGACGCCGGCACGAAAGTCGGACCGGCGCTGGGCACGCTGGTGGGCGGCATCTTGATGGCGCGCTTCGGCTGGCGGCCGTTCTTCATCGCGTTGGGTCTGGGCGCCCTGCTGTGGCTGCCGGGCTGGCTGAAATGGATGCCGCGCGGGCCAGGCCTCGCCGCCGGCCACCCCGGCGGAATTCCGAGTATTCCGGATATCCTGCGCCAGCGTTCGGCATGGGCCACCTTCTTCGGGCTCTTCTGCTCGAACTATTTCTGGTACTTCCTGCTCACCTGGATGCCCTTCTATCTCGTTCGGGAGCGCCACTTTTCGATGAACCGGATGGCCACCATCGGCTCGGTCGCATACTTTGTGACCGCCTCCGCAACGACCATAACCGGATGGCTGTCCGATCGCTTGATCGCGGCCGGCGCCACACCCACGCGCGTCCGCAAGACCTGCACGGGAGCGGGGTTGGGAGGAACCACCATTGTTCTGGCGGTCGCGTGGGTTTCCAGTCCCGCGGCATCCATGGTCTTCCTGATGCTCGGCTGCATATCGTATGGCATCTACGCATCCAGCCACTGGGCCATCACCCAGACTATCGCCGGGCCCCGCGCCGCGGGCAGATGGTCTGGTTTGCAGAACTTCGTGGGGAACCTGGCCGGAGTTGCGGCGCCCGCCATCACCGGATTCGTCGTCGACAAAACCGGCCAGTTCTTCTGGGCCTTCGCCGTTTGCGCCGGTGTCGTGCTGATCGGCTCGAACGTGTACCTGTTCCTCCTGGGGCCGGTCGAGCCGGTGAGTTGGCGCGCCCGGAATTAAGAGACCCGCCGGAGCTGGCGGTTGCACGAGGGGCTGGATTCGGAAGCCCCGTTGTGCCATGCTGAACGGTTCGTATGGATATCATCACCGGCAACGTCGGATGGATCGAAGTGATCTGCGGGCCCATGTTTTCGGGCAAGAGCGAAGAGCTGATCAGACGCCTGCGCAGGGCCATGATCGCGCGCAAGCGGGTCGAGGTGTTCAAACCGGCCATCGACACCCGCTATTCGGATGATGAGATCGTCTCGCACGGCGATCTCCGCATGCACTCGCAGGTGGTCGGCCACGCCGGCGAGATCGCCGAGCGCATCGACTGGCGCTCCGAGGTGGTGGGCATCGACGAGGCCAATTTCATGGGGCCGCAACTGGTGGATGTGGCGCAGCGCCTGGCCGACAGCGGCAAGCAGGTGATCGTCGCCGGCCTCGACACGGATTACCTGGGCAGGCCCTTCGCGCCCATCCCCGACCTGCTGGCGCTTTCGGAATCCATCACCAAGACGCTGGCCATTTGCGTGCGCTGCGGCAACCCGGCCAAGCACACGCAGCGGCTGCGGGGTTCCGACGAGCTGATTGTGGTGGGCGCCTCCGACATTTACGAAGCCCGCTGCCGCCGCTGCTTCGAGCCGGGCATTCCCAAGCAGACGGAGATGGATTTCGTCAAAGCCAAGGTGCGGAGCACGGAGTCTGGTCCCAAGGGCGCCGCATAAGGGAGCGGATACGCAATCGCTTATGACGCTCTGTTCAGCGGTATCGCGTTACGGCGCCCAGGACGGCATCACGTAAGCGTAGAACATCACGATCAGGCCGATCACGGAGGCCAGCAGCACACTGTGCTTCAAGGTGAAGCGGAACAGCAGGGATTCTTCTTCGCGCTTCATGGAGGTGGCGGCGGCGGCCACCGCGATGCTGGTCAGGCTGATCATTTTGCCCATGACGCCGCCGGCCGAATTGGCGGCGGCCATCAACACGGGGTTCATCCCCAGCTTGCCGGCGGTCACCACTTGCAGGGTGCCGAACAGGGCGTTGGCGGAGGTGTCGCTGCCGGTGAGGAAGACGCCCAGCCAGCCGAGCAGCGCGCTGAAGAACGGAGGCCAGGCCGAGCGTGGCGGTGGCGCCCGAGTAATTCATGAGGAATGCCAGGGCGAGCACCGCCGCCAGCGTGAGTTCCGCCAGCGCCAGTTGCCTGGCCGTGTGGCCGATTACGCGCGCGAACTGGCGCGGTTTCAAGCCCGCCACCATCGCGCCCAGAATGGCCGCGAAGAGGCACGCGGTGCCCGAGGCCGAAAGCCAGTTGAAGTTGTAAGAAGCGGCGTAAGCGGAAGGCTTGGGAACCACCGGCGGCATGCGCTCGATAGTGTTGTGGAGCGCCGGCCAGGCGAAGGCGACGTTGAAACGATTGAGCTCGGTTTGAAGCGGCTTGTAGCCCCAAAGCAGGACGAAGACCACCAGCAGGGCATAGGGCGCCCAGGCGTGCGCGACTTCCAAGCCAGTGTGAGTCGGGGCGGGCCGCGACCCCTTCCCGCTTCCGTCGCGCGGCTTCCAGAAGCGGAAGAGCAAAATCAGGCTAGCCATGGCTGCCATCGAGGAAAGGATATCGGTGAGCTGGGCGCCGACGAAATTCGAAATCGCGAACTGCATGCCGGCGAAAGTGACGCCGCAGACGGCCGCGGCGGGCAGGACGGCGCGCAGGCCCTTCCAGCCGGACATCACCAGGATGAGATACGCCGGAACGATGAGAGAAACCGGAGCGCAGATGCGGCCCACGCCGGCGCTCAAACGGTCCAGCGGCAGGCCGGTGGTGACCGCCAGGGTGGCGACCGGAATGCCGATGGAACCGAAGGCCACCGGAGCCGTATTGGCCAGCAGGCAGATGGCCGCGGCGTAGAACGGCGCGAAGCCCAGGCCGGCGAGCATGGCCGCGGCCACCGCCACGGGCGTTCCAAACCCCGCGGCGCCTTCGATGAACGCGCCGAAGGCGAAGGCGATCAGCAGCGCCTGGAGACGCCGGTCATCGGTGAGATGGCCGATGGAATCCTTGAGCAGATCGAACTTGCCGCTCTCCAGCGTCACGCGGTAGAGCAGGATGGCGGCAAAGACCACCCATCCGATGGGGAAGAGGCCGAACGCCGCGCCGTAGGTGAGGGCGGCGAAGAGTTTTCCCCAAGGCATGCCGTAAACTCCCGCGGCCACCAGCGCGGCCGTGCCCAGCCCCACCAGCGAGGCCATCCAGGCAGGCTTGCGGACGACGCCCAGCAGGAGCAGCAAGGCAAAGATGGGAATGGCTGCGACCAGCGCCGATAGCGGCAGGCTGTTCGCCACCGGCGTATAGTTTTGTTGCCACATAAGCGGCGCGTGCATGAACAGAGATTGTAGCAGGGCAGGGTGGGGGAACCAGTACTTGATTTTGGCGCGGCAACCACGCCCCCTTGCATAGGGGACTTTTTATCTCCTAAAATAGGAGACGTGCTGCAACGCAAGAAGCTGTCGACCACCATCGGCGCGAGCAATTATGCTTACCTTCACAATATGGTAAAGGCGGGCAGGGCCGAAAGTGTCGGAGAGGCAGTAGACAAGACAGTGGAAACGGCCCGCAGACTTGACAACCGGGCTACTTTGGAGCGTCAGACTGCCGCTTATTTCAAAGGCCTGACCTCCAAGGCTGCTGCGGAAGAGAGCGATCTCGAAGACGCCCTGAGCGCGGCATCTCAAGAGATGGACTTTGACCAGCCATAACGCTCCTCCCCGGCGCGGCGAGATATGGACCGCGATGTTGGGAAACCCGCCCGTGCGCCATTGGGTCCTGGTGGTGTCGCTCGATTCCCGTAATGTAAGCGAGCGAGTCGATTCGGTTCTGATCGTTCCGTTCGGCAGCCAAGGCGCGGACGGTCCAACCACCTTGCGATTCGAGCCCGGCGAGACGGGGCTGCCAGGGCCATCCTGGCTGAAGGGCCACTTCGTTACCACGCTCAAGAAATCCTTTCTCGGAGAGCGTTTGCCGCGCCCGCTTTCAGCGGTGCGCATGCGGCAGGTCAGTCAGGCCATTCAGCGCGCGTTTGACCCGGACTCGCCACCTCGTAAAGCGTGACGCGCGTACAAGAGAGCGTGCTATCGCGTTCCGGCTGCCCCACTACTGCTGCTTGCCGCTCTCAATGCGCATACCGTAGAAGCTGCGGTAAACGAAGACCACGGAGACGACGAAGAATACCGCCGCCAGCGCGGTGGTAAAAGCGTCGCCCCGCTCGTGCGAAAGGTGCACGGCCAGCGAGACGGCCAGCAATCCGAACAGGGTGGTGAACTTGATGATGGGGTTGAGCGCCACCGAGCAGGTGTCCTTGAACGGATCGCCCACCGTGTCGCCGACCACCGTGGCGGCGTGCAGCTCCGTCCCCTTGGCGCGCAGCTCGGTCTCGACCACCTTCTTGGCATTGTCCCAGGCGCCGCCGGCGTTGGCCATGAAGATGGCTTGGAACAGGCCGAACAGCGCGATCGAGATCAGGTAACCCACGAAGAAGAAGGGCTCGAGGAAGGAGAACGCCAGCGTGGCGAAGAACACCACCAGGAAGATGTTCAGCATGCCCTTCTGCGCGTACTTCGTGCAGATCTCCACCACCCGCTTGGAGTCGGCCACGGAGGCTTTCTCGGCGCTCTCGAGCTTGATGTGGCGCTTGATGAACTCCACCGCACGGTAGGCGCCGGTAGTGACGGCCTGCGCGCTGGCGCCGGTGAACCAGTAGATCATCGCGCCGCCGGCGATCAGGCCCAGCAGGAACGGCGCGTGCATCAGCGAAAGCTTGTCGATGTTCGCCGTGAGACCTCTGGTCAGGGCCACGATGGTCGAGAAAATCATGGTGGTGGCGCCCACCACGGCGGTGCCGATCAGCACCGGCTTGGAGGTGGCCTTGAAGGTGTTGCCCGCGCCATCGTTCTCCTCCAGGTTGTCCTTAGCCTTGTCGAACTCCGGCGTGAAACCGAAAGTGTTCTGAATGTCCTGGGAGATGTTGGGAAGGGTTTCGATGGTGGACAGCTCGTAGATGGACTGCGCGTTGTCGGTGACCGGGCCGTAGCTATCCACGGCGATGGTAACTGGTCCCATGCCCAGGAAGCCGAAGGCCACCAGGCCGAAGGCGAAGACCGCGGGGGCCACCATCAGGCCGGCCAACCCCAGGGTGCTCATGAAATAGCCGATGCTCATGAGCAGCAGCATGGCGAAGCCCAGCCAGTAGGCGCTGAAGTTTCCGGCAACGAATCCGGAGAGAATGTTCAGCGACGCGCCGCCTTCGCGCGAGCTGGTCACGATCTCGCGCACGTGGCGCGAATTGGTGGAGGTGAAAACCTTGACGAATTCGGGAATCAACGCGCCGGCCAGCGTGCCGCAACTGATGACCGTGGCGAGCTTCCACCACAGCGTGGAATCGCCGCCGAGGACCGGAATCATGAGCGAGCTGATGACGTAGGTGAGGACGATGGAGAGGATGGAGGTGAGCCAGACCAGCGTGGTGAGGGGGGCCTCGAAGTTCATCTTTTCGGCGCGGCCGAAGCGCGCTTTGGCGATGGCGCCGTTGACGAAGTAGCCGATACCGGAAGAGATCACCATCATGACGCGCATGGAGAAGATCCAGACCAGGAGCTGCACCTGAACCTTGGGGTCGTGGACGGCCAGCAGGATGAAGGTGATGAGCGCGACGCCGGTGACGCCATAGGTCTCGAAACCGTCCGCGGAGGGGCCCACCGAGTCGCCCGCGTTGTCGCCGGTGCAATCGGCGATTACGCCCGGGTTGCGCACGTCGTCTTCCTTGATCTTGAAGACGATTTTCATGAGGTCCGAGCCGATATCGGCGATCTTGGTGAAGATGCCGCCGGCCACGCGCAAGGCTGCGGCGCCGAGCGATTCGCCGATGGCGAATCCGATGAAGCACGGGCCCGCCAGGTCGCCCGGAATGAACAGCAGGATGAAGAGCATGATGAGCAGCTCGACCGAGACCAGCAGCATGCCGATGCTCATGCCGGCTTCGAGCGGAATGCGGTAGCACGGGTACGGCTTGCCTTTCAGCGCGGCGAAGGCGGTGCGCGAGTTGGCGAAGGTATTGACGCGCATGCCGAAGGCCGCCACCGAGAAACTGCCGGAGATGCCGATCACGCTGAACAGCAGGATGATGGCCACCTTGTAAGCTTCAAAGCCCTGCAACAGCCCGAAATAGAAAACGATGATCACCGCGATGAAGCATTCCAGGAGCACCAGAAACTTCCCCTGGGTGGCCAGGTAGGTCTTGCAGGTTTCGTAGATCAGCTCGGAGACTTCGCGCATGGATTTGTGGACCGGCATGTTGCGAAGCCGAACGAAGATGATGAGGCCGAAGACGAAGCCCAGGAAGCTGACTACCATGCCGCCCGTCAGTAGGCTGCTGCCGCTGATGCCGCCCAGAAAAGAGACGGTGCTGAGACTGGGAAGCTTGAGGCTGGCTTCGCCCGCCCCTTGTTCCTGGGCCATCAGAGGGACGGAAAGCGTCAGGACGAATAGAGTAATTAGAGCACGCAGAACCGAACCGGTTCGGGACATTGAATCATTTCCTCCTAAAGGAATTGCCCGGCCTCCCCACGACACAGGTCTGCTCGCGGGGCCGGGACTTGGACGAGTTTACTCGAAGAGAAACCGAATGCTCAGTATAAGAGATAGACGCGGCGGAATTCAACGCGGGGATCCCGACAGCAGCACCGCCGCGAGTTGGCTGCGAATTTCCATCGGGACCGGCAGCGAGTAAATCTTCCTGACCGTGTCCTTGACGGAATAGTGGCGCGACTGAAGAGACAGGCGGCCGTTCTCCCATAGGGCATAGCAGGCCATCGGAGCGCCATGCTTGGGCTGCCCGACGCTGCCAGGGTTCACGATTCGTTGCTTTTCCAGGTTCATCATGAAGGGCAAATGCGTGTGCCCCGTGAGAACGATATCGGCCTGTAAGCCGCCGATCTCGGAGGCCCACTGTGCGGGATCGCCGGGGCAGTATTTGAACAGCGGCTCCGTAGGGGTGGCGTGGCAAAGAAAGAATCGATAGCCGTCGATTGTGCGCGTCGCGGTCCGCGGCAGACTGCGCAGGAACGCCCTCTGGTCCGCGTCGAGGAGGGGTTCCGTGTAGTCCTGCATCGCGCGTGCCATCTCACGGAAAGCGTTCGAGCACTGTGAGTCTGCGCCGGTGCCGACCGCATAATCGTGGTTTCCTTGAACCACCAGGGAGGCATGTAAGCGAACGAGTTCCACCACCTCGCTTGGATTCGGACCGTAGTTCACCAGGTCGCCGAGCACCCACAGCTCGTCATGCGATTCCGCGAGCACCGCTTGCAGCGCTTCGAGGTTGGCGTGAATGTCGGAAACGATCAGAATCTTCATGGCAGCGCGCTCTTCACGCATACCAACAACTCCGCCGCCTCGTCAATTGCGAACCTGCGAACCCCTGGCGTTGCTTTGTCTCGTCGTGAGGCGTATATTTTAGGTGTAGTAGCGGTGGAGTTCGCGTTACGCCGTTCCCAACGGCCAATAACTCCTACAGTAGTTTCGCTGTGGGAGCGTCCGGCAACAACCCCTCCCAGGCAAACCACAAGATAAGCCAATGATCCACCAGGCAATTGAGGAGGCGCTGGAGACCGTCCGTGCGCTCTGCGGGCGTTACCAGATCAGCGCCCTGGAAGACTTTCTGGAGAGCTGCCAATCCTTCGCCCAAGAGAAGATTCTCAACATCGCGGTTCTGGGCCGGTTCAAGGCCGGCAAGAGCAGTTTTCTGAATCACCTGCTTGGGAAGGCGCTCTTGCCGGTCGGTGTGATCCCCGTCACCACGGTTGTCACCGAAATTCAATACGCGCCGGAAGAACGCGCCCAGATCCGCTTTCTCGATGGCCGGAAGGAAACGACGGAACTCCGCCGCATTGGCGAGTTCATCTCAGAGGTTGAGAACCCGGAGAACCAAAAGCAAGTGGCCCTGGTGCGGGTTGAACTGCCATCCATGGAGCGATACCGGAAGATTCGGTTCGTCGACACCCCGGGCCTGGAGAGCGTTCTCGAGCACAACACCGATGCCTCCCTGGAATGGCTGCCGAACGTGGGCCTGGCTCTGGTCGCCGTCGGCGTCGATCCGCCGCTCTCGCAGCACGACATCGAATTGATCCGCAGCCTGAATCGCTACACTCCCAACATTTCGTTGTTGCTGACGAAGGTGGATGTCCTGGATCAGGACGAGAGAGAGCAGGTCCAGACCTTCGTCCAGAAGCAACTCGCGCGATATTGGAACCGCTCCGTGCCCGTGTTTCCCTACTCGACGCGCGCCGGGTTCGAGGAACTCCGGTCCCGCCTCGATCAGGATCTCCTGTCTCACATCCAGGCGGAGCCTGGAGAGCAACGTAACATCATCCTTCGACACAAGCTGGACTCTCTCGTCGGTGAGTGCGCCGGCTACTTGAACCTGGCGCTCAAGTCGGCGGAGATTGCGGACTCCGAGCGGGAGGAGTTGCGCTTGAAGATTCTGGGCCGGAAGGAAGCCATCGATGACACGCGCTTGGGCCTGCGTCTCATCGTCCACCACGCCACGGGCGCCACACGTTCCACCTTTGAACGCTGTCTGCAGGACGTGGAGACGCCGGCGCGCCAGCGGCTGTTGACCGGCCTGGAGAAGGAGTTCCCTTCCTGGACGCGCAGCCTGCTCACCGCGACCGAGCGGTTCGACGACTGGCTCCAAGAGCGCGTCACCGAAGAAATGTCGGCGCTTTCCAAAAAGCACCGTCACGAGTTCGTCGAACCGTTGCAGCGCGTTGGCCGGCAGCTATCCCAGTCACTCCAGGATTTCCGGAACCGGCTGTCCGAGCGAACGCTCGAGGCGCTTGGTGTTCCTCTCCGGACCACGGAGATGGATCTGAACGCGGAAGATCCACGGTCTCCGGATGTGAGGGTCGGGAAGATCTTCGATCGCAATTGGGAGTTGCTGTCTTTCCTCGTTCCGATGACCCTCTTTCGGGGCATCGTCAGAAGGCACTTTGAGCGCAAGGCCGGCGTCGTCGTCTTCATGAACCTTTCGCGGCTGGTGGCCCAGTGGGAAGAGATCGTCAACGGCGCGCTGCTGAAGCTCGAAAAGGACGCCATGCGGCGTCTCGACAGTCTGGTCGCGACCATCCACAAGCTCATCGCTTCGGCTGGCCAGGAAGCGCCGCGGATTCGCCAGGATCTGGAGCGGCTTCAAGGCCTTCGCGACCGGCTTTCGCCAGGGGCGTAGCACTTGCCACGAAATAACCATGCCAAGTCCTCGCGACCGGCGTGGCGCACGCACTCGTGCGTGCCGTGTCGAGACTCTTCTCGACACCTGCTCGCGCGCGGGAAACCACGCGTCGGCACGAGTGCCGACGCGGCACGCAGGAGTGCGTGCGCCACGCCGGAATGGCAAGACTATTTCCTGGCAGGCCCTTAGCCCTCGGTTTCAGAAGGCACTTCTACGGCCAAGCGACTACTCAACCACCGGCACCAGCTTCGATTCGACAATCCGTTGATCGGAAGTCACCAGCCGAAGACGATGGATGCGGGCAGTTGCGACGATAGCCCGGTCAGCCGGGTCCCGCAGAACGCCACCCATACCGGCGACCTCGGCGGCAATCTCGACGCCGATGGGGACAATGTGGAATCCGGCCCCCGGCCCGAGGGCGGCGAGGAGTTCCTGGGCGGGGACCCTCAGCCGGGTACTGCCTTCGCCGAACAGCACGGCGATTTCGAGCAGCGTGATGGCGCTCAACGCCAGCGGTTCGCATCGCCGGACCGCGCCGCGGAGCACGCGCAACTGTTCCCGCGACAGCCTCTTGGGATCAACCAGCCAGCGGACCAGCACGTGAGTGTCAAGCAGAACCTTAGGGGTCAGACCGTTGTCCTCATCCTTGGCGGAGAACTTCCCACAACTCCGATCGATCGGCGGTCAGCAGTTCCTCCGGGATGTGCACCTTGTCGGCCCATAGGCCCTCGGGGGATTTCCATAGCCGCCGCCTCCTGACGGGCCCAACCATAGCCATCGGGCGGCCGCGCTTGGTGACCGTGATCGTGTCACCCTGGTGGTCGATCTCATCCAGCAAAGCGAGGCACTTTGCCTTGAATTCCGTCGCGCTAACCACGCGGCTCTTCATGGGTTCATGATAACACAGCCAAACTGGTCAGGTGACCAGTTGGTGGCGAGCCGGCGCGCTTCAATGCTGCCAGGTTTCATCCGCCCGCACAGGCGCGCTGCTGGTGGGCGGCGCGGAGCCGGTGGCATGGCTGGCGGTTGAATTCATCGCCCGCGCCAATTCGGCCGCGCTGACCGTTACCGGCTCCCGGACCAGTTCGGGCCGGTTATAGGTCATCAGACACCGGCCGTAGAAGTCGGGGTCCTGCTGCGGCATTACGAAGGGCTTGCTGAAACGCCCGCCGGCTTCGAGATGGGCGATGTACAGCCGGGCGAAGACGCCGTCTTCGCGCTTGGAGGTGAAGATGACCCACCGGCCGTTGCTGGACCAGCAGTGATAGGAATCGCTGCGATCGGAATTGATCTCGTCGAGTCTTCGCGGGGCAGCCTTGCCAGTGGCCAGCGGCTGGGAACCGGCGGCGGGGAGAGAGCCACTGGACCCGATCTGGCTCAAGTCCACCATATACAGGTCGCTGCTGGGCTGGAAGATGGGAAAACAGCCGTAGGCATGGCCGCAGAACATCACGAATCGCCCGTCGGGCGAGATTTGCGGCAACGAGATGCTTTTGCCCAACTGGGCGGCGGCAACCACCGTTTCCACCTGGCCCCACCGACTGGTTGCGGGGTCGTAGGCGATCCGCTCCAGGTCATATTGCACCTTGTCGTATTGCAGGGGGGAAACCTTCTTGTCCGTCCCGGGCAGCCGCGCGGAGCAGAAGTACAGGTACCGGCCGTCGGGAGACCAGGACGGGAAGGTCTCCAACCGGTCGGGGCGGCTGATCTGCGGTACCGTGTACACCTGGCCGGTATCCACCACGTAAAGGCCCAGGTCGGAATCCTGGTCTACTACCTCGCGCGTCTCGACGCCGGCCGTGTGGAAGAACTCCACGATGCGGTTCTGCGAGAATGCCAACAGCTTCCCGCTGGGGTGCCAGCTAATGTAGGCCGCCGGGGCATTGGTGCCGGTGCGCGTGTCCACCTTCACGGCCCGGCCGTGCCGCACCAGGATCATCGCCGGGATCTGGGAGCTTTGGCCCGGCCGCATGTGGAGCAGCATCTGATCGGTGCCGTGGTTGAGGAAGGTGTGGCAGTTGATGCAGGCGCCGCCTACGCTCTTGCCGCCGGGGTCGGCGCTGCGCTGGGTGTCCAGGATGACGCGTTCGTCGAAGCTCCGAAGGTCTCGTTGGCGGAGCGAGATCTGGTCCCACTTGTTATAGATCGGCGGGATGTAACGGTAGACGACGTAGGGATCGATCCCCTCCGCCGCGATGCGGTCCCGCACGGTGTCAAAGTGCACCCAGCCGCTCTCGCCCTTGGCGTAAATGTCCATCCGGAGTTCGCCGCCGGAATTGGCCTCGAGCAGCTTGCGCCATGGGCCGGGCCGGATCTCGATGTTGCCGTCGGTGCTAAAGACTTCGACGGGGGCGCCGGCGCTGGCGGAGAAGCGGAGGCAGAACTTTCGGCCGCGTTCCAGCACCTTCAGGTTCAACGGAGCGAGGTTCGGCGGGATGACGGTGGCCGAGTAGTCGGGGTACGTCGCCGCCGCGCGATGGGCCTCGGCGCACGGCTGGACACTCTCGGCACCGTCTCCGAGGCCCGCCACCACGGCCCACGCGAGCGGCGGCAGCAACGCCGCGCCAAGGAGGGTTCGCTTTCCGCGGCTCATCGATAGTCTCCGGGGCCGAACGCAAAGTAGAAGAAGTAAGTGTGCCGGAAGTCGCTCCAGGCCGCCTGCATGGCTGCGTCCTTGGTGAACCTCTCCCTCATGATCCGCTTAAACTCGGCCATGCGCCGGGACGTCTCGGGCTGGATTTCAAATCCCGCGATATTCACCGGCCTGCCGGTCACGTCGGCATAGATGGCCATCGCCTCCTGGTAGTGCCGCGGCGTGCGGCGCCTGCCGTCGGGGCCGGCATACGCCGGGCCGGCCATGTCCTTGATGCGGGGCATCAAGGCATTGATCGCTACCATGTTGCGAGCCAGAAGGTAGGCGCCCATCAGGAACTCGAAGGCCATGCGGTTGGAGGGGTCCTGCTCCAATTGGTCCAGCAGAAGGCGCTCCATGTCGGCACTGGACTTGTCTGCGCGCTGCCAGACGGGGAGCACGTCGTCGTTGCGGAGCATTCGCCGGCGAAGCAGTTGGACTTGCCGGTCCCCGGCCAGTTGGGGATCCGAATCCAACTCACGCAGGCGCTGGCGGGCCCAGGGGCCGGATCCCAAGTCGTACGAAAGGACTGTGAGGAACTTCCGCGCGGCAGCAGTCTGGCCCTTGACCATGTCGACACGGGCCATCAGGCGGTAGACCCGCGGATCGGACCTGCCCAACACCATGGCCTCGCTGCCGAAGTGCTCGGCCTCGTTCACCCGCCCCAGGCGCAGGCACAAATCGGTGATCTTGAACATGTAGGGCAGGAACCTGTCGTCATGAAGGTCCGGGAGCATGAAGCCCGTTTGGGGAAAGCCGAACATGTCATCGCCCAGGCGGTTCATCTCGTGCAGGGCGAGGTTGATCTCGTAGCAGTTCAGTGAATTGAAGTCTTTGGCCGCCAGGCGCCGCGAGGCGTCGATGACCGCCGGCCAGTTTTCGCTGAAAGAATAATAGTCCAGCGCCACCAAACGGCGATCCCGGCTGTTGAGGTGGTACGAGACGGCCGCCACGGAGCCCAAGCCCAGCAACAGAAGCGTGATCGCCAGCAGAGCCGCCAGCGTGGGGCGGGTCTCCGACCTGCCCACCTTCGGACTTGCCTGGGCAGGCCGGGGACCTGCCCGGAGTGCGATTGCCGTCCCCAGTGCATAGAACACGTAGAGGCCCCAGTAGACGACGGCCCGCCGCACGTCCGGGGGCATGAACCAATCGCGGGCGGAGGCGGGCATGTAGATCGGCCGAAGCAGCTCCACCGCCGCCGGCAAGGCCGCCGCCAGCGGCAGATAGGCGATCCACAGAGGAAACCGCGGCCGGCGGGCCACGCGCACGATCACCGCCGCGGGCGCGAAGAAGACGATGGCCATGCCGCCCAGGTAATAGGCCGCCACGAGCATCGCCACAAACGCCCCCAGCAGCGCCGCCTCGCTGCGCCATCGCCGCGAGAGGTAGACAAAGAGGGTAGCCAGCGCCAGCCCCAGCAATAGCGCCAGCACGATCGGCGTGCGATCGTAGTAGAGGTTCACATAGTACAGCAGCAAGGCTGCGGGAACAAAGCGGACCAGCGGCAGCGCCCGCCCAGCCAGCGTGGTGAAGTACACCTGCGTCAGGGCCGCAACCGCCGCGACCGGGGCCGTCAGAACGACCGCCCCCCATCCCGCGAAGGCGTAAGCCTGTGCGATCAGCGCGTAGAGGTAGTCCGCCGGACCGCCGGGGTACTTCAGGAACTCATCGACAAACCCGGGCATGGTGTAGAAGACGGGCCCTTGCCAGTGATAGATCAGCCGTGCGTCGATGCCGGCCCAGACATAGACCAGGAAGACTGCGAAGAAGGCGATGTCCCGCACTCTCGCCCCTGCCGGGCGCGGAATGTCCATAAGGCGCGTACCTCTCAACTAGGTGAAGGACCACCCTTTGCGGAACGTGGGCTTCAGATACTGGTTGGCAGCCTTGCTGTTGGTGAACTGCATTTTGGCGGCGTTCCACTCGAGCTTGCCTTCTACGCGCAACGCGATGCAGGCCATCGCGATCCACTCGGTGAAGGGCGCGGCGACGCTGAAGTTGGAGGCCGCCGGCTCGCCTCCCTTGCAGGCCCTGACCCAGTCGCTGTAAGTTTCCGGATGCCGGACCAGGACCTGGGGCGGCGGCTGAAAGTCCTGCATCTTCGCGGCTGGAACCAGACGCGGGCTGCCGCCGTACTCACCGGTGGTCATGTAGCCCTTTTCGCCGATGTACAGGACCCCGCTATCGCCGGGGCTGTTGTACGGGGCGGTGCGCTGGTTGAGCGCCACGGAATACGGGTCCGGCCCGGTTGCGATGGCGACGCCCGGAGCGCCTGGAGCACCTCTGCCAGCCGCGCCACGACCGGCGCCCGCAGCCCCAGCCGCGCCACGGCCGCCTCTGCCGGCCCCCATGCTGCCGCGGGGCGGGTCACCCAGCTTCTCATCCTTTGGAATGGCCGCTGGCCGCACTTCATCCGGCAGTCCCCTCACCCCGTCGTGCCAGAACAGCTTCAGCGCTGGGAACGTCCCAACCGCGGGGAAGTCGAACCGGATGGTCGACTTCTTGGGGAAGGTGAGGGAGTTCTTCCCCTCCTGGCTGACGCACTCGACGCTGGAGGGAGCGCGCTGGCTCAACAGCAACGCCATGTTGGGGGCGCCCAGGACGTGGCAGGCCATGTCGCCCAGTGCGCCGCAACCGAAGTCATACCAGCCGCGCCATTGGAACGGCACATAAAAGGTGCTAAACGGGCGCATCTTGGCGATGCCGACCCAGCTCTCCCAGTCCAATGTCTCCGGGATGGGCTCCGGCTTGGGGAGTTCCGAAATGCCCTGGGCCCAGACCGGCCGGTTGGTCCAGGCGTGGGCCTCGGTCACGTTGCCGATCACGCCCGACCAGATCATCTCGGAGCACACCCGCGGGCCTTCCTGGCAGTAGCCCTGGTTGCCCATCTGCGTGGCCACCTTGTATTTGATGGCGGCTTCCTTCAACCGGCGCGCTTCCCAAACCGTCCGGGTCATCGGCTTCTGCACGTAGACGTGCTTACCACGCTCCATGGCCCACATCGCCATGGTGCCGTGCATGAAGTCCGGGGTGGCGATGAGCACCGCATCGATGGTCTTCTCTTTATCCAGCATCTGCCGGAAGTCCTTATACTGGGACGCCTTCTCATGGGTCCTGAACATCTGCGCGGCGCGCGCGGCGTCCGGATCGCACAGCGCCACGATGTTCTGTCCGATGCGCGTGAGGGCGTTGATGCCGACTCCCGCCTGGCCGCCGGCGCCGATAGAAGCGATGTCCAGCTTCTCGTTGGGCGACTTATAGCGCAGCAGCTTCAGAGATGGCGTGCTGCCGAATCCCGCCGCCGGAACAACGCCGGCCAGCAGGCTCCCGTAGAAAAAGTATCGTCTCGAAAATCGATAGTCCGGCATCACGATGGTTCCTCTCCGTCTCCACAGGCAGTGGGGCAGGCGACCTCGCCTACGCCAACGCGTCTTTGCAGAACTTGAGGCACTTCGCCATTTCGGTCATGACATCCGACCCTTGCGGGATCGGGTATTCGAGCTCGATGTTGGCGGGGAACGGGTACTTATTCTTCCTCAGCAACTGGAGAACCTCTTTGATCGGCGTATCGCCCTGGCCCCATGGCGTGTTGGGGCCGTGGTCCTTTTTCCGGTCCTTCACGTGCAAATTGGTAATGCGGGCGTGGTGCTCCTTGATGAACGCAATGGCATCGTAGTTGGATGCCGTGAAGTGGCCGATATCGAGGTTGACGCCGTTGTACTTCCCATACCCGAATGCCGTTGCGTAACTCTCGAGGGTCGCGAATTGATTGGGATCGGAGGTCTGGTCATGGCCGTGGTATCCGATCAGCATCTTGTGCTTGTCGGCCACCGGCGCGATGCGTTTCGACATGCTCACGGTGGTGCTGGTGGTGATCGCCTTGGCGCCGAGCGCCTTGGCCATCTGGAAAGCATAGTCGACTTCCTCGTCGGTCATGCTGTCCTGCATGTTGAAGCAGAGCAGGGCGAGATCGATGCCGGCCTTGCTGAATTTCTTGCGGACATCCTTGAACTTGTCCATCGAAACCGACAAGCGCCATTTGCGCAGCTCCTCCGTTCTGGCGCGCATGGCGGCCTGCTGTTCCGGAGTCATCTGCCCGCGGCCACCGCCTGGACCGCGGCCTGGTCCGCGGCCCTGAGCGGCAGCGTCTGGTGGAGCTGCGCCGCGCGCGCCGCCACCCGGGCCGCCGCCCGCGCCACGACCCGCTCCGCCCTGCCCTTGAGACCCCGGCGCTCCGGCGGCGGCTTCAACGCTATTCGACATCAGCTCCGCTTCGCCGAGGCCGAGCTGGACCATGGCCTTGATGAGCTCATCCACGTCCGACGTCATGGCGCGGAAGCTGTACGTAATGGCGCCGATTTGCACGCCGTGAAACTTGGAGTTGACCTTCGCCAACGCGCTGGCCATGGGGACGGTGGCCAACGCCATCTTTCCCAGATCTCGTCTCGTGTAGATCATTGGATTCCTTTCGCTACACATATCACACTTCCAGCGGGGACACGCCACCTTCTCTGCGTGGCGCTACCGAGTTTGCGAACCGCCCGCGGCCTCGACCGCGGGCGGTTCAAGAACGGCACAATCGCCGGAACGCTAGAACTGGAAGCGCAGGGTCATCGCGACTTGCCGCGGATTGCGGGCGGTGGTGTAACGCCCGAATTGGCTGTTGCTCTGTACCAGGGGACCCTTGCCTGCAATCCAGTTCTGGTACGAGCCAAGGTCAAACTGCAGCGTATTGTTGATGGCGCTGAACTGGGTGTGGTTCGGCAGGTTGTAGAACTCCGCGCGGAAGGTCAGCATGCGACGCTCGCTCTTGATGGGGATGTTCTTAATCAGCGACATGTCCAAGTTGTTCATCCAGATCGGCACCGAGAAGATGCTGCCATTCCCGGCATTGCCGAAGCAGTCCATGGTCTGGCGCGTCTGGCTGCAGGCCACCGGAAGCTGGAAGGCGGCGGCGTTGATGTTGTTGAAGAAGTTGGGGTTATCCAACGTCGGGTTCCCGACCACCACCAACCGCGCTCCCTCGGCCGAACCGGTCCAGTTCGGCGCGGGGTTGCTGCTGCTGGTGCCCGTGAGGGAGATGCCCGGGGCACCGTACATGCCGTGGCCCTGCCAAGCCCAGATACCCGACAACGACCAGTGGTCCGTCACCCAGCCCAGCGGCCGGATATTGAACTTCTTGCCGAGTCCGGGGATCTCGTAAATGTAGTTGGCCGCGAGCACTTGCGGTGCGCCGCTGTTGGCCCAGGTCGGCCCGTAGTACCACTTCTTGAAGAAGGAGTTGCCCGGGTAATACGGGAAACCGCTATACATCATAGTCTTGGAAAAGGTATATGCCAAGCCATAGGACAGGCCATGGCGGTTGGCGCGCCGGATCGACACCTGGAGCGCGTGGTAGTGGGACGTGGCCCGGAAGTCCACCCGGCTCATGTTGCCAAGGCCGAGCATCGGACGGAAGTAATTGTCGCTGAGGGCCTTGCCGGAAGCGTTGTCGTACAGGTTGCCGGTCCAGGCGCTGTAGTAGTTGGGGTTGTACTCCGAGAACATGGGGACGACGTTGACGTACTGCGTGCCCGCCGCGCCATTGCCGGACCCCGAAGTTTGGGTCATGTGCTGGTGGAGGGAGAGCACATACGAGGCGTCCACGACAGTGCCGAACCCTACGTTCTGCTGGACGCCGATACTGCCGTTCATCACGGTCTCCAGCGGCTGGTTACCGGTGATGCCGCCGTTTGAGATGGGCGAAACCGCAGCACTGTTGGCGTAACTCGGAATGGTGCTGATTCCGGAGTAGTACACCTGGCGGTTGTAGGCAATCGGCGGCGCGCCGCCGTAGGACATGGGAATGTTGCCGTCGCCGCGGTTGTAGTACTGGCCGAAACCGAGGCGGATCGCCGTGTTGCCGGTGCCGAACACATCCCAAGCCATGCCGATGCGGAAGGCCGGTTTCCAGGCCGGCACCGTGAACAGAGTCATGGGCACGGCCGGGTTGGAGCCATCCGCCACCACCATGCCGTCGAAGTAGTTCGGCTGAGTGGAGTAGCCGCCCACCGAATACGGCACCAGGGTGCCGGCCAGCGCCGGGAACGTGGTGTAGCCGGTGACGAGGTCCTTCGCCACCTGGTTCGCCGACGGGCAGGCCACGCCCGACGCCGGCGTGATGGTGCAGGCCGGGTAGTACAGGCGCGCCGCCTTGGAGGCGTCGTAGGTCGATTGCAGGAACACCGCCGAGTTCTTGTTCAGGTTCTCCTGCGACGGCATATGGTAGAAGCGCACCCCGATGTCTACTGTGACGCGGCGGCTGACCCTCCAACTGTCTTGCAGGTAGAACTCGATGTCGGTGAACCAGTAATCGCCGATCACACGCTTGCCTTCGGCATAATTCTGGAAGTTGCCTACCAGCGCGTTGGCGTAACCGTTGTTGGTGTCCATCGGCATGGAAGAACTGCTGCCGAACGTGTAATATCCCAGATAGGATCCGGTGCCGGCCTGCTGCACCTTCCCGGTGCGTTCATAGGCCAGGCCGGCCTTGAAGCTGTGTTTCCCCCGAATCACACTGACGTTGTCGTTGAAGCTGTAGATGTCGTTGTAATTGGTGTAGGGCCGTTGGGGACTCATGCTGAACTGCCCCACCGTAGATCCACCGCCATAGGAGAACCCGGGAGCCCAGAATGCGAAATTTTGACTGCCAGTCGACAAGCCCGGACGCATTAGGTTCTGGTCACCCGTGAAACTCGTATCCTTCTCGTCGAACCAGTGCGGCGGATTGCCGATCTTGGCGCGGTCGAGCTGCGCCGGATCGTGCGGATACCAGTCCCAGGTATTGTAGCTCTTG
>JBEKYW010000045.1:0-38455 GCA_049510555.1 Bryobacteraceae bacterium
CGCCGCCCTGAAGGACAAGATCCAGGCGTCCGGCATCTACGTCTCCTCGATGGGTTGCGACGGGAACCACATCGACCCCGACCTCGCACTGCGCGACCGCCAGATCCAGAAGACCATCAGGATTCTCGAATTGTGTGGCAAGCTGGGGATTCCGAACATCGGCGGACCATCCGGCGCCATCAAGGGCCGGCCCTTGCAGCAGCAAGTGGATGAGATCGTCAAGGTCTACACCGAGAAGTACTTCCCGGTGTGCGAAAAGAACAAGGTTCGCATGCTGTGGGAACCCTACGCCGGGGCACCCACCATCGCCACCGGTCCGGTGGGCTGGGAGGCGCTCTTCAAAGCGTTCAAAGACAGCCCCTGGGTCGGCTTGCAGTTCGACCCCTCCCATCTGGCCTGGCAATTCATGGACCCGGTCGAGGCCGCTCGCGACTTCGTCGACAAGATTTACGACGTGCACCTCAAGGACACCGAGATCCTCTGGCACGTGGTGCGCCGCGCCGGAATTCAGCCGGTCAACAATGTCCGCTGGTGGCGCTTCCGGTTGCCCGGCGAAGGATCGGTCGATTGGAAGGGGCTCTTCTCGGTGCTGGCGGAAGCCGGCTATAGCGGGGCCATGAACATCGAGAACGAAGACGAGTTCTACTACCCGAATTACCAAGGGGCCGATTTCACTCCGCAATTCAAGCGCGGTTTCCATCTGGCACACGAATTCCTGAAGACGGTAGTGCCTCCGATCACGGTTTAGGGCGGCTCGCCCGCACCAGCCGCGAGGCGATTCCTGTCATTCGGAGCGGGCCTTCATTCCGCGCCATAGTCCAAAGCGACGCACAGCGCGGCGAGGTCGCCGATTTGTTCATTGAGAGCGGCCGGCACGATTTCGCAGGCTGCCACGGAGGCGCTCAAAGCTTCGCGCCGCAAGACGGCGCGGGCAGGCCCAAGGAGATCGTCGCCCAATCGCATAGCCAGACCCCCGATCACAATGCGCTCCGGGTTGAGAATGTCGACCAGAATTGCGAGTGTCTCTCCCAAGCGGCGGCCGGTAGAGCGGATGAGTTTGCGGGCGCGTGCGTCGCCGGCGCGAGCGGCTTCGGCAACATCGCGCGCGGTCAGTTCGCGGCCCTCTCCGAACAACTTGGTAGCAATCCGGCCAAGGCCGCCGCCGCTGGCCCATCCTTCGACGGAACCGGCCTTGTGATATCCGATGGGGCCGCCGCGTGTGAGGCGCACATGCCCGATTTCGCCCGCCGCGTCGCAGGCGCCGCGGTAAAGGCGGCCATCGGCTATGATACCCGCGCCGAGACCAGTTCCCATCGTGAGGAAAATCATACTCCGGGTACCGCGCCCCGCACCGAAACGGTGCTCGGCTACGGCGCCCGCGTTGGCGTCGTTTTCCAGACCGCAGGGCACGCCAAATTCCGACTTGAGAATGGACGTAATGGGGACGTCCACCCAGGTCCAGAGATTAGGCGGCGCGCAAATCACGCCGGTTGTGGAATTCAGCGGTCCGCCGCAGCTTATCCCGATGGACCGGAGCGCGGACCGATCGAAACCGTGCGCGCGAAGCGATTCATCGATACCGCCGACGATCAGATGGATGGCGCGCTGGGGACCTTCGGCGGGTAACGTGGCGAACCCGCTGCGGCAGAGCACGCTCGGCGGACTCTCCGACAGGACTACCGCCGTCTTGGTGCCGCCGATATCGACTCCGGCCCAGACGTTCCCGCTCATTCTCGTGGAGCCTCCTCTTCGAGCACGTTCACTTCGCGAATCACGCCGCTGCGCGAATTGAATCGCAGCGTTTTGATCTCCGAGGGCCGGAAATTGCCCGTCCATTTCCGTTTGGCGAATCGCAAGTCGAGCGACGCCGTGGCGGCGTGTCCCGCGGTTTCGTAACACCGGAAAATCAGATCGTCGTTGTCCTCGGCCTGCTTGATCGCCGAAACCACGATATTCGGAGCATCCACGGCCACGAATGAATCCGATTGCCGCCGCCGGCCCCCGTGGATGCCTTGATAGATGACGGGGATGGGCGCGGTAAACTCCTCAGCGGCACGTTGGATGGCGGCTTCCTGCCGGCCCCCCCGGTGCGGCATGAGCAACATACGGAATGTCTGCGATCCTTGATCCTGCCAGAGAATGTCGGGGCGCGGGGCCAGCACGTGAGGAATGTGATGAGCGTAAGGCGCCCCGCGCACCGCCGAAATGCGCATATCGTTGCCGGCCACGCTGTAGCCGTACTTGGCATCATTGATCACGGCCAGTCCGTACTCGACGCCATTACGCGTGCCACTCAGATCGATCCAGCGCTGCCCCGGGTCCTCATCTCCGTTGGCTTCGCGAGCGAGATGGCCATAGGCGATTTCATACGTCGGCCTGGGCGACGTTATGTCCACGGGGAACGAGAACTTCATCATTTTTTGATGTTCGTGCCAATCCAGCGAAACCCGCGCTTCCAGCGTCGCTGCGCCGGCGTAGAGCAGCCAATCGGTGGCCAGGGTCGATGCCCCATACGTGGTGGTCACCCGCACACGCGCGCGCAGCGGACCGTTCTCCAGCACCATGATTTTGGCGTTGCCGAACGCACCGATCGCCTTATCGTACGCGCGCACATCGTGGCTCCAGGTATCGCTGGGATCGTCCAGCACCACCGCGCGCGCCCCGGCGGCGCCTCCGGCGAAGACCTCGGCGCCCGCGTCTTTATGGAACAGCGCGATGCCACCGTCCGCGCCGAACGTCACCCGTACGTGCTCGTTTTCGAGGGTCTTTTCGTCGGCGTGGACACCCGCGGCCGTGGGTGCCGGCTGCGTTCGCCGAATCCGGATCTGGCGATAACCGAAAGCGGGCAAGGGCGTGCGGACGATCAACCGTTCGCGGCCATTGACTTCGCTCGATGGCGGCGTGGCTTGGTGCGGCACTGGGTGGCCGTTCTCGTCCTCAACGGACAGAGGAGTCTCGGGCGGGAACCCGATATCGTACTCGATATTTGTGGTCACCTCCCAGGCATGCGGATTGAACACCAGCAAGTATCTCGAATCCGGGTCGGTGGCCGGGACGTCCCACGCCAGTTTCTGCGCCGCCAGGTACATGGCCTGGTTCGCAGTGTCCATTGCGTAGCCGTATCCCTGGGGCACCGCCGTCTGGTAATGCTCGGGCAAAGAGGTGCCCGCCAGGCTATCGTGGAACTGCAAGAAGAGCACCCGCTTCCAGGCGGCTGTGAACGACGGTTTGGGATAGGCCGCGCCCCAGACCGCGGCACCGATCGCGGCTATCTTTTCGGCCGTAGTGAGCGCCAGCTCCGCGGTGCGGTTCAGCTTCTTGATCGTCGCTTCGGCCGTGTAGCAGCCGACCGAGTGATGCTGCAGATCGCCCTGCACTTCGGGGAAATCGGGCGGAGACTTGCGGATCTCCTCAAAGTACCGGTCCGGCGTGCTGTAGAGCAGCACGGGCGCGCCAGTCTCAGCTTTGATTTCCTGAATCGACCGGATATTCTCCTTGGTAGCCCCGCCCCCGTGGTCGCCCGCGCCGTAGAATGCCATCATCGTACGGGTAGGTTCCTTGAGGTCGAGCGTGCGGCTGATGCGCGCCCGGACCGAGCCCTCGTCGTTGTAACTGTACGGGATCCGGTAAGTAAGAACACGGCTGCCGTCCGGCGCGCGCCACCAGAACACGTCGGCGGGCAGCGTCTTCTCGCGCGGCATGGGACGCATGAAGACGTAATCCTCGATTCCCTGGAGCCGGAGGATTTGGGGAAGCGTGCCGGGATGCCCGAAGGAGTCGGGATTGTACGCGACATGCGCGATGCGGCCGAACAGGCGCTTGCAGGTCAGTTGCCCATAGAGGCCTTGCCGCACCAGCGACTCGCCGCTGGGGATGTTCACGTCGGGTTCGACCCACCAGCCGCCCACCAGCCCCCAGCGGCCCTCCTCCACACGCTCGCGGATTTCGGCGAGCATGGCCGGATCGTTCTCGGCGACCCATTCATAAAACTGCGCCGAGCTGGCGGTGAAGGCGAAGTCCGGCGTCTCGTTCATGCGGTCGAGGGCCGAGCGGAAGGTGCTGTGAACGACTGACAATCCTTCGGGCCACGGCCACAACCATACCGGGTCGATGTGCGCCTGCCCGATCATGTGGATGCGATACTGGCCCGCGGCGGCTGGCCATTGAGCGTTCTGCCCAAACGCACAGCCGCCCGCCAGCGCACAGGCGAGCCATACCACCCTGAGTAAGGCAGGTCGCTGACCTGCCCTAAATGTTTTCTCCGAGTTCATCCGTGTTGAACTGTAGCCAATAACCTTGTCCTCAGAAATTGGACTTGAACCCGAGTTTGACCTGGCGCGGGTAGTCCGATTGACCGATCCAGAGCCAGCGCCGACTTGTACATGTGTTTTGGGGTCCGTTACGCTCCAGAGACAATGACCATCGGTTTCCCACGTCTCCAGGTGCAGATGCATATTGATATCAGCGTGGTGGGAATGGCGTTTCTCGTCTCCCATTGCAACCGTTTTGCCTCCTATCGGGAGAGATTAGCACGCGGTAGGAGCCGAAAGGCTGATGCACGGTAGTGGATGTGGCGCGAACCGACGCACCGGCGCGACCAACGAACGTCCGAGACAGAAACTTCTCTGCAGCCTCACTAACCCTTCGGGGGGTCGGGCGCGGTGGCCAGACAGAACAGCTACCGATATTGTCGGCCAGGTTGTCGCCGGGCTCCCAACCTTGTGCGCCGCTGACTCAGCACCAGTGCCCCCAGTGCGCTTCCTGGCTTTTTCGTCATCCTCACTGCGGCCTCTTGCGCTGCGGCCTTCCGGGCCCTGAACGCCTCCCATCTCTTCTTTGCCGCTTCAACCATGCGTTTGCGGCCAGCCGGACGGGCGGGTTACTGGATCTGTCTACGGAGTGGTTACCCAACAGGTGAATCTATCGCTGTCCCATTTTTCGCCGCAGGCGTGTCACCTGCGGTGCAGGCCCGGCTGTCCGGATGCAGGGAACCCACGCCGAAGCCTCGCCCAAGTTCTGGCATGACAAGTGCAGCTTGGAACTGATGGCCAAACCCATTCGCCCGGCCCGCCAGAATCCCGAGCGGGCCAGGAGCTGGAGGAACTACCGTGAGGAAGGCCGGCATTTTGCTTGTTTCAGGGCTGGCTATCGCTTCGGCGGGCGCCACCCAGGATCCGGCACGGGAAGGCCTCTTGGGCGCCCGCACAGGACCGCCACGGCCGATTGGCAGGAACGTCAGGGCGCAACCTTGCGACTACTTCCCGCTGGCGACCGGAAACCTTTGGATCTACCAGGGAAGCGGAGTCTACTCCGGCACATTCCTCACCCTGGAGATCACCAAAACCCAGGTATTTCAGGGCGCAGCCTACTTCCTGCTGAACGGGTTTCCGCAGCAGGACTACTGGCTGCGCGAGGACGCCAAAGGATCCGTGCTCCAATACGACCCGAGCCAGGCCACGGAGAAACTCTGGTGGGCCTTCAGTTCGCCGCTGGAACAGCAATATTCCACAGATCTCCCCGGTACTTGCTGCCGAGTCGCGATGGTCACGTCCCGCAGCGCGGAGTACAAGGGTCCGCTGGGAACGTTTGATTCAGCGCTCCAGATTTCCTACCCCGGTGTGTTTCAGGTCGGCATCATCCAGGAGACCTTCCTGCCGGGCACAGGACTGGCGCTCCGCACGCAGGCCACCGGAGGTCCATCCTCTGGATCGTGGGAGCTGATCTACGCCCGCGTCGGGGGTGTGACGGTGGATTCCGCGCCCGAACTGAGCTTCGGCATCGCGCTGGACAACTCCATGTACGTCGTGAACATGATGCCCCCGGTGAGCCCTGCGATGGCGGCGCCGCTCTTGACCGCGAGACTGCGCCTCCGCAACACCGCCCAGCCCATCACTCTCATTTTCCCCAGCGGCCAGAGTTTCGATTTCACGATTACGAACGACAAGGGTGCGATTGTGTACCGCTGGTCGGACGGGCAGGCTTTTCCGATGATCGTCCAGACCGAGACTTTCGGCCCCGGAGAGAAGGACTTTGTCATTCAGCTTCGCCTGAACGGTTCTGACAAGGCTCCTCTGCCGGCAGGCAAGTATGTCGCGGACGGCTGGCTTACGACCATGGGCGCGAAAGTCTTCGACGCTTCGGCGCCATTCCAGGTGGCGTGGGTCTATTGACTCTGCACCAACGGGTGTTCGTCACGAGGAGAGGGACCAATAAGCCCACCTGCTCGATTGCCCAAGGTTGCCACTTGAGGGTAAGTCGGCTTCGCGGCGATCTGGCTGCGGCCCCAAAGCCTGGATGACGGGGTACTCGGAGACTGCTCGGATTCGGTCGCTGCGGGTCGCATTCTTTGACGCTGAGGATTCCTCCCAGCAAACGCCGTTCACGTTCACCGGGGTGCCCCACGAAACCGACGAAGGCCACGAAGCCAGGCCGGAGCATTCGCTGGTATTATCAGAGTCAGGGGCCAAACTCCATGCGCTATACGGTCATCCTTGAGCAGGAAGCAGACGGCGGATACGTGGCCACCGTGCCGACACTGCCCGGCTGTGTATCCCAAGGCGACACTCGCGATGGGGTCATGAGGAACATCCGCGAAGCGGCCGATCTCTATGTCGAGGACTGTATCGCCGCTGGCGACCCGGTCCCGAATGAAGCGGGAAGAGAATACCTCGAGCTCAAGACCGAAACCCACCAGTGAGGCTCCCGACGGACCTTTCCGGCCAGGAGTTGGTGAAGGTGCTTCTGCGGGTGGGATTTGCCGTCGACCGCCAAACAGGGAGACCCATCATCCTTTAGGCGCGGCAACCCGTACGCCCGCGTTGTCGTGCCGGATCACAAGCGGGTCCGCCCTGGAACTCTGCGGCAGATTCTAAACGAAGCAGGGGTCACCGTGGAGCAACTGTTGGAACTGCGCTGAACCGCGAAGGGACCATCGAAACAAAAACGGCGAAGGCAGAGGGCGCCCGGCAGAACAATTGCCGGAGTCAAGACAGATGGACGAGTTCCGGCACCCTACAGCGCGTTCATAAAGTCGTCCATACTGACATTCGCCTGACGGAGAACACTTTGGAAAGTCCCAATAACCAGGTTGCGATGCACGGGCACCGTGACGCGCCGATTCCCTTTGGCCATGCGAACATGAGAGCCGGTCTGTCTGGTAGTCGAGAAGCCCAGCCGCTCCAAGGCTTTGATTGCTTCGGCTCCCGAGATGTCACGGGGCAACTTCACGCCTGAACCAGGATGGGGTCGCTGACGAAGTGAATGCGGATTCGACGAGGAGCGGCGCCCTCGTCAAAATGAACTGCGACCGCCTCCGTGATTTGATGCTGCAAGTCGCGGAGGTCTCGCCCCTGCGTGGTGATGCCACCCGCTCCATCCGGATCGTCCCACCATGCCACGAGCCAGCCCGATTGCTCGTCACGTTGGACTTGAAGGGTGATTTCTTCCATTGCCTTGAACCCATTATTCCATACCCACGCTGCTCCAGGGTCGGTAGATTCCGCGATATGCGGTCCACATCAGCAAAGCTGGTCGCAGCGCTCTTGGCAGACCACAGAAACCGATGGTCTGCCCCACTTGCCTGGTCGCTACAGCCGATAGCGGGGTAGGCCGGTCGCCGTGAAATCATTGCCAGTTGCCAGCACCGGCTCACCGCGAGACACCGCCAGCGCGTATACGGCACAATCTCCGAAGTTGAGCTGCGCCCGGTGCCCCATTCCTTTTCCAAAGCGCCCAAACGCCGCGATGGCCAGCCTCGCCTGGATTTCATCGAATGGGACAACTTCGCTCACCAGTTCATCCACGAGTTGGTACAACAAGCTGACCGCGCTCTCACCCAGTCGCGCCCGAAGAACCATGCCGGCTTCCAGAAGCGACATCGCCGAGAGGACTCGGTCTCCTGCCGTTTCCAGTGCGTCCAGCAACCGTTTCCGGGATGGCTCCCCGAGGGCAATCGCAATCAGCGCTGATGTGTCGATTACCATCAACCCGGAATCCCAAAAGCATCGTACCCGAGAATCTCTTCCGGGGTGCGGGCGTCGACGACGGGAAGAGCGCCGATCCTGGCGCAGAGAGCGTCCACTTTCGTTCGATTGAGGGGCCGGCCTGTTTTCTGGAGCCTTTCTTCCAAAGCGGCAATTACGGCATCGCTCAGAGTTACACCCATACGTTTGCTGACTTGCTCAGCTAAACGATGGGCGACGGGATTCTTGATATACAGCGTGCTCCGTTTCTTCACTGCCACTTTGCGGGTCCTCATGATCTCCATTGTAGGGCAATCCCGACGTATATACCAGAGTCCCGGCTGGGTGGCTTGATCGTGTGACGCGCCGATTCCCCAGCAAAGCTCGTCGCAGCGGGCTTGGCAGACCACAGAAACCGATGGTCTGCCCCACTGGCTCTACCGCTGAATCCGCGCCGACCCGCCCTTGGCGAAGGCCCGCACTTGCTCCACTGTCGCCATGGTGGTGTCGCCGGGGAATGTCGTCAAAAGCGCACCGTGAGCCCAGCCCAGTTTCACGCACTCTTCGGGCGGCTCATTGGTCAGCAAACCGTAGAAGAACCCCGAGGCGAAGCCGTCGCCGCCGCCTACGCGGTCGAAAACGTCTAGCTCGATGGTCGGCGCCTGGTACGTTTGGCCGTTGATCCACGCCACCGCGCTCCAATTGTGGTGGTTGGTCGAGCGCACCTCGCGCAGCGTCGTGGCCACAATCTTCACCTGCGGATGCTTTTTCACCACCTGGTCGATCATCCCGAAAAAGACGCTCGGGTCGAGCTTCGATTTCGCCGCCACCTCCGGCCCGGGAATTCCCAGGCCCTTTTGCAAGTCCTCTTCGTTGCCCACCAGGACGTCGGCGTTCTTCACGATGCGGTCCAGCACCGCCACCGCGCGCTCCTCGCCGCCGGAGATGCTCCACAGCTTGGCCCGGTAGTTCAGATCGAACGAGACCACCGCGCCGGCCGCCTTGGCCGCCTGCATGCCTTCGATAATCACCTCGGATGTGGTCGGCGAGAGGGCCGCGAAAATGCCGCCGCTGTGGAACCAACGCACGCCGCCGGAGAAGATCGCCTTCCAGTCGAAGTCGCCCGGCTTGAGCAGCGCCCCCGCTTCGTTACATCGGTTATAGAACACCACCGGCGCGCGCATGCCATGGCCGCGGTCGCTGTACACCGTGGCCATGTTGGGGCCTTGCACGCCGTCGTGCTTGAACCGTTTGTAGAAGGGTTTCACGCCCATCGCCCTCACCCGCTCCGCGATCAGATCGCCGATGGGATAATCCACCATGGCCGTCGCGATGCCGGTCTGCATGCGGAAGCAGTCCGCCAGGTTGGCGGCGCAATTGAACTCGCCGCCGCTGACGTGGATCTGGCATTCGGTGGCCTTCCGGAACGGGATGATTCCGGGGTCCAGGCGGTGCACCAGAGCGCCCACGGAGACGAAGTCCAGCGCGCCATCCGGGCGGATCTTCAGACCATGATTCATTTTGCTCTCTCTCCTATGACGTTTTGTCTACTCTGAAACTTCGTAGTGCTTCAGGATTTCCGGCCAGCGGCCCTGCGCCTTTAGAAGCAGTTCCACCACTTCCCGCACGGCCCCCTGGCCGCCCGCCTGGCGCGTCACGTAGTGCGCGATGGCCTTGACCTCCGGCCTCGCATTGGCCGTGGCGATCGCCAGGCCCACCCGCCGCATCACCACCACATCCGTAAGATCGTCGCCGATGTACGCCACTTCGCTCGCCTCCAGCTTGGCGTCCGCTAGAATCTCGTTGACGATCGGAATCTTCTCCGTGTGCCCCTGGTAAACGTATTTGAGCTTGCACTGTCGCGCCCGCTCCACCGTTGCCGGCGACGACCGCCCGCTGATCACGCCGGTCGAGATTCCCACCCGCGCCAGCCATTGCAGCCCGATGCCGTCCTGGGAGTCGAAACCCTTGGTTTCCACCATCCCCCCGTCGGCTCCCGGCACATTGTAGAGCTTGCCGTCGGTGAGAACCCCATCCACGTCCATCAGCAGCAAGCGGATTTTCGATGCCAGTTCGGTTGCGTCCGCGCCCAAGAAGTTCTCCTCGCTTCCAGCCCTACACTACGTACTGCCCGGCCGAAACGTGGCCGCCCTTCCCGGTCCAGTTGGTGTGGAAGAACTTGCCGCGCGGCTGGTCCACCCGTTCGTAGGTGTGGGCGCCGAAGTAATCGCGCTGGGCCTGGAGCAGGTTGGCGGGCAGCCGCTCGCTGCGGTAGCCATCGTAGAACTCCAACGCCGTGCTGAACGCCGGCACGGGCACGCCCGCCTCGACGGCCCTGGCCACCACGCGGCGCCAGGACGCCTGGCACCGCTCGATCACGCCGCAGAAATACTGATCGAGCAGCAGGTTGCTCAGGCCGGGATTGGCGTCGAAGGCTTCCTTGATCTTGCCCAAAAACGCGGAGCGGATGATGCAGCCGGCGCGCCACACCAGCGCGATGCCGCCGTAATTCAGATTCCAGTGGTACTCTTTGGCCGCCTCGCGCAGCAGCATGAAACCCTGCGCATAGGAGACAATCTTGGAGGCCAGCAGCCCCTGGCGAATGTCCTCGACGAAAGCCTTCCTGTCGCCTTCGAATTTGACCTTCGGCCCCTTCAGGATTTTGGAGGCCGCTACGCGGTCGGCCTTCATGGCGCTCAAGCAGCGCGCGAAAACCGCCTCGCCGATCAGCGTCAGCGGGATGCCCAGGTCCAGCGAGCTGACGCTGGTCCACTTCCCCGTGCCCTTCTGCCCGGCGGTGTCCAGGATCTTGTCCACAACGTACTCGCCGTTCTCGTCCTTGTAGCCCAGAATGTCGCGCGTGATCTCGATCAGGTAGCTGTCCAGCTCGCCTTTGTTCCACTCGGTGAAGACCGCGTGCATTTCCTCGTTGCTCATGCCTAGGCTCTCCTTGAGGAGCTGGTAGGCCTCGCAGATGAGCTGAATGTCGCCGTATTCGATGCCGTTATGGGTCATCTTCACGAAGTGGCCCGCGCCGTCCTCGCCCATCCAGTCACAGCACGGTGAGCCGTCCGGCGTCTTGGCGCAGATGGCCTGGAAGATGCCCTTCACCAGCGGCCACGCCTTGGGGCTTCCGCCGGGCATCATCGCGGGGCCGAACCGCGCGCCTTCCTCGCCGCCCGACACGCCCGTCCCGACGTACAGCAGCCCTTTGCTCTCCAGGTACTGCGTCCGGCGGATGGTGTCCGGAAAGTGCGAGTTGCCGCCGTCGATGATCAGGTCGCCCGGCTCCAGGTGTGGAAGCACCAGCTCGATGAAGTCGTCCACCGCCTTGCCCGCCTTGACCATCAGCATGACCTTGCGCGGCCGCTTCAGCAGAGCCGCCATCTCTTCGATGGAGTGCGCTCCGATGACCGTCTTGCGGCCCTTGGCGGCGTCGTTCAGGAATTCGTCCACCTTGGACACCGTCCGGTTGTAAGCCACCACGGTGTAGCCGTGGTCATTCATATTCAGGATCAGGTTCTGGCCCATGACTGCCAGACCGATCAACGCGATGTCTGCCGTTTGTTCCATGATCTCGCTCCGGAGAAGTCCGGCGGACTGCCGGACCACAGGAAAACTCTGTCCATTGAAGATGTCAACCTCTCTTATAACATGCGGCTACCGGGGGTTCAAACGAGACACGGGACCGGCGCCTCAGCACGACACGACCGGTTATGCGTGATAATGGAAACCAGAGAAATGGCCACGGCGCGATTAGAGGCAGTCGAGGAAGCGGTGCGGGTACTCGTGCGGGTTCTTCATCCCGAGCAGGTGTATCTTGTAGGTTCAACGGCCCGCGGCGAAGATCGGGCCAGCAGCGACATCGATTTGGTGGTCGTGCTGCCCGACGACGCCCCGCGTCAACATCTGCTGCTCCATGGCGTGTACGAGGCCCTCCTTGACCTTGACGTACCGGTTGATGTGGTTCCCTTTCGTCGCGGCACCTTCGAGCGGCAGAGACACTCGCTTATGACCTTGCCGTACCTTGCGCTCAAGGAAGGCAGGCTGCTATATGACACCAGTCCCCAAGCCGCCTGAACGCGATCCGGACCTGTGGCTCCGCTATGCGCGCGAAGACCTGGAGGTGGCCCGCCGCTTGCTGCGCGACGACCGGCCACCCGTCCGGCATGTGCTCCTCCTGGCCCAGCAGACGGTCGAGAAGGCACTGAAGGCCTTGCTGGTTTGGAACGGCCAGGACTACCCTTTGACGCACAACCTCGGCACGCTCGTGCAGCGCTGTGCGACGTTCCATCCCGAGATGAAGAATCTGGCAATGCCTGTCCTCAGGTTGACCCCTTACGCCACGTGGTTCCGTTATCTGGGAGCCGAAGAACAGGCTACAACTGCGGAGGCCATCGAGTTGGTTGCCGCGGCGGAATCCGTTTACGGCGATGTCGTGCGGCTAATTGAGGGCCCGCGGCGCGAACCTCAATAGAGGCGGAAACCCCTTGCTCCATCGCATCGCTCAAACCATTGCTCGCCACCGTATGTTCGAGCCCGCCCAGCAGGTCGGCGTAGCCGTCTCCGGCGGCGCCGACTCCGTCTGCCTGCTCCACGTCCTGCTCGAACTCGCTCCCCGCTGGGACCTCCGGTTGCGCGTTCTCCACCTCGACCACGGTCTTCGCGGCGAGGAATCCCGCCAGGACGCCGAATTCGTGCGCCATCTGGCGTCCCGCCTGGGCCTGCCGCTCTCCCTCCGCGAAACTAGCGTCGCCGCCTCGCCCGACAACCTCGAGCAGGCCGCGCGCGAGGCCCGCCAGTCCTTCTTCCGCGAAACCATCCGCAGCGGCGCGGTCGAGCGCGTCGCCCTCGGTCACACCCGCTCCGACCAGGCCGAAACCGTCCTCTTCCGCTTCCTGCGCGGCGCCGGGACCGCCGGTCTGTCCGGCATTCGGCCCGTAACCTCCGAAGGTATTGTCCGGCCGCTCATCGACGTGGAGCGCTCCGAGGCCCAGCAGTTCCTGCGCCAACGCGGCATCGCCTGGCGCGAAGACTCCACCAATCGCAGCCTCCAGTTTGCGCGCAACCGCATCCGTCACGAATTGCTGCCGCAACTGGCGCGCGAATGGAACCCGGCTATCGCCGAGACCCTCGCCAACACCGCCGATTGGGCGCTGGCCGAAGAGGCCTATTGGCACGCCGAAATCGACCGCCTGGCTGCCGAACATCTCACCGCCGCGGACGACGCCGGCGCCGTGCTTCTCCACGCCGGCGTCCTTGCCGCGCTGCCCCTGGCGGTCGCCCGCCGCCTGGTGCGGCGCGCCATGGAACTGGCCAAGGGCGACCTCCGCGGCATCGATTTCGGGCACATTGCGTCGGTCATGGACATCGCAACCGGCTCGGAGGGTCACGGACGCCTCCAGGCGCCCGGCCTCGACATCTTCCGCTCCTTCGAGTGGCTGCGTTTCGCCCAGCCCGGCGCCGGCCGTGTGGAAACCCGCGATTACCGCCTGCCGGTTACCGTGCCCGGCACCGTGCGGGTGCCCGGCGCCAATTTCGCGATTTCTCTGGAACTGATTGATAAATCGGAGCTTTCCGTATCCCCTGATTGCGTATATAATAGTCAAGTGGGCTGTCTAGACTGGCAACGCCTGTCCGGTTCCCTGGAACTGCGGAACTGGAGGCCCGGTGACCAGTACCAGCCTGCGGGATACCCCGGCCAGGAGAAGATCAAGACCCTTTTTCAACAGGCCCGCATCCCGCTGTGGGAACGCCGGCATTGGCCGGTCCTCACGGATGGCTCTGCCATCGTTTGGGCGCGGCGCTTCGGGCCGGCCGCCGGACTCGTGGCGGAGCAGGATGCTAAGGTGATTCTCAAGATCCGGGAAGACGCCGTATGAACGAAACAGGAATCGGGATGGGCCAGGGCCGCGTCTATAAAGGTGAGAGCGCCGCTGCGGAGGTTGCGTGAATTCTAACATCAAGACGTTGATCTTCTGGGTGGTTCTGATCTGCCTGGCGCTGTTGTTGCTCGCCGTGTTCCGGACCGGCCAGGGGCGCCACGAGCAGCAGATCACCTTTACCGAATTCCTCGGCAAGGTGCAGGAAGGGCAGGTCAAGGAAGTCACCATCACCGGAGGTGAAGTCCACGGAAGCTATCAGAACCCCAGTTTGGGGCTGCGCACTTACGTCCCTCTGAACTACCCGGACCTCTATAAGCAGCTCCAGGACCACAATGTCAACGTCGAAATCAAGGACGCCTCGTCCGGCAACTGGGTCTCGATCCTCGTCAACCTCTCCCCGTTCATCGTCATCTTCGCCTTCTGGATCTTCATGATGCGGCAGATGCAGAGCGGCGGCAACAAGGCCCTTAGCTTCGGCAAGAGCCGCGCGCGACTGCACTCCACGCAGCAGAAAAAGGTCACCTTCAAGGACGTGGCCGGCGTGGAAGAGGCCAAGGAAGAGCTTCAGGAGATCATCGAATTCCTGCGCGAGCCGCAGAAGTTTCAGAAGCTGGGCGGCCGCATTCCCAAGGGCGTTCTGCTTATCGGCCCTCCCGGAACCGGCAAGACCCTGCTGGCGCGCGCCATCGCCGGCGAAGCCAGCGTGCCCTTCTTTTCCATCTCCGGCTCGGATTTCGTGGAAATGTTCGTGGGCGTGGGCGCCAGCCGCGTGCGCGACCTCTTCGAGCAGGGCAAAAAGAACGCCCCCTGCATCATCTTCATCGATGAAATCGATGCCGTGGGACGCCATCGCGGCGCCGGCCTCGGCGGCGGCCACGATGAGCGCGAGCAGACCCTCAACCAGTTGCTCGTCGAGATGGACGGCTTCGAATCCAACGAAGGCGTGATCCTGGTGGCCGCCACCAACCGTCCCGACGTGCTCGACCCCGCCCTGCTCCGGCCCGGCCGTTTCGATCGCCGCGTGGTGGTGGGCCGGCCCGACGTTCAGGGCCGCGAAGCCATCCTGCGCGTGCACACCAAGAAGATTCCGCTGAGCGACAATGTCGATCTCTCCGTGCTCGGGCGCGGCACGCCGGGCCTGGCCGGCGCCGATCTCGCCAACCTCGTCAACGAGGCCGCCCTCAACGCCGCGCGCCAGAATCGCAAGGTCGTCACCATGTTCGATTTTGAGACGGCCAAGGACAAGATCCTGATGGGCGCCGAGCGCAAGTCGCTGATCCTCAGCGACGCCGAGAAGCGCAACACGGCATACCACGAAGCCGGCCACGCGCTGGTGGCCGCCGTGCTGCCGGAGGCCGACCCGCTGCACAAGGTCACCATCATCCCGCGCGGTATGGCGCTGGGCGTCACCATGCAGTTGCCCATCGACGACAAGCACTCCTACAGCAAGGACTACCTGCTGGCCCAGGTTGCCATCCTGATGGCCGGCCGTATCGCCGAAGAGAAATTCATGCACCACATGACCACCGGCGCCGGCAACGATATCGAGCGCGCCACCGACCTGGTCCGCAAGATGGTTTGCGAGTGGGGCATGAGTGAGCTCGGCCCGCTCAGCTTCGGCAAGAAGGAGGAGCAGATCTTCCTCGGCCGCGAAATCGCCCAGCACCGCGATTACAGCGAAGAAACCGCCATCCGCATCGACGAGCAGGTGAAAAATCTGGTGCAGGGCTGCTACGACACCGCCGCCGCCATCATCGAGGAGCGGGCCGACGCGCTCGCCAAGATCGCCGAGACGCTGCTCGAGCGCGAGATCCTGGATGGCGACGAGGTCATGCAGATCATTAGAGGCGAGCCGCTGGCGCCGCTCCCGGCCTCCGGCGGCAAGGACGCCGAAGACCACACCCAGCAGGTGCTTCGCCCCGAGGGCGGGCGCCGCGTCCCGGGCCTCGCGGAAGGGGAGCGTCCCCAGCCCGCGTGATCCCTCCGTTCCCGGTCTACCTGTTCGACCTCGACGGCACCTTGGTGGATTCCGCCGCCGATATCTGCGGCGCCATCGAGGAGGTGCTCGCCGCCACCGAACGCCCCACCGTCGTAGTCGATTTCGAGTTGCTGAAAGGCTACATCGGCCGGCACCTGGCCGATCTCTTCGGCGACCTCTTTCCGGACTACGATTCCCCGCAAATCGACGAGCTGATCCGCCAGTACCGCGCCTGCTATCCGGCCCGCGGCCACAAGCTGACGCGCGTATACGCCGGCGTCCCCGAGGCGCTGGCCGCGCTCGCCGGCCGCAAATCCACCGCCACCACCAAGGGCACTCCCGCCACCCGCGCCATCCTCGAGCAATTCGGCCTGATCCAGTATTTCGACCACGTGCAGGGCACCGACGGTTTCCCGTACAAGCCCGCGCCCGATGTGATTCTGACCGCCCTGGCCGCGCTCGGCGCCCAGCCCGAAGACTGTCTGATGGTTGGCGACTCCCCCGCCGACATGGAAGCCGGCAAGCGCGCCGGCGTGAAGACCTGCGCCGTCCGTTACGGCTACGGCAAGCCCGAAGCCCTGGCCCGCTTCGCCCCCGACTTCTGGATCGACGACCTTCGGGCCCTCACTCCGCCCCCCGCTGTTGGGCAGGATGGAATCCCGCACGGCGGTTGTTGACCGCCGCCTGCTGCGCTGATGGCCCTTTTGCTCGTTCGCCGGTGGCCTGTCGCCGAAACCTCATACAACTCGGTCCAACACCAGAGTTTCAAACGAGCCCACGCGCTCAAACACCGGATCGTTGGTGACGAAACCCGTCGCCTGACACCGGACGGCAGTCGCGGCCTGTAGCGAGTCCGGGGTTCGCAGCCGGTGCCTGGCTCGAATCCGCGCCGCCAAATCGGCGATCTCCAGGTCCGGGGCAATCCAATCCAGATTCGGATATGTGGCGAGAAATCCGTAGAACTCATTGACCCGTTGCTCGTCGCCATCGCGGTACGCCTGAACCAGCAATTCCGTCATCGTGATGGTGGACGTGACCCCCGCGTGACCCGCTTGTTCGAGCCATGAGAAGATCCGATCTGCGAGAGCAACATACCGGGGATTCGCCTCTAATTCGTAAATGAAAACGCTGGTGTCGATCGCGATCCGGCGATGGCGCCGTAGAAAAGACCGCAAACGATTCAGTTCCAACTTCCGCGTTCCTTTCGAAGGTATCCCTTTGGATAACGGCCGTGAGCCAGGCCGCGTATGGCCTTCTGATGGGTAGCCGGTTTCTGCAAGATCGCCACCCGATCTCCACACACCACCACCATCAGCTTGTCGCCAGCCTTCACGCCCAGAGCTTCGCGAGCTTCACGAGGAACCACGATTTGGTTCTTCCGGGAAAGAGTAGCCTGTGCCATCGCTTTACATTTTAGCAGAAAGTAAAGGAGGTTCAGCGCTACCGGCCCCCCGGCCCCTGGCCCCCGACCCCCGGCCCCTGACCGACCCCGGCCCCGAGCCTCACGAGCTCCCGATCAGCACCCCCGTCAAAAACACCAGCGCTCCGCCCAGCCCCACCTGCAAAGCCGCGGAGAAGGTCGGAGTCTCCATATAGCGATGCCGAATCCAAGTGATCGCTGCCAGTTCCAGCACCACCACCGTCATCGCCGCCGTCATCGCCGCGCCAAAGCTCGGAATCAGAAAAGGAAGCGTGTGCCCGATCCCACCCAGGGCCGTCATCAATCCGCAAATGAATCCGCGCATCCACGGGTGGCCCCGTCCCGTGAGGCTGCCGTCATCGGAAAGTGCTTCCGCGAACCCCATGCTGATGCCGGCGCCGATCGAAGCCGCCAGGCCCACCAGGAACGCATCCCATGGTTTGTGGGTCGCCAGCGCCGCGGCGAATACCGGCGCCAGCGTCGAGACCGACCCGTCCATCAGGCCCGCCAGGCCGGGCTGCACAATCTGCAAGACGAACAAGCGCCGGTTGGTCTCGTCTTCCTGACCCCGGACGTCGGCGCGCAGCTTGTCCTTTCCAAGCTCCTCGGCGCGGCTCTCGTGCGAGCGCTCTTCCAGGGCCAGGTCGTCCAGCAACTGCCGCACGCGCGCGTCCTGCGCTCGCGCGGCCGCCTTTTCGTAGAACCGGCGGGTCTCCAGCTCCATCTCCGCGGCGTGGTTCCGCACCGTGTCCAGCGGCAGCGGCCGCATCAGCCAGACCGGCTTGCGGCTCACGAAGCCCCTCACGTCCTGCCGGCGAATCAGTGGGATGTGATCGCCGAACCTTTGCCGGAACAGCTCGATCAACCGGCGCCGGTGACCAGATTCCTCGGCCCGCATTCCCTCGAAAACCTCCGCCGTGGCCGGGTAGTTCTCTCGCAAGCCATCGGCGAAGTCGCTGTAGACCCGTTCGTCCTCTTCTTCCAGGGAGACCGCCAGAGCGAGAATCTCGCGCTCGGACAGGCTGTCAAAGCTTCGCATAGTCTCAATTCTCGCCCCGTCCTCGTGCTAGCATCAAGCCAGGATGGCGCTCGCTGATTTGACCAAGCAGCTCGCCCAGCAGGCTCTGTTGTCGGCCACCAGGGAGAGGGAGCCGGCTGCTCCCCCGCAGGCCGAGAGCCGCGGCGCCGTGATCCTCGCGCAGATCAGCGCCATGCAAAAGGCGCTCAAGGAAGACGAGGAGCTGGTGGTGCTGTTCCACAGCGGCGCGGAAAACATCCGGGTGATGGAGATCTATGTGCCGTCATGGCCGGTGGTGGTGCTCAAGGGTCTGGATGCCGGCCGCAATCCGGCTCGCGTCATTTCGCCCGTGGAATCGCTGCAACTGGTCTGCAAGGTCGTGAAGGCGCCGCCCGGCGTCAAGCCCGCGCGCGTCGGCTTGGTCGCGCCCAAACCGAAAGACTCCGGCGCATGATCGCGCCCGGCGTTATCCTGTGAGGTTCACTATGCCCACCAAGTCTTTTTGGACCGTAGCTCTCATCTTTTGCGCCGTCGCCCTGTGCCTCGCAATCGCGCTCGGCGCGCAACAGAAAGGCGCGCAACAGAAAAAGGGTGATCTGGGCTTCACCGACACCCCCATCCTGCCCGGCCAAAGGTGGCACGTGCACGATCCCGACCGGCCCCATCCTCATGTCGTGACGCCCGGCAAGGAGCCTGGCGCGTCTCCCTCGGATGCGGTCGTGCTGTTCGACGGCAAAGACCTTTCCAAGTGGGCGCAACACGGCAGGGGCGCCGACAGCGGCAAGATCGTGGATGCTCGCTGGAAGGTCGTGGACGGCTACTTCGAAGTCGCTCCCAACACCGGCGACCTGTTCACCCGCGAGAAGTTCGGCGACTGCCAGCTCCACGTCGAGTGGGCCGAGCCGCCCGACGTCAGTGGTTCCAGCCAGGCGCGCGGCAACAGCGGCGTGATCCTGATGAGCCGCTACGAGATTCAGGTGTTGGATGCCTACAACAATCCCACCTACGCCGACGGCCAGGCCGCGGCGATCTACGGACAGTGGCCGCCGCTGGTGAATCCGGCACGCAGGCCGGGCGAGTGGCAGACCTACGACATCGTCTTCGAAGCGCCGCGGTTCGAAGGTGAGCGGCTCCTCCGGCCGGCCATGTTCACCGTCTTCTTCAACGGCGTGCTGGTTCACAACCACAAGGAGCCGATCGGCGCCATGGTCTACCGCCAGGTCGCCACGTACACGCCCCACGATCCCGAGGAGCCGCTCATGTTGCAGGACCACCACAACCCCGTACGCTACCGCAACATCTGGATTCGCCGCCTCGCCGGCTACGATCTCCCGGAGAAGTGAGATGCTCCGACCTCTCCTCCTTCTGACGCTCCTCTCGGCGACCGCCGCGGCGGCTCCCGCGCTGATGCCTCTCCCCCTCAAAGTGGAGACCGCCCCGGGCAAGCTCGCCATCGATGGCAGCTTCAGCGTAGCCGCCACCGGGTACTCCGATCTCCGCCTGGAATCCGCCCTCAACCGTTTCGCCGCGCGCCTCTCGCGGCAGACCGGCATCCCCATGCTCGCCGCCCGGCCTTCCGATGCCGCCCGCGCCACGCTGCGCGTGGAATGCGCCGCCCGCGGCGCCGAATACCCATCGCTGGGCGAAGACGAGTCGTATCAATTGGTCGTCGCCCCCGGCGGCGCGCGCCTCCAGGCCGCCACGATTGCCGGCGCGCTCCATGGCCTCGAAACCTTCGCGCAGTTGGTCGCGCCCGGCGCCGAGGGCTTCCAGGTTGCTTCCATTCACATCGAAGACAGCCCCCGGTTTCCCTGGCGCGGCTTGATGTTGGACGTTTCCCGCCACTGGATGCCCGTCGAGGTGGTCGAGCGCAATCTCGACGCCATGGCCGCCGTGAAGCTCAACGTGTTTCACTGGCACCTCTCCGACGATCAGGGCTTTCGGGTGGAGAGCCGGCGCTTCCCGCGCCTCCAGCAGCTCGGGTCGGACGGCCATTTCTACACCCAGGCCGACATCCGCCACGTGGTCGCCTACGCCAGCGACCGCGGCATCCGCGTCGTCCCCGAATTCGACATCCCCGGCCACACCAACAGTTGGCTGGTCGGGTACCCCGAGTTGGCCAGCGCGCCCGGCCCTTACAGCATCGGGCGCACCTGGGGCGTCTACGACCCCACCATGGACCCCACCCGCGAGGAAACTTATGAGTTCCTCGACGCCTTCCTCGGAGAGATGACGCAGCTTTTCCCCGATCTCTATTTCCACATCGGCGGCGACGAGGTCAATGGCAAGCAATGGAACCAGTCCGCCGCCATTCAGGCCTTCGCGAAAGAGCACCAGCTCGAAGGCCCGCGCGGCCTCCAGGCCTATTTCAACCAGCGCATTCAAAAGCTGCTCCAGAAGTACGGCAAGATCATGATCGGGTGGGACGAGGTGCTGCACCCCGATCTCCCGCCCGACACCGTGGTGCAATCCTGGCGCGGGCAGGCATCGCTGGCCGAAGCGGCCTCCAAGGGCTACCGCGGCATTCTCTCGCATGGCTATTACCTGGACCACCTCAGCCCAGCCCGCTACCACTACGGCATCGACCCGCTGGCAGACGCCGCTCAAAAGCTCACTCCGGAAGAGGCGTCCCGCATTCTGGGAGGCGAGGCCTGCATGTGGGCCGAATACGTCAGCGCGGAAACCGTGGACTCACGCACCTGGCCGCGCGCCGCGGCCATCGCGGAGAGGTTTTGGTCGCCCCAGGAAGTCACCGATGTGGACTCCATGTACGCGCGCCTGGAAGCCGTGAGCCGCGCGCTGGAGTGGACCGGCGTTGAGCACCGCGCCAACTACGGCCCCATGCTGGACCGCCTGGCCGCCAACCGGCCGGCCGAGCCGCTGCGCATTCTGGCGGACGCCTGCGAAGCTGTTGGCCTCGGCGGCCGCAGCCGCGCCATGAAGTACACCAGCCTGGTCCCGCTGAACCGTTTCGTGGATGCCGCGCGCCCGGAAAGTGAGAGCGTGCGCGCCCTGGAGCAAGCGGCCGCCAGAGTGGTTTCCACCAAGCCGGCCAGCCCGGCCGACATCGCGCGGTTGCGCGAGCAATTCACCGGCTGGGCCGCCAACGACGCCAGGTTCCAGCCGCTGGCGCAAGACAATGCGCTCCTCGCCGAGCTCCGGCCGCTGTCGCAAGATCTGTCGGCTTTGGGCTCGGCCGGCCTGCGGATTCTGGATTACCTCCAGAGCAGACGGCCCGCCCCCAAAGCCTGGCTCTCCGGCCAGACCAAGGAGCTTGACCGCATGCTGAAACCGAGGAACGAAGTTGTGCTGGCCGCGGTCCGCCCGGTGAAGCTGCTTTTGGACGAACTGGCCCGCCGAGGGCACAAGTAGGCGAACCGGAACTATCTCAAGCGCCCCGCTACCGCCGCTGCCGCATCGGCCACGGCGACGTCGGTGGATTGCCCGGTCTTCCGCTCCGCCAGCTCCACCAGCCCGCTCGCCAGTTTCTTGCCCACCACGACGCGGAACGGCACGCCGATCAGGTCGGCGTCCTTGAACTTGACGCCGGGACGCTCGTCGCGGTCGTCGAGTAGCGCGTCCACGCCCAGCGCCAGCGAGGCCTGGTAGATGCTCCGCGCCGTTTCCATCTGCGCGGCGTCGGAATTGTTGGCGGGCGTAATCACCACCTGGAACGGCGCAATCGACGCCGGCAGAATCATGCCGTCCTTGTCGTGGTACAGCTCGATGGCGGCGCTCAGGATACGCTCGATGCCGATCCCGTACGATCCCATGATGGGGGTTACTTCCTTGCCGTCGGCGCTCAGCACGCGCAGCCCCATTGAGTCCGAGTACTTGTACCCCAGCTTGAAGATGTGGCCGACCTCGACCATCTTGCGGATCTCGAGCGCGGCGCCGCACTTAGCGCACTGGTCGCCCGCGGCCACCTGGCGCAGGTCGTACATCTCCGCCTGAAAATCTTCGCCCAGCGTCACGTGGCGCAGGTGGTAATTGTCTTTGTTCGCGCCCGCGATCATGTTGCGCCGGCCCACCAGCGCCTGGTCCGCCAGGATCGACATGTTGTTCACGCCTACCGGCCCGAGCGATCCCGCCTCCGCGCCGAACCACTGGCGAATCTCTTCGGGTTGAGCGGGCCGGAACTCGGGATCGTTGACAATCGCCCCGAGTTTGGTCACGCTCAGTTGATGGTCGCCGCGCAGCATCACCAGAACCGGCTTGCCATCGGCCACCACCACCAGGCTCTTCATCTGCGAGGTCTCCGGCAGGCCCGTGAACTGGGCCACTTCCGCTATGGTCTTCCGCCCGGGCGTGTGAAATTCCTCGGGCGTCAAGTCGCCTTCAGGGTCGGCGATGGTGGGCTTCGCCGGCGCGGCCGTCGCCTTCTCCAAGTTGGCCGAGTACCCACAGCCCTGGCACACGGCGACGAAATCTTCTCCCGCCTCCGAGGCCACCATGTACTCGTGCGACTGGCTGCCGCCCATCGCGCCCGAGTGCGCCTCGACCACCGAATACTCCAGCCCGCAGCGGTCGAAGATGCGGCAGTAGGCCCGGTAGTGCTTCTCGTACGCCGCGTCCAGCCCCGCCTGGTCCATGTCGAAGGTGTACGAGTCCTTCATGATGAACTGGCGCACGCGCAGCAACCCCGACTTGGGGCGCGGCTCGTCGCGAAACTTCGTCTGGATCTGGTACCAGATCTGCGGAAGCTGCTTGTAGCTGCGCAGTTCGCGGCGCGCAATCGCGGTCACCACCTCCTCGTGCGTCATGCCCAGGCACAGATCGCGCTGGAAGCGGTCCTTCAGCCGGAACATGTTCGCGCCCATGATGTCCCAGCGGCCGGACTCCTGCCACAGCTCGGCCGGGTTCAGCGCCGGCAGATACATCTCCTGGCCGCCGATGGCGTCCATCTCCTCGCGCACAATCCGCTGGATCTTCAGCAACGAGCGCTGCGCCAGGAACAGGTAGCTGTAAATGCCCGCCGAAAGCTGGCGGATGTATCCGGCGCGCAGCAGCAGCTTGTGGCTGGGAACTTCGGCTTCCGCCGGGTCCTCGCGCAGGGTAGGGATGAACAACTTACTCCAGAGCATAAGGTTGTAAAAGGGAAAATCCAATTCTAGCATGTTAGAATTAGGGCTTCTCCCCTTATGAAGATCGCCATCGCCGCGGACCACGCCGGGTTTGTCCTGAAAGAGAGACTACGGCGGAGACTCGCCCAGGAGGGCCACGAAGTGGTCGACTTCGGCGCCAATTCCGCGGAATCCTGCGACTACCCGGACTTCGCGCAGCCCGTGGCGCGCGACGTGGCGCAGGGCCGCTCGGACCGCGGCATCCTGGTCTGCTCCACGGGCATCGGCATGGCCATGGCCGCCAATAAGATTGCGGGAGTGCGCGCGGCGCCGGCGCAATCCGAGGACGAAGTGCGGTTGACGCGCGAGCACAACGACGCCAACGTGCTGACGCTGGGCGCGAAGTACCTGGACGAGGACCGCGCGCTCGAGTTGATTCGCGTTTTCCTGAACACGGAATTCTCCGGCGGCCGTCACGCGCGCCGGGTCGCCAAGATCGCCCAGTTGGAGCGGTAGGACAGGGGCCGGGGGCCGGGGACCGGAAGAGCGGCCACCTCGAAACAGGAGGAGTTGTCAATTATGACGGTAGCGGAAAGAATGTCGCGCGGCCTGGCCGAAGTCGATTCCGAGGTCTATCAGGCCATCCAGCACGAGGTGGAGCGCCAGCATTCCCAGCTCGAGCTGATCGCCAGCGAGAACTTCACCTCGGAAGCCGTGCTCGAAGCCACCGCCAGCGTCTTCACTAACAAGTACGCCGAGGGTTACCCCGGGAAGCGCTATTACGGCGGCTGCGAGTTCACCGACATCGTCGAGAACCTGGCCCGCGAACGCGCCAAGAAGCTCTTCGGCGCCGAATACGCCAACGTGCAGCCGCATTCGGGATCGCAGGCCAACCAGGCGGCTTATGCCTCCGTGCTCTCGCCCGGCGACACCATCATGGGCCTCAACTTGGCCCATGGCGGGCACCTCACGCACGGCCATCCGCTCAACTTCTCCGGCAAGAACTACAAGGTAATTCCTTATGGCGTGCGCCAGGACGATGAGCGCATCGACTACGACGAGGTGGAGCGCCTGGCGCACGAGCACCAGCCCAAGATGATCATCACCGGCGCGAGCGCCTATCCGCGCACCATCGATTACGCGCGCTTCCGCCAGATCGCCGACGCGGTGGGCGCGATTTTCCTGGTGGACATGGCGCACATCGCGGGGCTGGTGGCGGCGGGCCTCGATCCCAACCCGTGCCAGTACGCCGACATCGTCACCTCCACCACGCATAAGACGCTGCGCGGCCCGCGCGCGGGCATTATCCTGGCCAAGGAGAAGTACGGCCCGGCCATCGATAAGACGGTGTTCCCCGGCATGCAGGGAGGCCCGCTGGTCCACGTGATGGCAGCCAAGGCCGTGTGCTTCCAGGAAGCCATGCAGCCGGAGTTCGTCGATTACCAGAAACAAGTGGTTGCCAACGCGCGCGCGCTGGCGGAAAGCCTTGTGGACGCCGGCTTCCGCGTGGTCTCCGGCGGCACCGATACGCACCTGCTGCTGCTCGATGTGTTCTCCAAAGGACTGCGCGGCAAGGAGGCCGAGAAGGCGCTCGACCGCGCGCGCATCACCGTCAACAAGAACGCCATCCCGTTCGATACCAACCCCCCGTTCAACCCGAGCGGCATCCGCCTGGGATCTCCAGCCGTAACCACGCGCGGGTTCCAGGAGGCGGAGATGCGCGAGGTGGGCGCGCTCATCGCGGAGGTGCTCCACAACATCGCGAGTGAAGAGGTGATGGCGGCGGTGCGGCGGAAGGTCGAGACGCTCACCGTCCGGTTCCCGCTCTACCAATGGAAGCTCGACGCGGTTCGGGCCTAGAGCAGAGATGCATATCGTCATCGACGCCCGGCGCATCCGGGATTTCGGCATCGGCACCTACATCCGAAGCCTGGTCCACGCCCTGGGCGCCATCGATCACGCGGACCAATACACCCTAGTCAGCGGGCCGGCGGAAGTGGCGCTGCTGGCCGGCCTGCCCGGGAATTTCCGCTCCGCTATTTACGCCCGCAACGATCGCAGTTACTTCGATCACCTGGCGTTCCCCATTTTTCTGCGGAGCCTCTCGCCGGACCTGGTGCACGTGCCTCTGAACCGCGTCCCCCTGCTCATGATCCGGCCGTACGTGGTGACCATCCACGACCTGGCGAACCTGCTCTACGAGGAGGAGGTCTCTCGCTTCCGGATGCACTTGCGACGTTACCGTTTCCGGCGCGGCCTGTTGCGCGCCAAGCGCGTGATCGCGGTTTCCGAGGCCACCAGGCGCGACGTGGAGACGCATCTGGGCGTTCCGCCGCACTCCATCCGCACGGTCTATGACGCGCCCGACCCGGCCTTCGTCGCCCGCGACGGCCCCGACCGGCAGGAACAGCAGCGCATCATGGAGCGCTACCAGATCGACTATCCTTTCCTGCTGTACGCCGGCAACATCCGCCGCCACAAGAACGTGCCGCGGCTGGTGGAAGCGTTCGCCGTGGTGCGCGGGCAACTCGCCTTGCATCCCGTGTACAAGGATCTCCGGTTGGTGATCATCGGCGACACCATTTCACAGTACCCCGCGGTGCGCCAGACGGTGATCAAGAGCCGCGTGGAAAACGTGGTGCGCTTCCTGGGCTTCGTGCCCTCGGAAACGCTGCGTTGCTTCTACGAATCCGCGGCGGCCTTCGTCTTCCCCTCGCGTTACGAAGGCTTCGGATTGCCGCCGCTCGAGGCCATGGCGTGCGGCGCGCCGGTGGTCACCTCGAATGTCAGCTCGCTGCCGGAAGTGGTGGGTGACGCCGCGGTCCTGGTGAATCCCGAAAACGTTTTCGACATCGCGCGCGGCATCAAGGAGGCGCTGCTCGACGAAACCTTGCGCGCCGAGCTGATCCGCCGCGGCCGCGCGCAGGCGGCCCGCTTCAGCTGGGAAAAGGCCGCCCGCCAGGTGCTGGAGATTTACCACGAAGCGGCGGGCGGCGGGGACTGATGGTATGAAGCAGCAATGCCATATTTCGATGATCTATCTCTCCTGGGCGTTATACGCCGGAGGCCTCGTGTATTTCGGCTGGCGCGGGCGGTGGGTGCCGGCGCTGGTTTGGCTGGCGGCGGTGCCGCTCGTCGAGTGGCTGTATATCCGGAAGTTCCCGAGCCTTTCGCCGTCGATGGGTTACGGTCCCATCGCGGACGAGTGCGCTGAAGCGACGGGGAATGCGCCGGTGAAGGTCACGCTCTACACCGCGCTCGGCTGCCCCTTCTGCCCCCTCATCGAGCAGCGGCTGGAGGAGCTGCGAAAGCGGATGGGGTTCACGCTGGAGAAGATCGATGTGACGCTCCGCCCGGACCTGCTGGCGGCCAAGGGCATCCGCTCGGTGCCCGTGGTGGAGGCGGGCGCGCGATTGCTCTTCGGGCTGGTGACCACCAAGGAGCTTGCCGCGGCGATCGCCGATGCGCGCGCAGATTTTGGAAGGCGCTGAGGCGCACGCCAAAAAACCTGCAAAGGTGGCGCAAAAACTTGCTCTGTTCGATTGACTCGCCGCCGCTCGCCACCGTAACCTGCCAGTGGGACCAAAGGAGTCCGAGTCATGAGCAAGAGAATCCATCACATGGGCATGACGCTCACGAAAGAGAAGCACGATCGCTTTCACAAGGAATCTCCCACCCTTGCCCCAAAGCAGCATGAGGCCCTGATGAATAAGCTCGGCGTCACGAAGGAACAGGACGAAGAGTGGCATCGCACTCACCTCACGCTCGATGAACAGCGAGCTCGAGCAACGATGGGCATGAAAGGGATTAATCCCTTCGCCGTGGGTGGCGGCTTCCTGGCCTGGTGCGTAAAGCAGGGGTGGCTCGTTCAGCGGGGCAAACAGTACTTCGCCACAAGAGAAGGCGCACGCGAGCTTCGTGAACGCTTTGGCATTAAGGTGTAGCCACTGCGGTGCGTTGTCCCGCAGAGCCTGATGAGGACAAGCCAGCGTCCGGCCGGCGCCTTCGCGGTTTCAGCAGCCGGGACGCTCCTCTGGCTTCGGACCGGCCGCCCGCTTGCGCGCTTCCACCCACGCGGGAAAGACTTCGGGGTTCTCCAGCCAGACCAGCATCCACTGCGCCATCTCTTCCTTCTGCGCCTTCTTTTCCGGCGCGGCGCGCGGGCTGCGCGCCTGGAAGCGGGCGCGGTCCTTGGCGCCGATCACCTGGCGGCGACAATAGCGGGCACGCTCGCGGTCGCCGGCCGCCATGGCTTCCGCATAGACCTGGAGCATCTCGCGGAGCGATTGCTCGAGCTCTTCGAAGGTATGCTGGCGAATGCCGGCGTAGGGCTGCTCGAAGGGAAGGGCTGTCGCGCGCAGCAACTCGCGCAGGTAGCTCTCGGATACCGGCGCGAAGCGCTGAAGCAGACTCTTCCACACGGCTTCGGTTATGGCGGGAGGCCGCTCGGCGGCGAGGTGCTCCCGCAACTGCTGCTTGACGGACTTACTTCTTGTGGCCACGGCGGTACTTGGTGGCGGCGGCTTCGTGCGCCGCGATATCGCTGGAGAACTCGTGCGCGCCCGAGCCGCCGGGCCGCAGCACAAAATAGAGAGCATTCGAACTGGAGGGTTGGAGCGCCGCGCGGATGGAGGACAGGCCGGGATTGGCGATCGGCCCCGGCGGCAGGCCGGCGTAGCGATAGGTGTTGTAGGAGTTGCCACTTTCCAGATCGGACCGGTGGATGGCGCCGCGGTAGCGGTCCTCCAGCAGCGCGGCGTAGATGGTGGTGGAGTCGCAGTCGAGCTTCATCCCGATGCGCAGGCGGTTCTCAAAGACAGCGGCGATCCGCGGGCGCTCTTCCGGCAGCTTGCCCTCCTTCTCCACCAGCGAAGCCAGGGTCACCACGTCGTGCACGGCGGCGGTGGCGCCCAGGCTGCGCCATGCCTCGCGGAACTTCGCAGTCATGATACGGCAAAGCCGCTCCGGCGTGACATGGCGGCTGAGCCTGTAGGTGTCCGGAAAGAGATAGCCTTCGAGGGTGGGGGCGCGGGGGTCCAGGTCGCGGATGAGCGCGGGGTTGCGCGCGGCCGCCAGGAACTGGCTGGCCTTGAAGAGGCCGCTCTGCTCGGCGGCGGCGGCGATATCGAACATGTTCCAGCCTTCGGGCACCACCAACTCGTAATAAAAGACGGCGCCGCGCGCGATGCGGCCGAAAACTTCCATCGGCGAGGCCGCCTGGTTGAAGCGGTAATCGCCGGCCTGCAAGACGCGCCCACGCCTCAACAGGCGCGCCAGGAGGAAGTCCCAGCGGCTGCGCACCACGCCAGCCTCGGCCAGCATGCCGGCCATGGCGGCAGTGGAAGCGCCGTGCGGAATATCGACGAAGGTCTCGCCCTGGAACCCCTGGTAGGGGCTGATGAGACGGTAGGCCAGGAAGCCGGCGGCGAGAATCGCAAGCAGCAGGAGCTTGCCGGCGGCGCGCGCGATTCTCATGGACGCTCGACCGCTTCCTTACCGCGGCGGGCCCAGGGGGCACCCCGCGCGGTGAAATCCAAATAGCTTTGCAGGAGGATCACGGCGGACAGGCGGTCCACGGCCGCCGCGCGTTTTTGGATGCCGATGCCGCTGGAGCGGAGCACGCGGTTTGCCTCGACGCTGGTGAGGCGCTCGTCCCAGAACTTCACGGGGAGACCGGTGCGCTTTTCGAGCGCCTGGGCGAACTCACGCACCCAGGCGGATTGCCGGCCCTCGTCGCCGCGCATGTTGATGGGGTTGCCCATGAGGATCAGACCGGCCTGGCGCTCGCGGATGAGCTGTTCGAGGGCGGCAAGGTCGGCGCGTTTGTTGGCGCGCGCCAGGTTGGGCAGCCCCTGGGCGGTGATGCCCAGGGGATCGCTGATCGCCAGTCCGATGCGTTTCTTGCCCAGGTCCAGGGCCAGGATGCGAGGTTGCGCGGGCGTCAAATCAATTTCATTATAGACGGCGGCGTGCTACAGTCGAGTGTAGGTCGTCTTGCGCCGTGGCGCTGATCGCCAAACCTCTCAACAGCACAACCCAGGCCGCACAGGAAGCGCGGCGCCTGGCTCCGCCCATTGTGGCGATCGGTGCGATCATCGCGATTTTGTACTTTGGGCGCGTGTTCTTCATTACCTCCATCATCGCCGTGACCATCGCGTTTATCCTGGAGCCATTGGTCGGGCTGCTCATGCGGATCCATCTTCCCCGCAGCCTGGCGAGCTTCGTGGTATGCACCATGGCGCTGCTGTTTCTTTACGTGGCCGGGCTGGGCGCCTACTCGCAGCTCTCCGGACTGTACGGAGACCTGCCCAGGTACGGCCAGCGCATCGGCGATATTATCGACGGCATTCAGCAAAGGATCTCGAGCCTGGAAGAGCAGACCTACCGCATGCTGGTTCCCGCGCGGCAACGCCAGCAGGAGGAGGAACGGCTGCGCGCGCAGCAGCAGCAGAAGGGCAGGGGCGCCAAGAAGGGGGCCGCGGCCGCTCCACCTCCCACCCCCGGCGCCATTCCCGAGGTGCGGATTCACGAGGAGCGCACGGCCATTGGCGACTACCTCCAATCGCACCTGAGCTCGTTCTACCAGATCGTGCTGATGTCCTCCTTCGTTCCGTTCCTGGTGTACTTCATGCTGAGCTGGCGCGACCACATCAACCGCAGCTTCCTGCAATTGTTCCACGGAGAAGGCCGGCTGGTTGCCGCGCGCAGCATGCAGGGGATCGCGGACATGGTGCGCGCGTTCGTGGTGGGGAATTTTTTGCTGGGACTGCTGCTGGCCAGCCTGAGTTCGGTGGCTTTCTGGGCCATGCGTCTGCCGTACCCCCTGCTGGTGGGGCCGTTGAGCGGCTTCCTGAGCCTGGTGCCTTACGTGGGCCTGCCGCTGGCCATGATTCCGCCGCTGTTCGCGGCCCTGGGGATCAACACCGTGCCGGTATACGCGGGAGTGATGGTGGTGGTGGCGATGCTGCACCTGATCGCGCTGAACCTGCTGTATCCCAAGATTGTGGGAGCGCGTGTGCATCTGAACCCGCTGGCGGTCACGTTTTCCCTCATGGCCTTCGGCTTTCTGTGGGACGCGCCCGGCCTGCTGCTGGCCATTCCGCTGACGGCGGCGCTCAAGGCGGTATGCGACAACGTCAAGGGCCTGCGGCCATTCGGGAAGTTTCTGGGCGACTGACAGTGGGGCAGACGATCGGTTTGTGTCGTCTGCCGGCCTGCACGAAGGTGGCAGACCACAAAATGCGATGGTCCGCCCCACCGCGTTACCTGCTAGACTCAGATTCTCGACACATGGCGGCAATTCCGGAATCGGCAAGACTCTTCATGTCGGGGCTCATCGAGCGGGCCCGCAAGCTGAAAAAGACCATCGTATTCCCGGAAGGGAGCGATCCGCGCGTGCTGGAAGCCGCGGCGCGGCTGGCGCGCGAGGGCGTGTTGAGGCCGGTGCTGATCGGTCCCAAGCCCGTGAACGCGCCGGAGGGCGTGACCTTCGCCGACCCGCTGAGTTCCCCGGCGTCCGATAAGTACGCGGCGCTGTACTACGAGCGCCGGCGCGCCAAAGGCGTCACCCAGGTGGAGGCGGCGCAGATGGCCAGGAAGCCCCTGTACTTCGCCGCCCTGATGGTGGGCGCGGGCGATGCCGACGGCAGCGTGGGCGGCGCGGCCAACAGCACCGCGGAAACGGTGCGCGCGGCGCTGCACTGCGTGGGGCCGCACCCGCGTGCGAATCTGGTGTCGAGCGTCTTCATCATGGCCCTCCAGGACCGCTCACTGGGACACCACGGGCTGATGGCGTTCGCGGATTGCGCGGTGGTGATCGATCCCACATCCATCCAGCTTGCGGACATCGCCATTGCGACGGCCGAGAGCACGCGCGTGCTGCTCGACACCGAACCGGTGGTGGCCCTGCTCAGCTTCTCGACCAAAGGCAGCGCCAAGCACCCGCACGTGGACACGGTGACGGAAGCGCTGGAGGTGGTAAAGGCCCGCGCGCCGGACCTGAGCGTGGACGGCGAACTACAGGCCGACGCCGCGGTATCGGAGGTCGTGGGCAAATCGAAAGCGCCGGGATCGAAGGTGGCGGGGCGCGCCAACACGCTCATCTTTCCGAACCTGGCCTCGGCCAACATCGGATACAAGCTGGTGGAGCGGCTGGGCGGCGCGGCGGCGATCGGGCCGTTCCTGCAAGGACTGGCCAAGCCGGCGAACGACCTGTCGCGAGGTTGTTCGGCGGAAGATATTTTCAATGTGGCGGTGGTGACGGCGTTGCAGTCGGAGACGGCGTGATGCCATGCTGCCGTTCCGGCTGGTGTACGACGAGCAGTACGACTTACACCTCGGAAACCACGTCTTCCCCTCGAAAAAGTACCGGTGGCTGCACGACCGGCTGATCCGCACGAGGTTCGCGGCAGACGAAGATTTCGTCGCGCCGGAACCGGCGACGGACGAGGATATCCTGTTGGTGCACGATCCCCAGTGGGTTTCGAAACTCACCCGCGGCACACTCACCTATCAAGATATTCTGCGCCTGGAGATTCCGTATTCCCGGCAGATGGTGGAAGCGTTCTGGCTGGCGGCGGGCGGCACCATACTGGCGGCGCGGCTGGCGCTCGAATCGGGCGTGGGGTTCAACGTAAGCGGCGGATTCCATCACGCGTTTCCGGACCACGGCGAAGGGTTCTGCGCCATCAACGACATGGCGGTGGCGATCCGGCGGTTGCAGCGCGACGGCGCCATCCGGCGCGCCATGGTGGTGGATTGCGATGTCCACCAGGGCAATGGCACCGCATCGATTTTCGCCGGCGACGACTCGGTGTTCACGCTCTCGATTCACCAGTTCAAGAATTATCCGAGCGAGAAGCCTCCCTCGAGCCTGGACATTCACCTGTCGGACGGAGTTGCCGATGCGGAGTATCTCCACCTGTTAGGGGACGGGTACCGCGCGGCGCTGGCGATGTTCCAGCCGGAGCTGGTGGTGTACGTGGCGGGCGCGGATCCATTTTATGCCGACCAGTTGGGGGGATTGTCGCTCTCATTCGATGGGCTGAAGGAGCGGGACCGGCTGGTGATCCGTACGGCGCTCACGCGCCGCATTCCGGTGGCCATTGTGCTGGCGGGCGGGTACGCGGAGAACGTGGAGGACACCGTCACGATCCACGCGAATACGGCGGAGGTGGCGAAAGAAGTGGTGGAAAGGGCCGGGGCCGGGGACCGGGGAATGGAGAGCGGGGACGGTTAGGCGGGGCCTGCGCTTGCGGGCGGTTTTGTTACGCCCCTGCCGGGGCTGACGGGCTTCGGACAGTGTCCCAGCGCTCACGCGCTGGGCTACTTTCTGGCGCCCCTGCGGGGCTGAACATCTGCGAGGTGCGGGTCTCACGGCGGCGCCCGCGGCCCGGCGTCCCGTGCCAATCCGCTTGAGACTACAATGGGTTCGTGAAAGGTTCCCGAACCAGATTCGACGGTCGCGCATGGGCTCGCGAGTTGCGCGCGCTACAAAAGGCGATCGCAGCCCGAAGGAAACCGAGGCTCACCACCGAGCGAGTTCTCGCCGAGGGTCGCGCGGACCGCTGCTGATCCACGAACTCCAGGAACGGACGGCGGTTGCCGGGGGAACGCGCAGTGCGCTATTCTAAAAGCTCGAACACTTTGTAAGGATTCAAGTTAGCGAAGATGGCCAACACTTATTCCGCGCTCAAGCGGGTGCGCCAGGCCGAACGGCGCACGGAATACAACCGGAAGAACAAGAGCCGCCTGCGTCACCAGATCCGCGCGATGCGGCGCGCGATTCTGAGCAACGATGCCAAAGCCGCGGCGGAACTGCTTCCGAAGACGTTTTCGATTATCGACCGTTCGGCGAAGAGCGGGATCATCAAGAAGAACACCGCGGCGCGGTACAAGGCGAACCTGCACCAAAGGGTGAAGGCGCTGCCGGCCTAAGAAGGCCGGGACGGAAGGCCTACTCCACTAACCGCAAGATAAACTGCTCCATGACGATCCGGTCGTCCGGCCGGGCGTCGCGGAGGCCCTTGTCGGCCTTGTAGATCAGGCTCATGGCGCGCTCCAGTTGCGGCTTGCTGAATTTGACGGCCGTCTGGCAGACCTGCTCGGCGCGCGATCCCCACATCGGCACACCCAGGCGCGAGAAGTGTCCCAGAACCTGCTGCGTACTTTTCAAGCCCGCCTCGCGAGCCGCCAGCGCCATGCGGAACTGCGTGGAGAGGAACGCCAGCGCGAGCGGCAGGTACTCGCCTTCGCGCGTCAAGGTATCGAGGGATTCCAAGGCGCGAGCGCGGTCGCGGCGGCCCAGCGCGTTCACCAGGGCGAAGATGGTGGTGGCGCGCGCATCCGGCACCAGAGCGGCGATATCCTCCACCCCCACCTCGCGGTTTCCGGCGTACAGCGCCAGTTTCTCAATTTCGGCGGCGATGCGGGCGACGTCCGCGCCGAGGGCTTCCACCAGGAGATCGAGCGCGGCGGGATCGATGCGGAATGCGGCGCGCCGCGCCAGCGCTTCGGCCTCGGCGCGGGCCTCGTAGCTCGAGAACCTGCGGAGCTCGACGACGTCCGGGATGGCGCTGTAAAACTTGCGGACGCGCTCCTGCTTGCGCTTGTCATCGCCTTCGAACTCGTAGCGGACGGCTTCGAAGACCAGCAGGAGACCGGGCGTGGGATCCAACATGTACTCGGCGAGCGGGGTGGCATCGCCCGAGCCAGGCTCCCCTTCGGAATCTCCCTCGGAACGGCCACGCGGCAGAGCGGCTTCGGCGTTGGTCACCCAGATGAGGCGCTCGGCGGCAAACAGGGAGAGGCCGCGGGCATCGTCGAGGACTTCGGCGAGCCCACGATTCGAAAGGTCGTGCTCCGTGACGGCGCCTGCGGGAACAGTTGCCATCAGCGCCTCCTTCAGGCGGAGGCGCTGGTAGGCTTCGGGGCCCAGCAGGAGGACGGCGGGCGGCGCGCCTTTCTGAATTCGGGCGAGGAATTGGGCGGGGGTCAGAACCCCTCCAGGATGGCCGTGACGGCGCTGCGGGCGACGTCGCGGCTGAGGCGCTGCATGGCGGTTCCGCTTTCGTCGAAATAGGCTTTGGGGTCGACGGAGATCTCGTAGCGCTCGCGGAACTCGATGCCCTGGCGCGAGAAAAGAACATTTCCGGTCGCGCGGTTGGTCAGGGTCAGATTCAGGGTGACCACGACTTGCGCGGCGGTGGCGCGGCCGGAAACGGGATCGGAGACCGTGGGGAAGAAGGCGAAGTTGCTCACCATGCCGGCCAGCACGGCGTCGGCCTGATTGGGGTCGGCCACGATCGTGTAGTGGGTGCGCGAGAGGAACTCGCGGGTGATGTCCGCGGGCAGCAGGCGGGCGAGCTGGTAGCGCGTGGTGATGTTGCCGAACGCCGGGATGGCGATGGTCTTGATGTTCTTCGGCATCAGGTCGGCGTGGCCGGCGACGTGATAGCCGCAGCCCGGCGCGAAAAGCACTCCGGTGAACGCGATGGCAAGCGGAACGAGTTTGGTCATGCGAGTTGCCGCGCCAGAGCGACGGCATTTTCGGCGGCCAGGCGGAGGTTGTCCGCCACCAGCCAAAACCAGCAGGCTTGGGGATTGCTGCGGTCGGGCGCGATGGCGCCCACGGCGATGCCGCCCTGGCCGGCGTGGCCGACGTTAGTGGGCGGCTCGAACTCGCTTCCCCGCACCTCGATGGAACCAGCCACCAGGCCGCTTTCCAGGGCTTCGACACCGGGGTTGCCTTTGAATTCCACCCAGGCGGAGAAACTGTAACCGTGGAAGACCGGCGCCTGCAAGAGGCGCAGCGACGGCATGGGCGCGCCCTCGCCCTCGCCGGGCAGGCCGAGCAGCGTGGCGAGGTGGCGCTCGATGCGCAGCTCGGAATCCTCCAGCGCCATGGGGGCCTCTTCGCCATACCTGGCGAGCAGGGCGAAGCTGAGCTGCGTGTCGAAGATAGCGTGCGGGAGGGGCTTGAACGAGAGCAGGCTGATGGTCTGCTGCTGGAGCTCTTCGACGGCCGGCGTCCCGTGCTCGCTGGCGGGAGCGAAGATCTGGATGACGGAGCGGCGGATGGGATCGTGCGCGTGCAGCCGGCGAAGAAAGAGCGCGAGGGCCATGGCGGCGGGGTGCGCGATCACGTGCACGGCGGGACCGCCGGGTTCTTCGGGCTGAGACTCGACCAGCGGTGCGCACAGGCGGGCGCCCGGGCGTTCCTCGGCGGCGAAGGTCAGGTCGATGACGGCAGCGCCGGATTGCCGATCCAAAAGTTCGAGCGCTTTGCGGCTCGATTCCGCGGATCCAGCAAGGAAGACGGCGCGCGCGTCGGCGAGGCTCTCGGCGTCGAGACCACCGGCCAAGGCAGGCTCGTCGCCGACGAGCGTGAGCGTGAAGGGCTGCTTGTCGGTGGCGGCAATCAGGTGGAGGCCGAGAGCGGGCGTGGATGTGGCGGCGATGTCGCGGATTTCGCGGCCGAGAAGGGATTCGCTGCCGATGAGGGTGAAGGTCATCGGAGGCGCCTGAGACGGCGGCGGACGATGCCGCCGGCGCGGATCACGATGCCGCTGGCGACGTAAGCGGAGGCGATGGCCAGAAGCACGGGCTGCGGCCAGTTCCAAATGCCGTAAATCAACCCGCCCAGCAAAACGAAGATCAGAGGAGTGTACGGCTTGCTGAGGTTGATGCCTTTGAAGCTGTGGTAGCGCCAGGTGCTCACCATGAGGAAGCTCAGCAGCACGAGCAGCGCCAGCCAGGCCACGGCAAGAGGCCACCAGGCGAGCGGTTGGGCGTCGAAGGCGAGCACCACCGCGGCCACCAGGAAAGCCGCAGCGGGGATGGGCAGGCCGACGAAATACTTGCGGTCGGGGTGCCCGGGATTCTTGGGGATGGGGTTCTTCTGAACGTTGAAGCGCGCCAGGCGGGCGGCGCCGCACAGCAGAAAAAGAAAGGCGATGAAGTAGCCAGCGCTGACGAGCTGGCCGCGGATGCTCTCGGCGAGGGAGGTGTCGACGAACTGCACGCCCCAGGCGAAGGCCAGGACGGCGGGCGCAATGCCGAAGCTGATGACGTCGGCGAGGGAATCCATCTCGCGGCCAAAATCGCTGGTGGTATTGGTCATGCGGGCGATGCGGCCGTCGAGGCCATCCAGGAAAAAGGCGGCGCCAATGGCTTTGGCGGCGATGCCGAAATGCTCGGCCGCGCCGGCGGCGCCGGATGTGGCCAGCATCACGCCCCGGAAGGAACGCAGGATGGAGAGATAGCCGAGGAAGATATTGCCCGCGGTGAACAGGGTGGGGAGCGCGTAGGCCGCGCGCCGGGGCCGGCGGTCGGGAGAGCCCATCAGGCGGTCTCTAAGTCCCATGCGCCTGTTCCTCGTCCCGGCGGCGCGCGATGACGCTGGAGCCGGCGGCGACGCGCATGCCGGGCTGGACCACGATCTCCCATTCCGGGCCGAAGAGGACATCGACGCGCGAGCCGAACTTGATAAGACCGACGCGCTCGCCGGTGGCCACGCGGTCGCCGGGTTTCTTGGTGAAGACAATGCGGCGCGCGATCAGGCCGGCGATCTGCTTGAAGACCACGCGGGAGTCTTCACCCTCGACGGTGACGACGTTCTGTTCGTTTTGCGTGGAGCAGGCTTCGCGGCTGGCCACGCGAAACCGTCCCTGGCGATACTCGACGCCGGCGATGGCGCCGCCGATGGGAGCGCGGTTGACGTGAACGTCGAAAACGTTCAGGAAGATGCTGACGCGTTTGACGGCGGGCCCTTCCGGTTTGACGGCGACCACTTTGCCGTCGGCGGGGGCGACGGCTACGGGGCCGGCGGGAATCAGACGGTCGGGGTCGCGGAAGAAATAAAGGCAGAAGGCCGCCAGGAGCCACAGCGGCGCGGCGAACCAGGGGCCGGCTAGCCAGCGGACGACGAGCCCGGCGCCGGCCATAGCGACCGCGTAATAGATGCCGTCGATGACCATCACGAAGCTACCATTTTCACATAGGCGGGCGACGGGCGAGTCAAGGCAACTGCGCGGTTGATTCCTCGATAATGGATCGATGCCCTCTGGCGGAGACCAAATTCTGCATGTCAGCGATACTGCGGTGATGGTGGCCGCCTGCCGAGCCGTCGAAACGGCGCGGCCGGACGGGCTGGTGCGCGACCCATTCGCTGAAAGGCTGGCCGGCGCGCGCGGCATGGCCATCCTGCGCGGAGTCCCTGGCTGGCGATTGATGTGCTTCGGCGTGGGCATTCGCAGCCGCTTCGTAGACGACCTGGTCAATCAGACGGTAGCGGAGCAGGGGATCGGGACCGTGCTGAGCGTCGGCGCCGGGCTCGACACACGTCCGTGGCGCCTGGACCTCCCTCCAGACCTGCGCTGGATCGAGGTGGATTTTCCAGACGTGATCGGCCACAAGGCCGCCGCCATGGCCCCGGAAAAACCGAAGTGCCGGCTGGAGCACGTGGCCGCGGATTTAGCCGGCGCATCCGAACGCCAGGCGGTATTCGAGGCTGCCGGCGCTGCTCCCGGCCTGATGATCACCGAAGGGCTCCTCCTGTACCTGCCCGCCCGAACCGTGGAAGCCATCGCGGCCGAGTCGGCTGCGCTGAGCGGCATCCGATACTGGCTGTTGGACGCCTCCTCGCTGAATCTGGCGCGCCGGATGGGCCTGGATTCCCGCAAGTCGATTCAAAACGTACGCGCTCCCGGCCACCTGGTAGGCCTCCAGGTGCTCGAGGCCGTGCGGCGCCATGGTTGGACCCAGATGCGCTTTCGCAGTTACACGCGCGATTCCATGGAAGTCGCTGCCGGGCGCATCCGCGCGGCAGTCGAATCCTTCGCCGCCGCCGGTACTCCATTGCCGGCGCCGCCGCCCGACGACCGCAGCGGCGTGTATCTGTTCCGGCACTTATAAGGGCGCGGGTGACACTAAACATGGCGTCTTTACTATTTGCGGGGCCACCGCTCGCTGACGGGGTGCCCTCTGGGCCCGGCTCAGTGCGGCGCCTCATTCTGAGCCGGTAGAGTAGGAGAGAGGGCGACGCGAGTAGCGCGACCCACTCTCCCCTCGTCGAACCGGAGGTGCAGATTTCCCGCGTCCGGCTCTCCTGAAAGCTCTCGCCTCAGGCATG
>JBEKYW010000046.1:0-37142 GCA_049510555.1 Bryobacteraceae bacterium
CATCACTGGAACTCGCGCTCGTTCGGCTACATGCTGAACAGGCAATTTACATGGTGAACTCCTTTCAGTTCACAAGATCAGCCAGGCTTTTCCTGGCATACCGACCGTAAGGGAGCGGAAGGCCGCGGTACGAGGATACGTGGTCGTATTTGCGAAATGGCGTACTAAGCTATGCTACTGCTTGCCCGGCGCCGCAGCCTGCCCGGTTGTGCTCTGCGTGAAGAGACCCGAACCGGCGCCACCGAGGGGATTCGTCCCCAATTGCCCCGAGCCGGCCTGGGACGCCGGCCCGCCCACGGTTCGCCCTGCGTTCGGGTTGGCCAGCGGTTTCACCTTGCTGTAGTCGTAGATGAACTCCCACTCGTTGTACTTCGAGCGGTCGTTGTACACCATGATTCCCTCGTCCTCCACAGTGCTGGCCACGCCGGCTATGCCCCCGCCCATCACGTTGCCTGGCCCGCCCTGAATTCCCGCGATTCCAATCGGGTTGGGGGTCATCAGGATCCGGTTGATGATCTGGGCGGCGGCGTTGGCCTGTGCCGGGTTGATCCCTTGCAGACCCGGCTGCGGAAAGTTGGGCGGCGTGCCCTGAGAACCGGGTTGCGTGGGATACGGCGTGGGCGAGACGCCGCCCGTCTGCGAGCTCACCGGAGGCCCCGGCATTCCGGGATACGGCGTGAATTGCCCCGGAAACTGCCCCGGCTGAGATCCCGGCGCGATGCTGCCAGGACTGCCCGGCTGCGACCCGGCAACATACCCGCCGCCTGGATAGAGCTGGCTCCCGCCCGGGTACGACTGGACGCCCGGAGTGCTCCCCGGGAAGGATGGCATGCCAGGGTAGGATGACACGCCCGGATAGGGCTGCGCCGGCGCGCCCGCCGGAGATGCGGCGGCACCGGGATACAGTTGCGCACCAGGATACGGTGGAGCAGCCGGGGTGCTCCCCGGGGCGCCCCCTGGGACCGGCTGCCCGTCCGGACCGATCGCGACGGGGTTCGTGCCGCCATCACTGACGCGCCTGCGCAGCGCTGGATTCAGGTTCTGCTGCCCCGGATTCACTGGCGCGCCGAGGACGCCCGCCAGCGCGCTCGCCCCCGCCAGCGCGCCCACGGACGACTGCACGGCCTCCTCCTTCTTGTCCCCATCCTTCTTCTGCTTGTTCAGCGCCGAATCGGTCAGCACGCCGTTCTGGATGTGGATCAGACGCCAGTCCGCCTTTCCGGTGAACGGATCGACAAATTTGTGCCGCAGAAAGCGCCGGTTATTGGTGTTCTCCAAATCTTCGAGCTTGGCCGGCCATCTGCCCATCCCCTTCGTCGAGACGAAAAGCTGGATGGCGCGCTTGTACTGCTCGCCGCGCTCGATGAGCAACTGCTCCTTCTGACGCTGCGATTCGAACGCCACGCGTGGCATCTCCAGATACAGCGAGATCGCAATCGCCGCCGCCATCAGGAAGACCAGCAGCAGCGCGAATCCGGATTCCTTGTGCCGGCGCATCAACCGGGTTGCTCCTCCGTCAACGGCAGCGATTGCTGCCGCTTCGATTCCGTATCTTCCATGACCACCGAGTTCACCCCGATGCGCACTACCCGGTAGCGCTTCTTCACCGTGTCGCCCTCGGCCGCTACCAAGATCTCGTCGCCATCCAGGAAAAACGCCGTCTTTCTTCCATTATTGCGCGCCGCCGAAAAGCCGTAATACTTGAGATTGATGGGCGTGGGAGGCGGAGACCCGGCCGGCCTGGCGGGATCGTCCCCCGCCTGGCCCACATGCGGCACCGGCTTGGGCATGACCGTCGGCTCCGGCCCCTTCAGCGCCTCGGTCTTTACCGGCGGCGCCGAGAACTGGAACAGGCTGCGGCTTCCACCGGCCGGCTCGACTTCCTGCACCTTCGCCAGCAGGTCCAGCCGCAGGGTGGGATCGATGGTCATCGGGTCGATGCGGTCTTCCGGCCGCTTCGAGTGCAGCACGGGATGAAACTCTTCGTTGCGCCCGCGAGAGGCGCTCCGGCTGGAGACCGGCTCGCGCGGAGCCTCCGTCCGCGGAGTGTCCCGCTCGGGGGTGCCCCCTGGGCCCGGCAGTGCCGGCGCGCTCGCCCGCGCGGGTTCCGGCGGCGGACCCCCGGGGGCCGGCTGCGAGAATACGTTCGAATACACCAGGTACCCCGCCACCAGGCCCAGCACGGCCAGGAACACTACCTTCTTGCGGTCTTCCGTCCCCAGTTTCATGACGGCGGCCCTGCCGTTTCCTTGACGAAAGTGTCCAGCTTCAGGGTCACCGTCAGCGCCTGCCCTCCCTGCTGTGGCGCGGTCTGCATGTTCTCGATAATCAGAAACCGCGGAGACTTGTCCAGCAGGTTCACGAACTTCGTCAGGTTCGCGTAGGTGCCTTCATACCCCGCCGAGATGGTCATCATCTCCAGGGTATCGCTGCCCTCGATCGGCTCCAGGTCCAGTGTGGCGGGAAGCACCTTGATCCCCGCTTCCTTGGCGGTGCGGTTGAGCTCCTCCTGGATGGCGGAAGACACGATGCGCCGGTCAGTCACGTACTTCGCCAGGAACTGATCGCCTTCCCGCCGCGCCGTCTCCACCTTTTCCACCAGCCGCTGGCTGGTGGCTACACGGGCCTGCAACTGCGCCAACTGGATGCGCAGCGCCTGCTGCTCCCGCCGCAGATCGTCGGCCGACCCGCCGAACGGTTTGAACGCCATCACCGCCGCCACCAGGTTGGCCGCCACCAGCGTCCCGATCATGGCGCGCCTCAGCACGCGCGGCTCCTTGATGGCCACGCCCTTCCACTTCAGTTTTCCCGCGAGCTTAAAGTTTCTGGGCATAGATCACCGTCATGCGATAGCGATAGAGCGGGTCCGACTGCGTGGGCGGCAGGCTGTTGTGCTCCAGGACCGAGCCGAACAGCGGAGACTCCTCCAGGGCCCGGTAAAGCTGGATCACCGGCTCGGGCGATTCCGCTCCCACCGTCATATCCAGCGTCACCTGGTTCTGGGAGTTCACCGACGGCCGGATGGCCAGCACCTTCACGTTGTACGGAACGGTCCTTTCCAAATCGGCGAAGATCCGCGTCCAACTGATCCCCTTGCGGTACAGCAGCGCATTGAGAAAAACGCTGCGCTCGAGCACCTCCGCGTTTTCCGGCTTGCGCAGCACGGCGTCCATCCGCTCCTGCTCGGTCCTCACCGCGCGGATCTGCCGGTCGAGCCCGTCCACATCGCTGCGGACATCGGCAAGCTGCGCGCGGTCCGCCATAATCAGCGTGATCAACACGCCCAGCGTCCCCGCCAGCAGCAGGCTCTCCGCAAGGGACGCCGCCAGCATGGCGCGGCCGCGCCGGAACGGCTGGCTCGCCAGGTTGATTGGAATCCTCATCCCAATTGTTCCCAGCGTAGCGCCGGCGGCGGAACGCCCGCTGCGGGTCTTTGCCGCCGGTTCTTGCCGACTTTGATTGGAATCCTCATCTCAATTGTTCCGGGCGATGGACCGCAAATAGCCCAGCAGCCCCGCGTTATTCTCTCCCGGCGTTCCCAGCGGCGACCGCAACGGCTCGACCGTCACCCCCAGCTCCGCCTGGAACCGCCGCTCCGCCTCGTCGGCGCGCGCGCCGAACCCGCACAGCATCAGCTTCTCCGGCCGCCCGCCCAGGTTGTCCTCCACATACACGAACGTGGGGACCAGCACCGTCTCGATATCCTCCAGCTCCGCCGACGGCAACTCCAGGCAGCGCGCCAGCTTCAGCGTGGTCTTGTCCCGCACCAGCACTGTAAGCACGCGCCCGGTGATCTTGGCCACCACGCTCAGGCCGCTCTCCGGCGCCAGCTCCAGCGCCGCGATGGAAGAGGTAGTCACCAGCCCCGGATTCATCCCCGCCGCGCGAAAGGGCGCTTCGTACCGCGCCACGATCTCGATCGGCGCCATCACCACCACCACTTCGACTTTCTTGCTGGCCGCAGTCTGCACCCAATAGCTCATGGCCGCCGATTCCACGTCGAACGGCACGCTCCTCTTCAGCCGAAACCGGATGAGCGAATCCTGCTGCTTCCCATCCGAAGGAAAGCCGTCGAAGTCGAGCACCGAAATCCGCGCGCTGAAATCCGGCAGGATCAGCGCCACATCCTTCCGTCTTCGCGCCGCTTGCGTTTCCGCCAGCGCCCGGACGGCCGCCGAAAAATCGTCCGCATCCACCACGTTCTCTTTCAGCGGCGAGACCGAGAGGGTGCCGCTCTTGAGCGGCTGAAACTCCAGTTCCGCCCTGGCCCCGATGCGCGCCGCGGCGATGCCCGCCTCGGTGATCTCGAACGCCATGGCCGGCGGCGGGTCCCGCAACAAAGATTTCAACCGCTCTAGTAGCACCAGGCCTCCATTTTGGGGGGCCGGGGGTCGGGGGCCAGGGGCCAGGGAAATGCGGCGTGCTTCCCCTGGCCCCTGGCCCCTGACCCCTGGCCCCTAATCCGTTCACGTCTCAATGAACGTCACCTTGTTGATCTCGCGCAGCGTGGTCACGCCGGCCCGCATCTTCTGGACGGCCGACTCCCGCAAAAACGTCATCCCATCCTCGCGCGCCGCCCGCTTGATCTCCGACGTCGGCCGCTTGTCCAGAATCATCTGCCGGATCCGGTCCGTCAGGTCCAGCAGCTCATGGATGGCCGAGCGCCCGCGGAACCCCGTGCCGCCGCACTCGAAGCATCCCGCGCCTTCATACAACGGCACGTCCCGCCACTGGTCCGGGTCGAGCCCGCTCTCCACTAGCGCCGAATCCGGATGCCGCACCTGCCGCTTGCAGTACGCGCAGATCACCCTCACCAGCCGCTGCGCCAGAATGCAGTTCAGGGCCGAGACGAAATTGTACGGTTCCACGCCCATGTTCAGGAAGCGCCCCAGCACGTCCAGCACGTTGTTGGCGTGCACGGTGGTGAACACCAGGTGCCCCGTGAGAGCCGAGTTGATGGCAATTTGAGCGGTCTCCTGGTCGCGGATTTCACCCACCATGATCTTGTCCGGGTCGTGGCGCAGAATCGAGCGGAGGCCGCGCGCGAACGTCAGTCCCTTCTTCTCGTTCACGGGGATCTGGGTGATGCCTTTGATCTGGTACTCCACCGGGTCTTCGATGGTGATGATCTTGTCTTCGTCGTTCTTGATTTCGCTCAGCGCCGCGTACAGCGTAGTGGTCTTGCCCGACCCGGTCGGCCCCGTCACCAGCACCATCCCGTACGGCTCCACGATGTAGCGCCGGAGCTTCACCAGGCCGTCCTCGGAAAACCCCAGCACGTCCAGCGACAGCTTGGCGAACTTCTCGCTCATGGATTCCTTGTCCAGCACCCTGAGCACGGCGTCCTCGCCGTGAATGGTGGGCATGATGGAAACGCGGAAGTCGATCAGTCGGTTCTTGTACCGTACGCGGAAACGCCCGTCCTGCGGCACGCGCCTCTCGGCGATGTCCAGCTCGGACATGACCTTGATGCGCGAGATGATGGTGGATTGCCAGTCCTTGGCGATGGGCGGCATGGCATAGTGCAGCACGCCGTCGATGCGGTACTTGATGGCCACTTCCTGGTCGCGCGATTCGATGTGGATGTCGCTCGCCCGCCGCTCCAGCGCATTGAAGATGGTAGTGTCCACCAGCTTGATCACGGGCGCAATGTCGCTGTCGGTGGCGGTCAGCTTGTCGATCGAGAGCATCTCGTCCTGGTCGCCGTCCTCCGCCACCACGTCCAGCGCGAAGCCCTCCGTGACTTCCTCGAGCACGCGCTGCGACTGCTCCGTCTTCTTCAGCAGCTCGGCGATCTGCGAGAGCGTGGCCACCTTGACGCGCAGCTTCTTGTTCAGCAGCAGCGTCAGCTCGTCGATCAGGTTCAAATTCTGCGGATCGGAAAGCGCGATCTCCAGCGTCCCGTTCTGCGCCTTCATGGGCACAAAGTTGTAGCGGAACATCAAATCCACCGGGATCGAGCGGAACAGATCGTGATCGATGGAAGCCTCGCGCAAGTCCACGTACTCGCAGCGGTAGCGCGCCGCGATGGCCTTGGCCTGCGCCACTTCCGCCGCCCCATCCACCAGCCTTACCTTATCGCCCGTCGCCATAGCCTGAACCGCCTCACCGGATGGTATCCGCCAATGAAAAGATCGGCAGATACAGCGAAATCAACACGAACGCCACAAACGACCCCATCATGATCATGATGGCCGGCTCGATCAGGGAGAGCGTCGCCGTCATGCGGGTGTTCACATCCTCCTCGAAGAACTCCGCCACGCTGTTGAGCATGGCCGGCAGCGCGCCGGTCGACTCGCCGACCTCGATCATGTCGACCGCCAGGCCGGGAAACATACCCGACGCCTTGAGCGATCCCGAAAGCGGCTGCCCTTCCCGCACGCTCTTGCCCGCCGCCTCCACGGCGCGCTTCAGCAGCGGCGTGTTCAACGAATCCGCGGCCGTTTCCATGGCCTGCACCAGCGGGATGCCGCCCGTCAACAGCGTGCCCAGGATGCGCGAGAGTTGCGCCACCTGGTATTTCAGCCAGATCTCCCCGGCCACCGGCGTCTTCAGCTTGATGCGGTCTATTTTCTCGCGCGCCGACTCCCTGCGCGCCCACCACCGGAATAGGAAAATTCCGCCCACCAAGACCCCCGCGAACACCAGGATGTAACTTCGCGCCGTGGTGCCGATGGCGATCAGCCACACCGTCATGGCCGGCAGCTTGGCGTTCATGGTGGTGTAGAGCGTGGCGAACGTCGGCACCACGTACGTCACCAGGAACACCATCAGCAGGATCACCAGCACGATCAGCACGCAGGGGTACATCAGCGAGACCAGCACTTTCTTGCGCACTGCCAGCGCAATTCTCTGGTAAGTGATATACCGGTCCAGCACTTCGGTGAGGCTGCCGCTCTTTTCACCCGCCATCACCGAGGTCACGTACATTTTTGGAAAAATCCCCTGCTGCCGGAACGCCTCGGAGAGCAGCGTCCCGTTCCGCACCTCGTCGCGCACCGACTTGATATACGGCCCCAGCGCCGGGTCGGTCAGCCTCTCCGCCAGCAGGTCCAGCCCCTTCAGAATCGGCAGTCCCGCGCGGATGAGCGTCACGAACTGCTGGTTGAAGATCAGGAATTTTTCGAGGTTGAGTTTCTTGCGCCTCCGGAACAGCCCCGTGGCCGCCAGGCCCGGGGCCACCCGCGGCTTCACCGAATAGATGAGGAAGCCCTGTTGCGAGTACCGCTCCCGCACTTCCTTCTCGGACGCCGCCGAAGCCACCTGCTGGTGGATCTGCCCTCTCCCATCCGCGTACTTGAGCACGAATTCGGCCATGGCTTACAGGCCCCCCTCCACCACCTCAGCACCCGCCGGCGCCCGAAACTGAAACAGCTTGTCATTCAGCGGCGGGTTCAGACTCTCCTCGTCGAAGGTGAAGTCCAGGATGGAGTTGTCGAAGCCCGTCACTTTCACTGCGCGAATGCGATTCTCCGCCGTCACCACGAATTCCACCGCCGAATACGGCAGGTTGTCGGTCTTAGGCTCCGCCGTGATGCGTATATCGGCGCCTTCCGGCCGCGCCTGAAGATTGCGAAACTCCTTTTCAAAGTTCAATTTGCCGAGCAGGAAGGCCAGCGGCGCCCGCATGTCGTCGCTCTCCTGGAGCTTGATTTTCTGGGCGCGGGGGTGCCCGCTGGGCCCGGCGGGAGTGTACAGCCACATGAACTTGCCGTCGGAAATAAAGAGCTTGCCTTTGGGCTGCGAATAATCCCAGCGCATGCGGCCGGGCTTGCGTAGCATCAGCCGTCCGCTCTCCGACCGGCGGGCTGGCGCGCCCCCTGGGCCAGGAGGCGTATACTCTTCATGGAAAAGGACTTGAAGTGTCCTCGCCCGGTTGTAGCGGGCCTCCACGCCCTTCAGCAGACGATCCACACCGGCATCGCCGGCAAATGCCGACACCGCCAGCAGGCCCAGGAATAGCCGAGGAGGGCTCACAAAACCTTTGACGTAAGCGAGCCCTCAAACGTGGAGTGTGGAGTGCGCCGCCTACTGCACCGTCACCGTCACGCCGCTCTGGCTGACGTTCGAGCCGATGTACACCTGAATCGACAGGTTGCCCGACGGCGCGGTTGACGGGATCTGCACGTTGAGCTGCATCAACCCCGCTGCCATGCCCGGCGCCTCACCGGCGTAAACCCACAGAGCCGGATTGCCGTTGATCAGCACCGAGACCGGCAGCAGCGGCGCCGGCGTCACCTGCGGAGGCGGCAAGGTCGCGGCCGTAATTGCGCCCGTGGTGCCCCCCGGGCTGGTCGCGCCCTCGCCCGTCATGTACACCATTACGATGCTGCCCTTGGCCGCGCCATGGCCCGGCCCGTTCAGGCTGAAGTCCTGGTTCAGGATGGCCCCCGGCCCGCTGCCCGACGCGTTCTGCGTGAACAGCCCCGGCATCGTGGTCGCCGAGGTCAATGAGACCGCGTTGGAAGTCTGCCCCACATACTTGATCCACACCGACGGGCTGGCAATGGGCGCCATCTCATACGGCACCACCGCCGATATCTGTGTGGCGCTGGCGTAAATCATGGGAGCGAGGATGCCATTGAACAGCACTTGCACGCCGCCGATAGTGGTCGCCAGCTTGTGGGTCGTGGGGTCTATGGTTGCGTACGCCGCGGTGGCCGGTCCCATGGCCGTGCCAAAGATGGTAACAATCTCGCCCGGGGAAACCGAGCCCCTGATGAAGCTCGCGGCGTTCACCACGCTATTGATGGTAGGCAGCGGAGCCGTAATTGTCAGGGTCACGCTGATGCTGGTCGACCCCGTAGCGCTGCCGGTGCCGCTCACCAGGATGGTCCCGGGATATGAGCCCGCGCCCAGGGTCCCCGGCGTCGCCGTCACCGTCACCGCGGACGTCCCCGTGGTCGGGGTGGTCCCGCTCGCGGGCGAAACGGAAAGCCAGTTGCTCCCACTGGTGACCGTCGCCGTAAAGCCCAGGCTCTGCCCGCCGCCGGAAACATTCACCGTTTCCGCTGACGGGTTCGCGCCGCCCGCGGTGTACGAGAATGACAGCGTCGTGGGCGTCGCGCTGACCGTCGGCGCCGCCTGTACCGTCAGGCTGACCGGCACGGTTACCACCGTCCCGCCGTTCGGCGTGATGGTGATGGTGGCGGTGTAAGGCACCGACGCCGGCACGAGGGTGATCGGGGTCACGATGGCGATGGTGAAGCCGGGATTGTTCACCGGCGTGTTCAGCGAGGTGCCATTGGTGACACCCGCCGAAAGCCAAGTGGCGCTGCTGGAGATCGTGAACGGGATGTTCCCCGATCCCGTGGCGCTTACCACCTGCAAAGTCTGCGATGCCGGCGCGCTCCCGCCCGCCTGGTAAGTGAAGCTCAAAGAGGGCGTTCCCGACTGGCTGTTGGCGGTAACCGTGACGTTGCCGGTGACCCCGGTGCCCGACGAGCTGCTGACCACCAGGGCCACCTGAACCGTCTGTTGCGCGCCGCCGCTGGCCGTCAAATAAATCGTGCCGTAGTAAGTGGTCCCCGCCGACAGGCCCGACTGGTTTACCGAGACCGTGATGGTGGGGTTGGTACTGGTATTCAGACTGCCCGAGGGCGAGATGCTCAGCCAGTTGCCGGTGCTGGACGCGCTCGCCGAATAGTACGTCAAGGTCGTCGCGCTCACTGTCAGTGCCTGTGAAACCGGCGCGGTGCTGTTGTAGGTTGCGCTGAACGTCAGCGACGAGGGCGAGAGGGTCAGGCTGCCGCCCGACACCGAGCTGCCGCTCACCGCCAGCACCACCGGCACGGTCACCGGACTATTGGCCGCGCCGGTGGCCGTCACCACCACGCTCGCGGTGTAGACCCCGTTTGCCAGCGAGGACACGTTATTGCCCTGGACCGTGACCGAGCTATTCGTTGTCGGGAAAGTCGGTGAACTCACGCTCAGCCAGGTGGCCGACGTGGTCACACTAACCGGCATGGCGGAGCTATCGCTGGCATACAGGTACAAGGGCGAGTAAGGATTGGTGCCGCCAGCCGAGTAGTTGAAGTTGAGCGTGCCCGGATAGGCCGCCAGCACGGGGCTGGCGGTCACCAGCAGACTGACCGACACGGCATAGGAGCCGCTGGTGGAGGTAGTCACCGTCACCGTGCCCGTGTAAGGAGCGGTGCTCGCCGTAAGTGTTGCCGGGTTGATGCTCACCGAAACCTGTGCCGGGGCCCATCCGGTGCTGGGCGAGGCCGATATCCAACTGGTGTTAGTCGCGCCAGAGGGGTAGGTCACGGCTGTCGAGTACGTAAATCCCGATCCCGTCACCACGATGCTCTGCGCCGGCAGGGTTGACGCGCCCACAGTCGTGCCGGTCTGGTAGGCGAAGCTCAGCGACGTCGGGGTCACAATTCCAGCCATCGTGCCCGTACCGCCGGATCCCACGACGAAGCTGACGGGGATCGTCTGCTGCACCGCCGTCCCGCCCGTGGGAGTCACGGTCGCCAGCAGAGTGCCGGAGTAGGTGGTTGCCGCAAGGGCGCCAGGGACGGCGTAAACGACCACGTACGCCGTGGTGCTGCTGGTGGTGGTCACCCCACTAACGGATAGCCACGTCGAGCCGCTGCTAACGCTCACAGCGAACGCGCCGGCTGTGGTGCTGTTCAAGTTGACCTGCTGCTGCTGGGTGGTCCCGCTCACCGCGGCCGTTAGTGTCAAGGGGTTTGGAGACCATGTGATCCCGGTTGCGGATCCGCCATTCACCGAAAGATAGACAGTGATCGTGACGGCATTGCCGTTCGAATCCGTCACGTACACAGAGCCGGTGTAAGACCCCGTGGCTAGGCTGGTAAACCCCGAGCCAGGCGAAAGCATGATCCCCGAACTGATATTGGCCGAACTGCTAGGGTAGGCGTAGTTTGCATTCAACCAGGTGCTGGAGCTGCTCACAATAGCCGTGTAGCTAAGGGCGCCGGTCGAACTTGCAAGTGTCACTAGGGTCGAGGGGTACGTTCCGCCCGAGGTGTAGCTCCAGGAGACGGGATTGGGGCTATATGTCAGGTTCCCGGTTCCCCCGCCCGTCCCCACAGTGAACGTGACCGAAATGGATGTCGACGATCCCCCGCCGCTGGGCGTGATGGTAATCGAGCCGGTATAGGTGCCGGCCGGCAGCGCGGCCGCATTGGCCGTGATGGTCAGGGTCGCGCCGCTAGTGTTGATCACCGAGTAGCCCGGGGTCGGCACCGCCGACAGCCAGCCACTGCCCGAAAGCATAATCGGCTGGACGGTGAACGAAACCGTACTGCTGCTGAGGGTGGTCAGACTGATCAGGGCTGTGGCTGGCGTGCCGGAATACGGCGTCGCGCTTAGAGAAGGCGCGGAAGCCGGGGTCGCGGTAATCACGCCGCCGCCACTCGACCCGCCCATCGTGAAGGAGACGTTGATGGTACCGGCGGTTACGCTCCCAGGCGATGATGCAGTCAGCGTAACCGTAGCGGTGTACGTCGCGCCAGCCACCATTCCCTGGGTATAGGCAACGGAAAGGTACAGGATCGCTGGCGTGGTGAGCTGGTTAGCACTAATGCCCAGCCAGGCGGGGAGGCCGGTCTGGCCGTAGATCGTCGATGGCGCGAACGTGATTTCCGTTGTCGGGGTGTCCGAACTGGCGACAGGGACATGCGTCGCCTGGTTTCCCAGCGCAACCGTGACGGTGTTCGAATTGGAGCTGTTCAGATTGAACGAGGGCGGGGTCTGCGCGCGTCCGGGCACCACGGTGAGCAGCGCGGTCGCCAGAAATAGAGCGGTCTTCTTGAAAAACGTGTTAGCGGCGTCCATGATTTTTCCTCAGCCAGATTGATGATACACCATCATCAGTCCGAATAACAGATCTAAAGCTCTCTGTTTATATTGGGATACGGACGCGGCTACCTCCCATCATACCGCTATTTCAAAATTCCGTAAAGATTGCTGTAGTCGTCTGTCCACAATCGCACAGTGCGCTGCGGCTGAATTTCCGCCGAATTGTTCAGCTCCTCGCCATGGAAACCGGCGGCCGGCGAGGTCATGAGCACCCAGGTGGCGCCGAAAACGTCCTGCGTATCGTCGTCGTCGGTGTCCACCATGCGCGCGATTTTCCCGGTGGCGCGGGTCTCGCCCGCCAGCACCGGCTCCAAATCCAGGTAGCGGTTGGAAATGTGCACCGCCAGCACGCCGTCCGGCCGCAGGTGCCGGAAATACAGCTCCATGGCCTCGCGCGTCAGCAGGTGCACGGGGATGGCGTCGCTGGAGAAGGCGTCCACCGCCAGAACATCGAAATTCTCGGGCGCCTCGCGCTCGAGCGAGAGCCGCGCATCGCCCATGGCCACATCCACCTTGGCCTTGCAATCGCCCAGAAAACTGAATTCCGTGTGCGCCAGCCGCAGCACCAGGGGGTTAATTTCGTAAAAGCGGTAATAATCTCCCAGCCGCCCGTAGGCCGCCAGGGTCCCGGTGCCCAGCCCGATCACGCCCACCCGGATCGCCGCACGCTTCTCTTTTTCCCGTATGGCCAGCCCGACGCCGGTGTTGGGACCGTAATACGTGGTCGGCAGATCGCGGCGCGCCGGATTCAGAAATTGCTCGCCGTGGTTGATGGTGCCGTGCGTCAGGGTCCGGGTGGCATCCAGTTCCGTGGCCGGGCCGTTATCCCGCACCCTCAGCCCGCCATAGAAATTGCGGACCAGCACGCGAGACACGCGCACCGAATCGCGGATCTCGAACCCGACGAATACGGCCAGCGCCACCGTCAGCACCGCGGCCACAATGGGCGCGGGCTGCCGCCAGCGCTGAAACCACTGGAGCTCCGCGTCCTGCCGCAGCACCCACACCACCAGCGCCGCGCAGGCCACCAGGCCCAGCGGCATCTCGTATATGGCGTTGAACAGGTGCGGCGCCGCCAGGCCAACCAAAAGCCCGCCCAGCGCGCCGCCCGCCGCAATCATCACGTAAAAATGGGTGAGGTACCGCGGATGCGGCTTCAGCCGCGCCAGCTCGCCATGGCACACCATGCAACACGTGAACAACCCCATGGCGAACAGCGGAACCATGATCCTAATGGGAACACTGCCGGTGGCGTCCACGCTCAACGCGTATGCCATCGAGCCCAGCGCCACCGCCAGAAGCTGGAGATAGGGGTTCCGCCGGTACCAGCCGCTGCCTTCAAAGCACAGGATGAAGGTCAGCAGATAGATGCTCAGCGGCAGCACCCACAGGAACGGAATGGCCGCCACGTTCTGCGAAAGATGATTGGTGATGGCCAGTAGCAGCACCGAGGCCATGGCCGGCAGCAGCAGCCACATCAGGTACTGTTTCGCCGATGGCGGCACGATGTCCGCATAAGCCGCCGCCTCATCGCTCCCCGGCCCCTGGCCCCCGGCCCCCGGCCCCCAAAACATGGCCGTCACGCCGCACAGCACCACAAACACGCCATACGCCGAAGACCACATCCAGGCCTGCTGGTGCGTGGTGAACACCGGCTCGAACAGCACCGGATAACTCAGCAGCGCGAACATCGAGCCGGCATTCGAGAGGGCGTACAACCGGTACGGCATGGCGCCCTGGAATCGCCTGGCGTACCACGCCTGGAGCAGGGGCCCGGTGGTGGACAGCAGAAAGTACGGGAGCCCCACCGTCATCGCCAGCAACCCCAGGATGCGCAGCGTGGGTTCTTCCCCGCCCAATGGCTTCCACGAAGTGTTCGGATACACCGGAAGCGCCAGCGCGCTCACCAGCAGCAGGGCCGCGTGAAGCAGCATTTGCGTTCGCGGTTTGAGATATCGCACCACCGCGTGCGCGTAGAGGTACCCCAGCAGCAACGCCATCTGAAAAAACAGCAGGCACGTAGTCCACACGGCGGCCGAGCCGCCGAACCACGGCAAAATGATCTTGGCGATGACCGGCTGCACTTGAAACAGCAGGAAGGCGCTCACCACAATGGTCAATGCATAAAGAATCATGATTCAGTCCACTATTCCCGGCCCCCGGCCCCTGGCCCCTATTTATAAGCCGCCACTCCTGTCACCTTCTCCCCAATCACCAGGGCGTGAATGTGATCGGTGCCCTCGTACGTCTTGACGGTTTCCAGATTGCAGAGGTGACGCATGACGGGGTACTCGTCCGTAATTCCGTTGGCCCCCAGCAAGTCCCGGCTCAAGCGCGCGCACTCCAGCGCGATGGCCACATTATTGCGTTTCAGCATGGAAATCTGCGCCGGCTCGAGCTTTCCCCGGTCCTTCAGCCGGCCCGCGTGCACCGCCAGCAACTGCGCCTTGGTGATCTCGGTGATCATCCAGGCCAGCTTTTCCTGCACGAGCTGATGCGAGGCGATGGGCCGTCCGTCGAACTGTTGGCGTTCGAGCGAATAGGCGCGCGCCGTCTCGTAGCAGTCCATGGCCGCGCCGGTGGCGCCCCAGCCGATCCCATAGCGCGCTTGCGAAAGGCACGCCAGCGCCGCCTTCAGCGCCTTGGCCCCCGGCAGCCGGTCGCGCTCGCTCACCCGGCAGTCTTGAAACGAGAGGCTGGAGGTCACCGACGCCCGCATCGACCACTTTCCGTGAATATCCGAAGAGGTGTAGCCTTTCGTGCCGCGCTCGACCAGAAACCCGCCGATGCCCTCGCCGGTGCGCGCCCACACCACGGCCACGTCCGCCATGCTTCCGTTGGTGATCCAGGTCTTCTCGCCGTTGAGCACCCAGCCATCGCCGTCCCGCTGCGCGGTGGCGCGCATGCCCGCCGGGTTGGACCCGAAATCCGGCTCCGTCAGCCCGAAGCAGCCCACCGCTTCTCCGCTCTGCAACCGTGGCAGCCACTTCCGTTTCTGTTCTTCCGACCCGTAGGTGAAAATGGGGTACATGACCAGCGCCCCTTGCACGGAAACGAAACTCCGCACACCGGAATCGGCGCGCTCCAGCTCCTGCATGACAAGCCCATATTCCACGTTGCTCATGCCCGCGCAGCCATAGCCTTCCAGGTTGGCGCCCAGGAACCCCAATTCCCCCATCTCCGGAATCAATTCGGAGGGAAACCGCGCCTCGCGGTAGCAATCGCGAATCAGCGGCAAAACGCGCTCGCCGGCAAACCGCCGGGCCGTCTGCCGCACCAGCAACTCCTGTTCGCTGAACAGGGAGTCGATAGAAAAATAGTCCACACCGCGAAACGCCATTTTCGTGATCCTCCATTTGAACACGGATCGGACGGGATCAACCAATTCTTGGCGTGCCCGGCTTGCCCGGCGTCGTCCTCCGCTCCCTTACGGTCGCGGCTCTGTGAGAAGCCGCGCACACAGCCGCGACCGTAAGGGAGCGGGAGGCCCCGGCGCGGGCAGTTTATGGATTATCGCTGGACAGGCGCGGGTGGCCGCAGGCGCAGCAACACCAGGCGCGTATGGACCGGCACTCCGCCACTGATCTTCACCTCGAGTAAAGCCTCGAAATCAGGGAGACGGCCGCGGCCTTGTGCCCGCAGGCGCAAAAGCAGGTCGCCGGCCAGATCGGCGCGGCAGGTAAAGTCCACCGCGGCCTGGACACCGTAGGTGGTCGTCCCCGCGAGGATCAGAGTGCGGTGCCCCGGCTTGAGCCCGGGCAAACCGGCGATGACGGCATAATCCGACGTGTACGGTCTCCCGGAGCTGAAGTAAATCTGCTCCTCACCAGGCTGAGGATGCAGGTTGATAATTCCTCCCACGCCCAGGCGTGGCTCGGCGCGCGACGACTTGAAGGCGAACTGATCCAGTGCCGGAACCTCGCGCATAGGCGTGTTGGATTCCGGAGAACCGAGGAAGATCACATTGGCGTTCTGGGCATCGTCCCAGGTCATCAGTTCCGCCCGCTTCAACTTGAGCGAGCGCCCGGAAAGCAGGAAAAGCTGGGTCAACTGATGGACGGCCATCACGGTGCCGGTTCCGGAGTACGTGTCGTTCAGGTCGGCCGGAGAGTCGATCCCCTCCCGAAAATAGTGCAGGCCAGTGGCGGAGGTGCCGGTGAAGCGGTGATTGGAAAAGACCACGATCGGCTCCTGCGCGGAATCGAAAAAAGGTTTCCAGAATGCCTGCACCGGCGCTGGGATGCCGGCGGGCTTGCCCGCCAGCCACAGCCAGGCCGCTCCCCAACCGAGCAGCGCCGCAGCCACAAAACCCGCGGCAAACCACTTCCACCAGTGGGGCAGCCGCCTTGGTCGGGCGCTGTCTTCGTCCACCTTTTCCGGCTGTCCGGCCGGGTATTGGCCGCTCCGGTAGTGCCAGGAAACCAGATACGCGCCCCTGGGTACGTCGATTTGGACCGCATCGTCCGCGCCCTCGGTCTGGTAGTATTCGGCCAGCTTCGAACGGAGCCTCGCGGTGTGCACGCGAACGGCCGAGTCCAACCGGGTGTCGAACTCCGCCGGCTTGCCGAGTACTCCGACCGCCAACTCGTACTCTTTAGCGCTTTCCCCAGGCCGCTCCAGGGCCCGTTCCACCAGGAAAGAGAGGAGATTCCGAAGGAGCTCCGATCCGGCAAACTCGCGGCTGTGCAGGATCTTCTCGATCTCCACCCGAACCTCCGGGCGGGGAGGCTCGTTCGGACCTGGCACATGGCCGATCATCGCTGTGGCGCCATAACCGGGCACAGGCTGCCCTCGCCGGATGCCCGCGACCGTTCCATACCCTACGTTACCACCCCGTCAACCACGGTTTTATACCGATCGAGGGATACAGGAGTTGCCAGTTACGAATGGGCATACGCTGTCGAAGGATCGCGGCGCCGGCGTTAAACCGGACGTTAACGACTGTTATATACGCAAGCTTGAACTTGGCTGCGCCGGTCCAATCAAACATAATGGAGGGCGTCGGGCCAAGGTCTTTGGGCGCAGGCGCTTCCCGGAATTCAGTGAGGCTAGAAACATGAATGGTCACCGTCCAAATTCACTCCAGTTGCAGATTGTTGCCGCGGCACTCGCGTTGTGCGCTTCGGCCTGTGCCGGCCGCCACCAAATGCCGCCGGTTGCAGCCAGCCCGGTTGCGGCGTCGCCCATGCTTGCCGTCCTCGATCAATTCATCGCGCCCAACGTCCCCGCCATGGGTCCTTCCGAAGCCGGCCCCACCCCTCGCAACTGGCCAGAGCCCCCCAGCGTCCCGGTATTGCCGGGCCACGGCCTCGCCCAGCACCCCATGCTCTACGCCGGCGAAGGGTACAACACCATCTTCCTGGTGAACCACGGGAAGGTGATCTGGACCTATTCCACCGGGCGCGGCGGCGAAATCGACGACGTCTGGATGCTCACCAACGGGCATATCCTTTTCGCCCGCCAATTCCATGTCGAAGAGGTGACGCCGCAAAAAGAGATCGTCTGGCACTACGACCCGCCCCAGGGCACCGAGGTCCACAGTTGCCAGCCCATCGGCCTCGATAAGGTTCTCCTGGTCCAGAACGGCCTTCCCCCAAAGCTGATGGTCATCAACAAGAAAACCGGCGCGGTCGAGATCGAACACGCACTCCCCGCCGAGAGCCTTACCGACCCGAGAACCGTTCACCCCCAATTCCGCCGCATCCGCATGACGGCCAACGGCACCTACCTCGCCCCCTTTCTGAGAATGAACAAAGTCGTCGAATACGACAAGGACTTCAATCCCATCTGGAGCTGCGAGATCCCCACGCCATGGGCAGCCGTCCGGTTGCACAATGGCAATACTCTGATCGACGACGAACATGACCGCCTGGTCCGCGAGGTGAATTCCAATTGCGCAACCGTTTGGGAGTTCAAACAGGCAGACCTGCCGTCCGGCATCGTTCTCCACAACATTCAGACCGCCGACCGCCTCGCCAACGGCAACACCGTCATCTTCAGCTCCACCGGCGGCGCCAAGGCGGAGGACCGCCCCAACATCATTCAGGTCCTCGAAGTCAGCCCGGACAAGAAACTCGTCTGGGTGCTCCAGGATTGGAAAAACCTCGGCCCCGCCACCACCGCGCAATTTTTGGACGAGCCCGGCATTCCGGAACGTCCCGGGGCCCTGCAACGTTGAGAACCGCGGATGTATCGAGGACAACAATGAACGCTTTGGGGGTTGTGACGAAATAATCATGCCAGGGAAATGGCCTGCGAACGTGGCGCACGCACTCCTGCGTGCCGTGTCGGCACTCCTGCCGACACCTGCCTCACGCGCGGCCTGCGTGTCGAGAAGAGTCTCGACACGGCACGCAAGAGTGCGTGCGCCACGGTTGAGATGCAACGGTTGTTTCTTGACAGTCCCTCAGTCAGCTTGAGAAAGGAGCTTGAGCCATGTCATCAGAACCGCGCCATCCCACCTACTGGCATTCGCGCGCCTATGGCCTGTTCGCCGCGAACCCCTTCGGCGTCAGAGATTTCACTGCCGACAAGAGCCAGGACGGCAGCCTCACGGTCGAGCCTGGGCAGCGCCTGTCCTTCCACCATCGCGTGGTGATTCACCCCGGGGATGTCCGAACCGCCAACATCGCGGCGCTGTACGGCAAGTACGCCGCCGAGCGGTAACGGGAGGCCCACGGCGGCTCCGAACCGGTGTTTGGCCAAACGTTAAAGACTGTTTAATACGTAAGCTTCCACTTGTCGGGGATGCGGGTAAGGTTCATAATGTCGCAAGGGCTAGGAGGTTACTTATGTCCGCTGTCAGGTTTGGCAAACTGATTCTCCTCGGGTCGATCACCGCCTGGTTGATCGGGCCCGTCTCGTGGTCGCAGGAATTCCGCGGAACCATCACCGGCACGATTACCGACCCGCAGGGCGCGCTGACGCCCCAAGCCGCGGTGCGTGCAGACGAAGCTAACACGGGAAGCCGCTTCACGACCTCCTCGAATGCGGAAGGTCTGTATACCGTTCCGTTTCTACCGCCCGGGGTCTACCGGGTCACGGTGGAGAAAACCGGCTTCAAGCGCTACGTCCGGGAAGGCATTGAGGTAACCGCAGGACGGACAGTCGCAATCAATGTGCGGCTCGAACTGGGTAACACCACCGAGGCGGTGACGGTCACCGGCGAGGCGCCGCTGGTGCAAGCCAGCGACGCCAACGTCGACCAGATCGTCAGCACCCACGAAGTAGATAACCTGATGCTCAACGGCCGGGTTCCCATGGCGCTGGCCTGGACGGCGTACGGCGTGGCTGCCCCGCAGAACACACAATTGGACCGCCCGTTCGACAACTCCACTCCGGCAGGCATTTCGATTGGCGGCGCGCCGAGTGGGGCCAACGAACTGGAACTCAATGGGGTCCCTAACAACCAATCGGGCTCGAGCCTCGCTTACAATCCGCCGCTCGACACGGTCGAGGAGGTTCAGGTGCAGACCCTGCCCATTGACGCCGCCAACGGCCACGCCAGCGGCGGCACGGTCAATGTGGTACTGAAGAGTGGCACCAATATCTTTCATGGCAGCCTCTACGAGTACAACCGCATCTCCACGCTGACGGCCATTAACTTTTTCAACAATCTCCAGGGAGTGGGGCGGCAACCCTCCTACTTCAACCAATGGGGCGGGATGTTCAACGGCCCGCTGATCTTCCCCAAGATATTCAACGGGCGCAACAAGGCGTTCATCCTCTTTGCCTATGAAGGCGTAAAGGATCGGCTCGACGAACCGGTTTATTCTACCGTCTTCACGGCGCCGGAACGCACCGGCGACTTCTCGGCGCTACTTCCGCTGGGGTCGACTTACACCATCTACGACCCCGGTACCGGCGTGGTCTCCGGCTCGACCGTGGCGCGAACGCCGTTTCCGAACAACGTCATCCCGACGAGCAGGTTGAATCCCGTCGCCCTGGCTTACTTGAAGAATTTCTACCCGCTGCCAAACACCACCGGAACGGCCAACGGCCAGAACAACTTCTTCGCCCCCGCCAACGGGGAGGCCAATTTCTTTAATAACATTCTCAGCCGTCTCGATCTGAATCTGAGCGACAGGCACAAGATCTACTTCATGGGCCGACACAACACCCGTGACGGTTCCGGCCAAAGCGCTCTGGGCGGCCCGCTGACCCAACTCTACTCGCAGGGCGGCAGCTACCGCATCAACTTTGGCGCCACCGTGGACGACGTTTATAGCTTTAGTCCCACGACCGTGCTGAACACCCGCCTGAACTGGACGGACTACTACCAGATCACCGCCAACTACAGCGTGGGATACGATATCACCACCCTCGGTTTCCCGCAGGCGTTGAAAAATGAAGCGGCGCAAGCCGTGCTTCCGCAAGTCAACATCGGTGCCTATACCACAAACAATAATTACAGCGGGCTTGGCGTGTCGGGGCAGGGCCCGTCACGCTGGGACGTCTACCAGCTCTTTTCGTCGCTCACCAAGGTTTCCGGCCGGCACACGCTCAGCTTCGGCGCCGACCTGCGCCAAACGCGCCTCACGGCCCTCAGCGCCGGCTACCCCAGCGGCACCTATACGTTCAGCACCAACTGGACGCGCGGTCCGCTGGCCACCGCCAGCGGAGCGCCCATCGGCCAGGAGGGAGCCTCGTTCCTGCTCGGGCTTCCGACCTCAGGCGGTATTGACGTGAACTCGCCCAGCACTTTGCGGGCGGGATACTACGCGCTGTTTGCGCAGGATAACTTTCATGTGTCGTCGAACCTGACGCTGAACCTGGGGCTGCGCTGGGAAAAGGAGACTCCCACCACCGATGTTTATAACCGGACGGTGAACGGGTTCAGCAACGCGGCGAGCCCGATCGCGGCGGCGGCGTTGGCGGCGTACGCACAGCATCCCATCGCGCAGCTCCCCGTGGGCCAGTTTCAGGTGAATGGAGGCCTGCTTTTCGCCGGTCCCGGAAATCGGGAGCTTTATCAAACGTCGAACCGTCATTTCGCCCCGCGTTTCGGCGTCGCATGGACACCTCCCTTGATGCACCGCTCCCTGGTGGTACGCGGCGGCGTTGGGCTGATGTACGCCCCGCTGGGCAACACCGGGAACAATCTCACGGGCTTCAATCAGAACACGCCGTTCAACCCGACCAATAACAATTATCTGACGCCGGCCGCCACTCTGAGCAATCCTTTCCCCTCCGGAATTCAGTATCCGGCCGGGGCCGCCAATGGGATGTCCACTTACTTGGGGCAGAGCGTTTCGTTCTACAATCCGCAGGAGTTGGAGCCATACTCGATCCGCTGGGATTTCGACATTCAGAAGGAAGTGATCAAGAACCTGCTGGTGCAGGTGGGCTACATCGGCAACCACGAGATCCACTTGCAAGTGAACCGCACGCTCGACTACATTCCGCCACAGTTCCTGAGCAGGGAGCCTTACCGCAACGCGGCACAAAACGCGACCGTCAGTCTGCTGAGCGGCAGCGTGGCCAATCCCTTCTACAACCTGGTTCCGGGGGTCAACCTGGGAACCGCCTCCACGGTAGCGTTGAGCCAATTGCTCATGCCGTACCCGCAGTTTACGGGTGTGACCGAACAGGCGGTAAACGATGGCAGTTCCTACTATCACAGCTTGAACTTGCGCCTGCAGAGACGCTATTCCCAGGGTCTGACGGTGCAGGCCAATTTTGCGTATTCCAAGCTGATCGATCAGACCACACGCCTGAATTCGTTCGATCCAAGTCCCGAGAAATCCCTCGATAGCATCGACCGCCCGCAGCGGGGCTCGGTGGTGGCCAGTTACGAGTTGCCGGTCGGCAAGGGGAAACCGTTCGCGTCCAGCGCGCCGCCGGTCGTGAACCAGATCATCGGCGGATGGGTGATCAACGCGACCTTTACGAAGCAATCCGGAGCGGTCCTTTCCTGGGGCAACGTCATCTACCTGGGCGGCCCGGTGGACGTCCATCCAAGGGATATCTACCATACGTTCAACACCAGCGTTTTCGACACCAAGTCGGCCGACCAGTTGACGAACAATATCCGGACCTTCCCCACCACGTTCGCCAATCTGCGGGCTTGTGGAACGGACAACGTGGATGCGTCGATGATCAAGAACTTCACGCTTCACGAGCGGCTGCGGCTGCAATTCCGGGCGGAGTTCTTCAATGCTTTGAACCACCCTCAGTTCAGCGCGCCGAATCTTTCGCCGACTTCCAGCACATTCGGGACGATCACCGGGCAGGGCAACAACACGCGCGAGATCCAGTTCGCGCTCCGGCTGCTGTGGTGAGCTGCGGAATCGGCAGTGGGGCGCCCCAGCGGCGCCCCCACCAGGGAGAATTATGAAAATAGCGACGCCACTATTTCTATTGCTTTCGACCGGGCTTGCTGGCGCGGCCCCTTTCACCATGAATGGCTGGCAGTTTCATGCCCGCAACGTTGCCAAGGTCAGCGAGGCCATCCAGAAGGCCCCGGAATACGGGGTGAACTTCTTCATCTTCTCGCACGGCCTCTTTGATCACGTCGACCCATTCCTGAACTCACCCGACTGGCAGCGGGACGTATTGACGCTCGGCGCCCTGGCCGACCAGGAGAAGATCCCGTGGTACCTGTGGCTGCACGAGTTCGACGACATCCCCGACCGGTTCCGGGTAGGCCCCAGAGGCTCCGCGGATGAGCAGATCGCGCGCTCGGTGACAGGCGAGGGTTCGTCCGCATCGTTCCGGCTGGGCCACCGCGTCAACATGGACGACCCCGCGCTGATGGATTACCTGCGGGACCGCTACGAACGGCTGCTGGCCAAGTGTCCCACCGCCGCCGGGGTGGTCCTGACCCTGCACGAGAGTGACAACAAGCTCTTCCGCAACGCCGAAGTCCAGTCGAAGCTCACGGTGCCCGAGCGCATCGTGGTGGTCTCGAAGCTGATTTACGACGTGGTCAAGAAGCACAACAAGAAGCTGATTCTCCGTAACTTCTTTTACGAGCCGAAGGAAATGGATTATTTTGCGGAGGCCATCACCAAACTGCCCGACGACATCATCATCATGAGCAAGGACGTGGTCCATGATTTCGATCCCTGGTATCCCTTCGATCCGCTCCACGGCAAGGTTGGGAAGAAGGTTCAGATCATGGAGATCGACCTCGGGGTGGAAAAGGCCTGGAGCCAGCAAGGTCTCTACTGCCAGGCGGAGTATATCAAGCGGAATATCGAGCGGGCCCGGGACACCGGACTGGCGGGCGCGGTGGGCCGCGCTCAGGTGTTCTGGGACCACCCCTTCGAGGACACCCACGAAGTCAACCTCTACGCGTACTCGCGCTTCATGAAGGATCCGAATCTCAGCGTCGACCAGGTGCTGCAAGATTGGGCCAAGAAGCGGCTGTATCCGGCCGAGGCGGCGCCCTACATCATCGCCGCCATGAAACGCACCGCGTTTATTCAGCACCACGGCCGCTGGTTCCTGGAGTTTTGGCTCACCAAGTCACTCGGCGCCGAATGGGGAGACTATCCGTACTACTTTGGCCACATTCTGCTGCGCTCCCGCTATAAGTGGACCCATGACCCCGCCGATCAGAAACTGGAGCAGGGCCTGTATGCTCCCGATCAGGCGCTCTTCGACCGGCTCGTGGCCGAAAAGGACCAGGTCATCGAGCAGGTTCACGCCGGCATGGCGGATATCCAGAACGCGGCCCGCTTCCTGACACCGGAGCAGGCCGCGCCTTACCAGGAAGGCTTCCGCTACCTTCTGGATGCCGCCGGGCTTCAGAAAGAGTGGACGCGGGCCTTCTTCGCGATGCGAATGTGGATGAAGAATCCCAATGCGGAGAGCGAGAAAGTAGTCCGCGACGCCCTGGCGAAACTGGAAGCCATGGAGCAGGCGCCGGGCGTATCCTACGGCCGGAACCGCCAGACCGGCCACCGCTATAATATCGACCGCTTCGCGCTCGAGATGCGCTGGCGCTTGGCGAACCGCAGCCGCGCCTTGGCGGAAGACGCGCGCCTTCTGGACGATACCAGGCGCCTGATGGACGTCGAGCGCAACTGACTCCACCATGAGAACCTAAGGTCTGGATCTAGGTGCGCGAGTTCCAAAACGTGCCGGACCGGTTCATGGCCAACGGCGTGGTGCAACTGGACCGGCCTGGGGGCCGCCATGGTCGCGGACCGGTACATCCTTGTTAAACGCAAAATCGGACGTTAATAAACCGTTTTAAACCCCAGCTTTTACTTGACCTGCGAGAGGGCACGTGGGACGCTGATTCTCGGCACCCCTTTGGTGGGCCTACCCGCATTCCGCGCGGCCACCGAAGGTCGCGCGAACGAAGGACCGAGGATTTCAGCAGAACGAGGAGGCAGCCGTGAAACGAAAACAGGTTTATCGGGTTCTGTGTGGGCTAACGCTGTTGGCTGTAACAGCGGCCAGCCAGGAATTTCGCGCTTCGATGACGGGCATTGTGACGGACCCTTCAGAGGCCGTCGTGCCGAACGCACGTGTCACCGCCTTGAATGTAGCGACGAACACCGCAACTTCTAGCACATCAAATGCCAGCGGCGTGTACACTATACTGTACCTCACGCCTGGGACCTACACCGTTTCAGTGGAAGTCGCCGGCTTTAAGAAACTGGTCCGTGAGGGAATCGAAGTCCGTGTAGCCGACCGGTTGGAGCTTAATCTACGCCTGGAAGTGGGAGCGACACAAGAGACAGTGACGGTGAGCGGGCAGGCGCCGCTGCTGGAGGCGGAGACCGCTTCGCTGGGACTTGTGGCGGACCGGCGGCGCATTGCCGATTTGCCACTGACCGATGGTAATCCCTTCTCGCTGGCGCAACAGTCTCCGGGCATAACCTTTTGGGATGCAGCGATTTCCGACCAGAGGGCGTTCGACAATAACGGGACCTCCGCAGTGCAGGCCGACGGCGCTCCCGGCGGCAATGAGTACACGCTCGATGGTTCACCCAATGCGACCAGAAAACGCGGCGGTGGGGAGCCAGTAGTCGCATTTGTGCCTCCCGCGGACGCGGTTCAGGAATTCAAAATCCAGACGGCGACATTCGATGCCCAGCAGGGGCATACGGCCAGCGCCAGCATTAACGTAGTGCTGAAGAGCGGCACGAATCAACTGCACGGGACGCTGTATGAGTTCCTGCGCAACGACAAACTCTCCGCCAACGACTTTTTCCTAAACAGCAGGGGGCAACCTCGCTCTCCACGCCGCTACAATCGGTACGGCGGGTCGGCTGGCGGCCCCGTTTGGCTCCCGAAACTATACCACGGCAAGGACAAAACCTTCTTCTTCTTCGCGTTTGAAGGACTGCGAGATCTCAGGCCCGCGCCCACGTTTTATACAGTTCCTACACCGGCCGAAATCAAGGGCGATCTCTCCGCGCTGGCGCCGGCAGGTGTTACGATTTACGACCCGGCAACAGCGGTGCTGCAATCGAATGGGCGCGTGCAGCGTACTCCGTTTCCGAACGACATCATCCCGGCGCTCCGCATCAGCCCGATTGCGACGAAGTACCTCTCGTATTATCCCACCCCGAACCAGCCCGGCGACTCGCAAGGGCTGAATAACTTCTTCGCTCCCGCACCTTCGGATGACCACTTCAACTCCGAATCCATGCGTTTCGATCAGAGGCTGACGGATAAGCAGCGGTTCTCCGTGCGTTATTCCCGCAACAAGCGCACTTCTCCGGGAACAGTCTGGACGGGGATGCGTAATGGCATCGCTCCTGTGGGCGCCGTCACCCTCCGGACCAACAATGGCGTTGCTTACGACCATCTCTACACGATGACGCCAACCACTATCCTGGATTTCCGGTTCGGGTTTAACCGGTTCGGAGAACCGAATCCCCGTGATTCCGAAGGGCACTTCGATCCGGCGGATCTTGGCTTCTCGCCGCAAACAGCCGCGTATTTTCAGGGCGCAAATTATTTCCCGAGCTTTTCCCTGAGCGGCTACACGAGCCTCGGGAGCACCGTGGGGAACAAGCCGTATTACAATGTTTATTCCTTCCAGCCAACTCTCACAAAGGTTATAGGCAGCCACATTATAAAATTTGGCTACGACGCGCGTGCCTATCGCTCGAACAGTTACACGCCGGGCAACCCTGCGGGGACTTACACATTCGGTACTACTTACACATCTGGTCCGTTGGATAACTCGGCGGCGGCGCCCATCGGTCAGGATCTGGCCGCGCTCCTGCTCGGCCAGCCCACCGGGGGGTCCATTGACCGCAACGCCTCCTTTGCGGCGCAAACCGTGGACCACGGGTTCTTTTTTCAGGACGATTGGAAGCTGTCACGCCGGCTCACGCTGAACATGGGCGTCCGGTACGAGTACGAAGGAGCGACTACCGAGCGCTACAACCGCAATGTCCGGGGCTTCGATACCACCAGTTCCAGTCCGATCGAGGCTGCGGCGAAGGCGGCTTACGCGGCCAATCCAATTCCGCAAATTGCAGCGAACGCCTTTCGCGTGGTGGGCGGCTTAATGTTCGCCGCTCCGAATCACCGGGGCTTTTGGAATCCCGACCTGAACAACGTTCAACCGCGGTTTGGCTTCGCCTTCCAGCTCACCAGCAAGACTGTGCTGCGGGGCGGATGGGGCCTTTACACGCAACCATTCGACATCGACGGCATCAACCAGACGGGTTTTTCGCAATCCACCACCTTAGTGCCCAGTTTGGACAACGGACTGACGTTCCGCGGCACGCTGTACAATCCGTTCCCGGACGGTGTTGCCAATCCTTCGGGCGCAAGTCTGGGGCTGGCGACGTATATGGGCCAAACCTTGGGGTCGTCTTCCAACCCCATCGTCGGGCTCAACCGGCGGAATGGACAGGCGCAACGGGTCGTGGTAGATCTCGCACACGAATTGCCGGGCAACTGGACTGTAGGGGCGGGGTTCGTGGCAACTTATGCCTACGATTTGGCGGTGGGCGGGCCGGTCGGCATCCTGTCATCCGCGGATACGCTGAATATCGACCCGGTCCCGGCCCAGTACCTTTCCACGAGCCCGATACGGGATACGAACACGATCAACCTCCTGACCGCGCTGGTCGCCAATCCGTTTGCGAGCTTACTGCCTGGGACGACCTTGAATGGCGCGACGGTCCAGCGGCAGCAGCTCTTGAAGCCCTTCCCACAATTTGTTGAAGTCGACAGCCAGCGATATGAAGGATCTACGCGCTACCAGTCCGCTCAGTTCCGTGTCGAGAAGCGCTTTTCCCACGGCTATACGCTGGCCGCCGCTTATACGAAATCGAGGCTGAGGGAGCACAGGACGCTGCTTAACCCTACCGACACCGATTTTGAGGACCGGGTGTCCCCGAACGACAGGTCCAACCGGCTTATCTTGAACGGCATTTACGAACTCCCCTTCGGAAAAGGACGAGCGATTGGCAACGGCTGGAAAGGGCTGCCGCAAGCCATCGCCGGCGGATGGCAAATACAGGGCCTGTGGATTGGGCAGGGTGGTGCGCCGATGGGGTTGGGCAACGTCTATTTCAGCGGCGATCCAGGCACGCTGACAACGCACATCGGCGGAAGCACGGTGAACGCTGCTTTCGATACGACAAAGTTCTACTTTAGCGATGCGGCCGTCATGGTAAACGGGCAGGTGTCTCCTTCGCTCCAACGGAGCGATCCGCGGATCAACCTTTCCTCTAACATTCGCACACTGCCTACCTATTTGGCTAATTTCCGTGCAGAAGCCATGAACCAGGGTGATCTTTCGGCCAGTAAAAAAGTTTCCCTTACGGAATCGGTCAAGCTGCAATTCCGCGGCGAATATCTGAACGCGTTTAACCACCCGCAGTTCAGTAACCCGAACTTATCGCCGACCAGTTCGTCATTCGCCAAGATCACATCGCAGGCGAACTACCCGCGCAGCATCCAACTGGCTCTGAAACTCGAGTTCTGATTGGGGTGCGTTACGACCAGGAGACGGCTTCGATCACTCTGCTGCATTGCGGCCGCGATGGACTTAAGACCATCCGGCAGGTGAGGCCCAACCATGATCGCGAGATCGCCGGGCGCCGGCGAATTCTCAAATCATTGTGCCGAAAGGCTGGCTTGGACCAAGACTGAGATGAGGGTAGAAATGAAACAGAAACTGATGCGTGCTTTCGTGTTCCTGCTCCTCGCGGGCACTGCGGCGTTCGGAAGCGACCGAACCTGCAATGTCAGGCAGTACGGCGCGGTCGGCAACGGCAAGACTCTCGATTCGCCATCGATCAACAAGGCGATCGAGGAATGCCAGAAGAACGGCGGTGGCACGGTGGAGTTCCCCGCGGGCACCTATCTCTCCGGCTCGGTCCGGCTGAGAAGCAACGTGAACCTGCACCTCTCGAAGGGCGCCACGATTCTCGGCGCGCCGAACAACATCGATGCCTACGATCATGCGGAGCCGAACCCCAACGAGGCATGGCAGGATTTCGGATACAATCACGTCCGCACTTCGCTGATTTGGGGAGACGGGATTGACAACGTCTCGCTGAGCGGCCCCGGGGTGATCGATGGCAGCAGCCTGGCGCGGGGCCTCAAAGCGAGCGATCCGGCGGGCGGCGCGGACAAAGCGATCGGCCTGCGCTCCTGCCGGAACATCCGGTTGAGTGACTTCACCGTGAACCAGGGCGGCCACTTTGGGATTCTGATGACCGGTTGTGACGGTGTGCAGATCGGCAATGTTACGGTCCGCACCAGCCGCGACGGAATCGACATCGTCGGTTCGCGCAACGTGGAGGTATACGGCGTCGATGTGGAATCGATCCGGTACGAAAACGGCGTGGCGAAAGGCGGCGATGACGCCATTGTGCTCAAGAGCAACCGCTCGCTCGGCCGGCGGCTCCTGAGCGAGAACATCGTGATCCGCGATTCCAAGGTGGCCACAAATTCCTACGGTATCCATTTCGGTTCCGAGACTGCCGGGGACTTCCGCAATATCCAGTTCCGCAACATCGTCATCGAGCACGCTGACAAGGCGGGAATCAGCATCACCTCGAACGACGGGGCGGTGATCGATAACGTCACCTACGAAAACATCCGGATGAGCAAGGTGGCGCAGCCAATTTACATCAAGCTCTCAAACCGCCAGGGCAGAACACCCGAAACTCCCACGGCGCTCGGCAGAATTCGGAACGTGACGCTCAAGAACATCACCGCCACCGATGTGTACGGCTACATCAAGAACGAGCAGTGGACCAGCACCATCATGGGAAAACCGGGTGTCCCGGTAGAGAACATCACTCTGGAAAACGTTCGCCTCACATATAAAGGCGGCGGCACTGAAGCCGAGGCCGCGGTCGTTCCGCCCGAAAACGATTCCTTCAGAGCAGTTGATCTCGGCGTTCGTCCGTCCTACGGCTTTTATTGCAGGAACGTCAAAGGCCTGAAATTTCGAAACGTGGAGGTGAGCTTTGAAAAAGAGGATCGGCGGCCGGCGCTGGTAATCGATGACGCGGAAGACATCCTGCTGGAAGGGTTCACGGCGCAACGCGCGCCAGGCGCCTCGTTTGACGGACTGCTCCGGCGTGTGAAGGGTCTTTCCGTCATCCAATCACCGGGGTTGACAATCAGGAACGAAAGCGTTGCGAAGGGTGAGCGGGATTGAAGGTGTCCGGAACCGCAACTGCAAAGGACCGACGGACAGGGGGCTAGCTCTATGAGAGCATTCCGAATAACGGCGTTTTTGTGGGCATTCACAGCGTTGGCGAACGCTGGGGCCCCGGTCCCTTACCGAGCATGGCAATTTCATAAGCTGGACATGCCTTATGTTCTGGCCTCACTGAAGCTGGCCTGCAACTATGACGTGAACACAGTGGTCTTCTCGCACGACATGATCGGTTACGCCTCGCAGTTGTTTGACGGCAGCGACCGCGGCGAGAAGCTGACCCAATTGGCCAAAGCGGCGCATGCCGAAAAGCTGAAGGCCTGGATCTGGGTGCGCGAGTTCCAAAACGTGCCGGAGCGCTTCATGGCCAACGGCGTGGTGCAACTGGACCGGCCCGGGTTCTGGGAATGGCTGGCGAGCCGTTACGATGAGCTGTTTGCCAAGTACACGGAATTCGACGGCCTGATGCTCACCTTCGACGAAACGCCGTACCGGGTTTTCGACACGACGAAAGTCGAATCCTCGCTGTCGATGCCCGATCGTTTCGCCCGCGTGATGACCACCATCGACGCCGTGGCCGTGCGCTACCACAAGGACTTCATCGTGCGCTCCTTCGTGTACGAACCGGAGGAGATGGCCTGGTTTAAGGAGGGCTACGCCAAAGCCGGCCCTCACGTGATGGTCCAGACCAAGTGCGAGCCGCACGACTGGGACCCGTTCTACCCCGATGATCCGTTGATCGGCGCCTTCCCCGGACGCAAGCAGATCATCGAGTTCGACGGTTCCTCGGAATTCACGGGCAAGAACCGGATCCCCTATACCCAACCCGAGTACTTCGAGCGCCGCTGGCGCTACGACCTTTCCAGGCCCGGAGTGGCCGGCTATAACATCCGCGTGGACCATGGCGGATATGACGCACTACACACCCCCAACGAAATCAACATCTACGCCATGATGCGGTTCACGGCGGATCCCAAGGTCACGGCGGCGGATATCTGGAGGGAGTGGACCGGGAAACGGTACGGCACGGCCGCGCCGGAAGTTGTAAAAGCCCTGAGGCCCAGCTTCGACATCGTGAACCAATCCTTCTTCGCGTTGCAGTTCTGGATCACGAACCATTCCGCGGTCCCTCGGTTCAGCTACGCCGACGAGCACGTGCGCATACGGACGATGGCCAAGTGGTATCCCGGCGAGCCGAAATACAAGGAACTCGAAGACCGCCTGATTACCCCCGATCCGAAGCTGCTGGAAGCGATTCTGAGCGAAAAAGACGCGGCCATCGCGATGGCGCACCGCTCGCTCCAATACCTTCAGAACGCGAAACCGCAACTGAGGCCGGAGCAGTACGACGACCTGTACTGGCGGCTCGCCCTGATGGAACGCACCGCCATCGTCTGGAAGCTTCACGCCGAAGCGTTCTTCGGCTACAAGGTGCTGGCCGCCGGGCACCCGGTGCCCGGTCTCGTGGAGCGTGTGAAGCGGGCCTTGGAAGCCCTCAAGGCCCAAGCCCAGGTGAGCCGGGAGAATCCCCTCATCGGCAACGACCCGCCGGCGTCAGCCCACGAGATTCAGGGCTTCGTGGCCGATCTGGAAGCCCGGCTGGCTAAGCTCGGCAGCCCGTAGGGGCCGGGCGGGATATCTTCGGAATGACGCACATCGCGGCTGTGCAGCACCGCCGCGCATTGACGGGGCTCATCCGGAGGTGCCGCCAAGCAGCACAGTCCGGTTGATCCCCTGATCTGTCAAGCCCGGTCTCAGAAGGACAACCGCAGCGACAACTGCATATTCCGCACGTCGCCGGTCTTGCCCGTGATCTTCCCGAACGACGCGCTGGTCGGGTTGAACCCCGCGCCGCTCCAGTTGGGGTGGTTGAGCACGTCGAACGCCTCGGCACGGAACTGGAACGCCACCTTTTCCGTCACCGCGATCTTCTTGAACAGGCCCACGTTCCAGTTCTCCAGTCCGGGATTGTGGATAATGTTCCGGATGTTGTTCTGGTGCACGAAGGTGCCCTTAGTCGGCTGCGTGAAGATCGCGTTCCCGCTGCTGTCCTTGGTAGCGAACCAGAAATACGGGTCGCTGGTGCCATTCAGAGCGATCTGGTGCGTAACATCGGGGATCTGGCTGTACGACCAGAACTGGCCGGCGTTCGAAATGCTGCCGTCCATTCCAACACCGACGTAGTCCGTGCCGACAGCGACGCTGGACGGCGTCCCCGTCTGGAACTGCACGATCCCGCTGAACTGCCAACCGCCCAGAAATCTCCCCGCCAGGTTGTTCTGGTTGCGGAAGAACGGCAGTTCGTAAATGTAGTTGGCGATGAAGATGTGGCGCACGTCGAAGTCCGCCTGGCTCCACAAATTGTGCGCGTAGTAAGTGTCCGGGATGATGTCGCGCTGCGCCGAACCGTCATCCATCGCCTTCGACAGCGTGTAAGAGATGCCGAATCCGAAACCGCGCGTGAACCGCCGGTTCCACGTCAACTGGAGCGAGTTGTACATCGAACTCGCCACGTTGTCCGTTTCGCGAATCGAGTTGTACCCCTTGTACGGGCGCAGCGCGTCGATGTTGACCCCCGGGTTCGCCGCGATCACGTCCGGCGTCGGCTGGTTGATGTTCGCCTCGCGCTGCATGTGCAGACCGCGGCGGGCGACGTAAGCCACCGTCGTCACCGTGTTCCACGGCAACTGCCGCTCCACCGTGAAGTTCCACGCCCAGGCTTCCGGATTCTTGAAAGCCTTGCTCTGCGTGGTCACCGTCAGCGGCAGCGAGTTCGCGGAAGTCCCGCCCGGGTTATCCGCGCTTCCGAACGAGACGTTGGCCGTGGGTTGGAACGGTGGATTGCCGCCCAGAAACACCGAGTCGCTCACGCCCAGCCGCGTGAAGAACCGGCCGATCCCCGTGCGGATCACGGTCTTGCCGGACGCCTGGTAGGCGATGCCGACACGCGGCTGATAATCGCCCCACTGCACGTCCGAAAAGTTGTTTTTCACGCCGCGGAAGAGGTAGCTCAGGCTGGTATCGCTGGCTTCGGGGAAACGTCCCGCCGCCGAACTCGGCCAACCGGTGCCCGGAATCACCATGCCGTCATACTTGTCACCGGAGCCGGGAATCACGAAGCCCGTCTTCGGGTCGATCTTCACCGCCTTGCTCGGATCGTAGAGCGATGGGTCGAACACGATCATGTTGCCCCACAGCGCGCGGTAGGGAACGATCACTGTGTACCGCACCCCGTAGTCGATCGTCATCTTCTGGCCGACTTTCCACGCATCCTTGGCGAAGAACTCCCACATGCTGCCGCGGAAGATCGTGTAGGCGCGCTGTCCCAATTCCGAATAGGAGTCGAACAGGCCCATGGCCGCGTTGGCGGCGGCGTTGCCCGTGGAAGGCTGGCCCGAACGGGTATCGGTGAAAGCAAACTGGCCGTTTTGATTGTTCGTGCAGGTCGGGCAGGCCGATACGTTGATTTCGTCGTTGTCGTTCTCGCCGGACTTCTCGTACAGGCCTCCGAATTTGAAAGTATGGCGGCCCTTGACCCAGGTGAAGCTGTCCGAGATCTCGTAGATGGGCCCCCCCGAATGCGATGGGTACGGTCCGCCGCTCAGCCCCGAAAAGCTCGTCATGTTCACCGACGGAATGCGCGTCGAAATCAACTTGCCCGCGGGAAAGATGTACGGATAGTTGATCCCCACTTTGGTGCGGTCCAGGAAGGCCTGCTGGTTCACCGGGATGTACACGTCGTCCAGGCTGACGGTCGCCAGGAACTCGTTCACCTTGTTCGGCGCCAACGTCCACACTTCGTTCAGCGAGTTGGTCTGATTCGGCCGGTTGAAGTACTTGGGCGTCTCGTCGGTGCCGCCGTCGAGTGGCTGGTACTCCCAGAAAGCGTAGTTCATGCGGCGGAACTGGAGACGCTGCTTGTCGGTCAGGTTGAAGTCGGCCGACAGTGTGTCCTTGCGCTGGTTCTGCGGGTGCTTGACCCCGACGTACCACAATTGGTTGCCGTTGATTGGGATCGCTAGGTTCGGCGTGGGCCATGCCTTCAGGATGCCGAGGCCGTTGGGGCTCGTCTGCGCCTTGGGGATGATGTTCCCCGGGAACGGGGTGCCGCTGGTCGGGTCCTTGATCGTCACAACCTTGCCGTAATAGAAGTTGCTGGCATTCAGCAGTTCGCTGAAATCCCCCTGGCGCATCAACACCGAGGGAACCGTAAGGGAGTTGGTATCCAGGTAGCGATACCGCACCCACTCCTCGCCCCAATACCAAAAGATCTTGCTCTTATCGCTGTTGAACTTGTTGGGAATGTAGAACGGACCGCTGATATTGTACCCAAACTGGTTGTACTGAATCGGCGCCGTGTAGTTCTGGCCCGCCGTGTGATTGCGGGTCCAGGTGTTGGCGTTGAAAACCGTGTTGCGCACGTAGTCATAAGCGGCGCCGTGGAACTGTGTGGTCCCGCTCTTCGTGATGATGCGAATCTGGCCGCCCGACGACCGCCCGTATTCCGGCGAGTAGTCCGCCGTCAGGATCTGGATCTCTTGCGTGGAATCCACGTCCGCCGCGCCCAGGCTCGTGCCGTTGGAACGCGTTCGAACCGCCGGCGCGCCGTCATAAGTGATGAGGCTCTCGGGTGTGCGGGCGCCGTTGATGTTGCTCGGACCCTGGCTGAAGTTAAACGATAAGCCCGCCAGGTTGCCGCCGCGCGTCCCGGGCACCAGGTTGGCCATGAAAATCGGGTTGCGGCCGTTGAGCTCCAGACTATCGATTTGATCCCGCGTCACGTCCCTCAGGACCGACGCCGATTCCGTCTGCAAGGTCTGCACCGCGGCCACCACTTCGACCGTCTCCGTGGCGGCGCCCACCGTGAGCGACGCATCCACCGCCAGTGTCGCGCTGGGGTCCAGCTTGTTCGAGCTGCTCTCAAACTTCTTGAAGCCGGAGGCCTCCACTGTAACCGCGTACACCCCCGGCGGGATATTCGTAATGATGTAGTAACCCGTTTCGCTGGTGGTCGCCTGACGTTCCAGGCCGCTTTGATTCTTGACAGTAATCTTTGCGCTCGGTACTGTGGCGCCGCTCGGGTCCTTGACAAACCCCGAAATCGACCCCAAGTCCGATTGGCTGAACACTAGGGTAGCCGCCAGCATCGTCACAAGCGCTACCCAGAAAAACTTCGAATACATGTGGTTCATCGTTTTTCTCCTCAAGCGGAATGACACTTGCTAACCCCTGCTTTCGAGCCCAAATCCCCATCGACTGTGCTTAATTGCACCGTCAATGATTCTGGGGATAAATATCAAGAAGCTCCTTATAAACATCGAGTACCTCGTTATTCACGTTGCTGTTGCAGGCAACCACGCGAAGGCACACCCACCACTCAACTATCAGGAGTGCCGCACACGTGTGCGGGGAACTCCAAAACATAACCTCGTTCGATACGCAACGGACTATACACCTATCCGCCGCCCGAGTCAAGGACATTATGGCCCGATATTATGTTCCGAACATCCTGTTCCGGACTTACACCCTGTGACAACAACCAGTTTCGGCGACAAGCCGCCGGCGTCGGCCCAGGACCTTCACGGCTTCGTGGCCGCTCTTGAAACCCGGCCGGCCAAACTCGGGAACCCGCAGGCTACCGAACCTCAAGCACGATTACGGATACAGCCCGCGGAGTTTGACCGCTTCCGCGACTCGTCCGATCCCCAGCATGTTCGCCGCGAGCCGCATGGTCACCTTGCGATCAGTGTGAATCTTGTACACCTCGCCGAACGAAGTCTTCATGACTCGCTCCAGGCGGTTGTAAACATCCTGCGCGTCCCAGAACAGGTGCTGCTCGTCCTGCACCCACTCGAAGTACGACACCGTCACGCCACCCGCGTTGCACAGAATGTCGGGAATCAGGAACACGCCCTTCTCATGGAGAATGCGGTCCGCTTCCGGCGTCACCGGCCCGTTGGCCGCTTCGGCCACGATGCGCGTGTGGATGGTGTGCGCGTTCTGCTCGGTGATGGTGTTCTCCAACGCCGCGGGGACGAGGATTTCGCACTCCAGGCTCAGCAGCTCCGCCGGCGTGATCTCCTCCGCGGCGGGGAAACCCTTCAAGCTGCCCGTGCTCTCCTTGTGCGCGATCAGCTTGGGAATGTCCAGCCCGTGCCGGTTGTAAATCGCGGTCCGCGAATCGCTGGCTCCGATCACCACCGCCGGCGCACCAGCCAGGAGGTACGCCGCGATCGACCCGGCGTTGCCGAATCCCTGCACCACCACGCGCGCGCCCTTCACCGGAATGCCCAGTTGCTCGCAACTGCTGAGCACGGTGTAGTACACGCCGCGGCCGGTGGCTTCATTGCGGCCCAGCGATCCGCCCAGGCAGAGCGGCTTGCCCGTCACCACGCCCGGAACCGGATAGCCCTTGGTCATGCTGTAGGTGTCCATGATCCACGCCATGATTTGCGGGGTGGTATAGACGTCCGGCGCCGGAATGTCCTGGGCCGGTCCGATGAGCGGCAGGATGGCGCTGGCATAGCGGCGGGTCAGCCGCTCGATCTCGCCAATCGACATCGCTTTCGGGTTGCAGGTGACGCCGCCCTTGCCGCCGCCGAAGGGGATATTCACGACAGCGCATTTCCACGTCATCCACGTGGCCAGCGCCTTCACTTCGTCCACGGTGACGTTGGGGTGGTACCGGATGCCGCCCTTGGCCGGTCCGCGCGTAGTGCTGTGCTGCACGCGATATCCCTCGAACCGGACGATGTGTCCGTTGTCCATCCGAACCGGCACGCTCACACAAAGTATGCGTTCCGGATACTTGATCATTGCTCGCACGTTGTCTTCGAGCTCCAGCGCGTTCGCCGCCAGGTCGAAGTTCTCGAGTGCGACCTCGTATGCGTTTTTCTCAGCCGTTGCGGTTGCTAACACTGCCGAACCTCTTTCAGAGTTTACGACTCGGTAAAGTCTCTACAGCCGGCATCATAATTGCTCTCACGCACCACGTCAATGGGGTGCCGCTGCGGGTTGATTGGCTCTTGTCGTCAGATGAAGTTGGGGATACACTATGGGCGTGTCCGTCGTTAGATGGCGGATGCATGTTGAAAACCTTTCCAGGGACCCGCTGTTCGTAGCAGCGGGTCTCGCCGTTTTCGGGATTAAACCATAGAGTGGGCGCGCCCACCAAGGGCACTCGCCCTAGTGAGGAGGTGGCTCCCAGAACGAAATCTGCCCCAAGAGCGAGAAGCGGGCTGCAGGCTGCATGGTCGGTTGATCCAATGTCCAGTACCAACAACGAGTTCCGCTTGGCGGCCTGCCCGCTGTCTGGTATTCCGCGGCGCGTCCGTGACCCCTGTCAACGTCGCTTAGCTCCCGCTTCCAGGCTCATTCTTCGATGAGAAAATGCCTAAAATGCTTTGATTTCTGACTCAGGATAACTCAGGACGCTAGTCTTCGGCCTTTTTCACCCTGACAAAAGCGGCGACCTTAGCCGGTTGCATCAATTCGCGGCCGGATGCCAGCCGCCGGTAGAAGTTCTTCAGCTTGCGTACGCACCTGGGTTCTTCCACGGTAACCGCGATTTCGCGGCGGAAGTCCAGACTCAGCGCCGTCTGCGCCATGCTCCCGATGGCCGCGATGCGCCCGTCGACGATCATCAGTTTGCCGTGCGCCAGCAGACCGCCGAGGTTCCCCTGGCCGAGCACCTGCACGTCCACGCCCTGCG
>JBEKYW010000047.1:0-39768 GCA_049510555.1 Bryobacteraceae bacterium
ACTCGCGTCTGCAGATAGAAAACGGGGCCGCGGTCCTCCAGCCAGACCGCGGCGGCGCACAGCAGCAGCAGCGGCGAAGCCAGCACCAGGCCCAGCAGGGAGAGCACGATGTCGGTCAGTCGCTTGAGCCGCTCAAACACGGGATCGCGTGCGCTCTGGAAGCCCTCCTGAAAGAGCCAGGTCGGATTGAGCCGGTAGAGGGGAATCTTGCGCCAGTAAACCTCATGGAAAAACTCCAGCGTGTAGGTGGTGGTGCCGGAGAAGTGAAGCTCCATGAGTTTTTCCGACACGGCCAGCGGCAGGTCGCGGCTGGTCTCATGCAGGACGATGGCTTCGATCCGTCCCGCGTATCGGTCCAGGAGCGGCAGCAGCTGGGTGACGGCGTGCATCTCCAAGCCGACGAAGGGAGTCATGCTCTCGTGACTCTTGGCGTCTGTCGCGACAAAGAGCACCCCTTGGGATGTGCGGTTTTTTTCGCAAGCTTCCTTGAAGGCGACGCAACTGGACTGGCTGCCGATGAAGATGAGGGACCGCTGCTGGCGTTCGCCCGCCACGCGCAGCGCCAGCCAGCGCCGATAACTGAGCGTAACGGGCACCAGGACCACAAAACTCAGCGCGATGACCGCGCGTGACGATTGCAGCGAATACGGGTCCTTGATGAAGGCGAAGGTTACCAGCAGCATCACCAGCATGCCGGCCATGAGGGCGATGGTGTGCTGGCTCGTGTAGGAAGCGCTGAGCATGTCGGTTTGCGCCGAGTAGCCGTCGATCAAATGGACTGCCAGAATGAATACAACGAACGGACCCAGCAGCGGGGTGATGGCAAAGATGCCGGCGTCCTGCACACCGCGCAGCCATCCCACAAAATGAAAGACCAGCACGACGCACAGAAAATCCAGCAGCAGCAGCAGCAGCGCAATCAGACGGCGGTGGGTCATGTACGGAGGGATTATGCCGGAGACGAGAGCATGGCGGCAAGCCTCGACCGGGTCGGGGCAAACAGGAGTTACGGGCGGGGCGCCAGGTTTACCTCCAGCAGTTTTGCCCAGGCAGCAAGCGCGGCCGGAAGTCCTCCTGTTTCGTGCGCCCAGCGCGCGGCGGCTTCGGCCATAGCGTTGCGCCGCGTTGTATCCGCCCGCAGTTCACCCAGGGCGGCGGCGAGCGCGCCAGGATCGTCGGGCGGAATCACGAGACCGGCGCCGTACTGGCGGACGCTTTGTGCCAGCTCGCATTGAGGCGAGCCGACGAACACCACGGGCCGCGCCACGGCGAGAATGCCATAAAGCTTGCTCGGAAAGACGCAGCGTTCGCACCCTGCGCGCAGTGTCACGAGATGGACGTCGCCGACGGACAGGCTTTCGGCGAGGCGCGACCGCGGCTGCGGGGGCAGGAAGCGGACATTGGTGAGCCCCTCCGCCCGCGCCGCCGCCTCGAGGGCGGGGCGCCGGGGTCCGTCGCCGATGAATAGAAAAACGAGATCACGTTCGTTACGCAGCAGCGCCGCGGCGGCGAGCACGGGCTCGAGAGCATGCACCCGCCCGAGATTGCCGGAGTAGGCGACGACAAATTTGTCGGCGACCCCCCAGGCATGGCGCAGCTCGTTTTGCGCAGGGGGCACGGGGGTCAGCGTTTCGCCGCCAGGCGCCCAGTCGGGAATGACGCACAGGTGCTCCGGTGAGATTCCGTGCTCGCCAACCAATCCGGCCATGTCACGGCTGATCGCCACGCACGCATGAGCGCTCTGCCACGCGGCATCACGCCAACGCATCCAGGGGCCGCTCAGGGCCGCGAGCAGCCGGCTGCCCGACAAGGCCAGGCTGATCTCGGGGTGGATGTCCTGCAGCCAGTGCACCAGGCGCGCGTCCGCCCGGCGGGCGACGGAAGCGGCGATTGGCGCGAGCGCCGGCGGGTCTGTCATGGCGACGAGCCAGTCCTCCGGCCGCACCCGTGCCCGCAGGGCGCGCCGGGCGGCGAGGGAAAACGTCAGGTAATCAGCGGCCTTGGCGGCCATGCCCCGATGACCCCAGCGGGTGGCCTTCACGCGGAGGATCTCCACGCCGCCTCTGACCTCCCTCTTTGGCGTCGCCAGAGTGCCGTCATGGCTGGTGATTACCATCACCTGCCGACCATGCCTTGCCAATCCCTCGGCCAGATCGGTGAGGAGCTGGGCCGTTGCCGGCTCGTCGGGCCAGTAGAACCGATTGACAAAAACAATCTTCCCTGCCCCAGGCTGGTTCATCGCGTGTCCAGTGATGTTGGCATTCAATCAGCGCGGCGGGGAGGTTCGCATGGTGGTTGCCGCGGGAGTTGCACCCTCAAGTTTGCCGGCGTTCACCCGTCCGGGCCAGTTCTCTCGCCTTGGCGGTGCTGAGGAACTCATAGAAGGCCATCAAGCGGCAGAAGATGTAACCGCGATATCCATCAAGAAAGCCGGCGCGCCAGATGTAATGATAGAGAAAGCGGAGCGTTGGGCGGAAGGGCAGATGGCGGGCGAACGACTTCAGCCGGCGTTTGCGGGCAAGACTCGGTTCAAGAGCCGTCGTTGGTGTCTTCGCCGGGGAGATTGCGATAAGGTGCGCCTCCCAGTTGCTGTAGCGATTATGCTTTTCAATCCATGCCTCGATGGTCGGGAAGGCGTAGTGCTCCATGGCGGCGGTCAGGTAGCCGGTGCGGCCGCGCAGGATCACATGCTCATGCACCTCGTTGTCGCCGGAACCGGTCAGGGCAGTGCCGGCGGGGATTTCATAGCGACCGAGACGGTGCCGGAAACAGCGCAGATTCCAGCTGGGGTTGTATCCGCAGTGGTTGATCCAGCCATCGAGGAAGTAGAAACGGCGGTTGAGGTAGTAGCCATCGCAGGTGGGATTCGCGACCACGGACTGCAACTCCTCAGCCAGGGGGGGAGGGATGCGCTCGTCAGCGTCGAGGATCAGGATCCACTCGTTGCGCCACGGCAGCCGTTCAAGCGCCCAATTTTTCTTTTTCGGGTATTGACCGTCCCAGTGGAAGTCGATCACGGTTGCGCCGGCTGCTTGGGCCAGCCGGCCCGTGCCGTCGGTGCTGCCGGAGTCGACCACGACAATCTCGTTGCAGAACCCGACGGAAGCAAGGCAGGCGCCGATGTTCGCCGCCTCGTTGAACGTAGGGATCAAGACGGAAAGGGGACAGGATCCTGGCATGGGAAGCGGGAGGTTGCGGTTTAAGAATCAAGTCGTGCGTATCGGACGGCGGTGAAGAAGCAGAGCCAGAAAGCTTCCATCACCGCCGGGTTGGCAAAGGGGAATTCCACCACGGCATAAATCGCCAGCAGCCCGCAGCCGGCCAGCAAATACCCTGACACAGCACCCAGCACCGTGCCAGCCAGACCGACCTCGGCCAGCGCCTGGAGCCAGTCGGAATGGGCGTGGGCGTAGAACGGCACCCAGCCCTCCACCGACACCTGCTGGTTGAAGATCTGGAAGACGGTTGCATAGGACCCCAGACCCCAGCCGAACCAGATTTTTTCGCGCGCCATGCGCCACGTGTCGGCATAAAGCTGCGTGCGTCCGCCCCGATCCCCCCGCAGGCGGATCTCTTCAATCTGTTCGCGGGTTTTGTTGACGCGCGCCTCGATGACGGGCCGGCCCAGCAGATAGATGCCGCCGAGGCCGACGAGAAACACGATCACGGCCACCGCGGCGGGCGCCGCCAGCGAAGCGCCGTCCGCCCGGTGTTGGCGGCGCAGGCGCCACAACCAGTGAATCAGCGCGCCGGTCAGGAGCACCAGCACCAGCACCGAGCACGAACGCGAGGTGCTCAACGGCACCGAGGCCGCCATAAAAAGTGTGGCGACGAGGCCGAACAGCGCGGGCGAGTGCCGCCGTTCCGGCTGGTTGCCCCGGCGCACATGGTGGAACAGCAGGCCGAGGGCGGCCGCGGTCGAAAGCAGGATGAACGCGCCCCAGTGATTGTGATAGATGAAGCTCGCGAAGAAGGCGTCGTTGGGCGAGGGCTGCAGTCCGAAGAATAGGCCGGGTGCGCGGGCCAGCTTCTGGAACGTGCCCATGATCGCGAGCAGCAGGGCGTTGACTGTTAAAATAAACAGCAGGGCGCGCAGCACCCGCCGCCGGGCCACGACCAGCGCAAGGTTGAAACAGGTCAGATAGATCGCGTTGAACTGCCATAACGCATGCAGCGACACCGTGGGCAGCGCCGAGCTGGGCCAGCCCGCCTGGGACCCCCCGAGCACAAGGGCGTCCGCCCCGCCGACGAAGGAGTGGGTAAAACTGGGATTGAGTGCGCTGGCTAAGACCAGCATGTCGAAAAACATCAGCGGCCAGAGCCAGCGCAGCGCCGAAGGTAGTCCGTGGCGGCATGCCAGCCGGCGCAGGCAGGCATACACCATGATCGGAAGGGCTAGGCTGCCCCACCAGCTGATGACGACGCGTGCCAGGTCAGTTTCGCCGCCGAAGTCCCAGGCGGTGAAGAGAACCAGTCCGGCCACATGGATCAAGGTGAAGATCTCGAGTTGGGTGGGGCGGCTGTCCTCCCCCTGACCCGCCTGGCCGGCGCGTTCAACCAATACGGGCGACAACGAAGTCTCTCTGGATGGCATCATGTGGCCATGTTTCCCAGACGCTCGTAAAACCCGGCCAGTGGACGGGCCGCCTGCTCCCATGAATACCGGGCCAGCACCCAGTCGCGGGCCCGGGCGCCTCGCTGCTCCAGCCGGTCGGTCGATTCCGCGATCGCCTGCCGCAACGCCGCGCCGTAATTTTTCCACGGCACGCACCAGCCGGCGTTTTGCGCGGAGATCTCCGCCCACGGCGTGGTGTCGGTGACCAGCACGGGTACGCCCCACGCCATCGCTTCGGCGACCACCAACCCGAAATTTTCGGTATGGGAGGGCAGCAGGAACAACGACGCCACGCCATAGGGCGGCGGGCGGTCGCTGCCGTCAAACACCACAATCCGGTCCTGCGCGGAGTGACGAAGCACGTAGTTGGTCAGGCTTTCCACGGTGTACTCCTGCGGAATGCCGGCGACGAGGAGGAGCCACTCCTTGGGCGCGATGTCGATCCAGAGGTCAATGAGTTCGAGCAGCCGCTTCTTGCGATGAAACCGCGAATAGAACAGGGCCACGGGCCGCGCCGCGACGGCGGGGCAGAGTTGCGACCAGACCTCGTGCGCGCGGGTCAATTCCTCGGCAACGGGAACCTCGACGCCGTTGGGCGCCACGCAGATGGGCTGCGAAAAGCCACGCCGGCGGATGTCGTCGGCTTCGGCGGCGCTCGTGGCGTGCCAGCCGTTCGTTTGGGCAAATGCGCCGGGGTGCACCAGCCTGGCGGCGAGCCATTTTTTCCAGCGCCGGTGCCGCCACGACCAGTCGCTTAACATGCCGCGTGGCGAGATCACCCAACGCGCCCCCGTCGCGCGTCCAGCCTGGCAAGTATAGTGGAGCGTGCGCAGCCACAACGCATGATGATGGAGATAGTCGTAGGTGTGGGTGCGGAGGTGTTCCCGCAGATCCGATGAGGCGCAAAGAAATTCGGGGCGGTCCCGGCGGAACTGCCGCACCCGCAGCCGGCCATCCTCCCTTATGGCGGCTTCATTTCCCGGCTGGGTGGCCAGCAGATCGACCTCGTGACCAAGCCGGCTCAGTGCCGCTGCGAGCCGTAGCACGGACTTGCTCGGTCCGCCGCGCTTCTCCTCGAGGCTGGGGACAATCTGGGCAATTCTCATGCGTTGAGGCAAATCACCACGACATGACGACACTACGGTTCACCGGGCGAGGCGCAGGTCGGTTTGGTTTCGGTGGGAAATCCGGAGGCAGTTTCGTGGAGCCGGCGGGCTCACTGCGGAGGGGGACGCTCCTTGATCGGCCGGCAGGGATGTCCCGCGCACACCATGCGCGGAGGCAGGTCCTTGAGCACGACCGAGCGCGCCCCGACGACGCACAATTCGCCCACGGTCACTCCCGGCCCCACGAATACATCGGCGCCGAGCCAGGCGTTGTCGCCGATGGTAATCGGTTTGGTCACCAGCGGCATGTCCCAACGCGTGTAGTCGTGGGTGCCGGCGCAGAGATGACAGTACTGGCTGAGGTTCGCGCCATAACCCAGGGTGATGCGAGCGAGGTTGTAGAGGTTCACATGGCGGCCGACCATGGCGCGCGGTGCCAGCGTGAGCTTCCACGGGAAATAAACGCGCGCCGACGGAAACACCACCACGCGGCCGGGCGCGGGAATATCGGCGCCAAACAGCTTAAGCAGCCACGCGCGCCACCAATGCCACGGACGCGGGCTCCAGCGGAAGAGCGTGGCTTGCACGAGCGTCCACACCCACTGAAGCAGCACTTCGCGGGAGGAATAGGGGGTGACGCAACCTTGGGCCAGATAGGGCGGGTTTTCCGGCATGGCAGCGATCAGGATTGCCGACGAGCCGCCGGCAGCAATGTTGAAAAATCCTCCAGCATGCGTTGGGCATACACGGGATAGTCGTAGATCTGGACGGCGGCTTGGGCCGCCGCGGCCAGCTGAATTCGTCGGGAGACATTGGACAACAAGCCGGCGAGGGCATCCGCCAACTGTCCGGCCGCTTCGGCGGCCGTGTGATCGAACACCACGCCCGTCTCATCCGGGCGGACAAAGTCGGTGAAACAGCCGAGGCGCGACACCACGGGCACGGCACCGGCGGCCATGGCCTCGGCCACGGCTACGCCAAAAGTCTCCCCGCGCACGGCCAGGCTGGGGTAACAGAAGATGTCGATCTGCCGATAAATCGCCGCCAGGCGTTCCTCCGAAAACACCGGCTCGAGCATGCGGAATCGGTCGGGCGGGACCGACGCGGCGAGCCGGCGGGTCAGTTCGACGCCGAACTCGCGGCCCGAGCCGCCCCGCACGACGTCCGTTGGGCCACACAGAAGGACGCGCCACGCGGGGAGCGCGGTACGTTCGGCGAGTTTTGCCAAGGCCGCCGCCATCAGTCCCAAGCCCTTTTCACGATGCAGCCGACCGATATACCCAATGGTCACCGGCGTGCCGGCCGGAGGTGGCGGCCGTGACTGGGCGAGCAGACGCCAGTTGATCGGGTAGCCGCAGACCCGCATAATGGGAGCAAGACGCGGATTCTCGGCGATGATGGCAACCTGCATCGCCGAGCTGACCGCCAACACGCGATCCAACCGACTGTAGAGTCGGAACTGTCCTTTGGGCATTCTGCCCGGCATGATCACCACCCGGCCGGCGGCGCGTCGGAACCGGCCGAGCCAGAGGGGCAGGGCCACACAATTGACAACCGTAACATCGGCCGGTGGCAGCGCGCGCCACACGCGCGCACTCCAAGACAGGTCGAGCCAGAGATTGTGGAGAAGGTGCGGGGTATGCGAATATCCGCGCAGCCGCAGATGACCTACGCCGTCACTTGTCTCGGTCTCCGGCAGATCGGGCCAGCGGCGGGAAAGCACGGTCACTTCGTGTCCGCGCCTGGCGAATTCGCGTGAGAGGCCATGCCAGGTTTTTTCCGTTGCGCCGCCGGCCAGTGGCGGCACGGGCAGAAAGAAACCCATGGCGATGTTGATCTTCATCGCCGGGCAGGAAGCGCGAGCGTGCTGTACGTCGCGCGAGCGATCTCTTGCTGGTCGCTCGTGCCAGCGTTGAAATCATACAACGTGTATCCGAGTTCATGCAGATAGACGCTCACGGCATCGGCGTTGCGCTCGTAGACTTCGGTCAGGATGATCGGCCGGTGGTTCTGGAGGAGCGCGCGGCCGCCTTCAAGTACGCTGCGTTCGGCGCCGTCGACATCGATCTTTATCACTTGCGGTGCAGCATAGTGCAGACCAAGCCAGTCGAGCGTGACGGTCGGGACAAGGTATTGCTCGCGGACACCACCGGTGATGCTGGCACCGGCGCCTCCAGCGCGATGGAGGTGGGTGGCGGCGCGACCGCGCTCGGGAATGTTGAGCCACTCCAGCGCCAGACGGTCGCTTACCGCCAGCGGCAGCACATGTACAGGCGCAGCGTGGCCGTGGTTGTAGTCGCACGAACGTTTGAGCAAGCGAAGCGACCAGAGGTCGGGTTCGAGACACAGTACTCGCCCGGAGAGCCCGGCGCGTGCCGCGGCCGCGAAGCTAAAGACCCCGATATTTGCGCCAACGTCCCAGATGCAGTGCCCGGGCTGCACGTGGTGTTCGGCGAAGTCGTAGAGATCAATGAAATGAGGAGAGTGCAGCCCACGATAGTAGATGAGCGAGGCTCCAGGCGAAACCCGCAGACGGAGGGATCCGAAGCGGGCCGGCAAACGACGGTCGAAATAGACGTGCCGACTGAGGCGCTCTGTGAGCTGGCGTAGTCGGGGAAGGAGCTTAGTGGAGAGGCTCATTGGGATCGATGGGTGGCAGCCGGGCCAGTGATGGCCCGGCTGGAGGTGTGCAGAGCCCATTCAGCAGCAGATTGAGGGGGCGTGAACGGGTGTGGGACCAGCCGTGCACCCGGATCATCTCCATGTCTTCCCGGTTTTCCCGAACCGGGAATCCCGGCCAGCATCGCGAGCGGACAGTCACGGAATGGTCCGGCATCCATGAATTCCCGACCGAGCCAGAACCACGTCTTCTCCATGGCGGCATCCGAAACCAGTGGTATTGGTAAAAAGAAACCCATCGCAATATCGATCCTCATGGAGCTCAACCTGAGCCGCGGGCCGCGTCCACGGCACGCAGCAAACCTGCCGTCGTCTGGGCGTAAGTGTAGCCGGCGATGCGGGCGGCCACGCGGGCCTTGGGACCGGCGGCATCGCGGGCGAGCGCCCCCAGCGCCTCGTTGAGCTTCGATCCCAGCTGCGCTAGATCGCCAGCGCGGAAGACCCAGCCTGTGTCGCCGTCGGTCACCAAGTCGCGCTGGCAGCCGACGACATCGCTCACGAGGCAGGGAACTCCCATGTGCATAGCTTCATTGACAGCCAGTCCCCAGGTTTCAGAGCTGCCGCGTGACGGCAGCACAAAGAGATCGGCGAGCAGGTAGCGAGCGGGCATCTCGCTCTGGTTGGCAAAGGGCAGGAAGCGGATGTCGGCGGCCGGTGCTTGGGAGGCGCGCGCCTGCAGGGCGGATTTCTCCTCGCCATCGCCCACAAACAGCAGCGTGGCGTCGGGGCGCGGGACGGAAAGGAACGCCTCCAGCAGCGCGCGAGGCTGCTTGCGCGGCAGAAACTTGCCGGCAAAGAGCAGAACGCGCCGTTCGGGGGCGAGACCGAGGGCGACGCGCAGCCGGCTGGCGGCCTCCTGATGGACAGCCAAGCGAGGATCGAAATGCTCGTGATCAACCGCGTGCGGCGCGAAATGCAGGCGGTTCGCCGGCACGCCGAAAGCCTCAAAATACGCGCGGTTGGCGGCGCCGACATAAGTGACCGCGGCAAACTGACGATAAAGTGCACCCAACGCGAGGCGCTTGAGCAGCGACGGCCGCGGCTGGCCCAGCAGGTGCGAATCACCGCGGAAAACAAGCGGGACCCCCCGCCGGCGGCACCACACGATGGCCCGCAGATGTGCGGCATAGCGATAACCGAAGAGGAGCACGGCATCAGGACGCCAGGTCGCGAGTCGGGCCGGAAGCGCAGGATTGCGCAATCCCCAGAAGTGCTCGGTGCCCGGCCGGGCGGCGCGGTTGGGGATGAACTCGGAATCATAACCTGCCAGCAGGTCGACATCCCACGCAAACTTCAGTCCAAACTCGGCGTCCTGCCGGACGGCCACGCCGAAGTCCCAAAGATAGAACACCCGGAAATCGAGCGTGGTGTGGGCGCGCAGCCAGCGGAACCACGGACTGTAGTATTGCGTGGGGTGCGAGAGAATGATGGCAAGTCGAGTCATGCGACACGCTTATCCGGGATTTTGGGCAGTCTAGGAAACCGAGGTTCTACCCAACGCGCGAAAAGCGAAAGGGATGCCGACAACCACCACCGCAGCCTGCAACAACGAGATCAGCCAGGTGGCCAGAACCTGTTCCACCTGGAAGCTCCAAGCGGTGAGCAGAATCAGGGAGAGTCCCATCGCGGAAAACTGGGGTGCATTCTGACCAAGCAGAGTCAGGCGTTTGAACGCCCAACCCAGCACCAACCCGAGCACGATGATCCCGAGGTAGCCGAAATTGGCGTAGGCTTCGCAGACAAAACCAAAGGCAATGGAAACACTCTCCGCTGATTCCTCATCCACCAGGTTGAGGTAAATAGCCAGGCGCGTATTGCTTTGGTGGGGGCTGGGCTTGTTGGGCCAGAAAATGCGCGGCACGATCTGGGCGGGAATGTCCTTGTAGGTCTCACCATTGAGAAAAGGGAGATAGTCCGGGATCCGATCGACGGTCAGGCACAGCATTTGAAACAATGCGGCGCGTTCCATCAGATTGGCGGCGAGCGATTTTTTTTGTTCCGTCTGGTGCCCGGAGGGAGTGAACCCAAGATTGATCCACTGTTGAAAGAAAGCGGGAAGTTCAACCAGGGATGGGTGGATGGTTTCATCGCCACGCCAGTAGATATCGCGCATGGCGGCCTTGCCGTGGTGCAGCAAGGCCACCACCGGAAGCGTCACAAGAATGACGATGACGGGAATACGGCGGCTGGTGGTCACGTAGCCGATCAGGGAAAGAACGATGAGCGAAATGCCGTTGATCAGGTAGAGATCCGAGAAGAGGAAGATCACCTGCAGTGCCAGATTCAGGCAGTAAGCAATCTTGGCGTTGCGGCTGAGCTGACCTTCACCCCAAAGTCGCGCCTGAATGAAGGAACAGATGATCCCCAGACCGATAAAGACGGCCCGCAGAATGGGGGCGAGGTCCCACGGAATGAGCGGTGTGAAACCTGCCACATAGAGGTAGAGAGTGTTCAGCCACAAGCCCGTCTGGGTCCAACGCAGCACCTTTTCCGGTAGGAGTGATTCGGTGAGGAGCGGGTGCCGGGCTCGCTCTCCGCGGGTGACGAAATAGGCAATGACGGCGGGTAACTGGAAGGCAATGAAGGCCAACCCGGCGTTGTTCACCGTCTTGTCAGGGAACGAGAAAGCGTCCTCTTGACCTGTGAGCATGGGAACGGCGTAGAAATTGATCCCCGTCAGCATGAAGATCTCAAAGGCTGGAAAACATGGCGCGGAGAGTCGGGCCCACTGCAAAGCCGGCAGTGCCGCAAGAACCAGCATTCCCAGTCCCAAGGCGATCTCCAGCGGATCCTTGAGTGGTGTGAGGTAGACCAGATAAGCGCAGGCCGCCACGACCGCCGCTACGCCCAGTCGGAAAAGCTTCTGGCTGGCGGCGCGAGAAACGGATTGAACGGGTGGTGGGGGGAGCGGCACGGACATCAGAACGGCACAAGGTCAGGGAGTGGGGTGACTTTGAGCGGCAGCAGGAGGGCGGCTGCTTCTACTCCAGCGCGCGGCCTCTGCGCAACGTTGTCGAAGAAAATCCGCCAGATGACGCGTCATGCCCTCGCTGTTGTGCTCCTTGCGCCATGAGGCGGACACTGGCTTGGACGGCGGAATCATCCCTTCCGCCAAGTCTCGCAGCCAATCGCCAACAGCCTTGCTGTCTTCAGGCGCATAGACCGGAGCGACACACCACTCGGCCAAGCGGTTTGCCAGACTGGTTCCAGAGGATGCGATGGTCAGCAGAGGCTTTTCAAGCCACAGGAGATTGGCCAGCCGCGAGGGAATATATCCCAGATCATCGGAGCCCACCGCCAGCAAGGCGTCGCCTGCCAGCATCCAGCGAAGAGCTTCATAATATCCCACGCGTGCGGTCTGTTCCTCGATAAGATCAGCCACCCTCGCTGGGCGCGCCGAGGGTAATACCGAGGGAGGAGCGTCGGTTGCATAGGATGTGCCGATAAAATGGAAACGAAGTTTTATGGCTGCCGCTGCGTTTTCACTCCGGAGACGCGCCAGGGCGGCGCACAGTCCCTCGATCGAGCGGCGCATGTAGGGTCCGACCGCCCCGACCGCGACCACATGTTTGAAACCTGGCTGGAGGGTCAGTGATCGGGTAGGGCCCTCGGCGGCCAGCCGGTTAAAATCAATGTCGGCCGCGGGGAATGGAAGTATGAGGCTGCGGCGGCGGTCATACCACGGGTATCGTGCACTGAACTCTTCCAGATAACGCGCAGACACACTGACGACACCGGCAGCCCGACGCAGGGAAAGGGGTTCGTTGTGCAGGGCGCGCCGATGCGCCAAGCGATATTTCCAGCCTCCCGGCGGCCGGGGTGCCCCGGGTTTTTCATAGTAGTCCGTCACCCAGGGATCCTGGAAATCCAGCACATAAGGCACGCCGGTGCGTTGGAGCCAGCGTGGACCAAGCGGCAGCACGCCGAATTGGGAGGTGGAAAAGAGCACCAGATCAAACTTGCCATGGGTCAACAGCCGGCCGCCGGCGCGGCGCAGGGCCCCGCCAGCGCGCCAGCTCAAGCTGCGGATGCCGAGGCACCGCGTCAGTCGCAGCGGCCAGGCTTTCACCCGGTGCACGGGCACATCGCCTGGGATCGAGTCGAGCAGTTCCGGTTCCAGCGGCGCTTCGACATCTTCACCCCGCACCGCCAAAACTTCGACCTCCCAGCCGCACGACTTCCAATGGGGCAGGCTCAAGCGCACCCGATGGGAATCCGGTGTGTTGGCAGGGGCAAACCCTGGTGAGACGATCAGCAGCCGGCGGAGGTAGCTTGGGGATTTCATCAGTTTGGTCTCTTCAGCCTGTCGGCTGCAGCACTTTCACATCCCATGTCTGTTTGCGGGCGTTGGTCAGCGTCGTGCTCTCGATCAGGCGCATGTGCGGCGCCGCCCGCCGCCAGAGCGCCCGCCAATGGCCAAAGCGGAAGTGGGAGATCACCATATGCCCACCGGGATTGAGGAAGGGCAGGAATGCCGCCGTGAGCGCACCCGGGTCCTGTGCATAGCCGAGGCATTCGCTGAAAATGATCACGTCAAACGTTTCGCGGGGCCGCCACGTCTCAAAGTCACCCTCGACAAACTCGCAGCCCTTCAGGCCGAGAGCTCGGGCGAGACGGATTCCCTCGGTGGAAAAGTCCACCCCGAGGTAGCGGCGCACCGGATATGGCTGGAAAAGTTCGGCCAGTTTTCCGCTGCCACAACCCACGTCCAGCACCGCGGGATTCTGGTGCAGTTGGCTGACCGTCACGACAATGACAGCCTGCCGGGCGAGCTCCGGAAATTCGTGAAAATGGCGCCAGGCACCGGTTGCATATTGCGCATCGGCGACCCCCTTGGGCACCGGACGGCCACAGCCGGCGGGAGCGTCGATGAACTTGTGCTTGAGGCGCGAGAGCAGGTCGCGCCGGAAGATTTTTTCAACATGCTGGGATCAGAGGACAGAACCGGGGGAGGGTGGCGCTGCGTTTTCGGGCGGTTGGAGGTCGAAATGGTGAAAATATTCGTCTTGGCCGTGAAACACCTGCTGCAGCTCCGGCGGGATAACCGGTTTGTCCCATGGATCCAACGGCTGCAATTGGGAGCGGTAGCGGGTCATGGCGCGCTCCTTTATCAGATGGTAGTCTTCCAGCCGATGACGATAATGCCGGCCCGATTGGAGGAGGTGATGGAGAAGCAGGAGTGGATTCCACCACGACCAAACGGGATATTGCCACACCGTTGGACGCAGGTGGCTGCGGCGAAGGGACTCGCATAGGAGGTGGAAAGCCGCGTCATGCTCCGTGCTGCCATCCGGACAGCAGGGCATAAAGACCTCCTTGGGTCGCAATTCCTCGACGAGATTTACGATGCGGATGATCAACGCCTCGCGATGCGCAGGATCCATGCGTTCCAGCATGCCGTCGGCGGCATTGAGAAAATGAATGGCGCTGGTCTCCACCCCCAGAATAGCCAGCGCCTCGCGGGCCTCGCCGCGCCTGAGGATAGCCATCTCGGCTGGTCCGACTTGCGGATGACCGGAATGTGACGCACTCCCGTCCGTGATGAAGACCACATGGACGGGCAGACCCTCGTAGCGCTTGCGGGCGATCAGGCCGCCGCAGCCCAAGGTTTCATCGTCCTGATGCGGGGCGAAAACAACGGTCACGCCGTCGTTAAAGGGAAGGGATCGCGCCAGTTTCACCAGGATCCGCTGGTACAGCCATACCACCCAAGTCCGTGTGAAACGCTTGGCGCCCTTGTACTCTGCCCGCCAGAACAGCAGCAGAGTCAGGACGATGCTGGGGACGAGGCGCATGGACGATTCACCGGGGACGAACACCGGCGAGCGCACGATCAACGGCGGTGAGCAGGCGTGGTTGCTCCCGTTCCCAGGAAAACTGCGTTTCCGCGGCGCGGCGCGAAGCAGTCTGCATCTCGCGCAGACGCGCTCCGTCCGTCACGAGTTTAGTCAACAGTTGCGCTATCATGGTGGTCTCGTGCGCCGCGATCAAAAGACCCGCCTGCGGGGCGGCCTGCATGGCTTCGGCTTGGCCAACGGTGTTGGTTGCAACCACGGCGAGGCCGGCATTCATGTACTGGAAGATTTTATTGGAGATGGTGATGTCGCGGTTAAGTGGCCATGGTACCTCGAGTGCAAGGCCGATGTCGAATTCCGCGAGCTTGTCGGACAGTTTGTCCGGCGGCACCAGCGGGAGGAAACGCAAGAACTCACGGCGCTCCGGCGGCACCAGGGAGAGTAATTTTTGGCGATAGGCAGGCTTCTCTTCGCCGAGAAGGTACAGAGGCGCCGGGGTGGTCATCCGACTCCATGCCGCCAGGAACAGTTCGAGACCGCGACCGGGGCCAATCGTCTGGGAAAACCAGATGAACGAAGGAGATCCGGCGCTGGGCGGACGGTCCAGCCGCGTACGCGACTGGAGGGGAAAGACGTTGCGCAGCGCCAGCGGACGCGGGCACTGATAAGCAGTAGCGAGGGCGTCAGCCATATGCTCCGAGGTTGCCGTGGAGTAGCGCGCATGGTTGAGCACAAAACGCTCGGCGGACTTTAACAGCTTAAGTGGACGCGAGCGACGGTCGGCATACATCAGGTCTTCCGAGTACCAGTCCTCCACGTCGACCGCCACCGCGCGGCCGGCTCGAATAAGCCGGGTGGCCGCCCAGATCGGAATTTCCGTATGCACAATCGTCAAGTCGGCGGGATATGTCAGCGCCATGTGCAGCAGTGGCCAAGCGGGGCCGAGCGATTGCACGGTCTCGATGCGCAGCCAGCGTACCGCCCAACGCGCTCCCCAAGTGGCGGCGCGCTGCGCAAAACTTCGAAGCTTGGTCCGGCGTGTCGTTGATGTGTAGTCCAGCGTCACCCGTCGGAAGGGCAGCGGGGCGGTGAATTGACGGTCGATGCGCTCGAAACGCTCCTGCACCGACAGCGTCAACACCGTCACCTCGTAGCCTGCCGCGCCTAGTGTGGAGGCCTCCTTGACGACGCGGGGGTTGCGGCACAAGTGCGAAGCCGTAAAAATCAGGATGCGGGGTCGTGTCATCGGTACAGCCAGTGTTTGAGGCGCCAGGCGGCTTTCCAGCCCATCAATCGGGCCAAAGTAGCGGTTTTGGGTCCCATTGGCGGTGGCAGCGGCGAACCACCAAGCGCCCTCACCCGGGATTCGGCCGCACGCATGAGATCGGCAGGGAAGGGGAAGAAATCGTAGAGGAAGCGTTGGTAGTAACCTGCCAGCGCCCGGCGGGTGCGCGGGGTGTCTTCGGCGGCCCGCAGATGCTTTTCGATGAGTTCAATGGATCGGAACTGCGACCGCCGGCTGCGTTCGTCGCGCCGTCGGCTCAGGCTGCCGGGCAGTGCCGAGCGATAGTAGCTGCGGGCGATGGGAGTGAAGGCCGCTCCAGCACTGGCCAGCAGTACCCGACAGAAGTATTCGCCGTCGTCGTTGAGTGTCAGCAATTCGTCCCACGGGCCCGCCCGGACAGCCACGGCGCGGGGGGTGAGCCACGCCGAGGGATGCATCATGTGGAAGCCTTCGCCGCAGAGCACAAGAAAATCGACCGGCTTGAAGTCGCGATCCACGGTGCCATCGACGAACTCCGCCTGCGCTGGATCGACCGTAAAGCGGCCCCAAGCGCAGGAGGCCACCATGCCGGCAGGGCGGCCGGCGAGCTCGGCCATCTGCCGCTCGATCTTGTCCGGCGAAAGCAGGTCGTCGGCGTCGAGAAACTGGATGAAATCGCCGCAGGATTCCCGAAACGCGTGGTTGCGTGCGGCACTGGCGCCGCGTTTGGGCTGCGTGATCACACGGACGCCGCGTTGTTCGTAGGACCGGGCGAGAGCCAAGCTGCCATCGGTCGATCCGTCGTCCACCACGATAACCTCCTTGCGGAGCCAGGTCTGGGCGAGCGCCGATGCCAGCGTCTCCGCCAGCCACCGCTCGGCGTTGTGGGAGGGAATGAGGATGCTGACCAGGGGTTGCGACATGGTTCAGGCGGCGGTGGATAGCAGAGTTTGGTGGCGGAAAGCGCTGATGGGACGGCGGGCGGCTTTGATCAGGTGCTCGCTCGCCGGCCAGAGCCGGCTGCGGGCGAGCCCGGCATCGATCGTGTGGAACTCGGCGTAGCCATAATGCAAGCCGGCGGGAATTTCGTTGGAGGCAAACGAGAGGAACTCGCACTCCCGTCCATAGGGATTTTCCCGCGCAGCAAGCGCGGCGGGTTCGTCGAGAGGATGGGCGGTGTTCTCCAAGCAGATGATCCGGTTGATGCGTAGGTCGGGCAGATGCAGCCAGAAATGCAGCCCTACCAGGTAATCGTGCATCCGTAACGCGGCATCGGTGCGCACCAGGGAGGTGGTAAACTCAAGGGCGGGCCTCGCAGGCAGGCGGTCATGACCACGTTGAAGCGAGGCGTGGCGGCAGCTGGGGTGGATGATTTTTGAAGCATGCGGCGGAAACGACGGCGTCCTCCACTCAGGAGGCGGTTCAATCCTAGCGACGCTGAAAAAAAGTGACGAACCGGTAAAGGTGCTCCGGCCACAGGGGAACCCAGTGCCGCTGGTCGGACAGTTCGGTGATCGGCTGGATGCCGCTGAGATCGCCGACGAAAAAGGTCTGTTCGCCGGTTGGATTTTCCGGATGGAATCCGGGGCGGAAAAACTCCGAAGTCTGGTAGGCAAGATAATCGAGATGCACATGGCAACCGTTGCCCTCCCAAACCCCTACGTAGGGCATGGTGGTGGGGGCCAGGCTGCCGGTTTTGAAAACCCAGCCCTCGGCGCGCAGCACCCGCACCACCATCTGATAAGGCAGCCAGCCGCTGAAATAGACCGTGGTCTGTGGAGCCGCGCGGAGGATGACGGCGAACTGGCGCAGTTGCGCCAGCATGGCGATTTTTTCGCGCCGCCAGACCCAGGGAGCAAAAAGGGCGCCCGTGCGCAGGCGAAAGCCGTCCGTGGTGGGGATGATTTCTCCGGGGCCGATCACCAGTCGCGCCATCCGCCGGGGTCCGTGGAAGGTGACGAGGGTCGCCAGGGTTGGAGCCGGATTGTAACGCCTGAATTCTGGAGAAGAGGTCAGCAGCCCCACCGACTGATCGGCCAGCGCCAGCAGCGCCACGCCACCGGCAAGGCCGAGACGAACCCGCCGATCCGCCCAGGCCGGAGCCTTCGTCACGCTGCCCAGGACGACCTTGCCGGTATAAAGCGCGGCGAGAAGAAAAAAGGGCACGAGATGGTAGAAATATTTGGTCGAGGCTAGCGACGTACCGTATATCGGGAGCGTGGCGCCTGTGCCGGCGGCGGCCAGGACAAGCAGAAGCCACTCGCGGCGGATGACGAAAAGGACACAGCCTGTTACCAACAGAACGCAGAGCAGGGGCGACAAGAGCAGCGGCATTGAACGCAGTGTGGGCCACCATCCCTCAATCGCCCCCCGGCCGCTATAGATGCTGAGGAGGTCGGCCGGGGTAACCCCGGAGGCGCCATAGAGCATCCACGTGAGTACCAGCGAGCCGCCGGCTACCGCCGCAGTGGCCTTGATGGTCGCCCGCAGATCGCGGCTAGCCGCAAACATCAAGACCGGCACGGCGGGAGTGGGCAGGAGGCAGTCGATGCGAATCCAGCCCGCAAAAGCAATGCACACCACCATGCCGGTGCACGTCCGCCAGTCTGCCGGCCGGCAGGCGAGCCAGAGGGCGGCGAACGTCAGCCACATGCCGAGGGAGGTCGTATTCATGTAATACGTCGCCGCGGAAATTTCCTGACACCAAAGCAGGCCGCCGAGCGCGATCAGGAATGGAATGCCCATCACACGCGCCAGCAGACGGGCGGCAAGCAACGTAAACAACACCGCGCCCGCCACGGTGCCGAAGGCGAAGATGGCTTCCACTGGAAGCCCGCTCCAGCGGCTCAGGGTGGAAAGCAAAATGTAGGCTCCGGGCTGGACTTCGGGCAGGTAGGCCATGTCAAGATAGGCGACTTCGCCTCTGGCCATGGCGGCGGCACCGTTGATCACGCCCTGTTCGTCTCCTTCGACGGGGGAAATCGGAAAGATGCCGACCGCCAGCCATGCGGCGTAAACTCCCAGCAGCACCAAGCCCAGCAACCGCCATGGACCGATCAGGGCGCGTGAGTTCGAGGATGTCACGGGGCTGCAGACAAAGATGACGCGCGCCGGGCCGTGCAGCGCGCAAGGGCCTCCCGCCAGGCCTGGCGGTAATAACCGCGTTTCGATCCAGCCACGTAATGATGCAGCACGGCACGCGGCTCGCGGCATTCGGTTTCAGACGGCAGCACCTGATAATCCTGAGCTGGTGCGATGGCACAGGAACGTCCGGTGCAAAGCATCGCCACGAGCGCCTGTTCGAGGTAGTAGCTGGTGCCCTCGGCTGCGATCAAGCGACGGCACCAGTATTCAAGTTTGTCCCAATCGAGCGCGTCACTGCGCAAGCCGCAAAAGCCGACGTTGAGCCGGGAGGGCAAAGGCGCGCCAGCCAGCGATTCGAGCAGGGGACGCGAGTAACCGTAGCTATCCTGCACATCCGTCATATGCAGCGGCCGGTCCGGCGCGCGCAGCCAGTCCAGCAGGAAATCCGGACGGCGGAAGAAAAGCATGTCGGAGTCGAGCACGAGTTTCCAGCCATGCCCGCCAGCATGGACGTCAGTGAACTTGAGCATATTGGGATAAAGGCGATGGCGCTCAGCTTGGAGCGCAGGAAAACGCTCGGTAGGCAGGGCCGCGGAGGCGCGCGCCTCGTCCTCGCTACGGAGACACACCACCATTTGCGGGAAAATCCGCTTCAGGTTTTGAACTACAACAGGGGTCAGGGTGCCATCATCGTGCACCACGGAATGGAGGGCATGCCCGGCGTGCGCCTGCAGAGTGTACAGGCAAAGGGCGGTCTGGTCCCAGAACTTCCTCCCGGTCAGAAAGTGGACTTCGGGCCAGGCGGGGTCGGCGGTCGGAAACTGCTGTGGCGCGAGGCGGGCCGCGGCGGCGCGCATGGCCGCATGCGCCTGCCGGTCGCGCCACTGTTCGACCGGGCCGCCGGCCGCGAACGAGGTTTTCAGCGCACCGATCGGCGCGTGCCAGAGCCAGTAAGCGGCGCGTCCCAGACCGAGCCGGCGAAGAAATGAACGGGCGGGCAAAGGTGGAGAAGCTAGGGCGTGGCGCGGGTCGCCAGGAAGTTCGAGCAGCCGTGCGCCGTGGCCTCGTTTCGTTGCAAGCGGGTCACCGAAAATCCGGCCTCACGCAACAGGTGGAGCAAAGGATGCCGCGCGCCCTGCGCAAGGATTTCATTTTCGGCTTCGAAAACGACGTGCGTGAGCGTCGGGTCCGTCAGGTGCCGGCCCAAGCCGCGCAGCACCTCCGTCTCCGCCCCCTCGACATCGACAATCATCGCCGTGGGCGGTGGCGCGAGGCCGCGGTCGATGACCTCCGCGGCGGCATACGTTGCAACCGTGAAGCGCTGATCGTAGGAGCACCGGGCGACCGGATGCAGGGTGGACATGCCCGGATTGCCCGATGCGGCGGCATAGAAAGGGAGGGCGCCGGTTCGATCGGACAAGGCATAGGCATGCAGCTCGACGTTCACACCGTTCAGCGTGCAATGTTCGGCCAGACGCGAACTCATGGCAGGGAGCGGCTCGAAGGCGATCACCCGGCAGTGCGGGTGGAGGTATTTCGCGGTGACCGCGTGCAATCCGAAGTTGGCGCCCACCACCCAGAGCACGCTGCCGGCGTGCAGCGCGGGGCGGATGGCCTCCAGCACTTCCGATTCATAAAAGCCCTCGAGGATCACATGACGATCCACGACATCGCCCGGATGGAGATAGAACTGCGAACCGTAACGCGTGACAGTGCGAAGTTCTTCATGGCCCTTCGACGGTTTCAGGTGACGGGTGAGGGTCAGATAACCGCGCCAGCCGCGACGCTTCCAAAGGGCCAGCAACCGGTCGCGCCAGGGCAGGGCGGGGATTTTATCCGGAGCAGGCGGGGTCATTGGGCCGGCGAAGGCTGGTTGGCCCTCCGCGGAAATCAAGCGACATGGATGTGCTGGATGGTGACGCGTCCCTCGAAGTGGCCGCATGCACCGGCGTAGCGCACGCGCGCCGCCGCCGCCGTCCAGGGGTGGTAGGTGAACCAGGCCTTGACCTTGCGCAGCGCCGCGCCGGCCGGACTGAGGGGCGGCCAGGGATTGGCGTCATGAAGTGTGAGCACCTGCATCCACGATTTCTGCATGGCGCGGTTGAGACGCGCCAGGTAGGCGGGGTCGAGACGGGCGGCGGGAATGAGGTGCGTGAGCCGCAATTGGGGGAAGTAGGCGACTTCCCATCCCGCTGCCATCGCTGTGAGTACGATGTCGTTGTCGCCGCCTGAGCTCAACGCCGTTCCTCGGCGATCCAGGGTGGAGCGCCGGGGATCGTGGATCAGCGCGTGCAACCACGCATCGGCCGCCTCCCGACGAAGGACCATGCCCGCGCCGATTGGAGCGAACTCGGGATAACAGGCCTGCGCGGCCCCGGGCGGATGCAGCCCTCGCGAGATCAATGGGTTTTCGCCGAGATCGCGCATTGCGAGCAGACCGTGGAATTCCCGCGTCCACGCCGGGGGCGGGGCGGCGAATTCGGGCATCGATTTTCCGCCAAGCACGCCGACGTTCGGATGCGTGCTGAATAGCACAAGCACCTGCGCGAGATAATCGGCCGTGAGCACATTGTCGTCGTCGACCAGCACGATCGCGGCGCCGCGAGCTTCGGTGATTCCGCATCGTCGGGCCGGCGTCAGGCCGAGTTGCGGTTCTGCGACGATGCGGAGGTTGGTTGGCGCGTGTTCAGCGAAAAAGCTGGCGTTGGGAAAGTTGGTCGAGGCGTTGTCGACCAACACAGTTTCCCAGAGTGCGGCCGAGAGTGTTTGCCCGCGCAGTCCGTGCAGCGTCCGGCGCAACCGTTCTTGATCGGCGTTGTGGGTGGGGACGACGACGCTGAGCGCGAGTTCGCTCATTTGATGCGCAGGTCATCGACCGGGCGCATGCTGCGGACCCAGCCCGCCCGCGACCGGCCGGGGCGGAAGCGGAAACAGAGGGCCAGAATCGCTAAGACGATGCGGCGAATTGCTTGAGCCATACAAGTTTCTCCTCGCGGGTTTTCTGTTGCGGGTTGCGAAACACCTCGTCGCCCAGCACAAGCAGATCGAGGTCGGTGTGGAGGAAACATTCCCACGCCTCGGCCGCCGTGCGCACGATGGGCTGGCCGCTGACGTTGAAGCTGGTGTTGATGAGGATCGGCACGCCGGTGATCGCGTAGAATGAGCGCAGCAGCCGGTGAAAATCCGGATGCACGTCGGGGTGCACCGTCTGCAAACGCGCCGAAAAATCGACATGCACCACGCTTGGGATGCGGCAGCGTGCGAAGTTGAGCTGCTCGTTGAGGGTGGCAAAAGATTCCGGCAGCCGTGCGCGCAGTTCCGGCCGGAGATTGGCCGTGTAGTTCATGTAATGCGATTCCTCAGTTGAATCGAACCACTCGCCCGTATGCTCGGCAAGGATGGCCGGAGCAAACGGTCGGAACGATTCGCGGAACTTAACTGCGCGATTGAGTCGTGATTGCATGCCGGGCTGGCAGGGGTCGGCGAGGATAGAGCGCGCCCCGAGTGCCCGAGCGCCCAGTTCCATGCGTCCGCGAACCCAACCCACTGTTTTCCCCGCGGCAAGCTGCGCGGCGATGAAATCGTGAAGCGCACCGTGATAGGGAACGCGCCACGGAGTGGCGCTATCAGGCACGGGGCCGGGTTCTGAGCCGAGATAATAGCCCTTTGTATCGACCGCAAACGGCCGGCCTCCGCGCACGGCGCGCGCGTAGAGCACCGCGGCGCCCAGGCCGCTGCCCATGTCGCCGCCCACCGGCGAATTGAAGAGCGCGGCGAAAATTCGCGCAGCGCGCAGCTTGCCGGCAGCCACGCAGTTTTGCGCGCAGCCGCCGCAGAAGATCAGGTTACGCTCACCCGTCTCGGCGCGGAGAAAACGCACCATTTTGAAGATTTCATCCTCGAAGATCTTTTGCAGGGAGGCCGCGAGATCGACATGGGCGGGCGTGAGCGGATCGCTCTTGCCACGGGCGGGAACGCCGGTGGCCTCTGTGACGAGCGGCACGGCCGAGGACATTACTTCCCAGCGGAATTTCACCGGAGCATGCAGCCGCAGCCCGCCGCGTTCGTCAGTCGTAAAGAGCCGCGCGAGTCTGTCCTCAAAGGTAGGGCGGCCATAGGGTGCGAGCCCCATCACTTTGTATTCCGAACCAAACGAAGGGAAGCCGAGGTGGCAGGTTACCAGCGAATATAGCAGGCCGAGTCCATTTTCGTAGGGTTGCTCGAAAAGAAGCTTGATTTCGTCGTTGTCGATCACACCGACGCTGGCGCTGTAGTCCTCGCCCTTGCCATCGACGCACAGAAACGCCGCCCGGGCGAACGGCGAGGTATGAAACGCACCAGCCACGTGCGAGATATGGTGCCAGGCGTAATGGAAAGTGGCGTTGGGGAGAAAACGCCGGGCCGGTTGGGTATAGAGTCCGGCCACGCCCTCCGGCAGTACGCGCCCGAGCCAGCGGGTGAACCGGTTTCCCGTCTCGCCGCTGCGGTCGAAATACGTCGCTTGAAACGGTTTTTCCGCGAAGACACAGGCGTTCACATCGGCAGGTGCCACCCCGCCAATCGCGAGGCAGTCGCGCACCGCATTTTCAGGGAAGCAGCCGTCATGTTTGCGACGGGTGAAACGCTCCTCCTGGCTGGAGGCGATGAGACGCCCGTCGACGAGCAGCGCGGCGTTGCCGTCGTGGCCGAGGTAACCGCCGATGCCGAGGACGATTTCGCGGGAGTATTTCACGCGAGGGAGCGCTGTCCGACCACACGCGCGGGCACGCCGGTTTCCAGCCGGCATCCGCCGCCGAGATCGATGGTGCCCGCGCGGTCGTTTTGCCAACCGTGCCGGCTACTGGTGCCGGATCCTAAATGACACGGCTTGTGTACTTCGGCACCCCCGGCCCGCAGCGCGCAGGCACGAGCAGATCGCAGAAGGTGCGTGAGGAATGTCTTGAAGTGCATGGCGAGAATACTACGGCGCGATGACTTGGAGATAATCGTCGGGTTTGTACCGTGCCCGGGCATCGATGGCGGCTTGCTGGCCGAGCTCGCGCCAGCGGTCGCGCTCCTCCCACGCGGTCCGCAATGCGTCGGCAAGCAATGGAAGCGTGGGGGCCGGGCAGAGGAAGCCGTTGGCACCGGGACGAATCCAGTCTTCGGCACCGCCGACACAGGTGGCCAGCGCCGGCCGTCCGCAAAGCATGGCCTCCGGGATCGTCATCGGTACCCCGTCGTTAAGGGCTGGCGAGCACAAGAGATGATTCTCCGCCCAGATGGTGTGGAGGTTCCCGACATGGCCGCGAAACTGGACGCGGTCACCGAGCCGCAGATAGGCGACAGTAGTGTGGAGATAATCGGCCGCCGGGCCCTGGCCGTAGATGTTGAGCCGCCAGTCACGTTCGCCGGCGAGTTCCTGGGCGAGGGCGTGAAGAAGCAATTGGATGCCCTTACCGAGATCGAGGCGCGAGACGGTGGCGAGTCGCCAGTCAGGCGCCACGGGCCAGGGGGCGACATCCGCCGAGGTCCAGCGCAGCGGATTCTGGAGAACGCGGGCATTGGACAGAGGGTGCAGTAAATGCCGGCGCGTGGCAGAGAGGTTACGCGTTGAGACGAACGCCACGGTCCGTGCCAGCGCGAACGCCTCGCGGGCGCGCTCCCGGTCGGCCTCGGGCAGGATTGGATTCTCCTCCTGCCAGTTGGCAATGGTACAGTACGGCGTGCGTGAGCTGTGCAGCCAAGTTACGAGCGCCGGATAACTGAGGAGATCGTAAGTACCGCCAAGACTAATGATGACAAGGTCGGGCTGGAAGGCGGCAAGCACGGCAACAAGCGGGTCGCGCATGCCGACGGCGCGGCGGAGCCGCTGCGAAAGACGGGCGGCAAGGCGCGCCGGTCCGGCGGGTGCAGTTCGCGTGTGAATTCGTGCGCCCCGCTCGGAAAGCGCGACAATGCGCGGCGCGACAGCGACCGCGGGTGAGACGCAGAGCAAAAGAGAATCGCCCCGGTACGCTGCGGCCTCGGCGGCGTGGGTCCAGAGTGTGTCAGCTCCGCCCCAAGGATAGCCGAGGATGGTGGAAATAAAAGCGAGTCTCATGCCTTGAGCCAAGCGGTGGTATCAGGCCCGTCCGTCGCCAGTTCGTAGCCGAGCTCTAGCAGCTCGCGGTAGAATTCTATGCGTTCGGCCATGGCGTTGCAGGCATGTTCGAACAGGATGAGGTGCGGGCGATGCTCGCCAAGACCGGCGGCGTGCAGCAACGCCATGTCGTAGCCTTCGGTATCAAGGACGAGCAGATCGCAGGTGCGCGAGCCGAATTCCAGCCAGACGCGTTGCCACGAGATCGTTTCAACCTCCTCGGGTTGAACCGTGGAATCGGGCAGACCGAGCGAGCGGGCGGCGTTTAGGACGTGCTGCTGTGAGAAACTGCCCAGTCCGTGCGCCCAATCGGGCACCGCGGCTTCACCGGGAACGAGGTCGTAGATAAGGCGCCGCCCGGCCGCGAGGTCGACGGCAGCTTGGAGCAGACGCAGACGAGGATTAGTGCCGTGGCGGCGGCGAAGCTCGGCAAAGTTGGCACTGAGCGGCTCGATCATGAGACCGGTCCAGGCGTAACGTTCGATGAACGGCGCGAGCGGGTCGGCGCGGCAGCCGTCGTTGGCGCCAATCTGGATGAACCCGAGTCCCCGAAGATCGGGAAAACGGCGAAAGAGAACGTCGTGAAAGGGCGAGGCGGGAGCGTGGTCGAAGTAGCGTATGGCCGGGTGATTCGCGCCGGCCAGCACAACTCCACGACGACGGAGGAGTTTGATCAACGGTTGAAGCATGATGGACACAGTCAACCGGCGGCCGACAGGCGCGTCCAAGCGGCCGGCACAACGTCGGAGGCGTCGTGCCCGCTGTGGGCAAACCAGGGATCGGGAGCGATGACGAGCTTGTCGGGTGAAGAGTTGAGCCAGGCGGCCCACCAAGAGAACGTGCTGTTCGCGATCGCAATGTGGTCGCAGAGCGACATCAGGCGGATCTTGTCCCACGGATGCCAGTGCTCGACGGAGCGGACGAAGACATGCGGGTCCGGCGGTGTGAACTCGCGGGCGACGGCGTCAATGTCGTCGGAGAAGATATAGAGCGTGGCCTCCGGACTGCGCTCGCGGAGGAGCCGGACGGCACGGTGGTAGTATCCCAGTCCGATGACACCGATCTCCTGGTTGAAAGTGGAATCGCGGGCATAATCGCCGCGGCGGAAATGAAGGGCTGCGGATGGACCGCTGCCGATGCGCACCGCCATCTCCGCGACTTGGGGCTGGGGCGGATAGCGAAACGTGAAGTGCAGCCGGACAAGATCAGCGACTGGTGCGAAAAATCTTTCCGATTGAAACATACCGTTGAGGTAGGTGTTATCGGGTTGCGCAAAGAACTCCGGATAAAAGCGGAAGGTCGGAGGACGGTGCCAATTGGCCGGGGCGGTGTGACGGTTGGCGTAACGGTAGAGCCGCAGGGCGCGGGCGAGGGCGACGGACCAACGCTCGGTACGCGTGAGTTGCACGCCGCGTACGCAATCGATTTCGTTGGCCGTGGCGAACTGCTCGAGGATGTTGAAGCAGTGCAGGCCGTAGACGTTGTGCGCCTCCAACCCTGCGTATTCCCTGAACCACGAGACGTCGAGCTTGAGCACCGTGCGGCGGTGCTCCGCAAGCGCAAGTCCCGCCGCGTATTGGAACATCTGATTACCGAGACCGCCGGTGAGCCAAGTGATGATCATGGGGCGAAGTGTTTGATCGCTTTACTTTTCAAGGTACCAAGGGAGTAGCGGGCCACGCCAAGCAGTCGGGCGAGACGGTGGCGGACGAGGTAAGGCCACGTCCCGCACTGGTGGCCATTGACGTAGAATTGATCGCCTTCGATCTCGCGCCGCTCCTGGCGGACAAGGACAAAACCGGCCCCGCGCAAGAACACTTCCATTTCGAAGCGCAATTTCTGGCCGGAATAAAGCCGTTCGTCGGAGACTTCGAGCCACAGGGCCGTGGTGCGAGGCAGCATTTTTTCCGCACCGGCGAGCACAAGGTATTCGGCGCCCTGGACATCGAGGTGGATGAAATCGATCCGGGTAATCTGACGCAAGGCGCAGAACCGGTCGACGTTGTCGGTCGGAACAATGATGGATTCCTTGAACTCCAACCAGCCGAACATCGGCTGGTCGGGCATCGCAGGCGCAAGCAAGGAGCTGGATTTGTTGCCATAGTTCCAATCATTTCCGACGAACTCCTCGGGAGGCCGGCCGGACGAGATGTGAAAGACCGCCGTACCCACCCGGTCCGAGAGCGCGAGGGGCACGAGCTCAGCGCGATCACCCACCCGATAGCGCAGGAAATTCTCCCGGATGAGCGCTTGATTAGCGGGCAACGCCTCAAAGGCGAAGATCCGCGCCCGGGGGAACCGGCGCGCATAGCGGATGCTGTCCTCTCCCTCGCATGAACCGATGTCGAAAATCGTCAGGCGGCTCGTCCTTGAAAACAGACGTGCCAGCTCGATCTCCGGCACGCTGGGAGTCGCGAGATACCGATCGATCGGAGGCGGTTTGAGAATGGATTCCATTGCAGGAGGGAGCGGGAGAACAATCGTCGGGCACGGTATTAGAGGCGCAGGCGATCGATGAGGCGGGACAGTCTCCACCGCCAGTGGGTGTGCCACGGCTGCGCTCGACTCCATGCCGCAGTCTCGGCCCGGGCGACGTCGACGATCGTGCTGGATTTGGCGGCCTCGTGCTGGCGGAAGACGCCGAGGGGATGCGGGACATGGCGCGGCTTGACGCCGCCCGCGGTCAGGCGCTTGAAGAACTCGGCGTCGAGCGTGAAGCGCAGCGCCTCATTGAACGGCTGGTGCACCGCCGCGGGCCAGAACGCGGCGTGGCTGGGCAGGGTGCGTCCGCCGACGGCCACTTGGAAGGCGAAACACGGGCGTTCTCGATGCAGTGTCAGGCCGGCGTCTTCTCCGATCTTCTCCAGCCAGTCTCCGTAGTAAAGGGCGCGGCGGCCCGCCTGATAGGGCCGGGCGACGGTCATAAACGCGCCGGGCAGGTAATAGTCGTCACTGTTGATCCAGCCGTAGAGTTCACCGGTGGCGCGGGCGAAACCCTTGTTGAGAGCGTGCGACTGGCCACGGTCGGGCGTTGACTCCCAGAACGCAAGCCAGCGCGTGTATTTCCGGAGGACGACTGGCGTTTCGTCGTCACTACCGCCGTCGATCACCACGAACTCGAGCCGCGGATAATTTTGGAACAGCACCGAGCGGATCGTCTCTTCGATAAAACTGCCCTGACGGAATGAGGGACAAACGATCGTGATCTTCGGCCACACTCCGGTGATCGGCGGCACGCCGTAAACGACCGGATCCGTTTCCTCCGTCCACGGCCAGCCGGTCCGCCCGGCAGGGGGAAAGGGCAACTCGGACAAGAGGCCAAACGAAGCAGTACGGGGCATTGGCGTGAAACAGCGAGGCGTCAGAAGGACGCGGGTGGCTTGGCTTGCGGATGCACCGGCGCCAAAAACTCCGGCCGGTCAGTCCGCACGAAGAGCAGATCGAACTGCCACAGCGCGTGGTCGGAGGCGCGGTACAAAGGGTCCCACAAGTCCAGACAACGAAAGCCCAGCGACTCCATATGCTGGCAGAAGGCGGGAAAGCGGACGGCGCCGGGAGCCATGTCAAAATTATAGCACTCCACAATGAGCGCAGCGGTTTGCGCGAGCGTGGCGGTGGCGCCTTTGAGGATGGGAAGCTCATAGCCGTGGGTGTCGAGCTTGATGAGGTAAGGTCCCGGCAACTGTCGTGTGTTCACTTCATGATCGAGCGTGGTCTGCGGCACCCTGATCCAGCGGCCTTCACGGTCGTCGGGTTTTTCGGCGGCCAGGCCGCCCCAGGGATTGGCCGCTTCGAACCAGATCTCACCCCGAGTCGGTCCCGCCGCGGCCATCACGATCTGCGCGTGCGGGAAATCGGCCTGAAAGCGGGCCAGCGCCGGCTGGTGCACAGACTGGGCTTCAATCAGCAGGAGATTGGAGCATTTCGGCACGGCAGCGACGAAAGCCCGGGTCCAGCCGCCGTCCGCCGCGCCGACATCGATCAATGTGGCGATGTCCAGTCTGCGGCCCGCGAGCCGGCGCAGCCCGGCAGCCAGCGTCGGCTGAGAGAGGGGCGGGCGGTTGTTGATTAACCGGTACCCGCAGCGATCGAGGCCGAGGTTAATGAGGTTCTTGATGTTTTTGACGAGGACGCTCATGACCCCGTTGTGCCGCTCGCCAGTTGCTGCAGGCGGCCGTAGAGCCACTTCTGAAAAGGAGCGAGAGGAAATTTTCGTTCGGCCAGCGCCCGGGCGGCCCGGCCGTAGGACGCACGCGCATCGTGGTCACGGATCAACCCGACCAACCCGGCCGCCACGGTCGCGGTCTCCGCCGCCGGCGCGCAACGGCCGATGCCATGAATGGTGACGTAATCCGCCAGCGGTGTATTTTCGCCGGTGAGGCCGAAGACCGGCAGGCCGGCGGCGCAGATTTCGGTGAGCCGGGAGGGCATGGAAAACCGCTCGTAATCCGTTGCTGGCCGGTGGCCGCGGCTGAACGGAATGAGCGCGAGATCGGCGTCACCTAGCATGGCAAAAAGCGCCGTACCCGTGAGAAAAGGAGCCGGTTCGATTTCTGGTCCGGGTTCCAGGCCGGCGGAGCGCACCCGCTCGATGCCAGCCGGATGGCAATGCCAGTGCACCGGCGGCAGTCCGGGCAATTGCTCCCGGCACAAGCGCCAGGCCGCCTTGAGATCATCAAGCAGCGCCGGCTGCCAGAAATTGCCGAGGACCACGGCGCGGAAATCCGAAGTAAACAGCCGGTGCTCCTGCTTGGACGCCGCGGGCAAATCGAGGTGAAACAGAGGATCGATCCATACGGACAGACCGAGGTGCTTTTTGATCGACCGGGCGATATTATCCGACACCGCCCACACTTCCGTGACGTGCGGCGCCAGCCGGCGGAGCGCCCGCCAAAATCCCAGATCGCTGTGGGGAAAAAAATCTTGGATTTGCAGCACGAGCGGCAGGCGTCGGCCCAGGCCGGCGTGCACGGCCTGCAGCGCGTCGATGCCGGCGCGCGAGTAGACGATAGCGTAGATGATGTCGAAACTGCCGCCGTTCGACGCGACGGTGGCGCGGAGGCCGGACCGGTTGACCGGCACGCTCCAATTGCGACCGGCGGCCCGTGCCACAGAGCGATTCCAGAGTTTAGCCAGCGGCACCGCCGGCGGCCACCACCCATGTGCGGGCCAGCGTTGCAGATTAAGATCGAGGTGGCCGGTGATGAACGGCTCCTCGGCCAGTCCGATGAACCAGTTGGCGAGCCGATCCGAGGGATAAGCCGAGAAGTTGCGCGCGAAAATGGTGCCGGTCCCGTGCGAAAGGGAAAGCGCACCTTCGCTGAAGATCAGCAGGCGGGGCAGTGGGCCGGAGGTCATGCGGAGGCTTTTTTCGGCGTGAGCAGCCACCAACGCATGGGGGAGCCGCGCCGTTCGGTGCCGAGCTCGAGCAGCCGGGTGCGCGGAAAGAACATCGTAGCCGGCCAGAGGTTCTGCGGCAGATCGTCCAGCGTCCGCGGACGCGTCCAGACTTCCTCAATATCGTGCGTGGCGGCGAACCGCGGGCGCAGGATGTCGGCCATGGGCCGGGCCTGCTCGTGCAACTCGATGATCATGGTGGCGCGGCGCAAGGCGGGCACACGCGCCGGGTCGGCCAGCTCTTCCTCGTAGCCCTCGACGTCGATGAGGAGTGCGGGGCGCGCGATCGGCGTGAGGGTGTCGCCGAGCAGTTCCGGATCACAGGCGCCGCGGACGTCCAGACGGGCGGCGACGCCATTCTTCCGGGCCATGAAACAGGCAAGAATGCGGCCAAGCCGGCTGCCCTCATAGGAAATAACGCGCGGGATGCGACTGAAGCGCGCCATCCCCACAGCGTAGTAACCCTCGGCTGCGCCGACATTGATAAAGGCGTCGAACTCGTCGGAAAGCAGGCGGCGGATGAAAGGCCAGATCTCCATTTCACTTAGGCCGAGCAGAAACGGCCCGATCTGCGGGCTCGGACTCTCGCCGACGTAGCACAGACCGGCGAACGGGCCACCGCGCACCCGGCGCAGCAGCAGATAGAGCCAGAAATCGGGATTACGGGCCCGCAACTGGGCAAGCGGATAATGGACGAATCGGTAGAGCAGCCAGCCAGGGAGTGAAGGTCCGTCGGGAAGGCGTTTCATGTACGCTCTGTCAGTCCGGGATGAGTGGAGGATCCGCCAGCGGTGAAGCAAGCAATGTCAACCGAGATGCAACGAGGTACTTTGCGGGATACGGCGATGGCAGTCCGGCCGGCCGGTTCATGGTTGCACCCCTCGCGCCAGCAACCACCAGGCATCGCGCCAGAAAAGGTCGCGCGCCGGCGTAGTATAATGCCGCGCGGACCAGCGTTTGCCTTTAAAAGTGGGGCGCAATTGGTGAACATCCCAGACGTTGATCGCGATTTCCTCGCGTGACCAGACCCGCCCATGGCGTCGAGCGGCAAGTGCGATCAAAGTCTGCTCCGTCCACAGATGGGGCGCCGAATCCGGGTAGGCGCTGGCCAGCAGGCGCTCAATGTCGACCAGTTCGCCCAAGGGCCGTCGCAGAAGGATCAGTCCGGAATTCATGTAGGGCTGCGGGGAAAGTTCTGCGCGGGCAATGGCGAAAAGTTCCGGGGCATAGGCGCAGAATTGGTCGGTCGCCACGATGAGTGCTGCTTCGTTCCGACCGCCGCCGGCTTCCGCCGGCAAACCGCCAAACCACAGGAGGTCGGTGTCCATCCAGAGTGAGGGGTGGCAGTCGATCGCCTGTAGCACCGCCAGCTTTCTGCCCAGCGGATGCCGTGCCGCCCAGCAACCGGCCAAGGTGGAGCGGGCGTTCCCGGACGGGGCGAATTCCTCCCAAGCATGGACTTCAAGAGGGTTTTGCCACCACTGGAGAGCCGCTTTCAGTTCATCCACGGTGGCACTGCCGTCACTCACTACGCGGAGGGCTGGCAGTTGTGGCCAGGCATGCAGCATGGTGCGCAGACTGACCTGCAGCATGGGAAGGTGTGCCCGACCGCACAGGGTGATCACCGGCAAAGGCAGGAGCGGTTTTTCGGGCCAGGGCGGTGGGGGGAGCTGCCCCAGCTGCGCCCGGCACCACTGCCCGCTCCAGTGACTCAACGGCCGGCCGAGTTGCCACCGCAGGCCGCGTCTCCAGCCATTCAGCCTGGCCCGGAGTGCGATAAGCATGGAGTTGAATAATTGAGCCTCACGCTAACGATGGCCGGGACGGAACGTTTCGTTATTCCCCCGACAGGGGTAGACCTAGGGACGCCCGTGCATAGTCGCGCCATACGTGACGGAAGTGTTCGCGGGTGTGCACGGCGCGGACATGCTCCCACGCGGCGCGGGCGCGGGCGGCGAGCTCCGCCACCGGCAGTTCCGCCACCCGGTGCACCTCGGTCATGATGTCTTCGACGGCATCGGAACGGGTTTCGAAGCCGAAGTCCTGCACATCCACACTGGCCTCGCGGGTGACGATGGGAATAAGTCCGCCGTGCAGGCAGCAGATCACTGAACCCGCACCGCCTTCGCTGCACGACGGATAAACCACGCCCACTTGATCGCGTAGTAGGGTCAGGAACTCGGATGACGTGGCCGACACCCAGCCGGGCGTCCGGATGTTGGGCAGTTCGTTGAGTTCGCGATGGTAAAGCTGCTTGAAGTCGGCATCGAGATTGATGGCGCCCACGACCGTCAGATTGAACCCGGGCATGCGGGCAAAGGCTTCGAGGGCGAGGTCGAGCCCTTTGTGCGCCAGACCCACACTGCCGAACCAGGTGAAATTGCGGCGCACTTGGTCGAAATTCTTTTGCTCCGGCCAGTCCGCCTGCACCACGGTGGAAATGGGGATGCGCTGCATTGGCTTGCCGGCAAAGGCCAACGTTTCGGCCGTGTAGGCGTTGCCGACGTAGATGATGCGATCGGCCGTCTCGGTGGTGAGGTTGAAGGGGATCTGACGGCGCGGCACCAGCACCGCCCCGCGTCGCTGCCGGATGCCGTCGAGCCGGCGCAGTTCGGCCTGGTTCCAGTGCAGCCAATGGGTGGTCGAGGCGTGTTGGATTTTGACGCAGCTCGCGGGGACGATTTTTGCGAAGCGCTCCAGATTGCGCTCCAAGTCGATGATGTACGCGCAGTCGGCGGGAGGCCGGTAGTGGGGATTGTCGAACTCGACCACCTCCAGCCGGTAGCCGGCCTCGACAAATGTATCGCCCAGAAGTCCGCATTCCCAACGGTTGGTATGGTAATGGTGCTCCCGCGTTGCGGGATAAACCCAGGGATCCGTGTGGTAAGCCAGGACCACGCTGCCGCGGGGCCGGCCACGGGGATGGACGATCACTACCGGGCCGTGGCGACCGATATGCGCCTCGATGTGGCGGGCGCTCCAACGCAGGCTGCGCAGCAAAAATGTGATCGCGCGGTAGCGGCGGATGCGGGGCATGGGTCAGGAAAGCAACTCCAGCCGAACTTCGCCATCCATGATGGCGTGGCCGACGGGAACAGGGGCCTGCTCGAACAGCCGGCTCCAGGACACGCCGGAGCCCTCGATGACCAGCTCGACAGCCGCCGGAAAATGGAGATAGCGGCAGACGAACGGCTGCACTAGCGCCAGTTCCAGTTGATAGTGGCCCCGGAGCAACTGTGGTAAGACGACGCGCGCTATGAGGCGGGCGCGTTGGCCGGCGGAAAGGTTGTGGACGTGCGCGCCGCTTTCATCGTGTCCCGGCGAACACAAGGCGAGTTTCTGGCCATAGCGGTCACATAGGAAGGTTTCCAGACTCACCCGGACCGCCTCATGGGCTTCAATCGTGAGCGCGATCTCTAGGGGGGCGGGGCGTGGTAGGATCAGGCTGTCCCCTGGCCGGCCATTGATGGTGAGATCGAGGCAGCGCACCATATTCTGGGATGATGGTGCGAGACGATCGAGTGCCCGCCCGCTCACCGTGGCACCGGCCTGCAGATAGCTCTCCAAGCCGTCGCTGACGGCTCCGTCAAAATGCAGACGGCCGCCATCGAGATGCAGGACGCGCGAGCAGAGGTTTTGCACCGCCGAGATGTTATGGCTGACAAACAGGATCGTCCGTCCCTCGGTGGCGGCGACGTCCTGCATCTTGCCGAGGCATTTGCGCTGAAAGGCGTAATCGCCCACGGCCAGCACTTCATCGACGATCAGGATCTCGGGTTCCAGGTGCGCCGCCACGGCGAAGGCGAGGCGTACGTACATGCCGCTGGAATAGTGCTTCACCGGCGTGTCCAGGAATTTCTCCACCTCGGCGAAAGCCACGATTTCATCGAACTTCCGGCGGATCTCAGTCCGTGACATGCCGAGGATCGCACCGTTGAGGAAGACGTTCTCCCGTCCGGTCAATTCCGGATGAAAACCGGTGCCGACCTCCAGCAACGAGGCGACCCGGCCCTGCAGGGTCACGCGGCCCGTCGTCGGTTCGGTGATGCGGGAAAGGATCTTGAGGAGGGTCGACTTGCCGGCGCCATTGCGTCCGATGATGCCGACGACTTCGGCGCGTTTCACTTCAAACGTGACGTCGCGCAGCGCCCAGAATTCCTCTTCGGATTTTCGATTCTCGATTCTCAATTTTCGATTGCGCAGCCACTGCCAAGGTGCGCTCAACCGGTGCGCCAGCGCGTCCCGCAGCGTATCGTGCCGCACAGCATGGCCGAGCCGGTAGCGCTTGGAGAGACCCTCAACGGAGATGACGGTATCGTTAGCCATGGCTCAGATCACATCGGCAAACTGCCGCTCCGTGCCGCGGAAGTACCACAGGCCGGTGCCAAGCAGCATCGCAGAGATCAGTACGGACATGACCAGGCTGGAGGCGTAGAAATCCATGTCCCCGCCGAGCAGGCACCAACGGAAACCGTTGACCACGCCGGTGAGCGGATTGAGCGCGAGCAAGTCGCGCCAATTGGGAAGAAAGTCGGTCCGATAACCGATGGGGGTGACAAACAGTCCGATCTGCAGGAGAAACGGCGTAATGAAACGGAAATCGCGGTATTTTACCGTGAGGGCCGTGATCCACAGACCGGCGCCTAGGGCGACGAGCAGCCCGAGAAAAATGAACACCGGCAGCAAAAGCAGCCGCCAGGTCGGCATCACCCCGTAGAGCAAGGTAACGGGCAGGGTGATTGCCAGCAGGATGAGCAGGTCAACCAGGGCGACCGCGAGAGCCGACAGCGGGACAATCAGTCGAGGGAAATAGATCCTGGAAATCAGGTTGGCGTTGCCGACCAGGCTGTTGCTCGCCCCGCCGAAGGCGGACGAAAACAACTGCCAGGGCAGCAGGCCGGCGAGCACCAGCAGCGGGTAGGGCACGCCCCCGTCCGGCATCTTGGCGAGTTTGCTGAAGACAAAGGTCAGCAGCACGGTCTGCACGGCGGGCTGGATGAGCGACCAAGTGATACCCAGCACCGCCTGCTTGTAACGCACCTTGATGTCGCGCCACGCCAGAAACCCCAGCAGCTCCCGAAACCGCCACAGGTCGCGCCAGTAATGTTGCTCGGCCTGGCCGGCTTGGATGACAAGGGTCTCGGGCGAAGATGAATTCATGGGCTAGGCGGCGAGCGCGCGTTGCAGCCGTTCCTGGAAAACCGGATAACCAAACCGGGTGGCGCGCTCTCTGATTTGTTTCGGATTCCATTGATGTTGCAACGCCCAAACAAGTTGCGTCGCGATCTGCCGGATGTCGCCGGGATCGACCAGCACACCCGACGTGCCATCGATGATCTCGGGAACGGCTCCGGTGCGCGCGCCGAGGCAGGGTTTGCCATGGGCCATGGCTTCCAAAAACACGATTCCGAAGCCCTCGCCGCTGCTCGGCAGCGCGAACAGGTTGCAGTCGCGATAGGCCGCGCGCAGGTGGTCATCGTCCAAAAACCCGGCAAACTCCACCGTGCCGGTCATTCCCAGCCGGGCGGCCAGTTCTTTCAGGCTCGGTAGGTCGCTGCCGGTGCCGACGATGCGCAGGCGGGCTGCCGGCACGGCTTGGCGCACCGCCGGCATCGCCCCAATCAGATGATCCATGCCCTTGTAGCGTTCCCGGGCGTCCAGCCGGGCAACCGTGAGGATCACAGGCGCTCCGCTGCCCGGCGCGCCATCGGACAAGGCCTGGTCAAACAGGGGATCAAGGGCGTTGGGCACGACGACGAACCGCGAGTCGGGCAGCGCAATCCGCCGCTGCACCTCGCGTCGGGTATAGTCACTGACGCACAGGATGCGCCGCGCACCACGCAGGGCGAGTTTCTCCATCAGCGTGTACGGTCGCCACACCTCGATGCCGTGCGCCACCAGATAATACTGCAACCGGGGATGGAAACATCGCGCGAGCCACGCCACGATCAGTTGGCCCAGGTGTCCGCAAATCACGCGGTCGGCCCCGGATGCCCCCCGCACCGCGTGCCAGACGAAGGCTGCCTTGCTGCGGTTGCAGGCCTGCCGGAGAGCCAGCCGGTCGTTGGCGTAGCGTTGCAGCAGCGCCGCCGGAAACTCACGGTCGTTCAGCACGACAAGGCGCACTTCATCGCCGGTTCCGGCCGTCTCGCACAGCGCCTTGAGGTAGAGGCGCATGATGCGCTGGATGCCGCTCTCGCGGGCAAACAGCTCGGGGCACAGCAGCAGGGTTTTCATGCCGGGAACCGACAGTTCAGAAAGGCAATCAGCACGGCCAGGCTCCAGACGCGCGACCACTCGCGGTCATCCCTGCCGGCGAGGAAACTCCGCCAGAACGCCTGCACGGGCGCGGCGTCGAGCAGGCCGGTGCGCGCAACGGAGGTCGCCGCAAAGGTGTCGCCCAGGAAGGGCTGCAACTCGCGACGCATCCAGACGGAGAAGGGCAGGGTGAAGCCGTGTTTTTCCCGCCGGCGGATTTCCTCCGGCAGGACGCCGCGCAACGCGCCGGCAAGGGCGGATTTCGCCTGACCGCCGCCGGCCTTGAAGCGGGCGGGTTGCGCCCACAGCCACTCAATGAAAGGACCGTCGATGAACGGCACGCGCAGCTCGAGCGAGTGCGCCATGCTCATGACATCGCTGTCGCGCAGGAGAACGTCGGCCATGTAGGTGCGCAATTCCCACGCGCTGATGGTCTGGAAGGGGTCGGCGCCGGCCAGTTCGCCGCGCAGCCCGGCGAGGCGCGGATGGTGGAAAAACGCGCCTCCGATCATGGCGCGCGCGTCGGGATGCAGCAGCGAATGGCCGAGAGCGGACGAAAACACCCGTCGCTGCAGGGAGCACAGGTCGTGCAAATCGTGCGCCTGCGTGAGGAAATCGGCCACCTTGCGCCGGCGGACGTCGCCGCGGGCGAGCCGGCGCGTGACGGCCTCACGCGCTGCCGCCGGCAGCATCCGCCAGACCGGCAGCACGCGCGCGATACGCGGCAGATCGCGGAACGATGGATAACCTCCAAACAGCTCGTCGCCGCCCAGGCCGGAGAGCGCCACCTTCACACCGCCGGCGTGCGCCGCCTGGCTCACGTAGTAGGTGTTGATGCCATCGCCGGTGGGCTGATCGAAGGCGTGCAGAAGGCGGTCGAGGTCCGCAACCACCTGCCGGCCGGTGAGAACGGTTTCGTGATGTTCGGTGCCGAGCGCGTCCGCGGCGCGGCGGGCATGATCGGCCTCCGAGAAGGCGGTCTCCTCGAAGACAATGGAGAACGTCTTCAGCCGCGCGGCGCCCGCGCGCGCCATCAAGGCGACGATGCCCGAGGAATCGAGTCCGCCCGAGAGAAAGGCGCCCACCGGCACGTCGGCGATGCGATGCGCCTGGACGGTGTCATCAAGTCGCGCGCCCAGCTCGCGACGGAACTCCTCCGCCGTGCGGCAGGCGGTGGCAGCCGCGCCGGCCGCCGGAAACCGCCACCACTGTTTCACTTCAAGCCGGCCGCCAGCCAGGCGGGCGCATTCGCCCGGCCGCAGGCTGGCCACGTCCTCGTAGATGGTGCGCGGAGCCGGCACCGCCAGGTACGCCAGATATTCCGCCACGGCGCGCACGTCGATGCGCCGCGCCACCACACCGGAGGCGAGCAGGGCGTTGAGTTCCGAGGCGAAGGCGAAGCGCCCCTGCGCGCTGTCGTGATGATAATAAAGGGGTTTGATGCCGAACGCGTCACGGGCGAGGAAAAGGCCTTGGGCCGGCTCGTCCCAAACGGCAAACGCAAACATGCCGCGCAGCCGTCGCAGACAATCCTCGCCCCAGCGCACGAACGCGGCGAGCAGCACCTCGGTATCGCACTGCGACCGGAAGGGATAGCCGCCGGCGGCGAGTTCGGCGCGCAATTCCCGGTGATTGTAGATGCAGCCGTTAAAGATGAGGTGATAGCGACCGCAGGCGCTGGTCATCGGCTGATGTCCGCCCGCCGGGTCGATGATCGCGAGGCGACGCATGCCAAGCGTCGCCGGCCCACGGCTGATGTCGCCGTGATCGTCGGGGCCGCGGTGCTGCATGGCGACGCACATGCGCGCCACGGCGACACGCCGCTGTTCGTCAGAGTCGTTCGGACTGACCAAACCCGCGATGCCACACATGCGGAAATTAATGAAAGCTTCGCCGGATCACTTCCGGTGGAAGCAACCGGCAGGGGTGCAACTTTATGGCGTTGCGAACGGGCAAAACATGGCTGGGGCGTCAGCCCCGGCCTTTTCCAAGCCCTAGGCTGGACGCAACTTTCGCACGTTACGAGCCGGTTTTGAGGTAGTGGGTCTGTTTAGGTTGGTTGGGCTTTAGGCCCAACACCGAAACCATCGAGGTCCCTCTGTCGGGGATAAACCCCGACCTACAGTTACCGCACAATTCAAGCAAACTGACCCACCACCGGTTTTGATCCAGCTCAGGCACAGATTGAACGGGCGACTTCGCGGGCTTTGTCCGCCGAGACGAGCTTTTCCACCAGCAGCAGTCCGAAATCCAGCGCCGTGCCGGCACCGCGTGAGGTGAGGATGTTGCTGTCGGTGACCACGCGCTGGTCGGCGAGGATGTGGGGCAGCTCGCCCGCGACGGAAAAGTGGGCGGTGTAGCGGCGGCCGTCCAGCAGGCCGGAGGCGTTGAGCACGGTGGGGGCCGCGCAAATCGCCGCGAGCCACTTGCCCGCGGCGGCATGCCGCTCGACCACGGCGCGCACCCGCGGGTCGGCGCGCAGGTTTTTCACCCCCGGACCGCCGGGGATGAACAACAGGTCGAAAAGGTGGTCGCCAATCTCGGAGAGGGCGGCGTCGGCGTGCGTCGTAATGCCGCTGCGGCCGGTGACATGACGATGATCCGCGAGCGAGGCGACAGTCACTTCGACGCCGGCCCGGCGCAGGAGGTCGACGGGGGTGAAGGCCTCGATCTCCTCAAATCCCTCGGCCAGCAGGGTGAGAACGGTGGGCATGGAGAACAGAAACCACTAATTCACGCCAATGAACACTGATTTTTTTGAATCCATTGGCGGCGATTAGTGTACATTAGTGGTTCCCACAAAAACATGGAATCCCTCCACGGCAAACGTCTGGTGATCTTAGGCCCGCGAGGCGCTTGGGGCGGGCCTGAAGGTGGAAGCGCTCACGCGCAATCCCGGACGGGCGCAGGAGCTGGCGGCCCTAGGAGTGCCGACCGTGGTGGACGATCTTGCGGCGGACACCTGGCATGGACGCCTCGCGCCGGGCGCGGATCTGGTGTTGAACTGCGTGAGTTCAGGAGACGGGGGACCAGACGGTTATCGCCGGTCGTATGTCGAGGGCATGCGCTCCATCCTCACGTGGGCGCACCGCGATCCGGTCGGCACGATCGTCTATACGAGCAGCACATCGGTTTATCCACAGGACGGAGGCGTGATGGTCGACGAAGATGCGCCGACGGAGGGCGCAGGCGAGACCGGGCGGATTCTGCTCGAGGCAGAGGAATTGTTGCGCAGGGGGAGTGGCGCGTGCGGCCGCTGGCTCATCCTGCGGCTGGCCGGCATTTACGGGCCGGGACGCCATCACCTGCTTGATCTGGTGCGTACGGGAGCCGCCGAGATCGCCGGAAGTGGCGCCCAGCATCTTAATCTCGCGCATCGTGACGATATCTGCGCGGCGGTCTTTGCGGCGTTCACCACGCCTGCGTCGCTGCCCGGCGGCATCTTCAAC
>JBEKYW010000048.1:0-35090 GCA_049510555.1 Bryobacteraceae bacterium
TTAAACTCGGCGGGATAGTAACTGCCTGCCAGCGTCCAGGTGAGCAGCGCAAAGATCAGGAACCAGGAATAATCCAAACCAATGGGGATTCCCAGAATCCTGCCTAACGGAATATTGTGTCGGGTCATGAGTTTTTTCATGGGATTACCGTTACCACGGGATTCGAGCGGCTTCCAGGCTCGGCCGGCGTCAGTTCACGGAGCCGCGGATCGCGCCAGTGGAATGGTCCAGCCATGCCACCGGGTGGCTGCGGACGCTGCCATTGCGCTCCGCGATGTCGGCCCAGTTAACGTCTTTTCTGAGCCGGACAAAAACACCCGGGGTGCCCTGGTATGTACCCTCGGCCAGCACGACTTCGTCGCCTTCGCGGAATACAGTGCCAACAGGTCTATTGCTCATCATGTTCGTGACCTCCTTCGTTCGGCAAGTCTCCCACGGCCCCGGGGGCTATGGTCGAAACTTCGGCTGCGGGGGCCCGCCAGCAGCGTGCCGGCCCCCGCATCGCGTCACCCTCCGATTACCTGGCTGCGATCGGCGTGCCAATTACCTCGCCGGAGACGACTAGTTCCACCCGCCGATTTTGCTGCCGGCCCTGCGCGGTGTCATTGGAAGCCACCGGCCCAGTTTTGCCGAGGCCCTTCGCCGTGACCGAACTCACCGGCATTCCTTGCTGTATCAGGTAATCGCGTACAGCCGCGCCGCGCTGCTCGGAAAGCCGCTGGTTGTACTCATCGCCGCCGACGCTGTCCGTGTGACCTTCCACATCCAGCCTCAGACCGGGATGCCCTGAGACGATGCCGGCCACCTTGGCCAGCTTCTCGCGCGCAGGAGGCCGCAACGAGTACTTGCCCGTGTCGAAAAGGACATCCGACATGTTCACGATCAAGCCACGCGCTGTGTCGCGGGTCTGTAGAATGGCGTTGAATTGCGTCAGTAGCTGAACGCGTAGTTCCGCCTTCTCCGCCTCCGCTTGCGCCTTCTCCTTGGCCGCGCGATCCAGCTCCGCCTGGGCACTAGCACGCTGCGCGTCGTTCTCGCGTTTCAGACGATCGGCTTCGTTCTGCGCCGCAGCGATCTGCGCATCGCTGGTCCTTTTCAGCCGGTCCGCTTCGGTCTGAGCAGCCGCCATCCTCGCGGCGTTTTCTCGCTGCACGCGGTCCGCTTCAGACTGCGCGGCAAGCCGCGCGGCGTCTGCGTCCCGAGTAATACGCGCGGCGTTGGCTTGTGCCTCGGCGCGTTCGCTTTCGGCCCGCGCCTCACGCTCCGCCCCAGCTTGGCGCTCGTTGGCCAACCGCTCCTCATCGATCTTCTTTACTGTGATGATGCGGGCATCCTCGGCCATTTGGACGGCCTCACGTGACACCGTGGCGATGGGCTTCCTCCCCGCCTTTTGGTTCAAATAGCTCTCGCCCTTTTCAAGGCCCTGGACTGCCTTCTGGAAGGTTGCTCCCGCATATCGTTGAGCTCCCGTCCAGCGCGCAATCTGGACGGCGTTGCGAGCTTCGTAGAGCTCGAGCGGGATCCTCGGCTCCAGCCGCACAGGTTTAATCTCGGCCGGGTTCACGTTGAGGGTGTACTGGCCCCTCTGTAGCAGCTCGTACTTTGCGTCCACTTCTTCAACGGCTCCACGCGTATCCTGCCGGACGGCGTTCTCCATCACGACAACATCGCTGGGTCGTGTCACTGCAAAGTATGGTTCCGCAGTCACAATCAAGCCGAACGACTGCAACTCAGTAGTGACGTCCAGCTTACTGTTGGTTCCGTTCAACAGGACCTCGCCCAGATTAGTCGTGCGGCCTTCCGGGGTAATGGCCCACATTACATAGGTCAGGTATTCCGGCCCGTAGGCGGTGGCCGGCTGAAGATCGCGGAACTCGACTTCGATTTCGATATAGCCCTGCTTGCTCTCTACTTTCGCCTCACCGTGGGCTTTCGGCAGCAGGGGGGTGCCGTGAAAGTCAATCTTGGTGGCCCCGCCGCGGTTATTGTAGTTGACCGCTTTTGTGGTCCGCTCGACCACGGTGATGCGATAGATGGGCATCGCGCCAGCGGCCATCCTGGCCGCATTCTCGGTTGACTGCTGAACCGGGTTCGGAGCTTGCGGCGACTGGGCCGCCACGAGTCCGCATAGCGTCAGGAACGCGCTGATGAACTTCATTTTTTGTCCTCTCTGTTCTCTTCCCACTCAACTAGCGCCCTCGCGCCGAGTACTTGTTCAGGAGAGCGATCAGGGGAGCGGCCGATTTGGGCGCGGACCTCCCACTGGTCACGATGTCCCGGTTCTCCAGTTTCTTGCCGTAGAGGGTGGCGTTGTCATCCAGATCCTGCCGCAGGGTGGCTCCTTCCAGAGCAAGACCGGCAAACAGGCCCTGGGACCGCGACCACGAAAGAATCTCCGCGTGCATTTGGGCGTCGGTTTGAGCCGTCGCCGTGCGCCCCACGGGGCCAGCCGCTACCGATCCCTCGGCGCCCAGAGTGAACTTGCTGGAAAGCAGTTTGTCCGCTCCGCGTTCCGACATCACGAGCATAATCAGGTCCGTCGTAGAGCCGCCGATCTGAAAGCCAACGCTGCCGCCCTCGATGCGAACCGTGGCGGGCGCCGACCAGCCCTCGCCGCTCTTGTTACGGCAGGACAGGTACCCTTTTCCGTACTTCCCGCCAACCAGGAAAGCCGCCGTCTTGAGACTTGGCACAATGACGATGCAGTGCGCCTTATCGAGCAGATCCTGCGGAATCCCCTTGTCGGGTGCCGCCATTATCTCTGAGAAGACCGACGCAGCCTCGCCCAACCGCTTGGCAGGCCCCTTGTCGATCGCCAGCAACGATGTGGTGAAGGCCAAACCGGCCACGATCATTAGTTTCATTTTCTTGCCTCTTCTGTCGCAGGAATTTGTAGCGACTTATCTGCCAGTGCACGGCTGACACCATCTTCGGCCGCCCGGCGGGGTGCAAAGCCGCGAGGTTGCAGGCTAAGGGGGTTTTGGGGACTTTGGCAACTGTGCCAGGCTACCGGCGCTGGCAGAAAGGCGGGGCGGTTACAGCAAATGCAGGTTCTGCTGCTGAAAGTGCAGGTTTTGCTTGCGGCATCCTGACAGACTAACCCGTCCGGCCGCTGTTCCCCAGTGCTACGGCGGCGCGCTTACGAGTGCCGTGCGGATGTTCTTAAGGTGAGTTTGATGCAGGCTTCTTCGACTTTGGCGTAGGTCGCCGCGTCGCCCTGCCGACCAAGGCGGCTCCGATTCTGGCCCGCCCTGTAACGGCGACCTTACGCCACCCGCTTCCGCGATTGCCACCCGCATAAGCTTAGGGCGAGAAGGCCCACCGAAAGCAGCGGAACGGTCCCGGGCTCGGGAACGGTCAGGCCGGCGAACCCCAGACTGCCGAAGTCGCCGTGGCCGCTGTTGAAGGCGCTGGGGGCGCCGCAGGCGTCGGAAATGGTGTTGGTGTCCAGCGCCACTGCCCCAGTTTGCGCCAAGGCTCTGCCACAGATTGTGGCTTCGTTACCCAGGTTGATGCTTGTGTCCGCGAGAATATTTCCTAAAAAGAGAGTGTTTGCACCGAGCGTCGCGGTGCTGCCGACCTGCCAAAACACGCCGACACCTGCACCGCCATGGGTCACCTGAACAGACGAACCGGCTGCGGTATCGAGGGTGCTCCCAATCTGGAAAACGAAGAGCGCATTCGGGTCGTAGTTGGCGTTGAGAATCAGCGTTCCCGTCAACGCAGCCGCGTCGTGAAAATAATACACGCCCGGAAGGAGCGTGAGTCCACCCAGATTGGTACCAGTCAAAACGTTACCGACCGGCACCGACAGGGCGGCGAGCGTAGCGTACGCAGAGTTCGCGTTCGTGAAGACATCGTCCTCAGCCGTATGCGCGACCGCATCATTGAGGTATACCGTTCCTCCTGTTTGGGCGATCCCGCCGGCAGTGTACGCAGAAGTTCCGGAGACACCAATATCTCCATTGATGGGGGTGGTACCGGTATTGGTTACGGCCGAGCCACCCAGGACCGCGAAGTTCACTCCCGAACCCAGTAGCCCGGCCAACGCTACGGATGGGCTAAGGAGAAACGCGGCGAACGGGATAATGAGGACGATCCGGGCCGCGCATCTCTGAAATGTGTTTCTCATGGTGTCCCTCTCTCTAAACCGGAATTTCCGTTTCGAGCTTCCGGGTTGCTGGCCGGGGTTCTCATTGGAAACCCTTTGGATTGAGTATGCGCGATTTCAGTACCCGATTCAAGCAGGTTTTGAGAGCTGAGAACCTGAAAAGTACCATGCTGTCGTGTTTTGAACCGGCGGGGATAATCGTAATCGAACCCCCAACAGCAGTACGCCGAAGGTCACAATAAGCGCTATAAAGAAATTCGCGTTTGTGCTGAATCGCTCATTTAAAAAAGTGGGCAACCTTGCGGCCGGCTTCCTCCGTGTAGTATACGATCACTTTCGCGGACTTTTCGGCGCCCGCGGCGATGTCCTTTCCGGCATCCTTGGCGGCGCTCTCGGTCAGCCGATAGGTCTCCTCAGCGCCGTCTGCGGTTCTGACGGCGAGGGTCTTGGTGCCGCGGTCAATTCGGCTTACGGTGGCTTCCGTAGCCTTCAGTCCATCCTTTCCGATATTGTCGATCTCCTCGGCAGTCTCCTCGGTTCCTTGGGCCGTGTAGTGAACGGCGACCTGGCTGCCCTCTTTCAATCCATGGAATGCATCCTTGGCGGCCGCGGCAGTGTCTTGTGCACCGTGGACCGCGGTTTGCTTCACGACGTGAAAGGCATGTTGGGTTCCGTCAGCCAGCTTGACGACGACCGTCTTAGCGGCGGCGTCCAGCTTGAGGACCTCCCCCACCAGAATGCCGTGGCGTGGCTCAATCGCTTGGGCCGACCAGCACAAGGCCATCAGCATCATGATCACAGAGAAACGTTCGCGCATAGGTACCTCCCATCCAAGTAATTATACTCCCGGCATGCGTTCGGCCTGCACGATAAACCGCTTCGGCGCCGATCCAACGCAGTGGAACGGAAAGCACGTGACCAGAGTCAGGCTGTCGCGTCCGGCCGGGTACAGTACCTGGAGGCCCTCCGGCCGGACCACATTCATGGACACTAGAATCAATAAAGGCAAAATGGGGGACACGCACCGGTTTCCGCCCGGGCCGTGGCAGCGCACGAGCGCAATCGATGCGCCGCCGAAGAAGCGGCACGCTCGGCCGGGTGGATTCGAACCATCGATTTCCTGGTCCCGAAGCCGACCATATTCCGTAACTCATTGATGATAAAGGTAATCCTTCTTGCAAACCAAGCGTTGACCACTGAGACGAAATCGTGTACAATTTAATATCCACGGGTCCGAAGCGAAGACTGTGGATGAAAGGCAGGTGCCATGAAGAAGTTAATTGTGCTCCTCTTCGGGTGCGTGACGTTTACTGTTTGCCTGCAAGCGACCCCCCCCCAAGACCCCGTGGTCATAGGCTCGACTCTCACCACTTTCTCCGTGTTGGCCGGCTCCACTGTGGTTAACTACGCCGGCTATACTACCGTAAATGGGAACCTGGGGGTGAGTGCGGGCACCGCTGTGGTCGGATTCCCGCCCGGAAGCGTCACGGGAACAATTTACACGGGGGCTGGCAGTCTCGCCGGCACGGCCCAAGGCCAGTTGACTACGGCGATTAACGACGCAGCGTCACGAACGGGATTCACTACCGTCGCCACACTCGACGGATTACACCTGACGCCTGGCCTGTTCAGATCCAGTTCTACGATGGACTTAAGCGTAGGCGCTAAGGTCTATCTCACCGGCGCAGCGGATAGCGTCTTTATCTTCCAGGTTGGCAGTGCACTCAATATTGGCAACGGCGGTCAAGTGATCCTCGCGGGCGGCGTGACCGCAGCCAACATCTTTTGGCAGGTCGGTAGTTCAGCAACTCTCGGAACGACTGCTGTCTTCGAAGGAACCATCCTGGCCTATGCATCCATCACACTGAACACCGGCGCGTCGCTGGCTGGCAGGGCTTTGGCACAGACTGGGGCGGTCAACTTGGATACCAATGCGATCGTTAACCCCGGGCCGGCGATCCTGCCCGGCCATACGCCACCGGCGCTGAGCGGCTTCACCTGTCCAGTGGGCGTTGCCCTAGTCGGTGTACCGTACAGCTCCTTAGTGGTGCCCATTGGCGGCACGCCGGACTACACGTTTTCAGTAACCACCCCGTTATTGCTGCCGCCGGGTTCGCCGGCTTTTAGCCTGGACCCTTCCACCGGAGATCTGACTGGGACCCCTACTGGAGTGACCCAATCCTATACCTTTGGCGTCAGCGTCACGGACTCGTTATCGGTTACCGTGAGCGGTAGCTGCACCATCGCCGTAACCGCAGCCGGCGACCAGGCTGATGTCTCGATCCTCAAGACCGGGCCGACAACCGCTGCTCCGCACACGAGCATCACTTATAGCATCCTTGTCAGGAATTTAGGTCCCGCCTCCGCGGCAGCCGTGACCGTCACTGACCTCCTACCGGCGGGCACCACGTTTGTTTCAGCAACGTCGCCCTGCTCCGCCAGCTTAGGCACCGTCACTTGTTCTCTGGGCACGATGCTTTCCGGTGGTTCGACCACGATCACGCTCGTCGTTACGAGTCCGAGCGGCGGATACGGATCAGTCGTTAACACGGCCGTCGTTGTCTCCACAACCCCGGACCCGGTCTCAGCTAACAACTCCTCAACGGCCACCGTGACGGTGACTACTCCAAGCATTCCGACGCTCTCGACCTGGGGCTTGGCCCTGCTTGCGCTATTGCTATTGCTGGCAGGGTGCTCGGTGCTATTCAGCCGAAAAGCACACCTTTAGCTTTCCCCGGGACTGAAGTACTACAAAACGGCTATGGAATCGCGATTGTAGCGGGGCGCGAAACTCGTCCGGTATCATGCGAGGAGCGAATGCCCGAGGCCGATCCACTGCGGTTCTTCCTGCGCGCGCTGGTTTTGCTGACGCTCATGCTGGCGCTGTGGTGGCTTGTCCTCCTCAATCCGCTGCTTGCCGGCTTGCGCCTTTCCGCGGAGTGGACGCTCCGGCTTCTGCCCGGCGGGAGCTCGGTCTCGCACGTCACCATCGGCCCCGACCGGAATTGGACTTTCCAGGTGCCTGCACCTGCGGCCGTGGTGAACCAGGAGCGAACGCAACAGATGTTGGGGGCCGCGACCGCGGGTTCCGGGCGCATCAAGATCCGCTCGATGAAAGTGGAAGCTTCCGGCAAATACCCGATCCTGTTTACGGTCTCGTTGCCGCTCTATTGGGCGATCCTGCTGGCCGCGCCGGGACGCCGGCGGCTGTGGCGGATGGCATCCGGAACGGCAGTGCTGGCGACCTTCGCGCTCCTATCCATCGCGGTTTACGCTATCCGGCTCGTCGGCGGATACTTTCACTTGGCGACGGAGGGCCTTCCCGGATTCCTGATGGACTCCACCGTGTACTTTGCTACGGGTGTGGTGCCCTATTTGGGTCCAGTGCTGATCGCACTAGCGCTGAATGAGGAACTTCGCGGTATGATCCTGACCGGCGAGGCTGCGCCGGCTGCGGCATCGGCAGTTCCACGGCGCCGTAAGAGGCGCTGAACGGCACCGATATGCCATGAACAGAGCTATGATATTCTGTCGGATCGATGGCACGAAAAGCTAGCCCCAGCCACACTCGCGCCGTGCGCGCGGAGGCGGCAAGCGCGTCGCCACGGAAGAACCGGATGCTCCGGTTCCTGGTGCTGTTCCCGATTTTCCTGGCGGTGGGGTTTTGCGGTTTGCTGGTTCCGTTCCTGCATCCGGTGATCACGGGCTTCACTCGCGGCCTGGTGGAGATCTCCGCAATTGTGATTCGTCTTTTCGGAGGTAGCGCGATCGCACACCAGGTGGTCCTGCAGAATCCTTCTAACGGCTTCGCTGTGGAGGTGCTGGACCTCTGCAACGGAGATGATGTCACGGTCCTGTTGTGGGCGGCCATTCTGGCCTATCCGGCGTCCTGGTTGCAGAAGGGCAAGGGCCTTCTCGCCGGCACCGCGACTATTTACGTCATCAACTTTCTGCGCATCATCAGCCTTTTCTACCTGGGCCAATATGACAGGCAATGGTTCGAGTTCGCGCACCTCTACGTGTGGGAGAGCGTGTTTGTGCTCCTCACGCTGACCATTTTCTGGACGTGGGTGCGGCGCATCTCGGGCCGCCGGGAGTCGAACCCGGGACCTCTGGCACCCTAAACCGCCCGTCGAAGAATGATCATCCGCAATCAAGTGGATTTCTTTTCCCTCAGGCGTGACCTGATCGTGGATCCTGACCTCCTGGGATTTCACTCGGCCCTGGGAGTTTAGGTACCGCAAATTCACCCGTTCCGAAGAGGCGTAGTTCCGGGCACCTTCCAGTTGTGCTCGTCGGCCGCGACGGCGCGACGGATGACCTGGCGCGCGTCCGCTTGGCCAGCACGGCTCTCGCCGAAGCCAGGATCAGCAGCAGCGCGCGTCTGGAGCGGGATTTCCATTTGAGTCTTGGTTTTCCTTTCGCGCGGCCCTATTCGGGTTGCGGTGCGCCGGAGGGAATAGCCGTGGCTTGGCGAGTCTTCACAAATAACGCCTGTAGATCGCTCAGAACTCCAGGGTCGCCCTTCGCCAACTCCGCTGTGATCGGATCCCGGAGGCTCAAAAGGTCTTCCAGCGGCTTTCTGACGCTGGCATCCGGTGCCTGATTGGCGGCTTCCCGGGTGCGGTCGAAAAAACGCGTGCTGGTGCCGGCCGCGAGCCCATAGTCCTTCTGGCTCGCCTGAAAGTAAGCCAGGCTGGCCAAATCCCGAAGCTGGGCCAGGCTGTACTCCCGCCGAGCCTCGCGCAGCTCATTCTCCAGACGATTCGCCTTCACATATGAAGGAAGAAAACCTGCCAGAAACACGACGACAAGCAGAACCGGCACTACAATGATCCTGTTCTTCACACTCACCTCTTCCTTTTGAAGGGGCCTCACAAACACGCCCAACGTTGTGGCTCTTCGTCTCCTGAACCGGCTGAACAGTCGCTAGAGAACAGGTCTGCGTCCTTGAATGATCGGATTACATATCTTTTCATGCGCCCTTACAATGGCGGCTGCGCATGCTCAGCCCTGCGCGCCGATCCGGCCCCGGCCGTCTCGGGCGATTCACTCTCTTGCTTGAGCTGAGCCTCTCAGCTTCGTCCAATCGCCTCAGCCACCTCTTTGACCCGACCACGCAATTCCTCTACGTGGCCCCTGACGCAGTCTTGCGCCGCGGCAGCCTTGTCCTTCATCCAGTCCTCCCCCTCTTCGACCCTGCGGCCAATGAGGCGACGCGTCGCAGCGCCGGAGCGTGGGGCAAGCAAGACCGTCAGGGCGATACCCGCTCCCAGCCCGGTCAAGAAAAACAGTAGCGCGGAACCTCTATTACCGTTCATTTCAACTTTCTCCATGTTTGTGATTCTCCCGTCCATGGTGCAATCCTGTGACCACAACTTGCTAGCGATGATGATGGAGGCTCGTTCGGTGGCAAAGGCAAATTCCCCGACTGCTACGCGACCGGCGACGAGTTGTCTTGCGTGATGGCAGGGTTGCCAACTGGTCCGGCCTCGGGCGCCCTCAATGTTGCCGGTCGCTGTGGGACCAGGCGCAGAACCGCTCACTCACGCGGCCTGGACGAGAGTCTCACTGAGAGATTCCGTTCTCTCCTGCCGATCCCAATCGGCAGCCTCCTGGCACTGGATACAACGCTGCGCCCATGGCACGGCCGCGAGGCGTCTTGCGCTGATCGCCGATTCGCACTCAATGCAGGTTCCAAAGCTGCCGTCCTGAATCCGTCGCAATGCCGCTTTTACCTGTTGCAGCAGGTTGGACTCACGGTCCACGTTTCGAATCACCAGATCTCGTTCCGACGCGTACTGAATCTCGTCCATCTGGTCCGCGCTTTTCTCTATTGCGATGCCGTCCCGCTTTCGCAACACGCGAGCCAACTCGGCCTCTTTTCGCTCCAGGATCTCTTGGAACCCGCCCATCTCGGTAGATACTACCTTCATGACAGTCCTCTTTCGTGCGTTGGGTTGCCTGCCGTCCTTTGCACGAGACGGTCCAGAACAGAACCCCCGCATTTGGAGGATGAAGCCGCTGAGCCAGCGTGCCGCCGGCAGAGATTCACCAGGGCCGAAGTGCAATATCTGCACGAGAGTGCGGAATTTGCCGCCGCTCATATAGCTCCTATCCCATAGAAAGCGCCCGCAGGCGACGGTGGTTACGAACGTGCTTTCAACCATGAGGAGCAAAGCTATGTGGCACACAAAACGAACCATTCTACCGATCGCAGTTCTCCGGAAACTTTGGCACTCCGCCGCTTTTGGGCTGTTGCTCCTATTCCCAGTCCCAGCCGCCTACTCATATTCCGTTCTCACCCACGAGGCCATTATCGATTCGACGTGGGACAGCGCGATCAAGCCGCTGCTGCTCAAACGGTTTCCGGCTGCCACCGCGGACGAGTTGCTGCAAGCCCACGCATTCGCCTACGGCGGGTGCATTATCCAGGATTTGGGGTATTATCCGTTCGGCAGCAAGTTTTTCAGCGATCTGACACATTATGTCCGGAGCGGCGATTTTGTCCTCAACCTGATCCGCGAATCCCAAGACCTCGATGAGTACGCTTTCGCTCTGGGAGCATTGTCGCACTACGCCGCCGATAACAATGGCCACTCCATAGCCGTGAACCGGGCCGTTCCTTTGTTCTACCCGGAGCTTGGCCGGAAATTCGGAAAGGCGGTAACGTATGCCGACGATCCGGCTACCCACGCCAAGACGGAGTTCGCTTTTGATGTCTTTCAGGCCGCCAAGGGCCGCTACGCCTCCGCTGCATACAAAAGCTTCATCGGATTTCAAGTGGCAAAACCCTTGCTCGAGCGGGCGTTTCAGGATACTTACGGACTGAAACTGGCGCAAGTACTGGTGAGCATTGATCTCACCATCGGATCGTACCGCCGCGCGATCGGAACGATTCTACCGGCTATGACCAGAGTTGCCTGGCAGATCAGGAGACAGGAAATCAGGAAGGACGCTCCCAGCGCTACGCGTGAGACGTTTCTCTACAATTTGTCTCGCTCCAGCTACGAAAAAGAGTGGGGATCTACTTATAAGCAACCGGGGATCCGGTCGAAAACCCTGGCAGCTGTGTTCCGCGTCGTGCCAAAGGTAGGCCCGTGGCAACCACTGTCATTTAAGAGGCTGACGCCCGAGATCGAGAAGATGTACATGGCCAGCTTCAATTCGACGATTGCGCGTTATCGCGAACTGCTTTCGGAACAGACTGCGAACCGCCTTACGCTGCCGAATGCCAATCTGGACGTGGGAACGCTCACCGCGGCGGGGAAATATACACTGACGGATACCGCCTACTCGCGGCTGCTACACAAATTGCGGGGCCACTACGCGGAAATGCCCCAAGCACTCCGAAGCGATATTCTCGCTTTCTACCACGGCCAAGGCCTTTCCAATTCGACCAAGACCAACGACAGCGATCGGGCCACTGTGGTCGAAGAGCTCGATCAACTGCGGGCCATAAACCTGGACCTGGCAAGCACCGGCAGCCACGATATGGCGGGCGACAGGCCGCGCGACCCGGAGGTGTCCGCCGGAGTGGGAGTCCGTCCTCGCCAATGAGCGATTCAGCCTGGAGTTCGAGGCCCGCGAGGCAGGCCCGTTGGTTGCTGCTGGCGCCCGTGCTGGTGGCGATTTCCGCGGCCTCCGGTCAGGAGCCGCGCGATGCCGGGGTGCAGGATTCCGAAAACACGGAAGCACTGAGGCCCTTCGCCAGGGGGTTCGTCAAGAACATCCTCGTGGATCAGAAAGCCATCTGGACCAGCCCGTTTCACATGACGCGCAAGGACGCCCAGTGGTGGCTGACTTTCGGCGCCGTCGTGGGCGTGGCGGTCGCTACGGATCGCCGCAGTTCGCAACAACTGCCGAATACGCCGGATCAGCGGAGGTTTAGTCGGGACCTCTCGCAGGTGGGCGCTGCCTACACCCTGATTCCCATACTTGGCGGATTTTATGTGAGCGGAGTCTTGGCGAAGAGTGCGAAGTTGCGCGGCACGGGACTGCTGGGCGGCGAGGCGGTCGCCGATGCATTGATTGTGTCCGAAGTCCTCAAATTCGCAACCGGCCGGCAGCGGCCCCTGGAAGGGGATGGAGGCGGGCACTTCCTCCACGGAGGCGGCTCGTTCCCGTCCGGCCACGCCATCGAGAGCTTTGCCCTCGCCTCGGTCATCGCGCATCGCTGGCGCCACAAGAAGGCGGTTGTGATCGCCGCATATGGACTCGCTACCTTGGTGAGCGCATCTCGCTTCAGCGGCCAGAAGCACTTCGCGTCGGACATCGTGGCGGGAGGAGTCATGGGGTGGTTTATCGGCAGGCATGTGTGCGAGACGCACTAGGACTGTCGAGGAGAATTGCCTTCATCGCGCCGCCGGAGGCTCCTGGTCGGTGGGAATTCCGGCCAGGGAGCGATAGAACGCAACGGCCCGGTTGATCGAGGAAGACTCATGTCCCGTGGCCAGCCGGCTCGCGTTCCGTCCGGTGCGCGCGATGCTGTAATACCGCCAGACGTTGTCCGATTCGCGATCCAGAAAGTAGATCGACTGCATCTCACCCGGATGGAACAGCGTCACAAAGAAATAGCGCATAGCGCTGACATTCTCGACATCGTAGACGAGCCGGTCTGCCGAAGCCTCTACAATGTGCATTCGGTAGATGGCCGCGCCGGAGAGATTATCGGCCTGCTCCAAGTAGAGCACCTTGCCTTCCTTCATCTCATCGGGCGTGAAGTCTTCACGGCGTTGAGTTGGCTGCGAGGCGGCTACAGCGTGGGCGTTCACAATCAATGTCTGCCATTGCTTGTGAGTGGTCGACCAGTAGCGCATGCCAGCAAGCTCTGAAATCGCCCCGATGTGGCGAAGCAAGTCCTCAGCACCCGAGGTATGACGAAATCGCGCGACCGTGGTTGTCAACGTGGAAAAGCCTACGTCAGCCCAACCGGTGCACGCGGGCGGTCTCCAGTCGTGACCGAAGGCCGACTCGCTCCAGAACCTTACGGTGGGCGACTCATCCAGACCGGGATAGGGCGGAACGGGATCCATTCCGCAGGGCGGCTGCGGCCCCGATTGCGCATCGCCGTGCGCCTGGCAGAGCAGCATCACCGAGAATACGAACCGAATCATTGTTGCTGCCCGGAGCCTAGGTCTGGCCGGTTGAAAGGCCACATGCCGGCAGCGCCATCTACCGGCATGTGGAGTTTGCTGTGAAGCGGACCTAGCGCCAGTGCCCCTCCACGAAAACCCAGCCGTCCCTCCGGTGAACCCAGTGATGGGCTACCCACTTGGCACGCGCCCGCGGAGGCTGCTCCCATCTTCCTTGGACCCACACGTAGTGTTGGCCATCCCAATTGTGATATCCCTGAATCCACACATGGTTGCGGCTCGGTGGGGGACCCCGCCTTTCGACCACCATTCGCGGTGGTGCAATGCGAACCACAATATCGGCCGCTACAGCGCTGAAGGCCAGCGCGCCTGCAAAAACCAATCCGATCAATCGTTTCATAACCATGAACACGCTCTCCTTTTCTTAACACTCTTCGAGATCTAACCATGCACGTGCGTGGCCGTACGCAACCACGTACCGCGCCGTAAGGCGGCTACGCGGGTACCGGCAAAAGCTGCATTCAAGTGCATTACTTGCGCCTGCCGGCTCCAGGACACAATCAATCCGTTCATGCATTCCGGTTTGGCCCTAGATCTGCTCCAGTAGCGGTTTAACAGAGGGAAGGACGTTGAATATGAAGATTCTCACTCGTTGGCCAGCACTGCTCACGGTGGTTGCCGCCGCAATGCTTGTAGGGTGCTCACAGACCGTGAAATCGCCCGACGTTTCCGGCAACATCCGAACGGCGCTTGATCAGGCCGGTCTGAAGAAAGTTTCCATCAATCAGGATCGCGAGAAGGGCGTAGTAACCCTGGGCGGACACGTCGAATCTGACGGCGAGAAGGCACAGGCGGAAGCCATTGCCAAGTCCATCGCGGGCGGACAAGTTGTGTCGGACCAGATCGCGGTGGTCCCGCTGGGCGCCGAAAGCGATGCCCGAACCATCAATTCGGATCTTGATAAGGGCATCGAGCAAAACCTGGATGCCACGCTCATTGCGAGCAAGCTGCACGATGGCGTGAAATACGCGGTCAAGAACCACGTCGTCACGCTGACCGGCGAGGTCGACTCTCAATTCAAGCGCCGGGAGGCCGAAAGCGTCGCAGCGTCCGTTCCAAACGTTCAGCAGGTGGTGAACGAACTGCAAGTTAAGAATCAAAAGGCGACTTCCTCGAAGTGAAGGAAACGGCCAGGCACGATTCAACGTTCAGAAAAGAGATCGATGATGCTGATATTACTGATTGTTATTTTGCTGTTGGTTCTAGGCAGTGGCGGTGGATATTACGGCCACAGCCGTTGGGGTTACCGTGGGGGGGCGGGCGTGGGGCTAGGCACCATATTGCTCGTTCTGCTCTTGGTCTACATGCTTGGGATTATCCGCTAACAGGATGCTGAAAAAGGCCGAAAACCGCTTGCTGACGCGCGCGGCTCGGAAACGCGGCCACGTGTTTGCAGACGGTTACCGCCAGGCGTGAACAAGGAATTGCCATGTCATTCGGGATCTACATTGTCGGCTTCCTGATACTAATCGGGGGGCTAATCTATGGAGCTGTGATACTGCATATTGCCGCGCATTGGATCGCCGTGGGTGCAATTGTACTCTTCGGCCTTGCGGTTCTGAAGGGCGTCCAGGCCACGCGGGGAAAAGACCCATCGCACTAAAGGGTGCGGTATGCCGGCCATAGTGCGACTCGTCGTGCCTGGTGGCTATCCCTCAAATGTTGCATCTGCCAAGACAAATGAAACACGACATGGCTCCCGCAGGGCTCGCTTCACGGCCCGGGCTCCGGGGTGATGCGGGGGCCATTGTCCTGTTCGGAACGATCGCGGCACTGTACTTTGCGCGGGAGATTTTCATCCCCTTCGCATTTGCCCTCATTCTGACGTTTCTATTGACTCCAGTGGCGGCGCTTCTCCAGAGGCGGCACACCGGCCGCGTTGTGTCCGTTCTCGGGACCGTCCTGGTTGCAATTGTGGCGGCTGGCGGCATCGGCTGGATCATCGCGAACCAGTTGGTTGACGTCGCCAATCAGCTCCCTCTATACCGCCAGAACATTCACGCCAAGATTGAAGCATTTCATTTCCCGGTGACGGGGCAGCTTGGCCAAGCTGCCAAAAGCTTGCAGGAGATCGCGCAGGAACTCACCAGCCCGGGCGAGCCATCCCCGGCCTCGCCTCCGCAGGGTCAGAATCAGAGGCAGTCGAAGGCGCCGCCTGCGCCCGTGTCTCCTATTGCCGTTCGAATCGTCCCACCCCCAACAAGCGGATGGGCGGAGCTTCGCGATCTGGGCACGCCTGTTCTTGCGCCGCTAGGACGGGCAGGCTTTGTCCTCATCTTCACGGTCTTCATGCTGTTCAAGAGAGAAGACCTGAGGAACCGTCTTCTGCGCCTAGCCGGGCTCGGTCAGTTGAATGTCATGACGCAAGCGCTCGACGACGCGTCAGGCCGGGTCAGCCGATACCTACTTATGCAGTTGCTGGTCAATGCGGGCTTTGGAACTCTATTTGGTGTCGGTCTTTACTTGATTGGCGTGCCCAATCCAGCGCTATGGGGAGTGGTCGCCGGCATCTTGCGAATTGTGCCGTACGTGGGAACGCCCATTGCGGCGACGCTTCCGATCGCGCTCTCGTTGGCCGTGTTTGATGGATGGCTCAGGCCACTTTGCGTGTTCCTGCTGGTCGCGGGCCTCGAACTGATCATCGCCAACCTCATCGAACCCTGGCTCTACGGCGCCCGCGTGGGAATCTCTTCCTTGGCGCTGCTTGTGTCCGCTGTCTTTTGGACCGTTCTGTGGGGACCCGCGGGCCTGATCCTGTCTACGCCCCTGACGGTATGCCTCGTGGTTCTGGGGCGCTACGTCCCCCAACTGTCATTTCTGCATATCCTGCTGGGAGATGAACCTGTTCTCGCGGCCGAAGCCCAGATCTACCAGCGGTTACTCGCGATGGATCAAGTGGAAGCGCATACCATTGTTGGCGAGTCATTTAAAGGAAGGCCCCTGGTGGAGTTGTACGACTCCGTGCTCATCCCGGCTTTGAGCATGGCTGAACAGGACCGGCACAAAGGAGCAATTGACACAGCCCGGGAAGAGTTTCTCTTTCTCAGCATCAATGAAATGATCGTCGAGTTTTCCGAGTATCAACTGGAGGAGAGCTCATGCGCGGAAGACTCCGCGCCGGACGCCGCGGAGCATCTTAGCGCCAGGATACTCTGTCTTCCGGCCCATGATCGGGCCGATGAGGTCACGGCGGCAATGCTGGCCCAGCTCCTGGAGCAAAAGGGGTTCCCGACTCTGTCCTTGCCCATCATCGGGTCCTCTCCCGATGAATGGCTCGCATTGCTTGAAGCCGGAGGGAGCGACATAATCTGCATCTCCGCGTTGCCTCCATACGCGTTCGCGCCGGCGCGGGCCATGTGCAAGCAGATCCGGGCACGGTTCCCAGAACTCAAAGTGGTGGTTTGCATCTGGGGATTCAGCGGCGACACGAACAAAGCCAAGGCTCGTTTCGAGCGAGCTCAACCCGACCGCCTCTCCACCAGCCTCGCGGAGGCCGTGGAGCATGTTCAGGAACTCGTTCGTCCCAAGCCGGAGGCGACGCCCATAGTCGCGTGACCAGGCTATACAGAGCGTCATAACTGATTGCGAACCAACGTGGGACAGACGCTTTCGTCTGTCAACCCGGTAATCTCGACGATTCTTTCACGGCTCCTCAGCAAGCGGCTTTCGGCCTTGTTCAGTTTCCTGCTAAGCGCCAGTCTGAGTTGGAGTGGAACTAAACGTGCCACTTCTTTCTTGCCCAACGCAGGGGAGGAGCAAGAGCGTGCCAACAGAGGAACACATTGCAGCAGCGCAGCTTCACGAGAAGGCGGCACAAGTCACCGCACCGTCGCGGACCACTACGAGGAGGGCGACCGTGACACGGTTAACCGGGAATCGGCCGAGGCTTACGACCATGCAGCAAGAGCTTATGCGGCCTCCAAGCATGCCCTTGAAAAATCGAAGCACCATAAGAAACACGCGTAAACCGATGCGTTCTGGTTTGGCCCCAAATCTGCTCCAGTAGGGGTTTAACAACGGAGAGAAACAGATGAACCCAAGCACGAAAGATCAAATCGAAGGCGCGATTCATGAGGTGAAGGGCAAAGTGAAGGAGACGGCCGGCCAAGCCTTCAACAAGCCTGACTTAGAAGTTGAAGGCAAAGCCGAAAATCTTGGCGGTAAGGTCCAAAAGAAAGTGGGCCAGGTTGAACAATTGTTCGGAAAGTAGAGCGGCCAGGCGCGCTTCAAACGTTCAGAAGGGAGATCGACGATGCTGATACTACTAGTCATTTTGTTGTTGGTTCTAGGCGGCGGTGGTGGGTACTACGGCCATAGCCGTTGGGGTTACGGTGGCGGTGCGGGCGTGGGGCTAGGCACCATATTGCTCGTTCTACTCCTGGTCTACATGCTTGGGATTATCCACTAAGGCGAAGGGAGAAGAACCCATGCGATGGATTTTAATTGTGTCGATGGCAGCGGCTTTAGCGACTCGCGGTCTGGCGGCAACCGACGCGCAGTGCAGTGAAATATTGCAGCGCGCGCTGGACGCCAAGAATCCGGAGACGCGGCAACAGGCGGTGGTCGCGTTGAGCCTGTCCTCTGGGCGCGGGCCGTTGTTCGACCAGCTTGAGCGGATGTTGCAGGACAAAGATGTCAAGGTGCGGCAAGCCGTGGTGGCCAGCCTGGCGGACGTGAAGAGTGAGAGCGCCACGGCGGCGCTGCACAAGGCCCTGGAGGACGCCGTGCCGGAAGTGAGTTTCGCCGCGGCCAAAGCACTGTGGGCCCGCCATGACCCCGATGGCAGGACCGCGCTGCTGGCGGTTCTCGCCAAGGAAAGCAAGAGCTCATCCAATTTCTTTTCCAAACAGAAACGCGATGCTCTGCGCATGATGCACACGCCGCGGACCACGTTCCTGTTTGCCGCTGAGCAGGGTATTGGGTTCGTTCCGGTGCCTGGACTGGGCGCAGGTTTTGCTTCCATGCAGGGGATCCTGGCGAGCTCGGGAGTCCCGGGACGCGCATTGGCGGCTTTACTGCTGGCTGCCGACAGGGATCCCGCTACCATCGACGCGCTCAGGGATGCGCTCTCCGACAAGGATTCGTCCGTTCGGGCCGCTGCGGTGCATTCCATCAGTCTGCGAAACGACCCTGCTTTGAAAAAGGAGCTGGAGCCGCTGTTGACGGACGACAATGGGGCCGTGCGCCTGCGTGCAGCCGCGGGTTATCTGAGGTTGTCCACGATTGAGGCCAGGGCTGAAGGCAGAGTGAAATAGAAGGTTGATCCCGCCCCAGGCGTCGATTCCAGCCACATTCGACCGTCATGCCACTCGACGGCCTTCTTGCAGAATGCGAGGCCAAGTCCGTTCCCGGGGTGTTCTTTTCCGTGCAGGCGCTTAAACACCCCGAATATGCGGCCTTGGAATGCGTGGTCTATACCGGGACCGTTGTCTGCGACGGAGAATACCCAATCGGAATCCACCCGTCTGGATGAAATGTGAACGCGCGGAGAAGGCGTGTCGCAGTATTCGATGGCATTTCGAATCAGATGGTGCAGGACCTTGGTCAGTATTTCGAAGTCGCCCGTCACCGCCGGCAAAGGGTCATGGGTAACGATTGCGCTCCGTTCCGTTATCTGCTTGTCCGTCGAGAGGAGCGCCTGGTGAAGAACCGCTTCCATGTCCGTCGGGGAGAGCTGCCGGTCGCCAGTACCCGTAGCCCAGTAGTCCACCATGTCGGCGAGCAGTGACTGCATTCTCGCCGCTCCCTCCCGGATGCGCTCGAGGAATGCACCGGCATCGGAATCGAGGCGGCCGGCATACGTCTCGGCCATCAGTTGACTGAATGAGGCCACGTCCCGGAGAGACTCGCGCAGGTTGTGAGCCGCCATCGAGACAAACTCTTCAAACTCTGCTTCGAGCGCCTTGCGCAAACGCTCGATTTCAACCTCCGTCTGGTTTTGGTCGGAGTTGCCCATCTTCAGTCCGCGCGCCGCGGTCCAGACTCTGTGCGGGGGGGGATGGTAAACTTGAAGGTAGCGCCCCGCCCTGCTTCCGATTCCAACCAGATTCGTCCGCCCTGGCGCTCGACAACTCTCTTACAAATCGCCAGACCGATGCCCGTACCGGGGACTTCGCTTCCATGCAGGCGTTTGAACATGCCGAATACCCGGTCGGCGTATTGCGGATCGATACCGATTCCGTTGTCCCGCACGGAAAACAGCCACCCTTCCGGGCCTCTCTCCGCCGAGATATGGATTCTCGGTGTTTCCTCGCCTCGGTACTTGATCGAATTGGAAATGAGGTTCTGGAAAAGCTGCATCAGCATAACCTCTTCGGCTACCACGGTTGGCAATGGGTCGGAAGTTACTATGGCGCCACTCTCCGCGATGGCCGCCTGGAGGTTTAACAGCACCTTGGAGAGAACCGCGCCGCAATCGGCGGGGGCGAGGCTGCCCGGTTCGCGCTCGGCAACCTCCCAATAGGCCAGCAGGGCCTTGAGCAGGGCTTCTATCCTCAGGGCGCCTTCCACCGAATAGGAGATGAATCTGTCCGCTTCTTCGCCCAGCTTTCCTGCATACTCCTGCCCCAGGAGCTCGGTGAAGTTCACGACCATCCGTAGAGGTTCCTGCAAGTCGTGCGTGAGCGCATAGGCAAAATGCTGCAGTTCGGCGTTGGTGGTCCGGAGTTCTTCCTCAGCCTGCTTGCGGTCTGTCACGTCCTCGATCGCCAGAAGGATGGTCCGCGCCTGCGCATTCGGATTGAAGATCTCGCTGGCGTTGAGCAGCATCACTTTCCGTCCGACATGTTCGAATTCGTGGGTCACCTCGAAGTCCCGGAACGTTGAGTGCGCGGGGAGAATGTTCTCCAGCAGTTCACGCAATTTTGGGATATTCCACTGTCCGGTCCCGAGGTCGTAGATGAGGCGCCCCTCCGTTTCCTCCCGCACGGCCCAGAACGTTTCGTAGAACTTCCTGTTCGCTTTCATGACTTGCAGGTTCTGGTTCAGGATCACCAGGGGCTCCCGCACGGTTTCCACAATAGCCTCGGCGAAGTCAAGACCGCGCTTGGCGGCGTCAATATCGATCAACATCAGCACGGCGCCGTCGGTTTTGCCATCCGGTCCCACGGAGGGGAGGATGCGCAGCGAATACCAGCGGCCGTGCGAGTCGCGGATGTCACGCGGTTTCCGATTGCCGCCCTCCATTGCATCCAACAGCAACCGCCGCAGGTCGGGTAGTTCTATTTGAGGCTGAAGATCGGTGATCGACCGTCCGACATCGGAGGCGATCAGATTCAACATGGGTTCCATGGCGCGCGTAAAGCGACGAATGCGCAGATCCCGCCCAACCATGACAAGGGGTATGCTGATGCTTTCGAGAAGATTGGTCAGATCCCGGTTGACTTTGCTGAATTCCACGTTGCTGATCTTCAGCTCTTCGTTCAGCGTGTTCAATTCTTCGTTGGCTGATTCCAGCTCTTCCTGCGCGGTTTCCAATTCCTCGTTGCCCGCCTGGGCCTCTTCGTTCGCTGCCCTAAGCTCTTCCAGGGTGGTTGCATTGTCCTCGACGATCGATTGCAGATACTCTTTGGTTGCTACCAACTCGCGCCGCAGCCGGGCGCTTCCCTCGTTGTCCTCGATGGCGGGCTTGTGCATCGTCCCCGGGCCACCGTTCGGCTCGGCGTCCTCGAACAGGACCAGGAAATAGCGTTCTTTGGCAGAGGATGAGTCCCTGAACGGGATTACCTTGATGGCGACGTCTCTTAACTGGCCACCGTCTTCGATCCGAAAGCCGGCCTCTTTGGCCACGGCGTTCGTTCGTCTGGCAGCTCCGATCGCCTTACCCAGGCCCGCGATCAAGCCTTCGCGCGCCATCTTCAGAAGATTCTGGGTTGGCTCGCCCGGCGAAAGCTCGAGGTACGGAGCTGTGCGGCCCCGGACCTGAATTATGTTCATCTCATCGTCAATGATGGCGCCGGGGGGGCCATGTTCGGCCAGCACCAACCGGTCGGCTTCTCTCAGCACGTCCGGCCCCGCCCGGCCCTCGGCAATTCTCGCCCGGTGATCCACCCGACCCTCGGCGCGGCGGCCTTCGCTCAGGCGTGGCGCCGGCGGACTCGCGGCCGGCTGCAGGCAATAGATCTTGTGGGTCTTCTCCACTTGATGAAAGGACTCGGAAAGCGTGCCGATGCTTTCCGATGGACCGAGCACCAGGAAACCTGTTGGCTTGAGGGCGTAATGCAGGATCGACAACACCTTGCACTGTAATACGGCTCCCAGGTAGATCAGCACGTTACAGCAACTGATGAGGTCCAGCTTGGAGAAAGGCGGGTCCTGCGCCACGTTGTGCCTGGCAAAAACGCATACGTCCCGGATGATCTTCGCGATCTGGTACCTGCGTTCCGTCCGGGTGAAGAACCGCGCCAATCGCTGCGGCGAGACATGGGCCAACTCGGAGTCCTTGTATGTGCCGGCGCGGGCTTTTTCGATCGCCGTTTCGCTGATATCGGTGGCGAATATCTCGAACCGAGCCCCCACTTTCGCGTCTTCCAGAAATTCCCTCAAGCAGATGGCAATCGAATAAGCCTCCTCGCCCGTGGCGCACCCAAGCACCCAGATCCGGATCGGGTCCTCAGGCTTTCTATTCTCAACCAGAGCCGGGAACACTTTCTTCTTCAGTTCCTCGAAGACCGCTGGTTCCCGGAAGAACCCAGTGACAGTGATAAAACAGTTCTCGCACAGCGCGCTTGCTTCCTCGCGATTCTGCTCGAGATCCCGCCTATAGTCTTCCAGGTTTTCGAATCCGCGGAGGGTCATACGCCGCTTGATGCGTCGCGCGAGGGTGCTGTGCTTGTAGTGCGTGAAGTCCACTCCGGTGGCGCTGCGCACCAGGCGGAGTATCTTGGCCAGTTCTCGATCCTCCGGCGGCTCAATCGCCTCCCGAGCCTCAATCGGGAGCTTAGCATCGCGCGCGATGGCCACCAATTGCCGCGCGATTCCGGCCGGCGGCAGCACAAAATCCGCCACACCGGCGGCGATGGCGCTTCGCGGCATGCTGTCGAACTTCGCGGTTCGTATTTCCTGAGCGAAGGTGATACCGCCCGCGGCCTTGATCGCCTGGAGGCCCAGCGTCCCATCCGATGCGGTTCCCGACAGAACAACGCCGAGCGCCTGGTTGCCCCGGTCTGCCGCCAGGGCGCGGAAAAAAGCGTCGATCGGCATGTTGCGGCCCCTGGCTGGCCGGGGCGGGGTATGAAGGACTCCATCGGAGATGCCCAAATTGCATCGCGGCGGAATCACGTAAACATGATTGGCCTTAGCGCGAGTCTCGCCTTTCACTTCCGAGACAGGCATTTTGCTTGCTCTGGAAAGCAACTCCGTCAGATGGCTCTCGTGATTCGGATCGAGGTGCTGAATCAGCACGAATGCCATGCCGGTATCGTCCGGCAGATGGCTGAGCAACTCTGTGAACGCCTCCAGTCCGCCCGCGGAGGCGCCTGCGCCAACAACCATGGGGAGCGTACTGACTTCGCCGGGTTCCTCGGCGGCTGGCCGCATGATCGCTGCTGCGGAGGGCGCACGCGGAGAACGCGCAACCGCGCCTGGCCGACGTTTGCCGGTCTTCTTTGCCACCACCATCGCCTTTCTCACCGGAACGCACAGGGCACGCGTCGTGCCACTCTGGCGGCCGACCAACTGACTGAATTGTAGCGCCTTCAGCCGGCTTTGGGACTTGCGAGCAGATCCTTGATGGTTTTGCCGATCTCCATGAATTGATCCAGGCCGGAAGGTTTGGTGATGAATTGGGAAACGCCGAGGTCCTGGAGCAGAGACTTGTCTCGCCGGGATTGAGAAGAACTCCACACGCAAACTGGGACGCCGAGCAGGTGTTTCGCTGCCCGAATCTCGCGCAAGATGTCTTCGCCAGTGTACTTGGAGAGGTTTAAGTCCATCAGGATCAAGTCTGGAATGGCCGTCTCGGCATAGGCCCCCTGCCGGCGAATAAAGGCGAGGGCTTCGCCGCCATTCAGCAAGTGAACCAGTTCAAATCGGAAATCCTGCTTCTTCAGCGCCCGCTCGAGGAGGAAGACATCCGAGGCGTTGTCTTCAATGACAAGGATTCGGGCGGCGCGAACAACCGAAGCGTGTTTCAAGCTCACCTCCGAAGCGCCCACGTTATCGTACCTCCTGTCTTGCCCTTACGATCCACCGCTTGGGCGCCGGCCCGACGTAATAGAAAGGGTAACAGGTCACCAGCGTCAGCACGTTCTCGCCGGACGGAGCGAGTACCCCTATATCGTCGGGATCTACCACCTTCAGCGACTCGACTTGGTACTTGAAAGTGCCTTGCAGCGTCGAGAATTCAACCTCGTCCTTGATCTTCAAATCCTTCAGCGGGCGAAAGAACGTGTCCCGGTGCCCGGTGAGGCACACGTTACCGGCCTCGCCCGGCAGCGCCGTGCCGGGAATATGTCCGACCGCGCGCCGGAGAGTGGCTTTGCCGATCCCTTCGACGACCACCGCGGAAAGGAGCAGCCGCGGGATCTCAATACGGCCGATCAGACCGTCGGTCGCGGCGGCAGGCGCGCCCTTCGGGGCAGGGGAGGACTCCGGTTGAGGCGTGCCCTGACTGGCCACGCGCTGATCGCGCAGCAGGCGGTCGAGTTCCCGGCTCTCGCGCCTCTGGAAACTCCAGGCGTCCGCCAGAGCGAATCCGCAATAGCCCAGAAGCAGGACGGCGCAGGCAAAGAGCGCGCGCTGGCCCCACTTGAGCATCTGCCTGAGTGGTTCTCTCTTAAATACAAGCCTCATTGGGCGTTCTTATCGTCACGCCGCGGCTCGCCGCTCGCTATGTAGCCGGTGCGCGTGCGCACGGACAGTTTGTCGTGATGGCCCTGGGCCCGCGCCAGTACCCGAATGGCATGATAGGCACCGTCATGAGCCAGGTTGATGGGAACATATCCGATGGTGTATTGATGGCGAATGTCCCGGGCGATGCGCTCGCAGATGGCCACTACGTCGCCGATCTGGCCGGGAAAAAAAGCTTCGCCGCCCGTCGCTTGTGCCAGGCGCTTGAGCACACCCGGGTTCCGGTCTGGATCTTCTTCTTGGAATATGCCCACGGTGTAGATGACGGCGCTGGATAGCCCGGCCAGTTTCATGACTTCGGCCAGGCTGTGCGCGCTCACATTGTCGCCACCATCACTGACGACGATCAGCACTTTCTTATCCCGGCTGCCTGTCTGCAATCCCTCTAGCCCTTTGGCGATCGCGTCGTAAAGAGCCGTCTGGCCTCCGGTAGGTGTGGCCGCGATCGCGTCTCCCAGCTCGGCGGTGCTATCGGTGAATCGGATCGCGCCGGGCAGGCCCAGCGACACCCTCTCGTTGAAATTGACGACGAACATTTCGTCTTCCCGATTGCTGGACCGCACGAAGGCCCGCGCGGCGGCGGTCACCTCCGCAAGTTTCGGCCGCATGCTGGTGCTGTGGTCGACCACCAGTCCCACGGTGACCGGAATATCTTCGTTTCTGAAGAGCCGTATGGATTGCGGTACACCGTCCTCATAAACCTCAAAATCCCGCTCGCCCAGATCGGAGACAAAGCCACCTTGCCGGTCGGACACCGTAGCGTGCAACACCACCAGGGCAACGTCCACCGAGATTCGGAGAGGTCCCGAGTCGCGACCTTGTGGCACCGGTGGAGTCTGATGTCCGGTGTAGCCCATCAGGACAATCAAAAGAAGGGTCGGGAGAGCGATCGCTTTCGCCGCGCTGCGCCCTCCCGCCCTCGATAGCCCTGTCCTCATAGCTGCTCTCCAGCCGCGGGCGCGCCCCAAGAAAAGGCGCGCCGCGTGGCGCACCAAGCCGTCACAGAACGCGCTTTTGCACCATTCGGAAGGCCAAACCCAGGCCCAAAGCCAGCAGTCCGAGCATTGCGATCAATGGCAACAGACTCGCTGTTTTCGGAAGCGCCGCCGCTATCTCTGTCGGCGCCGTGTCCGGCTTGAGCTCCACGGCCGGCGGCGGAGTGACCACCGCGGCGACTTCCACCACTTCTCCGGTGGGTTGAATCGCCTTAATGGGCACCTGTTTCAACTGCACTACCTCCGGTGCGGTCACCGGCAAGATCGGCGTTGTGACCTCCAGCGGCAAATCGGCCTCCGTGTAAAGAACCGGCGTGTTGGTCTCCTTGGCCAGCTCTATGGCTTTCGCCTTCGGGTACACAAATTCCTCGCCCCAATTTCTGCCGGGATAGAACCATGCCCGGAGCGCCTCCGGCTCACCAGCCGGCCGCTCCCGGAAAGTAACTACGGTCTTGCTAGTCGCCTTGAGGCGATAGTTCGGGATGGCCAGGATAGTGGCGTAGACCACATTTTCGGCCTTGTTAAAGATCTGGACAATGTGGCGGTCGGACTGCGAGTCCATGATTTTGAACACATAGGTGCCGGCCGGCAACACCCCCCACCCCTTGAGGTGGACTCCCGGAATCTCCACAGGCCCGCTAAAAGTCATCGTGGTCTTCCTGTTCCACGCGTCCGCCTTTGCGGCTGGTGAAAATACTGCGCCCATTAACGCCAGGCAGAACACCGTTGTCGTTGCTTTTCTCAAAATGCTCATCTGCTTCTGCTCCTTTGCTTTCGAATCCGTGCGCCCAGCTCACAGCTCTGTCGGGCACCATGCCTTGCAGACCTCGGCTGGCTGGTCGCACACGGGGAAGGAGAAGCATTTCGAGGTCCATCGGCGCACGGCACCTTGAAACACGCGTGGCGCAACGCCAGAACTGAGAATCTCTCGCAGCCGGTCTTGCCATCTGCGCCATTGGCTCATGCAGCTATTGCCGCCCGGAATGCAGGAACTGCCGCGCCCCCCAAAGAAAAACCGCATCGGAGCAACTCATGGACCAGCAAGAGCTGCTGCCGATGCGGCTCGCCCGGGTTCGGGCTGGGATCCGGCGTCGGGTCGTCTGGAGTGTTGCGCTAAGTCGTGCCTGGAAAGGTCCGCGTCCTATTCTTCCTTCGCCAGAAACGCCAGACGGCTACCGCAATCGTGATCCCCGGAAAGGCCATTATGAAAACATCGCACAAAGAAACCCCTCTGCGGCAACAAACAAGGAAAGGTCAAGTGAGCGGCGATAAAAACTCGAACAACCGGCTCCCGCAAGCACGCCGTTGCTACAGCCCACTCTTCTTCCCCCTTGCCGGTTGCAGCAGAGGGCAGGTTTGAAAGGTAACTTCGCCAATTCGACTGATGCACAGCAATCCGATGGCCAGCCCCTACGGGCGAGCCCGGGCGGGCGATTCCTAAAGGCGGGTGGCAGCGTGGCTTTCGCGCTCGGAATGCTGCAGCGCGCGCGACCACTCGTCAGCCTGCTTTTCGGCCTCCGCTTTCGCCACTCCATACCGCTCCTGAATTCGCCCGACCAACTGGTCCTTCTTGCCGGCGATGGTTTCCCAGTCGTTATCGGTGAGTTTTACCCGGCGCTCGCGGGCAGAGCCGGTGAACTGCTTCCACTTGCCTTCGATTTGGTCCCAATTCATAGTTTTCTCTTTCTCCTTCCGGTTTCCCGGCGTAACTTGGCTGGGGCACCTTTGCCGCCGTTTGAATTCGAGAGGTATATGAGGCGCGGCTGCCGAGAGCCGCGCCTCCCGGCCTCTTCGCTCAGCGAAATGTGCATTCCAAAAGGCAAATTCTGCACCTACGCGTCCTGACCTACCCCGCATCTCCGCATCCTGGCGGTCTGCGGCGCTTGGCCCGGCTCGTGCACAGACACAAACACGACACTTCCAAAAGGAGAGACACGAAATGGCAAAGAATACATCGGTTATTGGAATCTATCCGGATCGCACAACCGTTTCGGATGCCATCGACGTCCTGCATAAAGCGGGGTATCGGCCGACGGACATCTCGGTCCTGTCGTCCGACAACCAAGGCTCAAAGGATTTCGGGCACGAGAAACACACCAAGGCGCCGGAAGGAGCTGCGACGGGAGCGGCAGTGGGTGCGGTGATTGGCGCCGCATTGGCCTGGTTGGTTTCCATTCAAACTGTGGCCATCCCGGGTTTAGAGCCGCTTGTCGCGGCTGGACCGATACTGGCTGCTTTGGCTGGCGCCGGCGCCGGCGGGGCGCTGGGTTGGATCGTGGGATTGCTGGCGGGCCTGCCTCTGCCCGAATACGTCGCCAAGCGGTACGCGGGCCGAATCAGGCGTGGCGGCATACTCCTATCCGTTCACTGCGACAGTCGGGAGTGGTGTGCCCGGGCGAAGAAGACCCTGAAAGACACTGGCGCCCGGAATATCTCCTCCGCCTCGGAGGCTGCCGCCGACTACGGAACGACGGATCAGCCGACGGAGAGGGCGCCGGCAGCCGTCAAACGTATTCTGTCGTCTGTTGGGCAGTCGCTCACGAAACCAAGAAATAGGAAGCCGCTGCCATGATTGAATACGTTGGACCGATTGAGAAACAGACTCTGGAGAACACGTACTTTCGCCAGGTCTTATTCACCGGAAAGCACGTCCAGCTTGTAGTGATGTGCCTGGGACCGGGGGAAGAAATCGGCGACGAGGTGCACCAGAACGTCGACCAGTTCTTCCGTATCGAACAGGGGGAGGCCTTGTTCGTCTTCAACGAAAAGCAAGAGCGCCCGGGGCGAGACGGAGATGCGGTCGTAGTTCCGGCAGGCACATACCATAACGTGATCAATACGTCGAAGACGGCGCCATTAAAACTGTATACGCTCTACTCTCCACCCAACCATCCGGATGGGACGATGCACAAGACCAAGGCCGAGGCCGAGGCACCAGAGGCAGTGGAACATCGTTAAGGCGGACTGGCCGTCTGCGTGCATGCCCAATAGTGAAACTAACGGGAGGACGATTACTATGCAACTCGTTCGAGCTACCAGTAGCGCTGCCCTGTTTCTGCTTTTCGGGACGATTGTCCCTGCGTACGCGCAGCACGACCAGCAGAAGGAAAAACAAGGCAAACCTGAAGCGCGGCAGGAACAGCCGCAACAACCGCAGGCACGCGGACAGCAACCGCAGAGGCAACCGCAAGAGCAGCAGCACGGACAACCCGCTCAACAACCACAGCAGCAGCGGGCCCAACAGCCTCAGCAACAGCGACCGCAGCAGCAGCAGCGGGCCCAACAGCCTCAGCAACAACAACCACAGCAGCAGCGGGCCCAACAGCCGCAGCAACAGCCTCAGCAACAGCGACCGCAGCAGCAGCAGCCGGCCCAACAGCCTCAGCAACAACAACCGCAGCAGCGGGCCCAACAGCCTCAGCGACAACAACCACAGCAGCAGCGGGCTCAGCAGCCTCAGCAACAGCAGCCGCAGCAGCAGCGGGCCCGGCAGACTCAGCAACAACAATCACAACAGCAGCAGGCACAACGTTCCCAGCCGGCCCGGCAACAACAGCAACCGCAACGTACCCGGCAGCAGGCAGTTGCGTGGCAACAGCAGCGGGGATGGTTACAGCAGGGCGCTTGGCAGGGGCACAGTACATGGCAGCAAAATCGTGCCCAACGGTGGGAAAGCGACCACCGCACTTGGGCGCAGCGTGGAGGCTATGGTGGTTACTACATTCCTCAGGACCGCTTCAGTCTCTCTTTCGGGAGTCAACACTTTTTCCGGATGGGCAGCCCCACAATCTACATGGGGTATCCGCGCTTCTCGTACGGCGGCTTTTCCTTCATGCTCCTGGATCCCTGGCCGGAATACTGGGCAGAAGACTGGTACAGCACCGATGACGTTTACATCGATTATGACGACGGGTACTACCTTTATAACCGCAGGTATCCAAACGTCAGGCTTGCGATCACGGTCGCAATGTAACTGACGAACGAGGGAACCACACCGCAAGACGCGTCGCCTCGCTGCACGCGGCGGTCACGCCGGGAGGCGCCCGCCCTGGTAGCGCGGGTGATGCAATAGTGTCGATCGGCGGGCACCTCAGCCAGAGCGGAATCACGGTGTCGGTGCAGTCTAGAAAGCATTTCGGGTATTGGAGATATTCCAAAAACAATGCGTCTGCTGCCTGTTGTTCTTCTCGCCTCGGTCTTGTCCTGGTCTGCATCCGGTCAAACCTACACCATATCGACATTTGCCGGCGGGCTCCCGGCTAACATTCCAGGAACGTCCGCCAGCCTGTGTCTCGACAAAAGTTGGGGTAGTGTTGCAACGGACCGGGCAGGCAACCTCTTTTTCGTATGTCAGGACAGTGTCCTGCGATTGGACTCCACAACAGGTATCTTGGCCCCGGTAGCGGGAAACGGCACCTGGGGCTTCAGCGGCGATGACGGTCCAGCCACCAGCGCGGGGTTGGCCTGGCCCAGCGCGGTGGCCGTAGACTCTGCTGGCAACCTCTACATCGCGGATTCCTTTAACAACCGGATCCGCCAGGTTTCGAACGGGGTGATCACCACCGTGGCCGGAAACGGCACGCAAGGCTTCAGCGGCGACAACGGCCCGGCCACCAGCGCCCAGTTATACGCTCCTAACGGGGTCGCCGTGGACTCTGTTGGCAACCTTTACATCGCCGACTCTGGTAACTCCCGCATCCGCAAGGTCTCGAACGGGGTGATCACCACCGTGGCCGGAAGCGGGACGTGGGGCTTCAGCGGCGACAACGGCCCGGCCACCAGCGCCCAGTTGAACTCACCCTACAGCATCGCCGTGGACTCTGCCGGCAACCTCTACATCGCCGATACTTATAACCATCGCATCCGCAAGGTCGCGAACGGGATGATCGCCACTGTAGCGGGAAACGGGACGCAAGGCTTCAGCGGCGACAGCGGCCCGGCCACCAGCGCCCAATTAAACGCTCCCTATGGGCTCGCCGTCGACTCTGCTGGCAACCTGTACATCGCAGACTCCGGCAACTCCCGCGTCCGCAAGGTCGCGAACGCCGTGATCGCCACCGTGGCCGGAAACGGGACATGGGGCTTCAGCGGCGACAGCGGCCCGGCCACCAGCGCCCAGTTGAACTTACCCTACAGCGTCGCTGTGGACTCTTTCGGCAACCTCTACATCGCCGATACTTATAACCATCGCATCCGCAAGGTTTCGAACGGCGTGGTCGTCACTGTGGCAGGAGGCGGCTCGTCCCTCGGCGACAACGGCCCTGCCACCAGCGCCCAGTTGTACGATCCCAACGGGGTCGCTACGGATCCTGCCGGCAACCTCTACATCGCCGACTCTCGTAACCATCGCATCCGGAAGGTCGCGAACGGGGTGATCACTACCGTCGCGGGAAACGGGATGCTGGGCTTCAGCGGCGACAACGGCCCAGCTACCAACGCCCAGTTGAACTATCCCGCGGCCGTCGCCGTGGATTCCGCCGGCAACCTTTACATCGTCGACTCCGATAACGGCCGTATCCGCAAGGTCTCGAACGGAGTGATCGTCACCGTGGCAGGAGGCGGCTCGTCCCCCGGCGACAACGGCCCCGCCACCAGCGCCCAGTTGAACCTTCCCGCCGGCATCGCTGTAGACTCTGCGGGCAACCTCTACATCGCCGACCCTGATAACCAGCGCGTCCGCAAGGTCTCGAACGGGGTGATCTCCACCGTGGCGGGAAACGGGACATGGGGCTTCTCTGGCGACAATGGCCCGGCCACCAGCGCCCAGTTGTATCAGCCCGTCGGCATCGCCGTGGACTCTGCGGGCAACCTCTTCGTCGTCGATAGCTTTAACCACCGCATACGCAAGGTGTCGAACGGGGTGATCACCACCGTGGCCGGAAACGGGACGCCAGGCCTCAGCGGCGACAACGGCCCCGCCACCAACGCCCAGTTGTGGTATCCCCAAGCTGTTGCCGTGGACCCTGCCGGCAACCTCTACATCGCCGAGTCGGGTAACAACCGCATCCGCAAGGTCTCCAACGGGGTGATCACCACCGTTGCGGGAATCGGGATGTGGGGCTTCAGCGGCGACAACGGCCCGGCCACCAGCGCCCGGTTCAACGCCCCTGGAGGCCTCGCCGTCGACTCTGCCGGCAACGTCTACGTCGCCGACACCAATAACAACCGCATCCGTGTCTTGACGCCAGGTGGATCTTCCTGCACTTACTCTGTCTCACCTGCCACGTTGCAGGCCCCAGCCTCGGGCGGTCGTCTGAACGTCGGCATTCAAACCGCCGCTTCTTGTACCTGGGCAGTCTCCGGCTTGCCGGCTTGGATCGCGCCTTCAGGCGCATCCTCCGGCGCCGGCTCCGCTTCCGTGGCTCTCGCAGTCTTTCCCAACAACTCTGGCGCGACCCTCAGCGCCACCGTTTTGGTTGCGGGCGTCTCGGTCACCGTCACTCAGCCAGCCGCGGCGGCGGCCCCGCTACCCCCCATCAAGAGTGTGGTGAACGCGGCAAGCTTCATCGGCGGGCCGGTTTCCCCAGGCGAGATGGTTACCATCTTTGGTACATCCATCGGACCGGCCACCGCGGCCTACGCAACCACGGACCCGGCCACCGGCAAGCTGGCCACCACCATCGGCGGCCTGCGGGTGCTGTTCAATGGTATCCCCGCTCCCATGATTTACGCGGGCAACACACAGGTGTCGGCGGTGGTGCCGTATGAGATGGCGCTCATTTCCAACCCCTCGGTGTGGATCGACTACGCGGGCGAGACTACCAACGCGTACCAGTTGACCTCGGCAACCTCGGCCCCGGGCCTGTTCGCCCAGAACTCGGCGGGTAGCGGGCCGGGGGCCATCCTGAACCAGGACAGCAGCCTGAACGGGCCGGGCCATGCCGCGGCCAAGGGCAGCATCGTACAGGTGTTCATGACGGGCGAGGGCCAGACCAGCCCGCAGGGCGTCACAGGCGCAATTACCACCGCGACCTTGCCGCCTCCGCAGGTGACGCCGGCGCCGGCACTGCCGATCAGGGTATTCATCAACGGCCAGCCGGTTCTCTATGCGTACGCCGGCGAGGCGCCGGGATTAGTAGCGGGGATGATGCAGCTCAACGTGCAACTCCCGGCAAACGCGCCGTCGGGCCCGCTGCCGATTGCAGTGTCGATCGGCGGAAACATCAGCCAGACCGGCATCACAGTAGCGGTGCAGTGAAAGCGATCGCTTCACTGATGTTTCTCGACGACTACGAAGGTGATGTCATCGGTTTGCGGCATGCCCTGAGTGAATTCCTCAATGGCTTTCAAGAACGTCTGCTCGAGCGCGTCACTTCCCGAGGGAGCCTCTTGCCGAATGAGCTGGAGTAGTCTTGTCTCTCCGAACATTTCTTCCTGCTGGTTTTGCGCGTCGGTAAGGCCGTCGGAATACACCACCAGAATGTCGCCTTTATCGAGATGGAAAGTGCGGGATTGATAGGAGGCGAAGTCGAACATCCCCAGGATAAAGGCGTCGGAGACCAGTTCTTCGATTCTTCCCGTAGCGAAACGGAACAAATAGGCTGGATTATGTCCCGCGTTGATGAATTGTCCCGTGCCATCCGGGCCCAGGAGAAACAGAAAGAGCGTAACGAACTGGAAGGGAAGGGATTTCTCGCAAAGGAGCCGGTTAACCCGGTTCAAGATCTCCTGCGGTTGGGTCCCGGAGTGAAATTCCATGCTGAGAGCGCCCAGCACCATCGAACTTAACAGAGCTGCGGATATCCCTTTGCCAGAGACATCGGCCAGAACCCCCATCCATTCCCCTGAACTCAGTTGCAGGAAATCGTAGAAATCCCCTCCCACATAGCGTGTGGGACTGTTAAAGGCATGGATGCGAAAACTCTCGAACTGAGGCAGGAAACGGGGCAGCAGGCTTTCCTGAGTTTCCTGCGCCAGGGCCAATTCCCGCTCGCTGTTCTTTCGCTCCTCCAGGGTTTTCAGACGAATCACCTCGCGGCTCGCCTCGAGTTCCCGGACCGTCTCCTCCAGCACTCTGCTGTAGTTCTTCGTTTCCAGGTGCAACAGGCGCACTTCCAGAATGTTGTGAACGCGCGCGCGCAGCTCGGCCAGATCGAACGGTTTGCTGACGAAATCCTTAGCCCCAGCCTCGAGAGCGCGCAGCTTGTGAGCCGGCTGCGCGGTGATCACGAGGACCGGAAGATAGCCGTCCTCTTCGATTTCCTTCAGGCCTTCCATCACCTGGAATCCGTCCATGCCGGGCATTTGGAGATCGAGCAGGATCAGGGAGTAGCGGTTCTTGCGATGCAGTTCGCAGACCTCGTTCGGATCAGTTGTGGACTCGATGGAAGTATAGCCGGCGATGCGCAGCATGCCCTTGAGCAGAAGGACATTGGCTTCCAGATCGTCAACCACCAGGATTCTGGCGTTCAGAATGTCGGCTGGGCTGACCATGGACCTTCATCCCGATTCATTTGGCGCGACCGGCCCCCTGTCGAGCGAATTCCAAGGCGACATCCAGCGTATGCATGAACTCATCGACCTTGATCGGTTTGGTGAGATACCGGAAGAATCCTGCCCGCAGGCCCTTCTCGATGTCGCGTGGCATGGCGTTGGCGCTGAGGGCAACCACGGGAATGTGCGCCGTTGCCGGGTCTTCGCGAAGAATTCTCAGGGCTTCGGTGCCACTGATACCAGGCAGGTTGATGTCCATCAGGATCACGTCCGGCTGGTTGGCGCGCGCAAGCTGAATACCCAGATTTCCGTCTCTCGCACTCAGCAGGCGCATATCCGGGCGGCGCGCGACGAGTTGCTCGATCAACATCAGGTTAGCCGGGTTGTCCTCGACATAGAGCAGCGTGCGCAGTGGCGCGCCCTGCTGAACCTGCGCTTGTGGATTTGCCGCGGGTTCGGCTCTGTCAACTGCAAGTTGTGGTGCGGCGGCCGAGTTCAGTTCGAACCAGAACACACTACCCAACCCGACAGTGCTCTCCACGCCGATCTCGCCTCCCATCAGTTCAACCAGCCGCTTGCTCATCACGAGGCCGATGCCCGTGCCTTCCTCACTCTTCCTCTCTTGTCCGAGACGGTTGAACGGCTGAAAAAGCTGCATCAGCATGTCCGGAGGCAACCCCGCGCCGGTGTCCTTGACGCGGACGCGAATGCGTTCCGGGGTGCTCCCGGCGCGGTCCACGTCCACGACGACCGTTCCGTTCGCCTGGTTGTACTTGATCGCATTGGAAAGAAGGTTGATGAGAACCTGCTTCAACCGGGTCCGATCGGCATTGACAAAGCAAGGGAGGTCGAACTGGGGAAAGGTTATCTTGATGCCGCGCTTTTGCCCCTGCGGCTCGATCATGGCCTGGCATTCGAACATGACTTCGGCCAGCGACGTGGGTTCCAGCGACAGCGCAAGCTTTCCGGACTCGATCTGCGCGAGATCGAGGATTTCGTTGATCAGCTCCAGTAGATACCATCCCGCGTGGAGAATCTGATCGATGCTGGCCGTCTGGGAGGGCGTTGGCGGCGGGGAATCGGAATTGATGAGCTGGGCGAAGCCGAGGATCGCATTGAGCGGCGAGCGAAGCTCATGGCTCATGCTGGAAAGGAAGTCCGATTTCGCGATGTTGGCTTTTTCCGCCGCGGCCCTGGCTCTCTTCAACTCGACGTTCTGCTCCTGCAGCGCCTGATCGAGACGTTTGCGCTCGGTGACGTCGCGCGCGGCGGCGAACACGCCTTGGAGCTTCCTGTCGCGGTCGTAGAAGGTGGTCGCGTTGCAGGACACCACGGTTGTCTTGCCGTCCCGGGCGAAAGCGGTGAGCTCGTAGTTGGTGATCTTCTTCTCGCGCAGAACCTGCTTGATACCCGCCTCGGCCCGCCCCGGATCGGTGAAGTAGTTCTTGAACGGCGCGCCGATCAGCTCGTCGCGCGTGCAGCCGGTGAGCGCCTCCATCTGCTTGTTGACGTCGGTGATGATGCCGGCCGGATCGGTGGTCATGATCG
>JBEKYW010000049.1:0-34988 GCA_049510555.1 Bryobacteraceae bacterium
CGCGCACGGTCGCTCCCGGAGAGAAGGAACTTTACCCGGCATGGCAGGGCATGCAGTACATGCGTAACATGTTCGACGGCCGGGCAAAGCTAGAGCCGCTCGACAACGATCGCTATCCCGGTATTCGTTGGACAACTGCGCGGGATGTGCTCTCAGCGCGTCAAGTTAGCTAGTGTCATGACCGCGTGAATGTGTTCGTTTGTAGGGCAGCTTGTCAAGCTGCGCGCCGGTTGGAAACCGGCGCTCCAGCGGGTTGACAACCCGCCGCAGGCTACCAGCCTGCCCCACATGCAAGGACCATGTTCACACGGTCGAGGACCTAGCCTGCCGGCCGGCAAGAGCTCGGTGGGGCGCCTACGGTAGTCCATGAAGAAGCTAACGGGCAGGCGAATCGCCTGCCCCACCGACGAAGGATCAAGGGCTCACAGGCCTTTTTCAGCAACCTGCTACAGCATCCCCAGCGGCACGTCGTGATCGGGCGCGGGGAAGGCGCGGCCGAGGGCGGCGATATCTTCGGGTGAGAGCGTCCATCCTGCACCGCCGGCGTTTTCGCGGGTGTGCTCGGGCTGGCCGGCTTTCGGAATCGTAAAGACGTGCGGGAAGCGCGTGAGGAAGTTAAGGACCACCTGCCGCGCCGTGCGGCCGTTGCGCTTGGCGACTTCCGCCAGTACCCGGCCGGCGGCGGAATCCGGGCGCGGGAACGCTCCGTGTCCGAAGGGCGAGTAGGCCACCACCGCGATCTGATGCTTTTCGCAGTACGGGATCAGCTTGCGCTCGATGCCACGGTCGCGCAGGTGGTACAGGACCTGGTTCGAAGCCAGCTTGTGGTGGCGCAGCGCGGCCTGGGCGGCTTCGATCTCCGGGACGTCGAAGTTGCTGACTCCGGTGAAACGGATCTGGCCCTCGTCGATCAGGCGCTCCATGGCGCGCATGGTGTCGGCAATCGGATAGCTGCTCTCCCAGTGCAGGAGATAGAGGTCGAGGTGGTCCGTGCCCAGCCTCGCCAGGCTCCGCTCGCAAGCGCGCAGCGTGCCTTCGTAGCTGGCGTTGGACGGCAGGACCTTGCTGACCAAGAAGACCTCATCGCGCCGCCCGGCGATAGCCTCGCCGACGAGCTTCTCGGCTCGGCCGCTGCCGTACATCTCCGCGGTGTCGATGTGCGTGAGGCCGAGATCCATGCCGGCGCGCAGGGCCTCCACGGCGCGCCGCTCGCTGTCGCGGGAGCCTTCGATCATCCAGGTGCCTTGTCCGATGACAGAGACTTCGACGCCAGTCCAGCCGAATGTGCGTTCGGTCACGACGCCATTATCGCGCGAACTCCGCGGTGATACACTGGCGTCGTCATGACCCGCCGCAACGTTTTGAAGACTGCCCTGCTGGGAACCCCAGCCACCCTTGTATCCCAAACGCCCGCCGCCGACCGTCCGCGCGGATCGAGCAAGCCTGTAAGAATCACCAAGGTTGAAGTTCTCCATCTCGAGAAGGCCCTGAAGGAGCGCTTCTGGATGTCCAATTCGCCGATCGGCGGCTACCAACCGAGAGCCTCCCGCCTGATTGTGACCGTGCATACCGATGCCGGTATCTCGGGGCATGGCGAAGGCGCGGGAGGCGGCGCCGACGTGTTCCGCAAAGGATTCGCCGACCTGATCATCGGCGAGGACCCGTTCATGGTCGGAAAGATCTGGGAAAAGATGTTCGCGGTGACGTACGGCCGGGAACCTTCCACTAAGGGGTGGTCCCAGGCCATTGTCATCTCCGCCATGGCGCCGGTGGACGCCGCCATTTACGACATCATGGCGAAGTCTGCCGGCCTCCCGGTCTACAAGTTCCTCGGCGGCTATCGCGATACCGTCCCGGTGTACGTCACCGGCGGCTACTACCGGGAAGGCAAAGGCATCCCGGAGTTGGTCCAGGAGGTCCGCGGCTACGTGGATCAGGGCTTCAACGCCATCAAGCTCAAGGTCGGAGGGATCAGTGGCGGCTTCTCGGTGGAGGACGACTACGATCGGGTCAAAGCCGTTCGCCAGGCGGTCGGACCCCAGGTCAAGCTCATGCTCGATGTCAACCAAGGCTGGGATTTGCCAACCGCGATCCAAGCTTCCAACCGAATGTACGACCTGGACATCACCTGGCTGGAAGAGCCCCTGCGCTGGTACGACGATGTGGAACCCCTCAAGCAACTGAAGCTGAACACGCGCATCCCATTGGCTTCCGGAGAGCATGAGATGACGCGCTGGGGCGCCCGCCGGCTGATGGAGACCGGGGCTATCGACGTCATGCAGTTCGACTGCAACGCTCACGCCGGCATCACCGAATGGCGCAAGATCGCGGACATGGCCAGCATGTCGTACATCAAAATGGCGCCTCACCACGAGCCCGTGCTGCATGGCCACCTGCTGGCTTCCATCCCAAACGGCTACATCCTCGAGTCCTTCGCCAACCCTGACCGGGACCCCTTTTGGTTCGAGATCTACGATCGCAAGCCACGTATCGAGAAGAGCATCCTCTACCTCGACGACACGCCCGGGTTTGGCATCGAGTTCAACCAGAAGGCGCTTCAGCAATATGGGACAAAAGTCCTATAGGCAGCGGGGCAGTTAAGGCAAGTCGTTATCCGAAATACGGAGTCTGAAGCTCCTATACTTGCAGTATGAAGCCTATCCACGTCTTCAATGTCATCCCATCCATACCGGCTCCGCTCGAAGGCCTCCGTCAACTGGCGCACAACCTGCGCTGGGCGTGGGACCACGACACCATTGAACTTTTCCGCCGCTTGGATAGCGACCTCTGGGAATCCACCGGGCACAATCCGGTCCTGATGTTGGGGACGATTAACCAGGCGCAACTGGAGGCCGCGGCCAAGGACGAATCGTTCCTGGCCCAACTGGACCGCCTGGTCGGGGAACTGGCTTCCTACCTCTCGGCGGAATCCACCTGGTATCGCCGCACTTACGGCAAGACCGACGGACTGCTGGTGGCTTATTTCTCGGCCGAATTCGGCTTGACGGAGTGCCTGTCCATATTTGCGGGCGGGCTCGGCGTGCTGGCCGGCGATCATCTGAAGTCGGCCAGCAATCTGGGTGTGCCACTGGTGGGCGTCGGCCTGCTGTACCAGCAAGGGTACTTTCGTCAATACCTCAACGCCGCCGGATGGCAGCAGGAGTCGTACGAAGACAACGATTTTCAGAACCTCCCGCTGACCCTCGAACGCCGGGCCGACGGGAGCGCCGTGACAGTGGAAATATCGTATCCCGGCCGGCCGGTGACGGCACAGGTGTGGCGAGCGCAAGTCGGCCGCGTCTCGCTTTTCCTGCTGGATTCCAACCTTCCGGCCAACCATCCGGAAGACCGCGTCATTACCGACCAGCTTTACGGCGGTGACCTGGAGATGCGGCTGAAACAGGAGATCCTCCTCGGCATCGGCGGTTACCGGGCGCTGGAAGCGCTGGGACTGGAGCCGACGGTGTACCACATGAACGAGGGGCACTCCGCCTTCCTCGGGCTGGAACGGGTGCGCAGGCTGAAAGAGAAGCATGGGCTCTCGTTTCATGAGGCGTGGGAGGAGGCCTCCGCGGGCCTGATCTTCACGGGCCACACGCCGGTGCCGGCAGGTCACGATTACTTTCCGCCTTCCTTGATGGACCGTTATTTCGGGGATTACATGAACGGGCTGGGGATCAGCCGTTGGGAGTTCCTGGGGCTAGGCCGGCAGAATCCGGCCAACGACGCCGAAGAGTTCTGCATGACGGTGTTGGCGCTTCGCATGGCGGCCTCTAGCAACGGAGTCAGCAAGCTGCACGGGAAGGTCGCCCGGGCGATGTGGAAGTCCATCTGGCCGGGTGTCCCGGAAGATGAGATTCCCATCGGCCACGTCACCAACGGCGTGCATTTTCGCTCCTGGATTTCGTTCGAGATGAACCAATTGTATGACCGGTACCTAGGGCCGAAGTGGCGGGAGGAGCACGCCGATTCGAAACTCTGGCAGCGGGTGGAGGGCATTCCGGCCGAGGAACTGTGGCGAACGCACGAACACCGGCGGGTGCGGCTGGTGGCCTTCGCCAGGCGGTATCTGCGGTTGCAGCTCCAGCGCCGGGGCGCGCCGCAGTCGGAGATCGATGCGGCCGACGAAGTGCTGGACCCGGATGCGCTGACCATCGGCTTCGCGCGGCGATTCGCCACTTACAAACGGGCCGCGCTGCTGCTTCGCGACATCGAGCGCCTGGGCCGCATCCTCAACCAGGCGGAACGGCCCGTGCAGATTCTATTCGCCGGCAAAGCCCATCCTCGCGACGACGCCGGCAAGGAGTTGATCCAGCGGATCGTCAGGCTGGCGCAGCAGAAAGAGTTTCGCCGCCGGCTGGTGTTCCTCGAAAACTACGATATGGCCGTGGCCCGGTACCTGGTCCAGGGCTCGGACATCTGGCTCAACACTCCGCTCCGGCCCCTCGAGGCCAGCGGAACCAGCGGCATGAAGGCGCTGGCCAATGGCGCCATCAATCTGAGCACACTGGATGGATGGTGGGACGAGGCCTGGCGGGACGCGGCTTCCGGGAATCAGTTCATCGGGTGGGCCATCGGACGCGGCGAGAGATACGACAACGCCGACTACCAGGACCAGGTGGAGTCAGCGGCCCTCTACGACCTGCTGGAACACGATATCGTTCCTACCTTCTATGACCGGGGCGCCGATGGCCTGCCGCGGCGCTGGATCGCCAACATGAAGACCTCCATCGCCCGCCTGTGTCCGTCATTCAACATGCAACGGGTGGTCAAGCAGTATGCAGCCGGCTTCTATGTGATGGCGCACGAGAGGTACCAACGGTTGACGGCGGAAAAATCGGAGCGCGCCAAGGCCCTGGCGGCCTGGGTTTCGCGCATACGGGCGAACTGGGCGCAGGTCCGCGTCGAGCGCATCGCCGCGTTGGCGGCCACGGAGCTGGCGGTTGGCAGCCGGATCCACGTCCGGGCCTGGATCCGGCTCGGGGCGATTCCCGTGGATGCAGTCGCGGTGGAGCTCTATCTGGGCCGGCTCGACTCCGGCGGCGAAATCACGGATGGCGTGGCGATTCCCATGCAACCGGCCGGCCAGAGCCCGGAAGGACTCTGTATCTTCGAAGCGGCGGCGGTGCCGTGCTGCCGGAGCGGTCTCCACGGCTACACGGTGCGCGTTTTGCCGTACCACGCCGACGAGGCCAAGGCGTTCCTGCCCGGACTCATCACATGGGCAGACGGGAAGTGAAAGCCGCTGCACAGCGACGTGCTGCCGATCACGGAGCCGCGACCGGGGTATCCTCTGGGTCGGAGCGGAGTGAGAAGATGACGAGGTATATGCGCCTAATCGCAAGAAAAACTCTGGTGATCCTGAGCCTGCTTCTTCTGGCCGGCCCGGCATTCGCGCAGGAGAACCGTTACGTGATCATCGACCAGGACGCCGCCGGGCCGGGCGGTACCGACATGATGTCGATCCTGTTGTTGTTACAGTCGCCCAATGTGACCACGCTGGGCATCACCGTGGTAACCGGGGACGCCTGGCGGGATGAAGAAGTGGCCCACACGCTGCGGCTTCTGGAATTGGTGGGACGCACGGATATTCCGGTGGCGCCGGGAGCGGTCTTCCCCCTCGTGCGGACACAACCGGCGACGCAGTTGTGGGAACGGCAGTTCGGCAGGGTCGCATACCAGGGCGCCTGGACCCGCCGCCCAAACAGCCACGGTCCGTTTGAGGTGCCGCCACTGGCGGAAGCAGATCCCACCACCAAGCCATTGGACGAAGACGCCGCTCACTTCCTGGTGCGGATGGTTCACAAGTTTCCGCACCAGGTTACCATCTATGCCGGCGGGCCCATGACCAACCTGGCATTGGCGCAGAGTCTTGATCCGGAGTTCGCGGAATTGAGCAAGGAACTGGTGTTCATGGGCGGTAGCCTGAATCCGCGGACTAATGATTTGGAGCACGCCGACAACCCGCGTCACGAGTTCAACCTCTGGTTCGACCCGGAAGCCGCCCACATCGTTCTGCGCGCGCACTGGCCGTCCATTGTCTGCACCACCGTGGATGTCTCCGTGAAGACTCAGCTCAGCCAGGAAATGTTCGATCAAATCGCCAGGGCACAGACACCCGCGGCCCAGTACATAGCCCGGTACTCGCACCCGGCGCGCAGCTACATGTGGGATGAGCTGGCGGCGGCCGCGTGGCTCGATCCCAGCCTGATCACCGCCGAACGCCAGGTGTACATGGACGTTGACCTGGATCGCGGCGCCGGCTATGGCGACACGCTCACGTGGTCGGACCGCTCCAAGCCCGCCCTGGACGTGCCACTGGTCGATGCGCAACTGGACGTGGACATGCCCAAGTTCGGGAAGATGTTCGTGCAGCTTATGACGGCGCCCACGCCCCATGCGAGCCATTGATTGGTGCTGGAGGTGGGGGTCGAACCCACATGCTCAGTGAAGAGCGCGGGATTTTGAGTCCCGTGCGTCTGCCAGTTCCGCCACTCCAGCGGGCTGCCTGCGGCGAATATTCAGTATAACAAGCTGGCATGATGGGAGCAGTGTCTGTCTCCCGCGAATCGGAATTTCAGTCGGTGCTGTCGCGCCGCGCGTTGCTGGTGCTGGTGGCGCTGCTGCTTGGGGAAACCACCATCAACTTTATCGACCGCCAGGTGGTTTCCGTTCTTGCGCCTACGCTGCGCGCGGAATTCCACCTGAGCAACGGCCAGTATGCCGCCATCTTGAACGCCTTCCTGGCGACTTACGCCGTGGCTTATACGTTCGCGGGCTGGGTGATCGACCGGCTGGGTGTGGGGCGTGGGCTGTCGCTCTCGGTGACGTGGTGGTCCATTGCGGGAATGGCGGCAGCCCTGTCGCGTGGACCGTTCAGCCTGGGGATGTTTCGCAGCTTGCTGGCGGTGGGCGAAGCCGGCGCGTGGCCCGCGTTTGCCAAGGCGGTGGCTCAATGGGTGCCCAAGGAAGCGCGTACCCTGGCCATGGGCGCTTGCAACAGCGGTTCGAGCCTGGGCGCCATGATCGCGCCACCGCTGGTGGCGTGGATCACCTTTCGCGCGGGATGGCGCGCCGCGTTCATCGCCACCGGCGCCATCGGCATCTTCTGGGTGCTGGCGCTCCAAGCGTTCCGGTGGTCGCACCCGGAGATGGAGCGCGCCCCGGCCGGCGGGAAGGCCCGCGCCGGCACTCGCTGGGTGGAACTGCTCGGATACCGGCAAACGTGGGCCATCTTCTTCTGCCGTTTCCTGGCCGACCCGATGTGGTATTTCTACGTCTTCTGGATCCCGGAGTTTCTCACGCGCGAGCGCGGGTTGAATCTTGCCGGCATCGGGGCAGTCGCGTGGATTCCGTTTCTGGCAGCCGACATCTCCAACTTCGCGGCCGGCTACGTGGCGTTGCGTTTGCAGCGCGCCGGCTGGAGCGTCAATCGCACGCGCAAGACCCTGATGGCGGTCGCGGCGCTGGTCTCGCCGGTGGGCGCGCTGGCGGTTTTCGCGCACTCCCTATTCTGGACGGTGGCGCTGATTTCGATGGCCGTCTTCTTCTGGATGTTCTGGTCGATCACCGTGCACACACTGGCCGGCGACTACTTCCCGTCGCGCGCCGTGGCCTCGGTATATGGCATCGCCGGCACGGGATCGACCGCGGGTTCGGTGATCGGCACCTGGGCCGTCGGGCGCACTCTCGATGTGACGCACAGCTACGCACCCGTGTTCCTTGGCATCGGAGTGCTGATGCCGGTGGCGCTGATCGTGGGGCTGGCGCTGATGAGGCGCGTCGAGCCTGTGGAAGCGCTGCCTGAATAAGAAAGCGCCGCGACCGGCATCAGCGCGCGGCCCTCTTCAGAACCGGCGTCCGCGAACCAGGCGCCCGTGTCCCTCACTGGAGATGAATGCGCGGAGCTGGACGTATGGGCGGTGGGGGTTGTTCTGGCTGCCGGCGGAGCGGATCCAGGACTCGTTGTACCAGCGGTCGAATGGCGGGTACTCGGCCCGGGCCAGTTCCGTCTCCATCTGCTCCAGCGACGAGCGCGCGTCCCGGACGAGCTGCCACATCCGTCCCGCGTCCGGCGCCCGCAGCGCCTCTTCCAGCTTGAGCGCCGCCTTGGTCTGTCGCGAGGCGACCTGAAGGCCAAGGGCCACGTCCACGGAGAAGAACCGCTGCTCGGAAAGCGACATCCCGCTTTCCGCCCGCGCTTCCGCCGCGAGCGCGTCATCCGACTGCCGGTCCCGCGACTGTAACAGGGCGAGCGTGCCGACGTCGACGGCCGGATACGTTTCGCCCGCCACCTTGCGGTAAAGCCGGTCGAGCATTTCCTCAACCGCATCCGCGGCCAGCCAAAGCTTGTCCGGCGTGTCGATCAAGGCGAAGTACCTGTTGTACGCGGTCTCGGCCGCCTGCGCCGGGCCCAGAGGGCGCCCCGCCCCGCCCGCCGCTGCCCCGAAATACTCCCGCGACCACCAGGCGGTGTAGCGTTCGGCCGGGTTCGGCGCGGCATAGATCCCAGGAGCGTCCCAGGTGATGTCGGCGAGCATGCGCGCGCCCATGACGTAATCGCGCACCTCCGAGACGTTGACCAGCATGTACTCGGTGGCTCCGGACTTCACAATCTTGTCGAACTGCTCCGCGACAGTCGAAGGCCCGATGGTATGAGTCAACTGCTTGCTCAGCCTGCCGCCCAGATAAGCCAGGTGGTAGTAGACGCCGTGCTTCCAGCGCCCCAACTCCGGCGGCAAGGCGCGCATGTGGCCGTCGTTGTCGTCCGGCCATACGACGATGACATCGCCGGGCAGATCGAACGCCGCGGGATTGCGCTGGTACTGGGGCAGCATCTCCGAGTACATGGTGAAGTGGAAGAGCGGAGTCTTGTCTTGCGAGAGCAGTTCGCGGACCATGGCGACCTGCTGGTTGATCACCTCCCGGAAAGTTTGCGCCTTTTGATCGTCCGTGGTCCCTTGCGGGAAGGTGAAGGGGCGGTCTTCGGTACCGCGCATGCCGACGGGCCAGATCACGTCCAGGTCCCGGTTCTCCAGTACGCCGCCTCGCCAGAACTTGAGCATGCCTTCGCGGTTCGTGAACCAGTTCCACTCCGGCCTCACGCCGCGTTCGGCGGCCAGGTTGAACCGTTCGAGGCCGAAGGGGTTGGAAACCAGGATGTCGTAGTGGTGCGAGGTGTAGTAGAGTCCCCAGTCGCTGGCCAGTTTCTGCACCTCGTAGCGCCGGTGCACGCGCGTGTAGGGAGCCACCATGTTCATACGCAGGCGCAGCGCGGTTTCGAAGAACCGCTTGTACCAGTCCAGCGGGACGTCGCCGGTCTGCAATGGGTACCCGTTAGCGTCAAACGGCCGCGGCAGAAGGTCTTCGTCGTCGTGAAAAAAGCCGCGATAGCGGAAGGCCGGCGGACCCTGCGCGAAGCTCGTGCGCTTCAGCACCAGCGGGTCGCGATGCTCGGGCCCGTACCCGGTCCAGATGTAGAGCGGATCGATACCCAGCCGCTCGGATAGGGTGTACGCGGCAAAGGCGGTGCCGCGCGGGTTCGAACCGACGAGCCACACCGCGCGGCCTTCGGTAACGATCCGGTAGCTCTCCCATTGCCCCCCCAAGGCGCCGGCGTCGATCGCGGCCGGCAAGGCTCCGTGGCCGACCGTCACGAGCCGGATGCCGACGCGATCGCTGGCCGGCGTCTTCACCACCGGAGGCCGGTACCCGCTGATCTTCTCGATGTCGCCCGCCAGAAACTCCGCGGCCTGGTGCACGGCCGCGTTCTCGTCGTCGGCAACGACGATCTGGCTCACACTGTCTCTTCCCGCCAGCGTCACGTCGCCCTGGGCCGCTGGTCCGGTCTGAACCCACGACCCGCGAAGGGAAGTCGTCCAGGGAGCCGTCTGAGCAGACGCCCGGCTGGAGGCCAGCGCGGATAGCGCCAGCAGGATATTGGAAATGCTTCGTATTCGGCGCAAACTCATGGTCACCCCGCCAGGTTCTTCGGGCTCATCGGAAGTGGAGCGACGCCCGAAGATCGTCTTATACTGTAACTCGAAGCGATTCAGTAGCAGGAGGATAGATGAGAAACATACTGTTGACGCTGTTGCTTTCCGTTTTTGCCCGGACGCTGCTCGCCCAGGGCGCCCCGCCCCAGGGAGCGCCTGACCAGCCCTACTCGGTGGAGTATTACTACAAGGTGCAATGGGGGCATCAGCAGGAATTCCTGCAATTCTTCCTGAAAAACCACTACCCGTTGCTCCAGAAGAACGTCGAGAGTGGCCGCGTGATCTCGGTGAGAATTGAGGAGCCTGCCAACCACATGACCGAGGATGCGCGCTGGGATTATCGCGTTACGATTCGGTTCAAGAACTCGACGGCGGCGACCACAGCCAATCCCGACGAAGAGCGTATGATCAAGCAGCTCTGGCCCGACCAGGAAGCTTACAGACGCGAGGAACAACGGCGGTTCGAGATCCTGCTGGCCCACTGGGATCTTCCGGTGACCGACATCACGCCCCCGAAGAAATAGCGCGGCGGATTGCGGGAACCGCGGAAGCGCTGGTCAACCACGCAAGCGGCTTACTTGTAGTTGTCTCTGAGCGCCTTCAGTTTGACCCATGCCGCGGCGCGCGCCTTCCGGTTGGCTTCGGTTGCATCCGGCTGCGCTCCGGCCCGCATGAACCCGTGCGCGGCGCCTTCATAAGTTACTATCTCGAAGGATTTGCCGGCCGCTTTCATCTGTTCCTGAGTCGGCGGAACGGTGCCGTTGATGCGTGCATCGGCCCCCGCGTAGAAACCGTAGACCGGAGCCTGGATGCTGGCGATGGCTTCCGCCGCCGGGCCACTGCCGTAGAACACGAATGCCGCCGACAGATCCCTGCGGTTGGTGGCGAAGCGGAACGCTTGTCCACCGCCCCACGAGAACCCCACCACGCAAACCTTCCCGTTGCAGGCGGGAAGCTTCCGGCAATAGTCGGCCACGGCGTTGAGATCCGCGGTGATCTGGTCGGGGGGCAGCTTGCCGATCGCCTGGCCCACCTGGTTCGCCGCAAAATCCTTGGTGCGTCCGCCGTTCGGGGCCATTCCCGACAACAGGTCGGGAGCGATCGCCAGATAGCCCGCTTCCGCAAACTCGTCGGCGACGCTCTCTACCCAGTCGGTCATTCCAAAGATTTCGTGGATGACGACGATCGCGGGCGACTTGTCCCGCGACTGGGGATAAGCGACCAACGATTCGACAGCCCTGCCGTCATGCTTCACCGTGACCCACTCGCGCCGCCGCGGCGATTTTTCCACCGCCTGCCGCGCCCAATCCTGCACACCAAGTGAGGAGACGCCCAACCCGGTTATGGCGCTTCCTTCCAAAAATCGCCTTCTCGAAACTGTCTCCATGTTCGATATGCTCCTGTGCCGATATTTTCGAACGGTTTGTCCCGCAAGCGCAAGGGAAAAAGTGGCTTCAAGCCTATAAAACCTTGAGACAACACTTCTTGTACTTCAGGCCGCTGCCACAAGGGCAGGGATCGTTGCGGCCCGCCTTAGGCGGCGCGGCCCGGACGCCCGGCGCCGGCTCCTGTTGCCGGGACGCCATTCTCGCCAGCGGCGCCCGGCTGTGCAGGAAGAAGCGCTTCAATCCCGCGCAGAGGTAGTTGAGACCCGGATCGCCGCCCGGCGTCCGGATGAAGCGGTACTTGGGGCATCCGCCATGGCACATGGCCAGCACTTCGCACTCCCGGCAATAACGCGGCAGGGCGTCGCGCTTGGCCTCGCCGAAAGTGCGTTGCACCCGGCTTTCGAGCAGCCCGCTGAGAGGCGTCTCACGGATATTGCCCAACCGGTGTTCGCGGTCGACGAAGTGGTCGCACGGGAAGAAGTCGCCGTTGTGTTCGAGAACCGGGACCTGGCCGCAGGTTTCGCGGAAAACGCACAACGAGTGCTCCAGGCCGAGCGCCGGCCTGGCCGCCTCCTCGAAAGCCTGAACCACCATCCGGCCGGCGTCCCGCTCCATCCATTCATCGAAGATCTTACACAGAAACGCTCCATAGGCCTCCGCGGATGGCGTGTGCGGGCTGACGCCGTCCGCGGTCTCCGGCGCGCACTCCACAACCGGAAGAAAGCCCAGATACTGGCAGCCGATTTCCCGGAAGAACCGGTAGACGGTGAGCGGATACCGGACGTTCAAGTTGTGCACCACGCAAAGGATATCGATGGGGACCTCATGCCTGCGCAGGAGGTCGTATCCGCGCATCGCCTGCCGGTGAGTCGGTTGGCCGCCCCGGGTCACGCGATATGCGTCGTGCAATTCCGCCGGGCCGTCCAGGCTGAGACCGACGCTGAAATCCTCCGCCGCGAGAAAGCGGCACCATTCTTCGTCCAGCAGGACGCCGTTGGTCTGGATGCCGTTCCGAATACGCCAGCCGGCGGGCTTGTACTTGCGCTGGATCTCGACGGCCTTCCGGAAGAAGTCCGCGCCCAGAGTGGTGGGCTCTCCTCCATGCCACGAGAAGTCGATCTCCGGCCCGGGCGCGGCCTCGATGTGCTGGACTATGTACTCTTCCAGCAGGCTTTCCGGCATCCGGAACACGCCGGTATCCGGATAGAGGCTCCGCTTGTCCCGGTAATAACAGTATTGGCAATCGAGATTACAGACCGCCCCGGCCGGCTTGACGAAGATCTGAAACTCCCGGGAGACCTTACCCACCGCTCCTCCTGCCGGCCGCCGGGCACGCGGCGCGAGCCGGCTTGCAATTCCGAAACCAAGTCCGATTTTAGAACGCCGCGAGGTCTTTTCGAGAGGAGCCGCGCGCAACCGCCGCTCCAGCCCAGCGGGCTGCCCGCGGCGAACCTTCGATATCACGTATACTTCTCTTGAAGGCCCGCATCCGATGGCGCTGTTCAAAATCCGCAGCGCCGCCGTTTACGGCATCGATGCTCATCTGATCGATGTCGAAGTCGACTTGCACTCGTCAGGCACGGCGCGCGACTCCGTGATGGTCGGCATGCCGGACATCGCGGTGCGCGAGAGCCGCGAGCGCATCAAGTCCGCTCTGCTCAATTCCGGGTTCGGTTATCCCGGCAAGGCTGTCACCATCAATCTCGCGCCCGCCAACGTCCGCAAGGAAGGCGCCGGCTTCGACTTGCCGGTGGCCCTCGGCATCCTCGGCGCGATGGGAAGGGTCGGCAATCTGGATGGCTACCTGCTGGTCGGCGAGCTTTCCCTGGATGGAGCCATCCGTCCGGTGCGCGGCGCGCTGTCGGTGGCCGTCTGCGCGCGCGACCAAGGCATTCCCAACCTGGTGGTTCCCGCCGAGAACGCCGCAGAGGCCGCGGTGGTGGAAGGCGTGAACGTTTACGGCATGAGGCACCTAGCCGAGGTGGTCGCCCTCATCACGCGCCCCGAGGAATTCACGCCCACCGTGCCGGCCGGCGACGGCCAGCCGGTGGAATCGGCCGCCACGCCCGATTTCCGTGATGTCCGGGGCCAGACCATGGCCAAGCGCGCGGTGGAAGTGGCCGCCGCGGGCTCGCACAACGTGCTCATGATCGGGCCGCCCGGTTCCGGCAAGACCATGCTCGCCAAGCGGCTGGCCGGCATCCTGCCCCCGCTGACTTTTCCGGAGGCCATCGAGACCACCAAGGTCCACAGCGTCGCCGGCCTGTTGGGGAGTGGCGGCGGCCTTTTGCACGAGCGTCCTTTCCGCGCGCCGCATCACACCATTTCCGATGCCGGCCTGATTGGCGGAGGCGTGGGCATGGCGCGGCCCGGCGAGGTGAGCCTGGCGCACCACGGAATTCTGTTTTTGGACGAGTTCCCCGAGTTCCCCAGGGACGTGCTGGAAATGCTGCGCCAACCGCTCGAAGACGGCTGCGTGACCATCGCGCGCTCGGTCATGACGCTGTGCTTCCCCTCGAGCTTCATGCTGGTGGCCGCCATGAATCCCTGCCAGTGCGGCTATTACGGCGATTCCACGCGCGAGTGCCGCTGCACCCCGGCCATCATTCAGCGCTATCTCAGCAAGATCTCGGGGCCGCTGCTCGACCGCATCGATATCCACGTGGAAGTCCCCGCCGTTCCCTATAAGGAGCTGCGCGGCAATCCGGCGACGGAATCCTCCGCCGAGATCCGCGCCCGCGTCCAACGCGCGCGCGCCGTGCAGCAGGCCCGCGGGTACTATAATTCCCGCATGCCCTCGCGCATGATTCGCAAGCAGTGCGCGCTCGACGATTCCGGCGAGCGCACGCTGGAGATGGCCGTGCGCCGCATGGGCCTCTCGGCGCGCGCGCACGACCGTATTCTCAAGGTCGCGCGCACGGTGGCCGATCTGGACGAATCCGAGAGCGTTTCCGCCAAGCACGTCGCGGAGGCGGTGCAGTACCGCAGCCTGGACCGCAACTACTGGAGCTGAAATCGCGCGTCATCGGGAACTCTGGTTGCGTGAAACGAAAGCACAGTCGTCGGACGGCGGGTGGCTGATCCGTGGCGTCGCTTGCGAAGGCTGACCGGACCCATTCAGGCGGGTAGTTCGACCTCGATTTCCTTAAGCAGCGAAGTGGGCGAGCGATCCGTTTGCACGCTGCTCCAATAGATGCGTATGGCTTCTCTGGCGCGGGCGGTCAGCTCATCCAGGGACCGGCCCGTCACCAGAACCGTGGGCAGTTCGGGCACGTAGGCGCTGTAGCCGGTCTGATCTCCTTCGATGACTAGCGAGTATTTCCGGGTCATGTTCGATCCTCGATACCAGTTTGCCGCAAAATGGCGCGGTACGTGCCGGGCCGGACATCATCTCCCAGCTTGCCGGACACGACTGTGGTGCGGCCGTCCGGACTTCGGAACACGCGATGATCACCTGTCGTCCGCACGTGCAGCCAGCCTGCCCGTTCTAACTTCTTGACGACGTCGCGGACTTTCTGCGGCACGCTTTCAGGATACATGGAACGGGCTGCGCCCCGGGGTTGGTCTCCTGGCCGTTCCAGGAGATCCGAGAGCGCGTTCGAAGCGCGGCGCAGGCAGAGGTTACAGCACTTCTTCGGACCACGCTTCCAGCACCTGCTTCAGCTTGGTCATGAACTGGTCGGCCAGGGCGCTGCCCGGACAATGTGGAGTATACTATGGAATAGAGTCCACATATGGAAACGATCCAGGTTGTGCTTGATTCGAAGCTGTTGCGATCGACGGAACGGGCCGCGCGGCGTGCGAAGCTGAACCGGTCCGCGCTGATTCGCGACGCCCTCCGCGAGCACCTGAGAAGGCTGGAGATCCGGGAATTGGAGGAGCGCGACCGCCGGGGCTACGAAATGGCGCCACGAGAAGACCATGAGCTGTCGGGTTGGGAGTCGGAGGCGGCGTGGCCGGCGGGATAGCCAGGGGAGACGTTCGTCTCTACCAGTTTGCTTCTCCAGACAAGCGGAGGCCGGTTGTGGTCCTCACGCGCGACAGTGCCATCCCTTACTTATCGACCGTCACCATAGCGCCGATCACGTCCACCATCCGCGGAGTGCCGTCGGAAGTTCTGCTCGATGAGGAGGACGGCATGAAGAGCCGCTGCGCGGTCAATCTCCACAACGCGGTTACCGTATCGCAACAGCGCCTGGGTAATCGAGTGGCAAGGCTCGGTCCGCGGCGAATGAGTGAGATCTGTGCGGCCTTGCGTTTTTCTCTCGGCTGCGACTCGCACTGAAGAGCAGCCCACGAGAGCGGTTACAGCACTTCTTCGGACCAGTCTTCCAGCACCTGCTTCACTTTGCTCATGAACTGGTCGGCCAGGGCGCCGTCGATCAGGCGGTGGTCGAAGCTCAGCGAAAGAAGACAGATGGAGCGGATGGCGATGGCATCGTCAATCACCACGGGGGTCTTTTCCACGGTGCCCACGCCCAGGATGGCCACTTGCGGCTGATTGATGATGGGCGTGCCCACCAGACTGCCGAAGCTGCCGAAATTGGTGATGGAGAAGGTGCCGCCCTGCACCTCGTCGGGCTTGAGTTGGCGGGAGCGGGCGCGGGTGGCGAGGTCAACAATGGCGCGCTGCAAACCGAGCACGCTCTTCTCGTCGGCGCCGCGGACCACGGGGACGATCAGGCCATTTTCCAAGGCCACCGCGATTCCGATGTTGATCTCGTTGTGGTGGATGATGTTGTTGCCGTCGAGCGAAGCATTGAGCAGGGGGAAGTGCCGCAGCGCCACGGCGGCGGCGCGCGCGACGAACGGCAGGTAGGTGAGCGAGAAGCCATAGCTGGCCTGGAACTCGGCCTTGTAGCGGTCGCGCATCCTGGCCACCTTGGTCATGTCGACGCGATGGATGGTGGTGACGTGCGCCGAGGTGCGCTTGGAGAGCACCATGTGTTCGGCGATCTTCATCCGCATGGTGCTCATAGGCTCGATACGCGTCCTGGGCGCGCCGGTGGGAGGCAGAGGCGGCAGGGCGGCGGGCGATGGCGGGGGCGGCGCGGGGACGGCGGGGGCGGGGGGCGGCGCGGCTTGCGCGAGGTAGGCTTCCACGTCCTGCTTGGTGATGCGGCCGCCGGCGCCGGTGCCTTTGACGCGGCTGAGATCGATGTTGTGCTCGCGGGCCAGTTTGCGGACCAGCGGGGAGATCGGGCCGGAGGGTTCGGCGGGGGGCGGCTCGGGAGTAGCTTCCGGAGTGGGGGAGGGTTCGGCGGGGGGTGGGGAAACCACCGGCGGCAAGACCGCCGGCGCCACGGGCGGCACGGCGGCTACGCCGCCCTCGCCGCCCTCATCGATGCGCGCCACTACGGTGTTGATCCCCACGGTCTGGCCTTCCTCCACCAGGATCTCGGAGACGGCGCCGGCGGCGGGCGATGGGATTTCCGTATCCACCTTGTCGGTCGAAATCTCGAAAAGAGGCTCGTCGCGCTCGACGCGCTCGCCGGGCTTCTTGAGCCATTTCGTCAGAGTGCCTTCGACAATGCTTTCGCCCATTTGGGGCATCACTACGTCAGTCATAAATCAACTCTCCCATCTCGCAGTCAAAAACGCGGCCGAAATGCGCGGCCAGAGCTTGCCCAACCTCGTGCAAACTGGCGCGGACGCCGAGCGCGGCCATGGAGGTGACGGGCTTGGTCAATCCGCAGGGAACGATGTATTGGAAATAGCTCAAATCGGTGGCGACGTTCAAGGCGAAGCCGTGGGAAGTCACCCAGCGGCTGATGTGAACGCCGATGGCGGCGATCTTGCGATCGTCCACCCATACTCCGGTCAGCTTGGGAATGCGGCCGGCGAAAATGCCGTAATCGGCCAGGGTGTCGATGATGACCTGCTCGACGGCGCGCACATAAGCGCCGACATCGCGTTTCCACTCGCGCAGGTCGACAATGGGGTAGCCGACGAGCTGGCCGGGACCGTGATAAGTGACATCGCCGCCGCGATCGGTGGGGTAGAAAGCGATGCCCGCGCGGCTCAGGACTTCGCCGCTGGCGAGCAGGTTGGCGGCGTGGCCATTACGGCCCAGTGTGATGACGTGCGGGTGTTCGAGCAGCAAGAGCTGGTCGGGGATCAGCCCCTGCTGGCGGTCGGCGGCGAGCCGCTGTTGCAACTCCAGGGCCTGGCCGTAATCCGTGCGCCCGAGTTCCCGCAGACAACATTTACGCATTGATCGAAAGACCGTAAACGGCGTTGAACGCCTCGCCCACCGCCTCGTACAGGGTGGGATGCGCGTGGATGGTGTGCATCATGGTTTCCACGGTGGCTTCGGCTTCCATGGCGGCGACCGCCTCGGCGATCAACTCGAAGGCCTCCGGTCCGATGATGTGGACGCCGAGAATCTCGCCGTACCGCTCGTCTGAAACTACTTTGATGAAACCCTCGTGATGGCCCAGGATGGTGGCGCGGCTGTTGCCGGCGAAGGGGAACCGGCCGACCTTGACCTGATAACCCTGCGCGCGCGCCTGCGCCTCGGTGAGGCCCACGCTGCCGATTCCCGGCTGGGTGTAGGTGCAGGCGGGAATGCGGTTCTTATGGATGGGGATGGCGGGCTTGCCGGCCATGTGCGCCACCGCGACCATGCCCTCCATGGTGGCGACGTGTGCCAGTTGAGGGGTGCCCGCCACCACGTCGCCGATGGCGTAGACGCCCGGCTCGGCGGTCTGCTGGTAAGGGTTGACCTGGATGAAACCGCGATCAAGCTCGACCTTGGTATGCTCGAGGCCGATGTTTTCGGTATTGGGCTTGCGGCCCACCGCCACCAGCAGCTTTTCGGCTTCGAGCTGTTCCTGCTTGCCGTCCTTGGTGGTGAGAGCAAGGCTGACGCCCTGGCCGGTTCTGCGGATGTCCTCGGCGCGCGCCCCGGTTTCGACGCGAATCTTCCGCTTGCGGAAGACGCGTTCGAGTTCCTTGGAGATGTCCTCGTCTTCCACCGGGACGATGCGAGGCAGCATCTCGATGACCGTCACCTGGGCGCCGAAGCGGTGGAAGATGGAGACGAACTCCACGCCCACGGCGCCGGCGCCAATGATGATGAGGCTCTTGGGGACGGCGGCGAGGTTGAGGATTTCGACATTGGTGAGGATGAAATCGGGGTCGGGCGCGAGGCCGGGGAGCATGTGGGCCTCCGAGCCGGTGGCGATGATGATGTTCCTGGCTTCGAGCGTCTGGACACCGGAATCCGATTTCACTTCGACCTTGCCGTTGCCCTGAAGCGTGGCATAGCCGGCGATGCGCTCGACTTTGGCGCGTTTGAGCAGCATGGCGACGCCATTCGAGTGTTTGTTGACAATGCCGTCCTTGCGCTCCTTCACCTTGGCGTAGTCGAGGCGGGGGTTCTCGCACTGGATGCCTTCCTGATCCGAGTGGACGAAGCGCTGCCAGACATCGGCGGTATGGAGCAGCGCCTTGGTGGGGATGCAACCCACCAGGAGGCAGGTGCCGCCGAGCCTGGCCTGTTTTTCGACGAGCGCCGTCTTCAGACCGTACTGGCCGGCGCGAATAGCCGCGGAGTAGCCGCCGGGGCCGCTCCCGATAACGATCAGATCGTAGGGCACTTTTTTCATTCTACATACGTCACCAGCTTGGAAGCCGGTGCGTCTACCATGAAAGATATGGAGAAGCTGCTGATTCTTCTGATGCTGGTGTGCGGGTGCGGATTCGGGCAGTCGCGGCCGGCGGCCAAGAAGAAGGCCGAGGCGCCGGCGGCCAGGTGGCCGATCGAGAGCCTGGCGGTGGAAGGCAATCATAACTATACGCGGGAACAGGTGCTGGCCGTCACGGGGCTCAAGGTTGGACAGGTGGCCAGCAAGGCCGAATTCGAGGCGGCGCGCGACCGGCTGGTGGCCAGCGGCGCATTCGAAACCGTGGGCTACAAGTTCGTGGCGGGGACGAAGGGAAAAGGTTATGCCGCCACCTTCCAGGTGAGCGAGGTGGAGCAGGCTTACCCGGTGCAGTTTGAAGAACTGAAAGTTTCGCAAAAGGATCTCGAGAGCGCGCTGGCAGGCAAGGACCCGCTGTTTTCCATGGCCAAACTGCCCGCGACGCAACCGGTGCTCGAACGGTACGTGAAGTGGATCCAGGAGCTTCTGGCGTCGAAGGGCGTGCCGGAAAAAGTGGCCGGCAGCGTGACGGCGGCGGGACCGGGAGAGTTCATGATCGTGTTCCGGCCGGCGCGCAACCTGCCTGCGGTGGCGCAGGTGACGTTCCGAGGCAACCGCGTGGTGCCGCAGAACGTGCTGCGAGACGCCATTGCGGGCGTGGCAATTGGCTTGCCGTACACCGAGGACCGGTTCCGCGAGGTGCTGAACAACGCCATCCGGCCGGTGTATGAAATGCGCGGCCGCGTGCGCGTAGCGTTCCCGGAGATCCAGACGGAGCCGGCCAAGGACGTCCAGGGGGTGCACGTGTTCGTCACGGTGGACGAGGGCCAGAGCTACGAACTGGGGAAGGTCGGCATCGACGGTCCCAGCCCGGTCCAGCCGGATGTGTTGCTAAAGGCCGGCGACTTTAAGACCGGCGACATCGCCAACTTCGACCGCGTGAACCAGGGGCTGGAGCGCATCCGCCTGGCGATGCGGCGCGCCGGATACCTCGAAGCCAAGGTCACGACGGAGCGCAAGATCAACGACGACAAGAAGGCCGTGGATGTGGCCGTGCACATCGATGCGGGGCCGCAGTTCACCATGGGGAAGCTGAACATCGTGGGGCTGGACCTGAACGGCGAGTTCGAGATCAAGCGGATCTGGACCATGAAGGAAGGCAAGCCGTTCAACGCGGAGTATCCGGAGTCATTTCTGAACCGTGTGCGCGAGGAAGGGCTTTTCGAGAACCTGGGGAAGACCAAGTCCGAGTTCAAGATCAACGACCGGGACCACACGGCCGACGTGACGCTGACGTTTGCGGGAGAGAATCCGGAACAGAAGCCGGGGAAACGCGGACGGGGCCGCGGGGAGGATTAGCCACCCACTTTCCACAGAATCTGGCGGAGCATGCCGAGCAGCACGGGGGCGTCGCGCGCGGCGATAGCGAGGCGGCGCACCAGGCGGCGCACCTTTTCCTCGGTGGAGGCGGCGGTCACGGGGTTGACATAGCCGCACTCCTGGAGCACCTCGATGAGCATGGCGGTGATCTGCTCGTTTTCCGCCGCGGCGGCGGGCTTGCTCTTCTCGGGGCGAACCTGGACGGCTTGGGGGTCGCGGGCCAATTCGTAGAGGCTGAGCGCCACGGCCTGGCCGAGGTTCATGGAAGGGTGGGATTCGGCTGTGGGGATGCGTATCAGCCAGTGGCAGTGGCTGAGATCGTTGTTGGAGAGGCCGAATTTCTCGGAGCCGAACAGGAGGGCGGCGGGCGCTCGCGGGAGCGCGCGGCGGATCAAACGGGAACCGTATTCGAGACGGCGGATGGGATGGTGCAACTCGCGATGGCCCACGGAGGTGGTGCCGACCACCAGGCGGCAATCGGCGAGGGCGCCAGCGAGGGTCGAAAACTCCTCGGCCGCGTGCAGCAGCGGGGCGGCACCGACGGCCGAGCGCGCCTCGCGGAACGCGACATCGTAAGGGTTGACCAGGCGGAGGCGCGCAAACCCCAAGTTCGCCATGGCGCGGGCGGCGGCCCCGATGTTGAGGGGGTTGCGCGTGGCCACCAGAACGACGCGGAGATTGGTTTTCCAGTCGGTCGCGATGCTTCGATCGTAGCGTAGACGGATCGTAAGTGTTAAGCCGCCGGTTGCCCGGCCGGCGCACCAAGGCAGGGGTGCAACAGGAGTTTGCGGATATACGGGAGCAGGCGGAGGCCAAGCAGCAGGTGCAGGACATCGCGGTGAAAGCCATCGAGGGCGCCAGCGGCGCCAAGGCGCTGGCGCACATCAACCAGATCGCCATGGAGCAGGCGAAGAACCGGCCCCAGGGATAGACGACCCTGGCGTGTTAGGGTATTGCGCGGGAGAACGGCGCGTATTACGCTGGGATCATGCGAACAATCTCAGTAAAGCTGTCTGATGAGCTCCTCGCTCAGCTCGATAGAGAGGCCAAGACGAGGCGAGTGACGAAATCCTGGCTTGTGAGGGAAAGCCTCGAAAAGGGCCTGCACGAGCAACCGCCGGCCGGCGCAGTCTCGTGCTACGACCTGGCGCGCGACCTTGCCGGCACGGTGAAAGGCCTGCCCAAAGATCTGGCCGACAATCCGAAATACATGGAAGGTTTTGGCCAGTGAAGAAAGGTCCGGGCCTGCTCGACACCGGCCCGCTGGTTAGCTTTCTCGCCTCCGGGCTGAGACACCATTCGTGGACTTGCGAACAATGGAAGCTCTTTCGCCCGCCGCTGCTGACGTGTGAGCCAGTCCTTACGGAGGCGGCATTTCTCCTGAAACGGGAAGGCCGCGAAGCCGATCCTCTGTTTGCCTTACTGGAGCGGGGAGTGATTCGCATTGCGCTCGACGTCGAGGAGGAGCAGGCGGACCTGCGGGCGCTTATGCATCGCTATCGCAACAGGCCCATGTCACTTGGGGATGCGTGTCTGGTTCGATTATCGGAGCTCGAAACGGCTGGAGAGGTCTTCACCCTGGACTCCGATTTTCGCATTTACCGCCGCCATGGGAACAAGGTGATCCCGGTATTGATGCCGGATTGAATTGCCGGAATTGGGGTTTCCGCTGCAACCCGATTTGACATTCCACCCTCCGGCCCCGTAAGCTAAATGTTTTGCACCCCGAAGGGTTGGAGAAGTGTGTCAATGAGTACGGAGTTCCCCTCCAAGAGCGGCATCACGCGCCAGTGGCATGTCATCGACGCCCAGAACGCGGTTTTGGGCAAGCTCGCCAGCAAGGCGGCTATGCTGCTGATGGGTAAGCATAAACCGTCGTACACGCCGTTTCTGGACACCGGCGATCATGTGATCGTCATCAATGCGACCAAAGTCCGGCTCACCGGCCGGAAAGAAGACAATAAAGTGTATCGCCATTTCACCGGGTATCCGGGCGGACTGGTGGAGAAGAGCTTCAAGCGAGTGCGCGAGGAGAAACCCACCCGCATCGTGGAAGAGGCCATCGCGGGCATGCTTCCCAAGACCAAGCTCGGTAAACAGATGTTCCGGAAACTGAAAGTTTATGCGGGTGACCGTCATCCGCACGCGGCGCAGAAGCCGGCCGCGCTGGCTTTGAAATAACGGAAGGTACTAGTTTAGTGGCAGCGACGATAGATCAACATTTGGGTACGGGCCGCCGCAAGCGTTCGGTGGCTCGCGTGTTCTTACGGCCCGGCAAGGGCGAGATCAAGGTCAACAACCGCGCGTTCGAAGATTATTTCCCGACGGAAAGTTCGCGCGCCGTGGTGCGGCAGCCGTTGCAGGCCACCGAGACCATGGAGCGGTTCGACATTTTGATTCTCGCCGACGGCGGCGGCGTCGCCGGCCAGGCGGGCGCGGCCCGTCTGGGCATTGCCCGGGCCTTGGTGGAGTTCAATGCGGAACTGCGGCCCCGGTTGAAGAAGCTCGGCCTTCTGACCCGCGACCCGCGCGCGCACGAACGGAAGAAGTATGGCCAGAAGGGCGCCCGCAAGCGGTTCCAGTTCTCCAAACGGTAAGGTTCCCCGTGAATCAGCCTTCTGTTCCGTTCTCCGCGGCGCAAATTTCGCTTTGGACCGCGCGGCGGATGGGGGGACAATTATGGAAGGCTTCGACCGAGGGGTTCGCCCCTCGCAACTGATCAGGAGGTAGTTTGCCCGCAATATCGATGAAGGAATTGCTCGAAGCAGGCGTTCACTTCGGGCACCAGACCAAGCGCTGGAATCCGAAGATGAAAGAGTACATCTTCGGCGAACGCAACGGAATTTACATCATCGACCTTCAGAAAACCCTGAAGATGTTCAAGGACGCCGCCCGGTTCGTGGGTGAGATGGCCGCGCAGGGCAAGAACGTGCTCTTCGTGGGCACCAAGCGCCAGGCGCAGGAAGCCATTGCCGAAGAGGCCCGCCGCTGCCTGATGTACTTCGTGAACCAGCGCTGGCTGGGCGGCCTGCTCACCAACATGCTGACCGTGCAGAAGTCCATCAAGCGCTTGAAGGAATTGGAAGCCATGGCCTCGGTGGAAGGCGGCTATGCCGGTCGGCCCAAGAAGGAAGTCATCCGGCTGGAGCGCGAGCGCAAGCACCTGGACGAGAACCTGGCGGGCATCAAGGACATGCCGGGGCTGCCGGACGTGTTGTTTGTGATCGATTCCAACAAGGAAAGCATCGCGGTGAAGGAAGCCCGGCGGCTGGGCATTCCGGTGGTGGCGATCGTCGATACCAACTGCGACCCGGATGAAGTGGACTACGTGATCCCGGGCAACGACGACGCGCTGCGCGCCATCCGCCTGTTCGCGAGCAAGATCGCGGACGCGGTGATCGAGGGCCGCGCGCTGGCCACCGAGCAGGACTTCACGGCCGACAAGATTGTTCAGGAAGAGGCGCCGGTAGAGGAAGGCATGGTGGAGTACACCGAGTACGTGGACCCCAAGTACGCCGAGAAGATCATGGCGGAGAGCCTGGCCATGGAAGAAGAGCCGGTTCCAGTCTCACCACGCAAGGGGCCCGCTTCCGAGACGGCGGAACCGGCGGCCGAGCCGGTGGCGACGGAGAGCGGGCACTAGGGTTACAGCGGCCTTCCGCTCCCTTACGGTCGCGGCTCAGTCAGGCGGCCGAACCTCCAGACGGAGCCGCGACCGTAAGGGAGCGGAGCCGGACGAGTACGGAACCAAGACGGAATTCTTATGGCGGAAATTACCGCGGCATTAGTGAAGGACCTCCGCGAACGCACGGGGGCGGGGATGATGGAGTGCAAGCGCGCCCTGGTGGAGGCCAAGGGCGATATTGGGGAGGCGGAAGTCCTGCTGCGGAAGTGGGGCATCGCATCCGCCGCCAAGAAGTCTTCACGCGCCACCAGGCAGGGATTGATTGGCAGCTACATCCACCACGGCGGCCAGCTCGGGGTGCTGGTGGAGGTGAACTGCGAATCGGATTTCGTGGCGCGCACCGATGTTTTCAAGGAGCTGGTGCATGACATCGCCATGCACATCGCGGCGGCCGATCCGCGTTTCATCCGCCAGGAAGACGTTCCGGCGGACGTGCTCGACAAGGAGAAGGAGATCGCGCGCGCGCGGGCGGTGCTGGAAGGCAAGCCGGAGAAGATTCTCGACAAGATCGTAGAGGGCCGGATCGGCAAGTTCTACGAAGAGGTCTGTCTTCTGGACCAGCCGTTCGTGAAAGAAGCCACCCTCACGGTCGGGCAACTGGTAAAAACCAAGATCGCCAAGCTGGGCGAGAACATCGGCATCGCGCGGTTCGTCCGCTTCAAGGTGGGGGACGTGGCGGCGGCCGAAGCGGGTGGCGAGAAGCCAATTCCCGAGCCGGTCTCGTAACAAATGCCTGGTTACAAACGCATCCTGCTCAAGCTGAGCGGAGAAGCTCTGGCGGGCGGAGCCGCGTTTGGTATTGACGCGGAAAGGGTCAAGCACCTGGGGCGCGAAGTCGCGGATGTGGCGGCGGCGGGCGTTCAGATCGGCGTGGTGGTGGGGGGCGGCAATATTTTCCGCGGAGTGGCCGCGGCGGCCCAGAAGATGGACCGGGTGACGGCGGACCAGATGGGCATGCTGGCCACCGTGATCAACTCCCTGGCGCTCTCCGACGCGCTGGAGCAGATGGGCATTCCGACGCGCGTCATGACCGCCATCGAGATGCGACAGGTGGCCGAGCCTTACATCCGGCGCCGTGCCATTCGGCACCTGGAAAAAGACCGGATCGTGATATTCGCGGCCGGCACTTCCAATCCTTACTTTTCTACGGATACGGCGGCCACCCTGCGGGCGCTCGAAATCAAGGCGGAGGTGCTCGCCAAGGGCACGCGAGTCGACGGCGTGTACGATAGAGACCCATTGAAATTTCCCGCTGCGGTGAAGTATCAGGAAATCACCTATCTCGAGGTGCTTTCGCAGGGGCTGGGCGTAATGGATGCCACGTCGATCGCCATGTGCCGGGACAACAAGCTGCCCATTATCGTCTTTAATCTGAACACTCCAGGCAATATAATGCGTATGTCGATGGGCGAGCCCATCGGCACGGTAATTCACTAGCCGCGTTTCGGAGACACTGCGCCATGAAGACAGAACAGCATGCAGCACCCGGCAGTCCAACCTTCAACTCGGTGAAGGAAGTCGAGGGCAACCTGAAGGCGCGGATGGAAAAGGCCGTCTCGGATTTGCAGCACGAGATGGCTTCCATTCGGACCGGGCGAGCCTCACTGGGGATTCTGGATCATATCCGGGTGGATTACTACGGGACGCCCACCCCGCTGAACCAGGTGGCCAACCTGCACGTTCCGGAGCCTTCCCTGATCACCATCCAGCCGTGGGACGTGTCGCAGATCGGGCCGATCGAAAGGGCCATCCGGGTTTCCGACCTGGGCCTGAATCCAGCCAACGACGGAAAGGTGATCCGGCTGCCAATTCCGCCGCTCACCGAGGAGCGCCGCAAGGAACTGGTGAAGAAACTGCACGCGGCAGCCGAGCACCATCGCGTTTCGGTGCGGAACATCCGGCGCGACGGCAACGAAGCCGTGAAGAAGCTGCTGAAGGACAAGAAGATCACGGAAGACGACGACAAAAAGGCGCACGACGAAATCCAGAAGCTGACCGGCGTCTACATGGAGAAGATCGACCAGGCGGCCAGGACCAAGGAGAAGGAGATCCTGGAGATTCGTTAAGAGGCGATCTCGTAGCCGGTGCGGATGCAGGCGGCAGGCCAAGCCGCTATCCTCATGCCAGCCCCAATCTCTCGAGCAGCGCTCGCGGATCGGGATCTCGTCCCATGAAGCCGCGGTACAACTCCGCAGGGTCGACGCTGTCTCCCCTGGAGAGGATCTTCTCGCGGAACTCGCTCCCGACCTCACGGCTGAAGATGCCTTGGTCACGAAAGCGGGTGAAGGCGTCGGCATCCAGCACCTCGGCCCATTTGTAGGAATAGTAGCCGGCGCCGTAACCCACCGGGCTGCCAAACAGGTGGGTGAAGGCGGCGATCATGGCGTGTTCGGGCGGCAGCGGCGCGGGCAAGAATTCCTGCAAGAGGGCGCGGGTGTATGCCACCGGGTCGCCATCCCGCTGGGGTGAATAGCGGGTGTGCAGGAGCAGGTCCACGAAGCCGAAGCCGAGTTGCCGCATCTGCGCGTTGGCGGCGCGAAAGGCGCGCGCGCGCTTCATCTTCTGAAAGAGGCCGTCGGGTATCGGCTCGGCGGTTTCCCAGTGGCGCGCGAACAGGTCCAATGCCTGGCGTTCCCAGCACCAGTTCTCCATGATCTGCGAAGGCAACTCCACGAAATCCCAGGCCACATTGGCGCCCGCCAGCGTGCGGATTTCCACCTGGCTGAGCAAATGATGCAGCAGATGGCCGAACTCATGGAAGATGGTTTCCACTTCCCGATGGGTGAGGAGCGCCGGCTGGCCGCCCACCGGCGGGGTGAGGTTTCCGCAAATCAGGCCCAGGTGCGGCTGGAATCCGCCGGGGGTGGGACCACCCGTAATCAGAGCATCCATCCATCCGCCGCCGCGTTTGTTCTCGCGGGGATACCAGTCGGCGTAAAAGCCGCCCAGGAACGCGCCGTCGTCGTGGACATTATAGTAACGGACCAGCGGGTCCCAGACGGGCACGCCCGGCTCCTCGGAGACGTGAATGCCATAGAGGCGGTTTACCAAATCAAAGAGCCCGGCGGCGACGCGCTCGAGCGGGAAGTAGGGCCGCAGCGCCTCCTCATCGAAGTCGTAGAGGGTGGCGCGCTGCTTCTCGGCGTAGTAAGCGATGTCCCAGGGCTCGAGTTGGGGAGCGTCCTGCCCCTCCAGAGACCGGCGGAATTCCAGCAGCTCGCGGTTCTCCTCCCGGAAGCGCCGCTCGGTCTTGGCTTTGAGCTCTTCCAGAAACGTCATAGCGCGAGCGCCGTTGTGGGCCATGCGATCTTCGAGCACAAGGTCTGCGAAATCCGGAAAACCCAGGAGACGCGCCTTCTCGCGGCGCAGATCGAGAATGCGGGTGATGAGGGGGCGGTTGTCCCACTGGCTCGCGGTACCGCGAACGCAGTGGGCTCCGTACATTTGGCGGCGGATGGCGGCATTGTCGAGATAAGTCATCACCGCGAAGTAGTCGGGCGCCTGCAGGGTGAAACGCCAGCCGTCACGGCCTTTCCGCGCGGCGCTCGCACGCGCGGAGGCGAGCGCGGTGGCCGGCAGGCCGGCCAACTCCGCTTGGCTGGTAATCAGGAGCTCGAAGGCGTTGGTGGAATCCAGAACATTCTCGGAGAACCTGGTAGTGAGCTGGGTCAGCTCGACGTCGATATCCTCCAGCCGCTTCTTGCCCGCGGCGTCCAGGTCGGCACCGTGACGGCGGAAGGTGTCCACGGTTTTGTCGAGGAAGCGCCGGTGCTCGCCGGCGAGAGCAGCGCCTTCCTGAGTGGCGGCGTATGTCTGGATGCCCTTCCACAAGCCCTCGTTGAGCGGAATGCCCGAGTAGAACGCGCTGACCTCCGGCTGCACCGCGTTGAAGGCGGCGCGCAACTCGGGGTAAGTGGCCACCGACTCAAGGTGGTGCACCACGGCCATGGCGCAATCCAGCGGTTCGGACAGATTGTCCAGCGCGCGCATGGTGTTCTCGAAGGTGCGCTCGCCCGGTTCGGCGGCGATGGCGTCGAGGCGCGCACGCGCGTCGCGCAGCAGCTTCGCGGCGGCGGGCTCCACGTGCTCGGCGCGGATGCGGTCGAATGGAATTCGGAACTGGAGCGCAAGAAGCGGATTCGGCGGGCTGAGATCCGGCACTCTTTAGAGCGTAACAGGTGCGCGCAAAAAGCTACAAAACAGTTAACATGGAGAAAGCATGGGTTCTCATGATGACGGGGGGCTCTGTGATGTCCCAGGCGAGCAGCGGGTGAATATCTTTGCCGTGGTGATTTATATTCCCGACCCGCTGGGACGCTTTCTGGACGACCTTCGGCGGGAACTGGCGCCGCGGTGCAATCCCCACGCGCACGTGAGCGTGCTGCCGCCGCGGCCGCTGGCGGTGGAATGGCACGCGGCGTCGGGGCAAGCCCACGCCCTGACCCGGGGGTGGGCGCCTTTCGAGATTGAACTGGGGGGGCTGCAGATCTTTCCGGTCACCGACGTGATCTACATCGAAATCGGCGCCGGAGCTTCGGAGTTGCGGCGGATGCACACCGCCATGAACACTGGCGCGCTGCAGTTCCTGGAGCCATTTCCGTACCATCCCCACATCACGCTGGCGCAAGAGATTCCGCGCCAGGAGGTCCGGTGCATCCACGAACTCGCGCTGCGGCGATGGAAGGAATACCGGGGCAGCAGCGTGTTTCGGGTGGAGCGGGCGGTATTTGTGCAGAACACGCCGGACAACTGCTGGATCGACCTGGCGGAGTACTCTTTGGGGCCAGCGGCCGCCACGTAGACGCGAATTCCTAAGAACTATCGCTCCGACGGCCACTACAGTATTCAGAGCTTTTGGCCGATAGGAAGACAGAAGAGCGGGTACTGTGCGGGGAGGACAGACCTGTGGATAGCGTGGTGGTTTGCGACACGGAACCGATTGCCATGGAAGGGCTGCGAAGCCTGCTGGAAACGGCGGAGGGCCTGCGTGTCATCGCAGAGGAGACCTCGCTGGCGGATACTATGGACGCGGCGCGCGAGTTGCAGCCGGCCGTTCTGATCCTGGACAAGTCCTTCGGCACCCAAGCGGTGATGGACTGTCTCCGGGCCTTACGGGACGCCGAACACCATCCCGCGGCGATCGTGTGGAGCGTTGCGCTGTCGGAGGCCGAGGCGCTGCGGTTTCTGCAAGCCGGCGCCGCTGGAGTGGTTCGCAAGACCGCCAGGCTGGACACGCTGCTGGATTGCATCCGCACAGTGGCTGGCGGAAGCGTCTGGATGGAAGAGGACATGCCTGCCGCGCCGGAGCGGCCGGTGCGCGCCGGCCGCTCGGCGCTCACCGCGCGGGAACGACAGGTGATGGAGCTGGTGGAGCGCGGGCTGAAGAACAAAGACATCTCGATTGCACTGGGCATCCGCACCGGCACGGTCAAGATCCACATGAAGCACATTTTCGAAAAAACCGGCATCCACGGCCGGTACGGCCTGGCCCTTTCGGGGCTAAAGGAGAAGGGCCTGCTGGCAGCCAGCGCGGCGCAGGCGATATAGTCTTCCCAGCGCTGGCGAAGCTGGGAAAGAATCGCGGTTCGCAGGCGAAACGGCCTGCGCTACCCCTGCAAGTCGAGTGTTTGCGTCGGTGGGGCAGACGGGGTGCCCTGTGGGCCCGTCTGCTTCGCCCGCTTGCGGGGGTTTTCCTTCACAGCTTCTGAATCCGCGCTCGAAACGCCGCAACTGGGCAATGTTATCCTAAACACTTGATCCGCTTGGTCTCGCTGCGTCTCGGGTTCCTCGTTGCGGTGGGCTCCCTCGCCTCCGCCCAGCCGTCTGTCCTGCTGGATGCCATGTCCCAGGAGCTGAACCGTAACTTCAGCGTTTTGAAGCAGAAAGCGGACCCGCCGTATTTCATGAGCTACGAGGTCACGGAACAGGAGTTTCGTTCGGTTTCGGGCATGCTGGGAGCGATTACAGCGACCGACGGCGGAAAGAACCGGTTGTTGGATGTCTCGGTGCGGGTCGGCTCGCCCCAGCTCGATAACTATCACCGGGTGCGGGGAGACCGGGGCCAGTTCACTTCGGGCGCCTCGCTGACGTACGAAGACAACGTCAACTCCATCAAGCGGCGGTTGTGGCTGGAGACCGATCGCGCCTATCGCACGGCCGCGGAACGGCTGATCCGGATCAAGACGAATACCCAGGTGAAGGTGGCGGAAGAGGACAATTCCGACGATTTTTCGACCGAGCCGCCCGCAGTGTTTCAGCAGGGGCCGCCCAAGTTGAAGTTCGACGAGGCGGCGTGGAGCGAGCGGATTCGCAAGCTATCGGCGCGCTTCCAGCGCTACCCAAGCGTGCTGACCTCGCACGTCGCCGTGCTCTGCCAGACGGATACGCGCTACCTGGTCAATACCGAGGGATCGCGCTTGCAGCACGGGCGGGGTTTCGCGCGGGTGGTGATCACGGCCTCGGCCAAGGCGGCCGACGGCACGGACCTGAATGCCTTCGAGACGTTCGAAGCCGTCGAGGCGGCCGGGCTCCCCGAGGATAAAGCGCTGCTGGCGGCCATCGAGCGCGTGGCCAACGACGTTGCGGCGCTGCTGCGCGCGCCGGAAGCCGAGCCGTTTGTCGGTCCGGCGATTTTTTCCGGACGCGCGGCGGGCGTGTTCTTTCACGAGATCTTCGGGCACCGCGTCGAGGGCCACCGGCAGAAGGACGAAAGCGAGGGCCAGACGTTCACCAAGAGCGTCGGCACGAAAGTCCTGCCGGATTTCCTCTCGGTGGTGTTCGATCCGACGCGCCGCAAAATCGGCCCGGTCGATTTGAACGGCTGGTACGCCTACGACGATGAGGGCGTCAAGGCGCAGCCGGTAACGGTGGTCGACCAAGGCGTGCTGAAGACATTCCTGATGTCGCGTTCGCCCATCCGCGGCTTCGATCATTCCAACGGGCACGGCCGGCGGCAGTCCGGGCTGGAAGTGGTGTCGCGCGAGTCGAACCTGATCGTGCAATCGTCGAACGCGGTGACGGAAGCCAGACTGCGGCAGATGCTGATCGGCGAAATCAAGAAGCAGAGCAAGCCCTACGGCCTCTACTTCCGCGACATCACCGGCGGTTTCACGACGACGCAGCGCGCCGGGTTGCAGGCTTTCAAGGTGATCCCGGTGATCGTGTACCGGGTGTATGCCGACGGCCGCCCGGACGAGTTGGTGCGCGGCGCGGACATCGTCGGCACGCCGCTGGCGAGCTTTTCCAAGATCCTGGCGACTTCGGACAAGTCCGAAGTATTCAACGGATATTGCGGCGCCGAATCGGGCAGCATCCCGGTCTCGGCGGTTTCGCCGGCGATACTGGTCTCCGAAATCGAGATTGAAAAGAAGGCCAAGTCGCAGGACCGGCCTCCGCTGCTGCCCGAGCCCGTTTCCATGGAGAGCAAGGGGGGCTCACAATGAGACGCCGGCTGCTGGGCGCCGCCGCGCTGGCCGCGGCCATGGCATGGAGCGCCCAGGCGCCCGCGCCCGATCCGGTGCTCCAGGCGATGCACGATGAGATGGAGCGCTCGCGCAAGCTGACGGTCTCCAACCTCGAGGCGCCGTACTTCATCGAATACCTGATAGACGAGGCGGAGAACTTCAGCGTCACGGCCAGCCTGGGCGGCCTGGTAGCGCGGCAACACGAGCGGTTTCGCTCGCCGGAAGTCCACGTGCGCGTGGGCGATTACAAGTTCGATAACACCAACTACTCGGGCAGCGGATTCTCGTTCGGGACGCGCTACGACCTGGAACGGTTTCCGTTGGAAGACGCCTACCCGGTGCTGCGGCGGTATCTCTGGTTGCAGACCGATTCGGCGTACAAGTCGGCGGTGGAAGCCATCTCGCGCAAACGCGCGGCTCTGCGCAACCTCACAGCCAGCGAGCAGCTCAACGATTTCGCCCACGCCGAGCCGGCGCACTACATCCGGGCATTTCGCAAGCTGGCCATCGATGAAGAGGCATGGACCAACCGGGTACGGGCGCTCTCCGCGATTTTCGCGCAGTATCCGGAGGTGAAGAATTCCACCGTGGTGCTGGAATCCGGCGAGGGGGGGTACTACCTGGTGAATTCCGAGGGCACCGAGGTGCGCGCACCGGAAACCGCCACCTACCTGCGGGCGCAGGCCACCGCCCAGGCGCCCGACGGCATGACCGTGCGGGATGCGATGACGTTTCACTCGCTGGATGCGGCGCACATGCCCACCGACGCCGAGCTGAACCGGGGCATTATGGCGCTGGCGGAAAACGTGGTGGCGCTGGCGCACGCCTCCAACGGCGAAGACTACAGCGGGCCGGTGCTGTTTGAGGGGGTCGCGGGCGCGCAGATTTTCGCGGAAATCCTGGGCAGGAACCTGGCGCTCACCCGGCGGCCAGCGATGGAGCAGGGACGTGGCGGCGGGTTTTCAGGCAGCGAACTGGAGGGCCGCATAGGCGCGCGCATCCTGCCCGATTCATTCGACGTGGTGGACGACCCCACGCAGAAAGAATGGCGCGGCCGGCTGCTATTCGGCAGCTACGACGTGGACCGCGAAGGTGTGATGGCCGCGCCCCTGCGCCTGATCGAAAAGGGAGTGCTCAAGGGATTCCTGCTCACGCGCCAGCCGGTGCGCGGGTTGGAAGGATCGAACGGCCGCGCGCGCATGCCCGGCAACTACGGCGCCGGCATCGCCGGTATCAGCAACCTGTTCATCAGCTCTTCGGAGACCACACCGGTTGGGGAATTGAAGAAGAAGCTGATGGAACTCTGCCAGACGCGCGACAAGCCATACGGCCTGATTGTCCGGAAAATGGATTTCCCCTCTTCGGCGCCGCTGGAGGAGGTGCGGCGGCTGCTTTCCGGCGCGCAGGGGAGCACGCGGCCGGTCAGCATTCCGATTCTGGTTTACAAGCTCTACCCGGACGGCCGCGAAGAGCTGGTGCGTGGCCTGCGCTTCCGCGGCTTGAACGCCCGTTCCTTGAAGGACATTCTGGCGGCGGGGGACGACAGCACGGCGTTCGAATTCATGAACAGCCCGGCGCCGTTCGCTCTCATCGGCGCCTCTTCCTTCACGGCCGAAACGTGCGTGGTGGCGCCCTCCATTCTGATCGACGATCTGGAGCTGCATCCGATGGAGGAGGAACTGCCCAGGCTGCCGGCGGTGCCGGCGCCGGAGCTGGTGCGGTAGGAGAAGGCGGTGGTGCGCCTGATCAGCCGTTACGTTTTTCGCGAGATCCTCTCGAGCGCCGTGCTCGGCACCCTGCTGGCCACGTTCGTGATTTTCCTGCAGCGCGTCGACAAGCTCTTTGAGGTGCTGGTGGGCAGCAGCAACGCGGCGTTCCATACCGTAATCACGCTGTTCGCCCTGGCGATGCCGCCGGTGCTGCCCCTGACGATTCCTTTCGGAGTGCTGGTGGGAATTCTGATCGGCCTGGGCCGCATGGCGAGTGACGGAGAAATCACCGCCATGCGGGCGGCGGGCGTCCCCAGCCGGCGGGTGATCGCGCCGGTGCTGCTGTTTGCGGCCATCGGCGCGGGACTGGCCGGTTTTGCCTCCCTGCGGCTGACGCCGCTGGCCATTCGCGAAAGCACGCGGATCATGAATGAGTTGATGGCGACGCAGCTTTCCGCGGAGATCCAGCCGCGTGTCTTCGACGAAGATTTCCCCAACACCATCCTCTATGTGGGCGATGTGCGGCCGGGGCCGGTGACAGTCTGGCATCCCGTGTTCATCGCCGACGTCACGCCGCCCGATCAGCGCACCAGTGGCATGCGGGAGAACGCCGAGGGCCCTCTCATCACCGTGGCCCGCGAAGCCCTGGCCATGTCCGATCCCAGGAACAACCGCATCCAGCTTTCCATGCGCGACCGCGCCGTGCACGAGATGGGCAAGGACAGCAAGGCGAACGACAGTTTTTCCCCGAGCTGGGAGCAGGCGCTGTATGCGTCGACGCCGGTGCCCAAGCCGCTGGCCTCGAGCGCCATGAACACGCGCCAGTTGCTGCACTACTCCGGACCCGACAAGATCGAGGCGCAAGTGGAGCTGCACCGCCGTTTCGCACTTCCGGTGGCGTGTATCATGTTGGCGCTGGTGGGAATCCCTCTGGGCATCGCCACGCGCAAGGGCGGCAAATCGGCCGGCTACGTGATTGGGTTGTTCCTGGCGTTCTTCTGCTACCACCTTTCCTCGGTTTCGCTGATCGGCCTGGCGAGGCAGCGGACGCTGCCGGTGCCGGTGGCCATCTGGCTTCCAGACGTGGTCTTCGGCCTGGCGGGGCTGATTTTTCTGGCGCGCATGGAGCAGCCGGGGGATCGCGATCTTCTGGGCGGCATCCGGGCGGTTTTCGGCAGGCTCTACGAAAGGCTTAAATCGAGAACGGTTGGCCAGCCCGAGCGGCCGCGCCTGGCGGCCTGGAGACTGCCGTTGCTCCCGCAGCTTGTCGATACCTACATCCTGTCGAACTTTCTGTTCTACCTCGTGGTTCTGCTGGCCAGCTTCGTATCGATGACGCTGATCTACAATTTCTTCGAGCTGATCGGCGACATGATCCGCAACAAGATCCCGCTGGTCAAGATGTTCACGTACCTGTTCTTCCTCACTCCCAAGCTGATCTACGACACCCTGCCGATCAGCATCCTGGTGGCCGTGCTGGTGGCATTCGGAGTGCTCAGCAAGCAGAACGAGGTGACGGCGTTCAAAGCCTGCGGCGTGAGCCTCCACCGGCTGGCCCTGCCGGTGTTCATCGGAAGCGCGCTGTTCTGCGCGGGGCTGTTCTTGTTCGACTTCTACTATGTGCCCGGGGCGAACCGGAAGCAGGACGCGCTGCGCGACGAAATCAAGGGCCGCGCCACGCAGACCTATCTGCGCCCGGACCGCAAGTGGATCATGGGCTAC
>JBEKYW010000005.1:0-125806 GCA_049510555.1 Bryobacteraceae bacterium
CGTCTCCGCTTCACCGGCATTTTCAGCATAAATCCTACCCGCCCTCGGCGGAAAGGATTTATCATCGAACGGTAGACAGTGTCTTAACTGTTTGTCTCACGAAACGGGGCAACCCCCCAGCGCACCCAGCCCCTAAACGAGTTCAAGCCGAAGTTCACGACCCACAGCCACGGCTGCTTTGCGCAGTGTGCTTAACGTCACTGCATCGTACTCAGGATCGAGCAAACGATCAAGCGCTGCACGGCTGGTGTGCATCCTCCGCGCCATCTCCGCCTTGGAAAACTGTTTCTCCTTCATGGCGGCTTCGACCTGCCGGGCGAGGACACGCTTGATGGCAGTCGCCCTGACTTCCTCATAGATGCCTTCCTCGCGGAGCCAGCTATCAAAGGATGATCCGATGTTTTTCCTTTTCATGTGCCCCCTCCTTTTTTCCGTTTGAGCGCCAAGTCTATGTCATGTTGCAGCGCCTTACTTCCGGTCTCCGGGCTCAAGACCCTCCAACCACTCGCGCACAGTAAAGACGCCATGTTTAGAACTCGAAGTCCAGCGAGAACTGAATCTGCCTCGATCCAGCCCCGGCGAGCGGCTGTAAGAAGCCGGGTTGCGGGAGGGCGCCTACGCCGAAAATCGGATTCACCTGCGCGACGTTGGCGCGGTTGAACAGGTTGAAGGCTTCGGCCACCAGATCCAGATGCGCGGTCTTGCCGAAAGGGAAATACTTCAGGATTCGGAAGTCCATGTTCGCCAGCATGGGGGAGCGGAACGAGTTGCGTCCGAAGCCCAGGGGCCGCGCGGATAGCGGGAACGCGTGCGTGCGGTAGGAATCGACGCCCGTCAGCGGGTTGACCGGCCGGCCGCTCTCCACCGTGAAGATCGGCGCCACTTGGATGTGGCCGAAGATGCGCGTGGCCCAGCCGTGCGCGGCGCCCGCTTCATCTCCGATGGGCAATTCCCAGAGCGCGTTCGATACCAGGCGCTGCTGCTGTTGCTGGCGCGAGAGGGCCCACTCGGGGGCCAGATTCCGGGGGTCCTGCGGCTGCTCATCGAAATCCGATGCGTCGTCGAAGGTTTTCGAGAGCGTGTAGCTGGCGGAAAATTCCAGCTCGTCCGACATCCGGCGGTTCAGCGTGAAGCTGACGCCGCTGTAGGAGGAGCTAGCGGAGTCCTCCAGTTGGAAGATGTCGGTGAATTGCGCGTCGGTCCCGGTGCCGCGGTTGATGTTCCGCGTGCGCGATAGCTTCACTCCGCGCACATGCAGGTACGCCGCGCTGGCGGTAAGGTCGCGCGCCAGTAAGTGCTCCACGGCGAAGCTCGACTGCTGGCTGTAGGGCGTCGCGAGGCCCTTGTCGGCCGTGTAAATCGACGGCCGCGCCGCCCCCGCGCTGCCATCCATCACCAGTTCGTAGGCATTGATGCCGTTCACCTGAATCGCTCGATTCAGGCTGGCCAGCACGTACCGGTCGTAGAAAATGCCGTAACCCGCGCGCAGCACCCAAGCCGGCGCCACCTGGTAGGCCAGGCCGGCGCGGGGGCTTACATTGTTGGTGTCTTGCCGGAACATGCCGGGCAGATGCTCGAAGTCGTAGCGCAGCCCCAGATCGGCGGTCAGCTTTCGCGTCACCGACCAATGGTCCTCGACGAAGCCGCCGAAGCTGGCGACGGCATAACGGGCGCCGGCAGCGCCGACAACCTGCCGGAACTGGTCGGGACGGCCCGCGGCGAAATCGGCCAGGCTTGCGAAGATATACGTGCCGCCGAAGCCATCCGGCATGGCGGCGTCCTCCTGCACGCGGTTGACGGTGGCGCCCGCTTTCCAGAGATGATGTCCCATGGAATGCGAGTACGTGTAAGTCGCCTGGCGGTGCGACTCGGTGCGGCGGCCGTTGCCGTCGTAGGGCCGTCCGAATTCCACCAGCCCGGCGATATCGACTCCCGGTCCCGCGGCGTCATTCGTGCGCAGCACCGCGCGGCGGTCGGCGATTTGAAACCGCAAGTCGCCCACCGATGACGGGGTGAAGACCGAAGTCAGCGATCCAACCACGGCGTTGTCTTCGGTGAAGCTGCTGCCGCGCGCGCTGGGGTCTGTCCACCCGGCGGTATGGAAGGCATCCCCGGCCTCGCGGTTGTCGGTGAAGGCATACCGCAGCATGACGGAGTTCCGCGGGGTCCACTGGTGATTGATCTTGGCGGAGGCCTCGGTTTCCGCCCGCGACGCAGGAAAGTAACCATCGCTGATCTGCCTGACAGAGCCGCGACCGTAAGGGAGCGGAGGGTTTAAGGCGAGAATACGATTGATCTCAGCCACCAGCGCCCCGCCAATGAACGAGTCTTCGAGCGAGCGGTTGTGCTCCTGCTCGAACGCGGCGTAGTAGAAGGTGCGGTCCTTGACGATAGGGCCGCCCAGCGCCACGCCGGTGCGGTAACGGTGGAGGTTGGGCGTGGCGCTTTCGGTCTCGAACGGATCTCGTGCATTCAGCGAGCCGTTTTCAAGAAAGAGAAACGCATCGCCGTGGATCGCGTTAGCGCCGATCCGGGTCACCACGTTGATGGAGCCGCCCGAAGCCCCGCCGGTCTCGGCCGATAGCCCGGCGTTGACCACCTGAAACTCCTGCACGGTTTCCAGAGACAGCTCGGTGCGGCTGGAGCCTACGTATTCATCGTTGTTATCGAGCCCGTCGATGGTCACGTTGTTGCTCCGCCCGCGCAGTCCGCCGAAGGTGAAGCCGCTATCGGGCAGCGGCGCCATCGAGCGCTTGCCCGGCTGCTGCGCCGAGCTGGCCACGCCCGGCGCCAGCAGCGCGAAGTTCAGGTAGTTGCGGCTTTCGACGGGCAGCTCTTCGATGCGCTCCGTATCCACGGCGGAGCTGACCGAAGTCTGGGCGGGATCGATCGCCGGAGGCTGCGCGGTGACGGTCACCTGCGTGTTCACGCCTCCCGATTGCAGCACGATGTCCAGGCGGACGGTCCCGCCGAGCGGGAGCGTGACGCCGGCGTGGTGGTAAGGCGCAAAGCCGGGCAATGACACCAGCACCTCATACGTGCCAACGGGCAACTCGGAGAAGCGGAACGCGCCTTCGGCATCAGTGGAAATCTCGCGCGCCTGGTGTGTGCCGGTTTCGCGCACCGTCACCGTCGCTCCGGGGATAAGCCCGCCGGTGGAGTCGCTGACAGAGCCGGCTAAAGCGCCGCCGACCAGCGAGGTTTGCGCCAGCGCGGAGGAAGCCAGCAACAATGCAAGGACGAGCGCCAGACAGCCACGCGGCCGATCACTGATTGCCGATTGCTGAAAGCTTCCTGCCGGTACGTTTGCCATAGTTAGATTTTGACGCACTTGCGGCCGAGGCGGGCCCGATCCTCGAGTCACTGGTCGCGGGCCACCGATCGAGGATTATCGATCACGACGCGCCGGCCATCGTAAGCAGGGGTAATCGTGTGCGCCTTCCGGATCGCGTCGATCACCACGCCGGACCAGGGTCTCGACGTGTCCCTCTTGTCGAGCACTTCGAAGCCATTCATACGGCTGACCATAGAGGAATTCGCCGCGCACGAGTACACGCGCGCATCGTCCAGAGGCGCATCGCCGACCGTGATGGCCTCGAGCTTGCCGCGGAACATCCGGTAGCGGAGCCCCGAACCGATCGGCGTGGACCGCTGGACGAATCGGCGGATCTCGCTCCCTTTCATGCGGAAGGTCACGACCGTGGACTTGTTCTGATCGAGATCGACAAGCGCCGCCCGCGTGACCGGCCCCGCGACGATCGGCCAGTGAACGCCTCCCAGACCTTCGAACTCCACCTCGGCACCGAACTCGGCCCGCACCAAGTCTGCATACAAGTTATTTTGGGAGAAATCGTCTCCCCGCTCCGCGAAATCGGTGGCCGCCGTCGCGAGCACCTCGTCGTACTTCGCGGCGTATGGCGCCCAAAGTTTGTCGAGGACAGCGTTCACAGCCGGATCCTCCGGCGTCTCGCTGGTGACCGGGATCAGGCGCTCTTGATAGCGGTTGACCCGCCACTTTCCAGCCGTGTTCTTTTCCAGCAGGAGGTCGAGCCGGCCCAACTCCCCGCCCCACTGGCCCGCTTGCACGATCACCGTTCCGTTGACCTCGTCCGGCTTCAGCTCGTCGGACCACTGGACGAACTGGCCTTGCGGCAGCCGGGTGTGCCAATGGGCGCCGACGATCACGTCGATCCCCGGCGTCTTGCGGGCAAGCTGCTGGTCCACAGAGTCGCCGAGGTGCGAGATGAGGATGACGATATCCGCCTTCATGGGACCGCGAAGCTCCGCGACGACGGCTGACGCGACGGTGGAGGCATCCTCGAATTCGAGACCTTCGCTCGCCGCGAGGCTATGGGCAGAGTTGGCGACGAGCCCGAAGATCCCCACGCGCGCAGCTCCGACCTGCCGCACTTCATCGCGCCTCATGAGCGGCTGGTGGGTTGCCTTGTCCGTGACGTTTGCGCAAAGGAAGTCGAAACGCGCATCTGCAATCATTTTCTTGAGCTGGGCCAGCGTGATTTCGAATTCATGATTGCCGAGCGTCGCGAAGTCATAGCCGGCCTGGTTCATCGCCAGCACGTCCGCGTCTCCGTGGTACTCGTTCGAGAAGGGGCTATAGAAAAACATATCCCCCGCATCGACCAGCCAAACGGGCGTCTCCTGCTTCGCCAGATCCGTTCGAATGCGGGCGGCGAGTGTGGCGCGCCTCGCGATTCCGCCGATGTCGCGCCGCGCGGGCAGATCAAAAGCGCCGATTAGATTCCCCTGCTGCATGCTCCCCGAGATCACGCTCCCACTCCTGACCAATGAGATCTCGGGATAACTAAACGGCCGCAGATGGCCGTGCACGTCGTTCGAGTGCAGGATGGTGAGCCGTTGCGGCGCATCGCTCGACCCCGATGACGGATCGCTCGCTCTCGATGGAGATACCAGGCATGAGAGCAGAATCGCCAGAAGAAAAACCAGCTTACGCGTCATTGGCTGCTGCCTCTTTTTTGGTTTTCCACGGGGGCAACCCAAGGCGACCGATGGGTCAGGCGGGGCCAATTCCTGGAGACCCGCTGAAGCCCGTGTAACATGCATTCTATGCCACATCCCCTCGAAACGCCAGCCGGGAGGACGCCGCTCCGTGTAACCGGGAATTCACGAATAATTAGGCTCTGCACTACTGAAACCGATGTATACTCACCCGTAAGGGTCTAGAGCACTTGGACCTCGGAAGACGGCCGCGGCCGCCGGCCGGTGTAGAAGGGAGTATAAACCGATGATTCGCAAAACATTTGTCGCTTGCTTTCTCCTGCTGGCCGCTTCCTGGCCGATCCGCGCGCAGGTGCTTGGTGGCATCACCGGGACCGTGGCCGACTCCAGCGGCGCCGTTGTTCCCGGCGCAGGCGTCACCATTAAGAACACCGACACCAACCTCGAAATCAAAATCGCCACGCAAGCCAGTGGGACCTACCAGGCGCCAAATCTGCCCATCGGCAACTACAGCGTGACATTCGCCAAAGACGGATTCAAGACGGAGACCCACACGTCCATCAAAGTGGAGAGCGGCATTACCGCCACGGTGGACGGCCGGCTGGAAGTCGGAAACGTGGCCACGAGCGTGGAAGTCACCGCCACTCCCATGATGAACCAGGTGGACACCACCGTCGGCTACGTGCTCGACAAAGATGCCATCAACAATACGCCGCTGGCGACGGGCAGCTTCACCCAGTTGGCGATCCTGAGTCCCGGCGTCAGCGCCGACTTTCTCACCACTTCCGGCAGCAACGGCGGTCTGGGAAATCAGGCGATCTTTTCGAACGGCCAGCGCGACACCAGCAACAGTTTCTCGGTCAACGGTCTGACCAACAACAACCTCTTCAACGGCAAGTCCAACAGCTCGGCGAGTTCTTCGCGCTTCATTACCAGTACCGGCGCCAGCGCCGTCTCCGACGGCACCGGCATCCAGTCCGATACCTCGGTGTATACCTCCATCGGAAACAGCATGTCCACGCCGGCGCCGGAAACCATGCAGGAAATGCGTGTCAACACCGCCATGTACGACGCGTCCCAGGGCGGCAAGAGCGGCGCTTACATTTCGGTGATCACACGTTCGGGCACGAACTCCTTCCACGGCCAGTTGTACGAACATTTCCAGAACAGCGCGATGAATGCCGCGTCCTTCTTCCGCAACGCCTCCCCCGCCATCTCGGCGCACGACAAGGTGCCCAAACTGCACTACAACCGCTTCGGCGGCACGATCGGCGGCCCTATCAAGAAGGACAAGCTGTTCTTCTTCGCGGCCTACAACCGCATCATCAGCCACGACGCGCAGAGCGGGTCGAAAACCGCCAACGTCCCAGTGCACCTCACCGACGACCGTAGCGCGCAGGCGCTCGCCAACCTGGCCCAGACCGATTTCGGCACTTCCCTCGTCCCCAGCCAGATCAATCCCGCCGCACTGAAGATCCTGCAGTTCAAACTTCCCGATGGTTCGTACCTGATTCCCAGTTCGCAGATCACCGACCCCACTACGGAAGCCCGGCTGGGTTATGACGTCTATCTTCAGGCGGCCGCCACGTTCGAGCACTACCAGCTCACCGCCAACACCGATTACAACATCAACAGCAAGGACCGGCTGACGGAGAAGTTCCTCTACCAGAACAACCCCGCCACCAGTCCCCTTTCCGGCTCCAGCACCTACGGCTTCCCCCAGGTGAACCAGGCGACTGCCGAGACCGCGGTTCTCGACAACACCACCATTCTCAGTCCTTCGCTGACGTGGGAGCAGAAACTAGGGTTGGTACGCATGACTTCCTACGAGAAGACCGAACAACCCGCCAATCCGCTGGATTTGGGGATGGATTATTTCGGCAGCACGATGTTCCCCTGCCTCTACATCACCAGAGGCGACTATGCTACCGGTAGGAGTTTCACCATCGGTCCGTCCGCCACCACCGCCAATGCCGGCATGTACCAGAACCAGTTCACCGCATCGTCAACCGTGAATTGGGTGCATGGCCCCCACACCGTGTCCGCGGGCGTCAGCCTCGACCTCAATCAACTCAACATCATCAACCGCGTCACCGGCGTCTCGGAGGCGAACTTCAACCTGTTCACCGACTTTCTCCAGGGCACCATCCTGCCCTCCACCTACAACCGGTATTTCGCCGGCGCAGGCAACCGGTATTACCGCGCCGGCCTGACGGGCGCTTTCCTGCACGACAACATCCGCATCAGCCGGAACCTGAACCTCAGCCTGGGCCTGCGCTACGATTTCCACGGCCCGTTCCATGAGAAGTACGGCAACCTGGACAACTATCGCCCGGAAGCCTATCAGTACGACGCCGCAACCGATACCATCGTCAACACCGGCCTGGTAGTGGCGGGCAACAACAAGTTGCTTGCCACCCCCGGTACCAGCGATTCCACGATGATCGCGCGGCAGTGGGGAGTGGCTCCTCGCATCGGGATTGCGTGGAGCCCGTCGAGTCTCCGCCACATCGTGATCCGGACCGGCTTCGGCATGTTCTACGACCGTGGCGAGTACTTCACGTATCTTTCGCCCCCGGCCGGCGGCGGATTTAACGGGCCGTTCGGCGTGACGCTGGCGCCGCCGTTCGTGCAGCAGGTATCGTTCGCCACCGATGCCAAGGGGAACATCATCGGCAATCTCTCGAATCCTTTCGCCGGGGCCACGCTCCCGGCGCCGGTCACCTCCCTGGCGTCCATGAATGCCCTGGTGCCCAACGCCGCCGGGCTCAAGCAGGGCAAGACCACCTTCCTGTTCGGCGGATACGACCCGAACAACAAGCTGCCCTACACGGAAAACTGGACGTTCGACGTGCAATGGCAGCCGGTCAACGACCTGCAAATGAGCTTGGGCTATATCGGCAGCCACAGCGTCCACCAGGTAATGGTGATACCGTTCAATCAGCCGGGTATCGCCACGGCCTCGAATCCCATCCACGGCGAAACCGTATCGTATGGGTTCAACGTGGTTCCGTCGGTGGAGACGCAGCATAATTACGATGGCGGCAACGACAACCTGCGGTCGCCGTACCTGGGCCTCTCAATCATGTCGCCGCTGTACCGGGCCGCTGGGGTTGCCAACTACAACGCGCTACAGTTCAGCCTGCGCAAGCGCCTGAGCCACGGCCTACAGATCACCGGAGCGTACACCTGGTCCCACACTTTCGACCAGCAGAGCGGTATGGGACTGTTCTTCGACGGCAACAACCCGCAAGACCTCCGCTCATCGTACGGGAGGTCGACCTACGACCGCCCGCACAACATCACGGCTCAGTATTCCTATTCCATCCCCAAGGCTGCGTCCGACCACGCCTTGCTGGGCAAGCTGGCCAACGGATGGATACTCAACGGCATCACCATCGCCCAGAGCGGGATGTCCTTCGACGCCTACGACTACTCCGGATCGGTGAACGGCCTCTTTTTTGGCGGCCACTCGGGCACGCCGCTGAATCCCCTTTTGCCGCTGAAGCCGGGGGTCACCGTGAACCAGGCGCAGCTTCAGGGCACCACGGGCTTCGACATCAACAAGCCGTTCCTGGACACCAACGCCTTCTACATGCCAACAGTGGCGCCGGGCACGTACGGCGTCACCAATGTCTGCACTCCCGCCTGCGACACCTACGAAACGATTTTCGGCATTACCAGCCGCAACACCTTCCGCGGTCCCTTCCAGTTCCGCACGGATGTCGCGCTGATCAAGCAAACCAAGCTGAACGATCGCTTCTCGCTGCGCTTCCAGGCGGACGCCTTCAACGTACTCAACCACGCCAGCTTCGACGTGCCGAACTCGGGCAGCGCCGGCCTCTACAGCGTCAGTAGCACCGGTGTCCCGACGGTGCGCACTTTTTCAACGTCCTTCGGATACATCCAGCGCACCATCGGCAGTCCCAGGTTCCTGCAGTTGAACCTGAGCCTTCTGTTCTGACCGGTCCATCGCGGGCAGGCCTTGGCAGCCTGCCCGCTTACCACACCCGGCAGGCGTTGGCGCTCACCAGCGGCTCAGGCTCATCCCGCATTGGAATCGAAGTCCCATTACAGGCTCAATCTGCATTGGAATGAACCCCTCGCTTCAGGTTCATTCCGCATTGGACAGTTCTCCCACTAGAACGAGCGAGCGGCGATGATGTACTCTGGAGGATGAAACACGGCGTATGAGCAAAGTGCAGAACCTCGAAAGCCAGGTGAAGGAGCTCACGCCCGAGGAGCTCGGAGCGTTCCGGGCGTGGTTCGCGAAGTTCGACGCAGAGCTTTGGGACCGCCAGTTTGAAGCGGACGTGAAAGCCGGAAAGCTGGACGACCTGGTGAAGCATTCGCTGCGGGATCACGAAGCTGGGCGTTCCACGGAATTGTGATTCATCGCGCTTCCCCGGATTTCTGGATAAGTTACCGAGCACTTCCCCTCGCCGTGCAGAAACTGGCCGACAGGGCGTTTGCTGTGCTCAAGGCGGACCCGCGGCATCCATCGCTCCATTTCAAGAAGGTTGACGAGTTCTGGTCTGTGCGCGTTGGCTTGCACCATCGTGCCATTGGCGTGGAAATGCCGGACGGTGTGCTCTGGTGTTGGATTGGAAGCCACGCCGAATACGACAGCCGCGTCGGTTGAGCGGAGTGTGTCGGCCATTCCGGAGATGCGCTCCGGCACGCCTCGGCAAAAATGTACTTACTACACGATTCCGCAAATACGGTCACGTATTCCGCTGGGGTGGCCCTGTGGTGGGGCAGGCGATTCGCCTGCCCTCGCTTGCGAGCCGCGCAGCGGCGCGCGGCGAGCTTCGCTCGGCCGCTGGCAGGCGAATCGCCTGCCCCACCAAGCCCACTGGCTTCGCCGGCATACGTCACCGTAATTCCGAATTGAGGTACTCAGTGTGGGACAAGCCACCCGGCTTGCGCCACTACCATACCCGGCAGGCGTTGGCGCTCACCAGCGGCTGGCCGGCCTTGCAGGAGTACGCTTTCTGGAACTCGGGCATGTTCTGAAGCGTGCCGTTCACGCGGAAACGGCCGGGCGAGTGCGGATCGGTCATGGCCCGCTGGCGCGCCTCCTGCGGCGACATGTTCTCGCACCAGACCTGCGCGAATCCCAGGAAAACGCGCTGCTCGGGCGTAAATCCGTCCACCTTGTCTTCCTTGCCCTTCAGCGTGTCCTGGAGCGCCATCAGCGCTATGCGCACACCGCCGTTGTCGGCGGTGTTTTCGCCCAGCGTCAGGCGGCCGTTCAACTTCACGTCCTCCACGGAAGTGAAGCCGGAATATTCGTCGGCGATGCAGGCGGCGCGCTTCTCGAACTCGGCGCCGTCCTGGGCGGTCCACCAGTCGCGCAGGTTGCCGTCGGCGTCGAATTTGCGGCCCTGGTCGTCGAAGCCGTGGGTCATTTCGTGGCCAATCACCGCGCCGATGCCGCCGTAGTTGAGGGCGATATCTCGTTTGGGATCGAAGAACGGCGTCTGCAGAATGCCGGCCGGGAAGTTGATGCTGTTGTTCTGCGGGTTGTAAAAGGCGTTGACGGTGGGGGTGGTCATGAACCACTCGGTCTTGTCGGTGGGCTGGCCGATCTTCACGATGCGCTGGTCGTACATGGCTTCGGAGGCGCGCACCGAGTTGCCGAAGTAATCGTCGCGCGCGACGCTCACCTTGCTGTAGTCGCGCCACTTCTTGGGGTAGCCGACATTATGGGTGAAGGCGTGCAGCTTGACCACCGCCGCCTTCTTGGTGGTCTCGGTCATCCACGGCAGCGTCTGGATGTCCTTCTCCAGGGCCTTGTCGAGCGCCTCCACCAGTTGCGTGATCTGGGCCTTGGCGTCGGCCCCGAAGGCCGTCTCGATGTACTTCTGGCCGAGCAGATCGCCGAGCATGCGGTCCACCGCCACGGCGCAGCGGTTGGCGCGCGGGCGCGGCTCCTTGACGCCCAACAGGTAGCGCTGCCAGAAATCGAAGCTCTCGTTCTCAAACGCTTCGGGCAATGCCGCGGCGGCCCCGCGCAGCAAGTGGTACGAAAAGTACGCCTGAAAAGCGGTGATCGGCTGGGACGGCAGGGTGGCGGCGATCTGCTTGAGAAAATCCGGCTGTCTTACGTTCAGCGTCTCAAACGCCGGCGCGCCCACCGCCTTGAAATAGCTGTCCCAGTCGAAACCCGAAGACAGCGCCACCAGTTGCTGCTTGGTCACAATGTGGTAGGTCTTGTCGGGATCGCGCATGGTCACCCGGTCCATGGACGCTTTGGCGAGGATGGTTTCCATTTCGAGAACCGTGCGCGCTTTGGAGGCAGCCGTCTCGGGGGGATCGCCGGCAAGCTGGAACATGTTCTTTACGTGCTGCTCGAAGCGCTGGCGGGTCTCGACCGACTTGGCGTCGGTCCTCAGGTAGTACTCCCGGTCGGGCAGCGAGAGGCCGCCCTGGCGGAGCACCGCAATCGTGCGGTTGGAGTCCTTGGCATCCGGCTCTGCGCCGAACCCGAACAGCACACCGAGACCCAGACGGTGCAGGCGGGCAATCTCGGCCACCACGTCCGGCTCATCGTTCATGGCCTGGATGCGATCCAGTTCGGGTTTGAGTGGCGCGATGCCCTTCTTATTGATGGTCGCGGTGTCCATGCAACTGGCGAAGTAGTCGCCGATCTTCTGCTCCAGCGCGCCGCGCCCGGGCTTCACGGCGGCGGCGCTTTCGAGAATCTCAAGCTCCACCTTTTCGTTGTGGTCTTGCAATTCGCCGAATCGTCCCCAGCGCGAGCGGTCGGCCGGGAGCGGGTTCTTGGCGATCCAGTTGCCGCACGCGTACTGGTAGAAGTCGACGCACGGATCGACGGACTGGTTCATCGCGGCGGTGTCGATGCGGGACACCGGCGAGGATGCCTGGCCTTGCGCCATGGCGAGCAAGGGCAGCAGAAGAAACGCGAAAACGATTCGAAGTTTCATAGGGTTCAAACCTGGAACGCCGATTTTAGCGCAGTACGTGACGGCACGTAGAGGGTTACACTATCACTCTTATGCTTCGATTATCTGTTTTGCTCCTAGCGATTGCCCCGCTCTATGCCCAGAAACCGTTCGAGTTCTGGCCGGGCACGGGTTACGACCCGAAGATTCCCACTTTCCGGCAGGTGCTGGGCTATGACGCGGGCGACCGTGTCACCAGCCACGCCGGAATCGTGCGCTACATGGAGGCGCTGGCGGCGGCTGCGCCGAACCGCCTCAAGGTGTTCGACTACGGCGAGACCTGGGAGGGGCGCAAGCTCATTTACGCGGCGGTGGGCTCGGAAGCGAATGTCCGGCGGTTGAGCGAGATTCGCGCTGACATGCAGCGTATTGCCGACCCGCGCAAAACGCCGGAAGCGGAGGCGCGCAAGATCGTGGCGGGGCTGCCCGCGGTAATATGGCTTTCCTACGGCGTGCATGGCAACGAGATTTCCTCGCCGGACGCCGGGTTGCTTACCGCCTACCACCTGCTGGCCGCGCGCAACGACAAACTGGTGGACCAGATCCTGGCGCATGTGCTGGTGCTGATCGATCCCACGCAGAATCCCGACGGGCGCGACCGCTTCGTGCACTACTTCGAGCAGGCGCGCGGCCTCGAGCCGGACGCCAGCCCGGTGGCGGCGGAACATCTCGAGCCGTGGCCCGGCGGGCGCGTCAACCACTACCTCTTCGATCTGAACCGCGACTGGATTGCGCTCACCCAGCCCGAGATCCTCAACCAGGTGAAAACGCTGCGCGAGTGGTTTCCCCTGGTCTACGTGGACCTGCACGAGATGGGCGCGGACAGCACCTATTTCTTCAGCCCCGAGGCCGACCCCTACAATCCCCACCTGACGGCGGACCAGCGCGAGAGCCTGAAGCTGTTCGGCCATAACAACGCCAAGTGGTTCGACAAGTACGGTTTCGATTACTTCACGCGCGAGGAATACGACGCCTTTTACCCCGGCTATGGAGCGAGCTGGCCGGAATACTACGGCGCCATCGCCATGACTTACGAGCAGGCCTCCGTGCGCGGCCTGGTGGTGCGGCGCTCCGACGAGACGCTGCTGACCTACCGCGATACCGTGCGGCACCACTTCGTGGCCTCGGTTTCGACGCTCGAGACGGCGGCCGTGAACCGCGAGAAGCTGCTCAACGATTTCTACCGTTACCGGGCCTCGGCCATCGAGGAAGGTTCGAAGGAGCCGATCAAGGAGTACATCCTGCCGCGCAACCGCGACGCTTCGGCCACGGACAAGCTGGCGGGCATCCTGATGGAGCACGGCGCGGAAGTGAAGCGCGCCACGGCGCCGTTTCGGGCGGGCGACCGCGATTACCCGGCGGGAACCTACGTGGTCCCCATGGCGCAGCCCTCCAAGCGGCTGATCCGCAACCTGCTCGATCCCCAGATCTCCATGGACGATAAGTTCATCGCCGCGGAGGAGGCCCGGCGCAAGCTCAAACAGCGGACCGAAATCTACGATGTGACGGCGTGGTCGCTGCCGCTGCTGTTCAACGTGGAGGCGGTGGCGAACAACGCGGTTTCGCAGGGCAATTTCGAAATGGCCAAACCCGTGCGCGTGCTGCCGGCGGAAGTTCATGGGGCTAACGCCACCGTGGCATACCTGGCGCCCTGGGGGTCCGAAGCGGCGGGACGCCTGCTGGCAGCGGCGCTGCGGCAGGACCTGAAGGTCCATTCCAGCGACAAGCCGTTCACGCAGAACGGCACCAAGTTCCCCGCCGGCAGCCTGATCTTCAAGGTGGCCGGCAACCCCGCGGACCTCGGCGAGCGGCTGGCGAAGCTGGCGCGCGACACCGGCGCCGGTGTTTACGGCACGAATTCCGGCTGGGTGGATGAAGGCGTGAACTTCGGCAGCCGCTACGTGCTGCCGGTGCGCAAGCCGGCCATCGCCATGGCCTGGGACACGCCGGCGGCATCTTCCTCGGCAGGCGCCGCCCGGTTCGTGCTGGAGCGGCAGTACGGCTACCCCGTGACCCCCATCCGAGCGGCGCAGCTCAACTCCGTGGAGCTGGCCAGATTCCAGGTGCTCATTCTGCCGGAAGGCGGAAACTATGCCGGGCTGCTGGGCGAAGCTGGAATCCAGCGGGTGAAGGAGTGGGTGCAGGCGGGCGGCGTCATCGTGGCCATCGGCGGCGCGGTAGGCTTCCTGACCGATAGCCGCGTGGGGTTGTTGGACATCGTGCAGGAAAACCTGGTGCGCGAGAGCGAGGAGAGGAGGCCGGCGGCGGCGGGCGCGGCGGAGAGGCCCGAAGCGGGCCGTGGCGCGGGCGGAGGCACGGCTGTGGCCGCGGCTGAAACGGGCGCGGGCGGCGGTGGGCGCGGCGGCCGTGGCGCGGGCACCGGACCGCGCGGCGCCGGCACCCTGATCACCAGTGATGCGGACTACGAGAAAGCCACTCGCGCCACCACGGAGCTGCCCGACAGCGCCCCGGGCGCCATCGCGCGGGCGCGCATCCGCCCCGATTTCTGGCTCACCGCCGGCGTGGCCGACACCGTGAACGCCATGGTCGAAGGCCGCGCCATCTATACCCCCATCAAGGCCGACAAGGGCATCAACGCGGTGTACTTCGAGGCCGCGGACAAGCTCCTGGTCAGCGGCTACCTGTGGAGCGAGAACCGCAAGCAACTGGCCTACAAACCGCTGGTGGTGACCAGCACGTCGGGCCGCGGCGTGGTGGTGGGGTTCACCGAAGACCCCAATTTCCGCGCCATGCTGGACGGCATGAACGTGCTGTTCCTGAACGCCGTGTTCCGCGGCCCCGCCCACGCGCGGGGCGCCGGCGGCGGGCCGGGCGAGGAGTAGGGTGCGTCATTCAGCAACACGGGGATTGCATCCTGTTCACATATATGTTAACCTCGGGGAGATGAATGCACAGGCCCACGGCGTACGCCGGCTCGTTGTTCACTGTAGTTTATGCCGTGTGTGCGGATCGCAGTTCGCCTGGAGCGCAGTTCTACCGCACGGAGCTTGACGATCTCGAGCGGGCGAAGATGAATACGCTGTTCAAGTACATCGGCGACCATGGCAGAATTACCAATCAGGAGAAGTTTCGGAAACTTCAGGGCGAATTGTGGGAATTCAAAAGCCATCAAGTGAGAATGCCCTGCTACTATCTGCCGGGACGGCTGCTCGTGATCACGCACGGCTTTCGAAAAAAGGGAAACTCAACGCCGCCCGAAGAAATCGCTCGTGCTGGGCGTATCAGACAGGAGGACGGCGCAGTTTTTCGGGAGGGACGCCCAATCAAATGGCGCAACTGAAAGACGAGTTCGAGGAATTCGTTTCCGATCCGAACCGGCGCAGGCTCTATGAGCGCGAAGCGCTTGCCTTCGAGGCCTCGGAGTTGGTCTCCCGCCTAATGGAAGACCAGGGGGTCAGCAAGAGTGATCTTGCTCAACGCGTTGGAACCTCCAAGTCCCACATCACACAACTGCTGAGCGGCTCTCGGAATATGACCATGCACACGCTGGCCGACTTGGCATTTGCGCTCGGTCATAGAATCGAGATCGGTTCGCTGCCGTTGCACCGCCGATCGGGGTTAGAGCGTGTCAAAGCGCCGGCGGTAGTGGCGAAAGCCCGGTGAAGCGCTGCCCACCTCATTTTTCCCTTGACATCCGTCTCAATTAGTACTAATTAATTAGTATGAGACGGCGGAGTTCGACCCTCACCGGGCAGGAACTGGAAATCATGAAGATCGTCTGGGAGCGCGATAGCGCCACCGTCCGTGACGTCTATGAGGCGTTGCTGGAACGGCGCAAAGTGGCCTACACCACTGTCATGACCATGATGAAGATCCTGGAACAGAAGAAGTATCTGAAAAAAAGCCAGGCCGACCGCGCTTACGTTTACCGGCCGGCGCAGCCCCAGCGCCAGGTGATCGGAGCCATGGTCCGGGATTTCGTCAACCGCGTGTTCAACGGCTCGGCCGAGCCGCTGCTGGTTCACCTGGTCCAGGAACACGACCTCACCCCTGAAGAATGGGACGAAATCGCGCGGCTGCGGAGGAAGTCATGAGCGCCAACCTGATCTGGAACAACCTGGTGGCTTACAGCCTGCAAATCGGGCTGCTGGTGGGACTGGCAGCGTTCGTTCCGGCGGTGCTGCGGCTCCGCCTGCCGGGCGCCCGGCTGGTCTACTGGCACGTTTTGCTGGCGGCGTGCCTGCTGCTTCCGCTGGTGCGGCCGTGGAAACAGGAGGTGGCCGCCGACGTGCAAATTTCAACTTCCTACGCGGTAGCCGTGCCGGCGCAGCCCGCGCCACACCGAAGCATTCCGCGGAGCGAGATCGCGCTGTGGCTGCTGGCGGCGGGCGCGCTGGCCCGCCTGGGCTGGCTGGCGGCGGGATTCTGGCGGCTGCGGCAATACCGGCGGCATTCCCGGCCGCTCGAGCCGGCGTCCTCATGGAGCGTCGAGGCCGACCTGCGGATTTCCGGCGACGTGGCCAGTCCCGTGACATTCGGCGTGCGAAGACCCGTGGTCCTCCTGCCCGCGCGGTTCCCGGAGCTCGGCGCGCCCATGCAGGAGGCCATCCTCTGCCACGAGATTTTGCACGTGCGCCGCCGCGACTGGCTTTTCATGGTCATGGAGGAGCTGGTGCGCGCCGTTTTTTGGTTCCATCCGGCCATCTGGTGGCTGTTGGGCGAGATTGGCCTCGCGCGCGAGCAGGCCGTGGATCGCCAGGTGATCGATCTGACCAAGTCGCGCGAAGAATACGTAGATGCCCTGCTGGCCATCGCGGGCGCCCGGCCGCGGCTTGACCTGGCCCTGGCGCCGCTGTTTCTGCGCAAGCGGCACTTGAAGCAAAGAGTGATTTCAGTTCTGAAGGAGGTTCGTATGTCGAGGACGCGATTGATATCCGCGCTCGCCGCGGGGCTGGGAATTCTGGTAGCGGCGTGCTGGTTCGTAACAGGCACTTTTCCCCTGGCGGCAGCGCCGCAAGTGGTCAATGACGCGCCCGGCGTGACGGTGGATCTGGGCGGCGCCGGGGTCATGCACCGGATGGGTGTGGCATATCCCGAAGCGGCGCGCAAGCAGGGCGTGCAGGGAACCGTGGTGGTGGAGGTGAAGCTGGACGCCAACGGCAACGTCAGCGACGCGCACGTGGTGAGCGGCCCCGAAGAGTTGCGGAATGCCGCGCTCCAATCGGTGTTGCAGTGGCATTTGATGAAGAACCTGGCGATGAGCTCGCGGCAGGTGAGCATCTCGTTCCGCTTGCCGGAGGCCGTCCCCACGCAAGCCCCCGCCGCCGCGGCCGTCCCCACACAAGCCGCCGCCGCGGCCGTTCTCACACAAGCCGTCGCCGCAGCCGCCGTCCGCAAAGAAGCGCCGCCTCCTCAGCTCGCCTGGGTGGGCCGCAAGGTCAAAGCCATCCACGTGATCGGCCTTTCAGACGAGTTGCGGGCCGATCTGCTCTCGCAACTGCCGGTGCACGAAGGCGACGCGCTCTCGGTCGACTCGTGGTTGGCCGTCGCTCGGGTGGTGAAGGGCTTCGACGAACATCTGTCGATCTCGACGCCGTCTGCGGGGAGTAATGAAGTGATGCTGGAAATCGCGGCTCCCGGCGGAGTAAGAATATCGCCGGAAGCAATGGCAACGGCCCTGCCGGCGCCCTCCGCCGACACCAAGAGACTCACCATCGGCGGAAACGTGCAACAGACCAAGCTGGTTTCCCAGGTGCGGCCGGTGTATCCTCCGGAAGCCAAACAGGCGCACATCCAGGGAGTGGTAAAGCTGCGTGCCCTCATCGGCAAGGATGGCGCCGTCCAGAATCTTGAGGTGATCAGCGGCCACCCGCTGCTGGTCCAGGCCGCCTTGGACGCGGTGAAACAGTGGGTCTACCAGCCCACGCTCCTGAACGGGGAGCCGGTGGAAGTGGTGACTCAGATCGACGTGAACTTCACCCTGAGCCAGTAGGATGCCCTCCGCTCCCTTACGGTCGCGGCTCAGTACGCCGCCTCATTCTGAGCCGCGACCGTAAGGGAGCGGAGCGCCCAGCACGTTCTGGACGAACACCCGCTGGATGGGCCAGTATCCCAGAACGCGCCGCCCTTCGCTTCGGAAAGCGCCGGAAGTCAGGACGCCGCTCAGGTCGGCGGGATTGGGTTTCTGATGCTCCCGCTCAATCATCTCCCGCAAGAGGGCGGTGGTGCGTGTGAGCTGGGATGCCAGGTCCGCCGCTTCCTGCTCATTGGGGCAGCGGACGTTCAGCCTGGCGGCCAAGCCATCGCCTTCAGGGCCGAACGCCAGGGTCACGGTCTCGGCCCGCTCCATGCTGCGCGCGAACATGCGCGTGCCCGCGGGCAGGCTGTCGCTGGATTTCAGCACGGAAGTTGGAATGGAGAGCCACACCGGCGCGGCGGGGACTTGGGCCTCCGGGCCTGAGGCCACGCTGTTCAGGCGCAGGGCCGCCGATTCGTCGGGGCTCACCGCCAGCGCCATCAGGTTCGACCGTAGCGGGAAGAACGAGATGCGGCGCTCCGGAGCGCTGCCGGTCATGCGGCAAAACGAGTTGGCGCACTTGCCGTTCTGGCTTTCGACGTAGGCGCGCAGGCTTTTCCAATCGAAGCGCCCCTTGAGAAGCAGGAACCTGCCGGTGGGGGCGAAGGCGACGATCGCCGTGTCCAGATCCTTCTTGTAATCGAATTGGGTCTGGCGGACGAAACTCTGATACTCGGCGTCCTCGCCCGCTTTGGAACCATCCAGCAGTTGGAGAAGCCCGCCGCGGCGCAATTCGCTGAAATCGATATACGCCACCAGCGCATCCTCCGCCGGTATCCGCTTGAGCAGCGATGCCGGCGTGAGGGAGCGCGACCGGTACCACGCCACGCCCCAGACGGAAACGCCGCACGCGGCGGCGATCCCAACGATGAGCAGCCATGCCGTGGGTTTATAGCTCACCAGAGCAGTATCACACAGGGACGCTCTCGGCGGCGCGCGCTTCCTTCCACAACCGTATGTACGGGTCGAGGCCGCGCATCAATCCGCGGAAGTCCTCGAGAGTCAGCGACTGCGCCCCGTCGCTGACAGCCTTCTCGGGGCAGGGATGCACCTCCACGATCAACCCGTCCGCCCCGGCCGCCACGCCGGCGCGCGCCAGGGCCGGGACCAGGCTGCGCTTGCCGGTGGCATGGCTCGGGTCGAGAATCACCGGCAGGTGCGTCAGCTCGTTCAGTACCGGGATGGCGGAGATGTCGCAGGTGTTCCGGGTGGCGGTCTCAAAGGTGCGGATGCCGCGCTCGCACAGAATCACGTTGGCATTGCCGTGGGCCGTTATGTACTCGGCGGACATCAGCAGTTCTTTGATGGTGGAGCTCATGCCGCGCTTCAGCAGCACGGTGCGGCCGCAGGTTCCCAGCGACTTCAGCAGCGCAAAGTTCTGCATGTTGCGCGCTCCCACCTGCATGCAGTCGGCATATTCGGCCACCAGGTCGACGTCGCGGTCGCTCATGACTTCCGTGACAATCCCCAGCCCGGTGGCCTCCTTGGCCTTGCGCAGAAGCTTGAGCCCCTCCAGCTCGAGGCCCTGAAAATCGTAGGGTGACGTTCGCGGTTTGAAGGCCCCGCCGCGCAACACGCGCGCACCCGCGGCCGCCACGCTCTCGGCGGTCTGCATGATCTGCTTTTCGCTTTCCACCGAGCAGGGTCCGGCCATCACGATGAATTCGTCGCCGCCGATTTCGAGGCCGTTCACCTTCATCGCGGAGCGGCTCTTCTTGAATTCCTTGCTGACGAACTTGTAGGGCGCCGAAATGCGCATGGCGCTCTCCACTCCGGGCGTGGCTTCGAGAGACTCCAGGCAGGCGGTGACGTCTCCGATGCCCACTGCCCCGATTACCACGCGTTCCTCCCCTTCGATGGAGTGGACCTTGTAGCCGAATTCGCGGATGCGCTCGCATACGTGGTCGATTTCTTCCCTGGTCGCATGTGGCCGCATCGAGATGATCATGGTGCTCCCCCAAAAATAAAAAAACCCACTCTTACGAGTGGGCTGGCTCCGAATGTTGTCTCCACCAACGCCACTCTACCGGCTGAGCCGGAAGGTAAACGCGCTGGCGAAGGGATACAACATCCTAGTATCAGTGTACACCAAGCCGTTTATGCAATGCAAGCGAACTGGCGCAATTACATCTATTTTGGAGCACCACCGAAGAGCGGTGTAAGCTCTACGGCAGCAGGGCCTCCACCGGGCTTGACGGCGCGCTCTCATTCCCTGCCCTATCGATCGCGCTCACGGCGTAACGGTACGTCTTGCCATGCTCGACGCCGCGGTCCGAGTAGCTGGGGACCTGCAACAGGTCGCCAACCTTCTCGAACGGCCCGCCGCCGGTCGAGCGGTAGACGCGGTAGCCGGCCAGATCCGGTTCGGTGTCGGGTTCCCACGAAAGCTCAATGGAATTTGGTGCGATGGCGGCATTGAGACCTGACGGCACGGCGGGCGGGAAGCGGTCTTCCGGGGTGATGCCGGTCTCTTCGGAGAAGTCGCTTTCCGCTTCCTTGTGCTCCGGGAGCTTGACAATGGTCTGCACCTGGTAGATGTAGTGCCTGCCGAACTCCGTAGCGGGGTCGGTCCAGGACGGTTGCTGCACTTCGGCCACAGGCGGGAAGTGATCGCTGCCCGTGCGGCGGTAGATGCGAAAACTCTCACCGCGCGCCCGCCAAGTGAGGCGCACGCCTTCGGCGGTCGCCTCGGCATGCACTTCCGCGGGCCTTTCGGGAGGCGCAACCACCGGAAGATTCACGAAGTTCGACCAGCCCATGGTCTTGCCCGCGGCGCTGGAAACGCGCACCGCCAGGATGGCTTCCTTGCCGGTCCACTCCGCCGCGGGGATGTCGTAGCGAGCCACGCCGCCGTTGACCGGGCCTTCGGGGACCGCGGTGGCGTGAGCGGCCCATACCTCTTGATTGAAGGGCGGCTCCGCGGCGCCAATGCGCAGGTCCAGCTTCAGAGGCGTCTTGATTGCCACGCCCTCGGTGGTGCGCTGAGGCACCGTGAACTCGACCATGATGCGGCCCCCGCGCTGGACCGCCGTCAGATCGCTGACCTGGGTTGGAATATTGGCGAGCGGTGGCTGAGGATTGCCGATGTAGCCGCAGCCCGTGGTGAGCAGAGCGGCCGCGGCCACCGCGGGGAGAATTCGCTGCATGAAAAACCAGTGTAACGTGGACTACTGAACCACCACCGCATACCCCGTAGAGCAGGCTTGCTGCGAGCCGGCGATAGCGCAAATGATCAGTGGAGTGGTGATGGCGGAGAGATCACCCGGAATCGCCACGTTGACCTGCTGCACGCCTGTAAGGCCCGGGGCCGCGCCTGCGTATAGCGGGATCAGGTTCCTCCGGTCGGCGATCTCGACCGACACGGTGGCGCTGGTGGGGATGCCGGTGGCGAAGATCTGAAGGATGCTTCCCGCCTTCGCGGCGCTCCCGGCCTTGTTCTCGGTGTAGTCCTGGTTGAGTACGCCATGCGCGAAAATGGCGGGCCAGACGGGCGCCAGCGCCACCGTTTGCGGCGCGCTGCTCGAGCCGTCCACCGTCACCACCAGGGTGGTGGAGGTCTTGGAACCCAGGCTCGCCGGAACCTGCAGGTTGATCTGGCTCGCCCCGACGTAGAGCAGCGTGGCCGCGATTCCATCGAAGGTCGCCGATACGCTCTTGCCGGACAGGTTGGCGCCGAACAGCGTGCCTAGAGACCCTGGCACCAGCGGCGTCACGGCGAAAGTGGCGGCGTTCACCACTGAGTTCACCGTCACTACCGGCGCGGCCGGAGTGGGTGTCGGCGTTGGAGTCGGCGCCGCCCGCACCGTCAAGGTCACCGGGAAAGTCGCATTCCCCGCCAGGGGTCCGGCATCGATGACGATTTTGGCCTGATACGTGCCTGCCGCGAGGCCCTGCGGCAAGGCCCAGACCCGCACACTGCCGCTGTTCTGTCCCGACGTATAATCCAGCGTCAGCCAGTTGGAGCCGGTCACGTAGCTGACCAGGGCGCTCCAGTTCATGACGCCGCCGCCCGCATTCTGCACTGGAATGTAGCCGGGCTGGCTGGTCATGGCGCCGCCGGCGATAGCGGTGAGCTGAATGGAAATGGGATCAACCGATAGTTTCGGGAAGTAACCGGCCTGGCAATCGTTGAGCACGGTGCAGTCGGACGCCGGTGTCACCGCGGCGAACCGCGGAACCGGGTCGCTCGCGGACGCGCTCATGACCGTGGACACCGGAGCGAAAGAGATGCTCTCCTGCGCCACCGTCGCGGCAGTCGCGTTGGCAACCGAGACAAACGTGGGGAACTGCGCGCTCTCCAGCACGCTGGGAGTGACATCCGCCACTTCATAGACCGCGTAGCCCGCCCCGTTGGTGAGCGGCACTTCGCTCACGGAATCGAGCAGCACCGGGGCGATGCCCGAGGGCGTCGGAAGCGGATAACCCCCGGCCCCGGCGGCATCAGCGCCCTGGACGCGCACCAGCAGCAAGGTGCCGCTGCCGGGAACGTACTGGCCTACCTGCTGCTGCGTGCCCAAGTCGCCGCCAGACGTCGGGACCAGCGCGCTCGACCCGGCCACCATGTCCGGGATGTAGACGTGCGCGTTGGCCGGGAAACCGGAATACTTGACGAGGAAACGTGTGCCGGTGTCGTCGCCGGCCGCGCGCGGCGTAAATGCGCTGCCAAAGCCTTCGGTAATGCGGGTTGAGGCGAAAACCGCCCTCGCCGCGAAGAGGGCCGAGAGGCTCGTGGTGGAAGTCAGCGCCGAGCCGGTGGACGGAACATCGGTGCCGTACAAGGTGGCGAACAGGCCCGCCCGAGGGTAGCCCACAACCACTTGCGGCTGGCTGATCTGAATGGAAGCCGGCGTACTGAAGCTGATGTTCGCCATGACGTATGGCGACGGCCCCGTCCCCACCAGCGGCATGGCGGCGCGGATGTTCGAGATCTTCAGGCCGAGATTGCCGCTCGGCGGGATGGTGAAGCTGACGCCGTAGAATGTGATGCTCCCGGCGGTCACCCAACCGGCAATGCCGCTGGGTACGAAGCCGCTCCCGTAATCCACCCAGAGCACCGCATCCTGGGTCTGGTTGTTGGAGTTCACCCGGTTGGTGATATTGGCCGGCAGGAAGATGGTGAGGTTGCCGGACAACGCCGCTCCGGGATTGGAGCCGGAACATTGCAAGAGGATGTCGCCCAGCCGTTCGGTAATACCTTCCGCACGCACCTGGATAGGCGTGCCGGAAGCCACGCACTGGCCGGAGACTGCCTGTGTTTGGGCAAAAGTGGGGCCAGCCGCCAGGGCAAACATAGCCGCTAGCAAGAAGGCCCGTTTACCAAGAAGGATCGGAGTAAGGGGTCCCATTTAATCCTATTTTATCAGATCCGCTGAGCACGTCGAAAATGCCAGGCTCCGACTGGTTGACGCTCTGAGTGGCGTCCTCCATGATGGTTTTCCAGGTGTCTCTGGAGCCGGTCATGGGGTCGATGGGAATCTCGCGCAGATAGCCCTCGGTGACGAGGTCCTGAAGTGACTGCGGGGCTTTTTGTTTGTCGTATGTGTAATTGTCAATGACGGTGCGCAGGGTGAACAGGTTGTTCTTGAGCACGCTTTCCTTGGCGCGCGTGATGGACCGGCTGTAAATGGGAATGGCCATCGAGATCAGAATCACGATGATGGTGATGACCACCATCAGCTCCACGAAGGTGAAGCCGCGCAGGCGCCGTCGTCGGGGCACGCCCGGCGCGCTGCCGGGATTACCACTCGCTGTATGAAGTTCCATCTGGCGCCTTTTGGGTGGTCTTGGTGTAGATGTCGAAGACGTCCTGGCCACCCCAACTGGTGGACGTGGGGTCGTCCTGGTCGCTGCGCAGGCCCCATTCGGTTGTGCCGGTGAAGGGGTCGCGCGGGATGCGGCGCAGGAAGCGCATCTTCTTGCCCTCGGGACCGGGCAGCTTCACGCCCTCCACCAGCATCTCCAGGGTTTCGGGGTAACAGTTGGCATCCATCTTGTGGGGGCCGAGGTAGCCGGGATCGCAAAGATCCTTGTACTTGTCGATGGCCTGCCGCACTTCGCGCAGGGCATAACGAAGCTCGCGCTCGCGCTCCGTGCGCACCTTATTGCGGGCCAGGGGCACTGCCATGGCCGTCAGCACGAGCATGATCGTAAAAGCTACGATCAGCTCGATCAGCGTCAATCCTCTCTGTTTCCGGCGCCTCATACCTCCCTACTTCACGCTGACGGTGAATTGTGGCGTCGAGCTTGAAATGACTTCCCCCCGGGAGTTTCTTACGGTGAATCTCGGAATCGTGACGGTGGTGGCGCCGCGGGCCACCGCCTGGAAGTTCAAAGTGACGAGCGTGCCCGACCCATCCACGCCGGGTGAGCCGGGCAGCCGGTTGAGCTGGATGGCCGCAACGCCGGTATCATTCAGGATGTTCTTAGTGAAGACGGGCTGCTGGCCATCTCTGGAGAAGAAGTCGCCGAGAATCACGTCGTTCAGCCGCAGGAACTTGGGATCGAACTGGATCTCGATGGGCGCGGAGGCCACATCGGCGCCGCCTGCGATCAGCAGACCGGCCGTGATGCGACCCGACACCTCCGCCGTCGCCTGGAAAGGCAGGAAGTAAACGCGCGCGATACCCGCCGGCGCGGTGCCGGGGGTGCCCCCTGAGCCGGGCGGCGCGGGGGCGCCCCCTGGACCCGGGGCAGTAGCCGGTGGCGCCGTCGCCGGTGGCGCAGTCGCGGGCGGTGCAGTGGCCGGAGGCGCCGTCTCCGGTGGCGCGGTGGCCGGCGGTGCCGTCGCCGGTTGCGCGGTGGCCGGTGGCGCGGTCGCAGGTGGCGCGGTCGCAGGCGGTGCGGTGGCCGGTGGTGCGGTGGCCGGTGGTGCGGTGGCCGGCAGCGCCACCGCGCCCTCTGCACCCGGCTTGGCGGGGGTGCCCCCTGGGCCCGGTGCAGCCGGCTTCGGCGCGTAGTTCACTTTGACGGTTGCGAAGTTGCCAACCGCGATGGAGCGCAGATTCTCCGCCGTGATGTCCGGCCGCCGTATGACGTGCGGGATGAGCACAATCATCAACTCGTCGCGGCTGCGGTTCACGCTGTCGCCGGTGAACAGACGCCTCAGGACTGGAATGCTGGAGAGGCCCGGGATGCCCGTGACTGTCTTGTTTTCCTGTTCATTGATGAGACCTCCGAGGAGGCCGACTTCGCCTTCGCGCATCCGGATATCGTGCGAGATCTTCTTCTGGCTGATGACGGGTTGCGAGATGCCGCCCAGGTTGACGTAGCTGCTCACGCTATTGATATTCAGGTCCACGTGAATGGTGATATCGCCGTTGTCGTGAACGCGTGGCAGCATTTCCACGTTCACGCCGGTGTCGATGTACTGGAACTGCGTATTGACCAGCGGGTTGATGCCCACGCCGCCGATGCCCGGCTGGAAGCTGCCACTGGCGGTGGGGACGCGGTCGCCGATGTTGAGCGTGGCCTTCACCCCATCCACCGAGCGGACTTGCGGAGCTTGCAGCACTTTGGTCCGCGCATCGCTCAGAGCCGCCTGTAAAAGGGCGCCGGGAAGGGTAGTGGAAAAGTCCGCGCTGGCCAGGTGCCCGAGGTTAGCCAGCGGGATGGAGCTGCCGGTCGTAGAGGCGGTGGTGCCAGTGGTCGTCCCTGTAGTAGTGGTGCCGGTGGTAGTCGTCCCGGTGGTGCTCGTGCCGGTGGTACTCGCGGTGGTCGCCACCTGTATGCTGGAGCGCGGCGTGAAATTGACGGGAACGTTGAGCCCCGTGGAAGCCAGCGCCGCCGCGATTTGCCGGCTGAAAGTCGAGCTGGCTTCCAAGACCAGGACGTCCACCACAACCTCGGCTCGGGGCTTGTCCAGGTCGTTGATGACCTTCTCCACGAAGGCCATGCGGTCGGCCTCGCACTTGGCGATGATGGCGTTCTGCGAGTTGTAGGGAAACATGCGCTGGCAATCCGACACGGCGCGCGCCGCGTTCATGATTTCCTGCAGGTCCGTCTGCGCGGTGACGTTCGAGAGGTAGAAGATCCGAGCCACCTGCTCTTCGTAGTCGTGCCGCTTGTTGACGGTATCGTTGGTGACAAAAATGGTGTTGGGTGAGAGGGCCTTCCAGTAAGCCTTGGTGAGCACCGCCAAAGCGTCGAGAGCCTGGTCGATGGTCGAGTTATCGAACTCCACCGACAGGCTGTTCTTTTGAGGCGGCTGGTACTCCGGATCCCACAGCACATTGAGGCCGGCCAGCTTGCCGACCGTCTCGAAGAGAACTTTGACCGGTTGGCTGTTCATCTTGAGGCGGATGGGATCGGGGTTGAGAGGCTTCAGTTCGGGGACGGGCAGCATGCGGTCGATCCTTTCCCGCATCTCCTTTTTCACCTCTTCGGCCGGCGTGAGGGATCTCTCCTGGGCGGGGGCCTCTGTGCCGGTCTCTTCGACTCGTTTGCGCTCACGCTGGATCATCTCCTGCGTGCGCCGGATCTCCTGCACGGCGACCGCGGAGCCGGGGTTGATGGCGTAACCCTTTTGGAATTCAAGGAGAGCCTCGCCCAGCAAGCCCTGGGAGCGGACCTTCATCCCTTTGTCGACGTGCCCCTGGGCGGCCTGAAAGCGGGCTTTCTCGGTGGCCATCCGGTAGACGATGTCGGAGGGGTCCTCGGAAAAGGCCTTTTCGTAGAACTCCAGCGCGGCGTCCCAATCCTTCTTGGCTTCGCTTTGGCGGCCCTGGGCCAGATACTTGTCGCCTCTCTTGGTGCGGGCCGCCAGCGGAACCACCGGCGCAATCAGCGCGGCGGCCATCACGACTGCGGTTAAACGGTTGAAAAAAGACATGTTTCCGTACTCCCTCGGCCCTCCGGCAGCCCTATGCTAAGATGAAGTGCAATCGTCCCGTCTTGGACCATCTAAAGTCATTGACGAGGCTGGGCTTCCGCGCGTTGAGACAAAAAAGCTGGGGTCCAAATTGGCTGACAGAGACGCTTCCCTCAAGATGCTGAGTGACAACCGCCAGGCCCGCCACAACTATTTCCTCATGCAGCGGTTCGAGGCCGGGCTGGTGCTGACCGGGACGGAGGTGAAGGCCGCCAAGGACGGCAAGGTCCAGCTCAAGGACGCCTATGGCGCCGTGCTGAACAACGAGGCCTGGCTCATCAACGCTCACATCAGCCAGTACTCGCACGGAAACCGCTCGAACCACCCACCCGTGCGCAACCGCAAGCTGCTGCTGCACCGCCGGGAGATCGACAAGCTCCTGGGCCAGACTCGCGACAAGGGCCTGGCCCTGATCCCTACCAGGATCTACCTGAAAAAGGGGCGGATCAAGTGCGAACTGGCGCTGGCCAAGGGTAAGAAGCAGTACGATAAGCGCGAGGCCGACCGGGCGCGAACCGCCGAAGCCGAGGCGCGCGCGGAAATGCGGCGGCGGGGGTAGGCAATTCTGTACATTCTGGTGTACACTTCAGTTATGCGAGACCTCAGCGTCACCGAGTTCCGCCGTCAGTGCTTGGCGCTGATCGAGGATCTGCCCGAGGAGGGGATCGTCATCACCAAGCACGGCCAACCCGTTGCCCGTGTCGCCCCGATGCGCCCGATGCGCAAGGGCGAGCGTGTCACGCTTCCGCTGCTCCATGGGAAGGGCCGGCCTGGACCGCTATGCCCCAATACGGAAACACCCTACGACCTCGTACTTGATTGATATCAACGTCTGGCTCGCGCTGACCTGGGATCGGCACCCGCAACACGTCCCCGCCTCCCGGTGGTACGACTCCATAGACGACGCTGCGCTGTTGTTTTGCCGGTTCACCATGCTCGGCTTTCTGCGCCTGCTCACGAACCAAAAGGTCATGGGCGACAGCACCGCCACGCTGGCCGGAGCGCTCCAACTGTACGACCGGTGGGCGCAGGACCCACGCGTAGAACTCGCGGCCGAGCCGCGCGGCGCCGAGGCCCTGTTCCGGCAGGCCATCGCGCCCTTTGCCCTCCAGACCGCCACGAAAGCGGTCGCCGACTGCTACTTGATCGGATTCGCAGAGGCGGCCGGCGCGCACGTAGTTACTTTTGACCGGGGCTTGGCCGCTGCCGCGCAATTCCGGCAAGTCCCCGTCGCGTTGCTCGAGCCGGTCGAAAGGGCGTATTCCGTTGCGCCTTCGGCGGCGCGGAAGCGCCGCGGACGGCGATCGGAATAGCGAGCAATCTGTTACAACGGCGAACTCGCGGCCGGTGCCGGCTGCCGAATCTCCAAACACCCCCGCCCAGTGGGCAGCACTTTGCCGGTGACCGGGCAGGCCCGAAGTCGGGTATTCTGAGCTGGAGCGAAACTGCTTATGGCCGCGAGTGGCTCGCCATCTCCGCGGCTGTAATCCCTCACATTCGGAAATATGCGGCGGATCGCGCTGCGAAGCTGGCCAGCCAATACGCCGAAGGCCGTCTCGCCGGCATCTATCGCCGCATCGTTCCAGACGCGAAGCTCATCAAGGCCAACGAGGCCTTCGTCACGCGGTTCAGCAAAGAACTCGACAGCTCCATGGATCTCCCGACGCTCCATGACGTGCCCTACCAGGAGGCCTTGCAGCTTTTTCTCGGCAACCCGTCCGTGCAGGATGCCCTTCAGTCGCCGCTCGATGGGGAGTCCGAACTCGATTGGGAGCTGCTCCGCGGCATCTGGAACGAGTCCCGTACTCCGGACGGCCAACGTCTGATCGAACTTCCGGCCGATTTCGATTGGGCCAAGGTCGCCAAGACGTACCGGCAGTCCATCCAGCGCCAAATGCCGGCAGATCCCGAGTTGAGGCCGGTGATCCAGGCCATCGTCAGCCTCCGCACCGCCGCCGTGGAGCGTGTGGCCGGGCCAGCCCGCGCATTCGACCTTACCCGCTATGCCGAGGCTCTGAAGACCGCCTTCGGCTAGTTGAAACTGGGTCCCCTGGACACCGACTGGGCGCAATACGAGGACCGCGTGCGCCTGGAAAACATCTACGTCCGCCAGTCGGTGAAGCAGGTGCTTCCGGCCCGCGACCTCACGCGCGACTACCTCCGGCTGCTCCACGCGCGAAGGGGCGGGGAAACGGAGAGGTATCTGAGAAATCTTTTGAAATGGGGTACTTCCAGGTTCTTACTTTCCCGGAGGCGCCAGAGTTAGCCCCTTCCAGGGCCGCCGGAGTCGCCCGGGACGAAAAAATGAGACAAGCGGCTCCGATAGTAACGGTTGGGAGTACAATGGCTGCTGGTGTGGGCCGCGATACCGGCAAGCGGGTGGTAAACACGGGCGCGGCCTTGGGCCGAACCCGGCTCGAGATTGTGTTGAGCCGGATTCTGCCTGCGTCTGATCGGGCGGCGGAGTGGGGGGTGGAGTGTGCATTTCTTGGTTCAAGTTTCTTCGTTGAACGGTGAACTTCAGGTAACCTCCACCTATCGCGGCGTTCAGGGGCGCGTGTTGGGAAAGTCCCCATGGACGGACAGCGAACTGGAAAGGTTACTCTGTGAGATGGAGGATTGCGTCGCTGGCGCGCGAACACCAACCGCGCAGGTGGTACAACGAGCGGGTCAAGACCTCTTCGATGCGGTGTTCTGCGGTCCGGTTCGTGACGACTTCATGCGGTGTGTGGGTTGGGTCGAGGGGGCATGGGAAAGGACGGCACAGGCCAGTCCGGTTCGGGTGCTCATTGAAGCGCTGGACGAGACGGCACAGAAGTTGCCATGGGAGGCGCTGTATTGGGCAGGGAGGAACGCCTTTTTGGCACGGGACCCGTACTTTACCGTGGCGAGGTCGCTAGCTAGCCGCGCGCCGTACCCGCAGATCGTGCGGCCACCGTTGCGCTGCGTGTTCTTTGTCAATGCGCCGGAAGACCAGACGAGGCTGGGGCTGGATCGCATCACGTTGGAGGAGATGTGCGACGAGGCAAAGATGATCCGGGACGCGCTGGCTCCGTTGGCTGGGGATGTGGAATGCGAACCGGCAATCTGCAATGACCTCGAGAAATTCCAGCACCGGATGCGGATGACGGCGCAGCATCCGGTGCACGTAGTTCACTTGATTGGACACGCGGATTTCCGTGACGGGGCTGGCCAGATTCTCATCGCGGGAAAGGAGGGGCGGGGAGAATGGCGCAGCGCGTGCTGGCTGCGGCAGCAGATCCGGCAGGAGTCAACGCGACTGGTATTTCTGAACTGCTGCAAGACGGCAGTGACGGGGCGCGCGCGGTTGAGCGGGGTGGCGACTGCATTGATGGAATGCGGCGTTCCGGCTGTGATCGGCATGGCGTTAGCAGTGCCCGATGATTTTGCCCGGAGATTCGCGGAGGGCTTTTACCGTCACTTGTTTGAGCAGTTGGCCGCTGAACGGGCGCCGCGATTGGACGTGTGCGTGCGGGAGGCGCGGCGATGGACGCCCTCCCGAGATGCGGAATCGGATCCAACTTGGATACTGCCAGTGCTGTTCGTGCGGTCTGGCGAGGAGCGACTGTTCGAGGTGGCGCGAGCACGGGCGCCAGGAGGCGATGTTCGGCGCGAATGCGGAGCTGGAGTGGTGGAATCGCGATACCGCGGAGCGATTTTGCCAGACTCGGACTTCTCAGGCCGGCCTCTTTCGGGCTGGGATTTTTCGCGTGCGGATCTGCGCCGCGCTTCGTTCCGCGAAGCGGACCTCACGGGCGCGTGTTTTCGCGACGCTGTCCTGGCGGAGGCCGACTTTCGGGGCGCAGTCCTAGAGAACACGGATCTGCATGGCGCAACATGCACATTCCTCAAGTTCAATTCAGCAGTAGAGCTGGTCCAGGGAACGCTGGGATGGAAACAGGCGGTCTGGTCGTCCGAAAGCCTCCAGAGGCTTCTCGAGGCCGAGGCGTTCGCATTAGGAGAAAGGAGTCGAGATGATTGAGCAACGCAAACAACAGCGTGCGTATGAGAAGCGGTGCCTGGGGTGTTACACAGCACATTTTTTGAGGAAGCACTTCAGTGACGTGCCGGTGGCCGTAGACGGGGGTTCTACGAACCTCGAAGTGATCAAGGCAATCCATCAAGACAGTAAGGCCGGTCGCAGCACCGCGTCGTTCGTATTGACAAACAACCTGGAGGGTCTGTACCTCGCCGCGAGGGACCGACCGGCGATTAGGGCGGAGAAACCAAATTGGCGGTCCACCGGGGGTGTGCTGCGCGACGGGTACATGACGCTGATTGCGGGAGCGGAAGCCTCCATCACGAACCTCAGTTTTTCGGTGGCGGTGATCGGCGCGAATGGCTTCTGGCCACCGTATTTGATGACGAACACGCCAACGGAGCAGGCACTGAAGAGCGCGATGATTCAGGCCTGCGTCGACACGATCATCGTTCCACTGGACGCATCGAAGTGGGGCTCGCCCGGTGAAAAGTTCGTGAGCATCAAGGAAATCGTGGCCACGATGCGTAAGCGATTGCTCCTTTTGACGTGCTATCCCACAGAGGCACACGACTCCGATCATATGCCGGTCTTCCTCGAGTCCGTCCGAGAGTTAGGCACTTTTTTCCCCAGCGATATGCGAGTCTTCACGGTACTGGTGGAGCCGGAAACTGCTGACGTGGCGGATGAGACTGATCTCGAACCGCGTGCCGATGCGATCGCGCCGAATATTTGTGCGGAGTATGCCCGCAACTTCGCCCCGCAAGGGTTGCCGGGAAGTGGCGAACCTCGCGACAGAAGCAAGAAGATGGGGATGGTGATTGGATTCGATTTCAGGCTGAGGCGGGTGTGACACCGGTCTGACACCGGTGACCTTCCTTGATCCTGAGGTAAGGAAGTAATAATGCCGCAATCCGGGACGCGCTTCACGTGCGGCTTTTTTCCGGAACGACGGCTGGCGCGTGGTTGGAAAGACGATCCCGAAGTCCAAAGGCTTCTCGCGGACCTCATCAAGCTTCCCCAGACCTGACCGCCCAACGGCAACCCGGCTCAATAAACCGTGCTGCCGCTCGTCAGCGCCGGCTGTCGAATCTCGAGGCACCCCCGCCCGGTAGGGAGCATTTTGCCGGGGTTCAGCCGATTGTCCGGATCGAAGAGCACCTTCAGCCTCCGGATCATCTCCAGCGTATCGGGCGTGAACAGCTTGGCCATCAGCTCGTTCTTTTCCATGCCGACGCCGTGCTCGCCGGTGATCGTGCCGCCTGCGTCGATGCAATACGTGAGGATCTCTTCACCCGCGGCGCGCGCCCGCTCGAGATCGCCCGCTTTGCGCGGGTTGAACAGGATGATGGGGTGCATGTTGCCGTCGCCGGCGTGGAAGATGTTGCTGATGGTGAGGCCTCGCCGGCGGGCCAGCTCGCCGATGAAGCGGAGCGTGGGCGCGATCTTGGTGCGGGGCACTACGCCGTCCTGCACGTAATACGTCGGGCTGACGCGGCCCACGGCGCCGAACGCGTTCTTGCGGCCCTTCCAGAGCAGGTCGCGCTCCTCGGCGGTCCGAGCCACGCGGAATTCGCGTGCGCCGCACAGCACGCAGGCCTCGCGGATCTGCCCGACCTGCTCCTCGACCGCCTCGCTGAGGCCCTCCAACTCGATCAGTAGAACGGCCGCGGCGTCCATGGGATAGCCCGCGTGCGTGGCCTCTTCCACCATGCGCAGCATCACGCCGTCGAGCATCTCCACGGCCACCGGCGTGATGCCGCGGGCGGTGATCTCGGTCACCGTGCTCCCGGCATCCTCGTTGCTTTCGTACACAGCCAGGGCAGTCTTCACCGTCTCGGCCTTGCGCAGCAGCCGCACGATCACTTTCGTGACCAACGCCATGGTGCCTTCCGAGCCGGTAAGCAGGCCGGTGAGGTCGTAGCCGGGCAGGTCCGGCGCCTTGCCGCCGGTCTCGACCACCGTTCCATCGGGCAGCACCAACTCGAGTCCCAGGACATGATTGGTAGTGACCCCGTAGGCCAGCGTGTGCGGCCCGCCGGCGTTTTCCGCCACGTTGCCGCCGATGGTGCAGGCCTTCTGGCTGGAAGGATCGGGCGCGTAGAAATAACCGCGGTTCTCGGCGGCCACCGTGATATCCAGGTTGACCACTCCCGGCTCGACCACGGCACGCTCATTCTCGAGATCGACTTCCAGAATGCGGTTCATGCGCGCAAAGGCCACCAGGATGCCGCCCTCGCGCGGGATGGCCCCGCCCGAAAGGCCCGTTCCCGCGCCGCGGCCGGTGAACGGAACCTCGAATTCGCGCGCGATCTTCGCGATAGCGGCGACGTCCTCGGTGGAACGGGGAAACACCACCAGGTCGGGACGATGTTTTTCGACCCCGCCATCGTACTCGTACAGCGCGAGGTCGTCGGCCTGGTCGAGGTAGCCGAGCGGGCCGACAAGTGCGGCGATGCGTTCCGTGCAGCCGGCGGGCACCATAGGTTCTAGTGTAGCCGTGATTGAGTAGCGCCGGATGATGGTCAGGATCGAGGGCGCTTCCCCCCTTATTGCAACCGCTCGATCGCGTCCGCCAACTGCCGCCGGTAGGCCGCCCAGTCGTCCACTCCGAAAAGCCGGTCGTGATCCAATTGGCCCAGGTGGAACGCCGCCATCCTGTCGTGGATCAGGACTTCCGCCTGCTTCGCGGCGGGCGTGCCCCGTCTCTCCTTGACCAGCCGCGCCAGCGTCAGCAGGCACCGGTAGTCGTCCAGTCCGGCCGAGATCCGCATGAACTCCACGGAGGGCACAAGCTGCCGGTCGGGAGTCGCATTGGCCCAGGCGTAATCGTCTTCGCGGCAGTCCAGCGCATAGTACGGGTCGCCGGCCACGGCATTCCAGTGCCAGGCCAGCCGGAACTTGAGTCCGAACTCCTTGGCTGCCTTATAGAGATAGGTCCCATAACTCCAGCGGCTGCCGCTGTTGTAATGGGCCCAGGCTCCTCCCGCGCCGGCCAGCATGCGAATGCCGGTTTCGTCGTGCAGGTTCAGCGTGGCCAAATGCAGCGTTTTGGCCAGCACGAAATTCAGATCGTTGGCATCGTCCTTGACCAGGCTCGTGGCCGCGGTGAAAAACGGCGGGCCCTTCGGAAAAGCCTCCCGGTAAGCCTTGGCGTTTTCGAGGGACACTTTGAGCTCGTCGCCGCTTGGCTCGTCGCCCAGGTTCCAGTAAACCGGCAGCCACTCCTGGTCCCGCGCATGCCGGTCGATGGCGGAGTAGATGGCCTTGATGAAGGCGCTGTAGTCGTTGAACCCCGCTTCCTTCATCTTCCCCAAGTCCTGATGGTACGCATCCAGGCCGATGACGCCGGCGCCGTAAGAATTCACGGCCCGGAACCCGTACTTCCTCGCGTCCGCCATCTGGCGGTCCGCCGCGCCGAAGTCCAGCACCGGTTGCCCATCCTTGAATCCCCGATAGACCACGTACGGAACCCCGCTGAACATGGTGAATCCGTGCGCGCGCAAAGCCAGCAGGCTTTTCTCCGTCATCTCCGCGCCAAAATCGATCGTCGCCGGGTCGTCCTGGTACCACGGCGTGCCGATGCGCCCGCCCCACGGCCCCACCGGGATATCCGCCGCATCGAGCGCGCCCTTCCGCACGGTGAACCGCAGGGGAACCGGCCAGGCCGCGCCGTGTTGCGGCGTGAAACTCACCTGGCCCGTGTAGACGCCCGGAGCAGCGCCTGCGGGGACGTGCACCGCCAGCCAGAACCGCCGGGCCACGCCTTTCGGCAGTGCCACATTATTCTTCGGAATGATCCACCGGGGGCTGATGGTGTACACTCCTCCGTCATTCGTCACCCGCGTGACCCGATACGAAACGTAGCCCACGTCGATGGCGCTCGCCGGGATCGAGCCTTGCGGTCCCTCCAGCGCGCTCACGCTCAGGGTTCCCTGGCCCAGGTCTTTCAGCGGAAGAATCGATACGGTCACCGGCGCCACCTCGCCCGCGAACCCGTCGGCCGCGAGCGGCTGGCCGGTCTCCCCGCGATAGGGCGTGTCGTTGTAATAGACATCCTTCATGAAATCGCGATGGAAGGCCACGTAACCGCGCGCGGTGTCCTCCGCCGTGGGCCGGAGCGGATCGCCGCTCGGGCGGTGCAGCACGCGTTTGAAGGCATTATCGAAGTAAGAGCGGCGCTTCTCTCTCACGTACTCCAGAAACCGCGCGCCCTCGGCCGCCTTTTCCACCGGGAAGACGATCACCGCAGATACGCTGCACGCCCAATTCTCGCCTTGGAACTCGAGATAGAGCTGTCCGTTTTTCACGTCCACGTCGAAGACCTTCTCCGAAAAATAAGCGCGCTGGTATTTGTCGAAAGTGTTATCGGACGGCAAATCCTCGGTGTCCCAGAATCGAAAATATTTCTTCTGGAAAGCTTTGAAATCCATGCTCTCCGAGACCACCGTCTGGCCCTGCGCCAGGATGGAGCGCTGGCGGTAAACCTGGTACTCGCCCCAGAAGCCCGAGGGGCTGTCCATATTCACGAACACTCGGTATTTGCCGTTCGGAACGTCCACCGCCAGCCCGCCGGATTCGATGCAGATGAAATCCTGGTAGAGGGGATCCGGTTGCAGGGCGTCGAACGCCCGCCAGACCTTGGCGTTCTTCAGGCCATAGCCACGGCCGGGCGCATACACCGTGGCCTGCGTAATGGCAGTGAAGCCGTCCATCACCGGGCTGGCGCCGGTGCCGAAATCGAAGGCGTACAGGCCTTGGAAGAATACGCTTCGCGCCGTCGTATCGCGCTCCAGGCGAATATGGCCGATAAACAGCGGCGCCGGCGCGTCTCCCACCGAAAAAACCAGCCGCGTGATCCCGCTCAGGATCAGGTGGCGGCCCGGACGGGATTTCTCCCCGACGAACAACTGATGCAACGGCAGAATCAGCGTGCTCGCGCCGGGCGGCGCCACCGTTGGGTAGTTGACGCGCGTCCAGTAGCCCTCCGTCCCGGTATCCTGGATTTCCACCGTGAACGGAAGCGGCTGCGGCCCCTCCACGTAAGTATCCGCTTTCAGGTAGTCGTAGCCCGCCCAATTCTGCGCGCCGCGCATGATAGCATACGACTTGTCGATACGCAGCGCCCTGGCGCCCTCGGTGGCATGCGCCGCCACCACCACGCCCCCCTCGAACGGATTGTCCTTCTCGAAGGATGTAATGGGCTTGATCGCCGGCCCGGCCGGCGCTTCAGAGGCCACCTCCAGAGGACTGCCGCAGGCATAGCACTTCTTCCACGCCGGCATGTTGCGGTAGCGGCAGCGCGGGCAATACACGACCCCGGCCCCGAGCGGGCCCGGCGGCGCGATGGGCGCTTCCTCGCGGTCCAGTGTGGGAGCGCCGGTGGTCTTGACATCGTTGCCGACCCGTTCCAGCGACACGTCGTCGATCCAGAGATAGCCCGGAGCCCACAATCCGAATGAAGGCCCGGTCTTGGTCCGCTTCGCAAGGTCGGCCACGTAGGTGAGGCGGGTCCAGCCGAAGACGCCGTTTTTCTTCAGTGGGATGTACTGGTCGTCGAACATGAACTCGGTGGTCTGGTTCCAGATACCCGTTCCAATTTCCAACCCGCGAATATAGGCCGTAATCCGGTAGCGGCCCGGTTCCAATTCCTGGTTCTGTACGATCCGGATTTTGCCGGGCGTGGCGCAAACCAGCAGCGCCGAGGTCTTGCCGGTGTGGGGTACTTCGCCCACCTCGAACGAGCAATCGCCTTCATACTTCCAGCCCTCCCACCTGGCGAATACCCGTCCGAACTGGTCGCGATTCTTGACCATCTCGAATGACGGGTCGGCGACCAGGTTATCGGCGCGCACGCTCCTGAGCGGCCCGAGAATCGCCCAAAGGACGGCCGCACAGATCAGCAGGAGGCAGATGGGAACCGTGGTGCGCATAGTGGCGTCCGCAGCCAGTCGCCGGATTACAGCTTCAACCCCTTCAAATACTCTCGGAACTGCGCCCCCAGATCCGGCCGCCGCAAGGCGAATTCCACGGTAGCCTTCAGAAAGCCCAGCTTGTCCCCGGCGTCGTAACGCGTGCCCTCAAAGCGATAGCCGTAAATGGGGCGGTTGCGCAGCAAGTGTCTCAAGGCGTCGGTGAGCTGGAGCTCGCCTCCGGAGCCGGGATCGATGGCTTGCAGTGAATCGAAAATCTCCGGCGTGAGCACGTAGCGCCCGATGATGGCCAGGTTCGAGGGCGCTTCCGACGGCTTGGGCTTCTCCACCAGGTCGCGGATGCGGTAGACACGATCGCGCCCGCCGTTGTAAGCCACTGGCTCGGCGTCAATCGCGCCGTACGCGGAAATGCTCTCCGCCGGCACCTCCATGACGGCCAGCACCGGGGCGCTGAAAAAGCTGTACACGTCCAGAAGCTGGCGCAGGCAGGGAGTCTCGGCTTCGATCACGTCGTCGGCCAGCACCACCGCGAACGGCTCCCCGCCCACCAGCTCCATGGCGCGCAATACTGCGTGCCCCAGCCCCAAGGCTTCCTTCTGGCGCACGTAGGATACGCTGATCATGTCGGATATGCCGCGCACGATGGCCAGCAGGTCCTTTTTCTTCCGCGACTCCAGCAGGTATTCCAGCTCGAAGTTCACATCGAAGTGGTCCTCGATGGCGCTCTTTCCGCGGCCCGTCACGATGATGATGTTCTGAATGCCCGAGTGAACCGCTTCCTCCACCCCATACTGGATGATGGGCTTGTCCACGATGGGCAGCATTTCTTTGGGCTGGGCCTTGGTGGCAGGAAGAAAGCGCGTGCCAAGCCCGGCGGCGGGGAAAACGGCTTTTCGTATTTTGGCCGGCATCTTCTCCAGTTTGGTGCCATCCTGGCCCCGTTGGCAACTTCAGAATTGTTTTTCCCGGTTCGCCTGTGCTATGTATGGGTACCTGGGAAAACAACAGCAATGGCATACGTTATAGCAGAACCTTGCATTGGCACCAAAGATACCGCCTGTGTCGACGCCTGCCCGGTGGATTGCATTCACCCCAAGAAGGATGAGGCCGGCTATGCGGAAGCGGAGATGCTGTACATCGACCCCGTGGAATGCATCGATTGCGGCGCCTGTGTTCCGGTGTGCCCCGTCTCGGCCATTTTTGCGCTCGACGATCTGCCGGAAAAGTGGGCCGAGTTCACCGCCAAAAACGCCGCCTATTACGGAAAATAGGCCGCGCTGGCGGTGTCGGTCTCCCAAAGCCTCACCGCGGCCACGCGCACGCCCTCTTTGGTCCTCAGAGCCGCGCTCACTTCGTCGTAGATGTATTTGGCCATGTTTTCCGCCGACGGATTCAGCGCGTCGAAGGGCGGGAAGTCGTTGAGCCACTGGTGATCCATGCGGTCCAGCACGGCGTGGACCACTCGCTTCAGTTCCACGAAGTCCACCAGCAGCCCGATGGAATCCAGCTCCGCGCCCTGCAGCGTCACCTCCGCCCGGTAATTGTGGCCGTGCACGTTTTCGCACTTCCCGCGGTAGTTCCGCAAGGCGTGGCCGGCGGCGAATGTCTCTTCAATGGTGACTTCAAACATCGAAAAACTTCTCCACGTCCTCCCGGCGGGTGCTGAATCGGTAGTCCGGCAGGCTGTCGAAGAACACCTGGCCGTACCGCTGCTTGGTGATGCGGTTATCCAGCAGGACCAGGACGCCGCGGTCCGACTTGCTGCGAATCAGCCGTCCGAATCCCTGCTTTAGTGCGATGGCGGCCTGCGGGACCTGGTAATCGTAGAACGGATTTCCCCCCGCCCTGCGGATACTTTCGATCCGCGCGTTGACCACCGGATCGTTGGGGACCGCGAACGGCAGCTTATCTATGATAACGCAGCTCAACTGCTCGCCCGGCACGTCCACGCCCTGCCAGAAGGAGGAAGTCGCGAACAGCACCGCGTGGGGTGTCGAGCGGAACTCCTCCAGCAGCGCGGTCCTCGGCCCCGTGCCTTGCAGCAGCGTGGGATATTCCGTTTCGAACGAGACCTCTTCGTAAACCAGGCGCATCTGCTGATAGCTGGTGAAGAGCACGAAGGCCCGCCCGCGGCTGTGTTCGAGAATCCGCGCCACCTCCTCGGCGGCGGCTTTCGGAAACGCCGGGCTGCGCGGCTCCGGCAGGTGCTGCGGCACATAGAGCAGCGCCTGCTTGCGGTAGTCGAAATGGCCGGGGACCACCAGGCCGCGCGCGCCGTTCAGCCCCAGCCGCTGCTCGGTGTAGGCGAAGCCGCCCGCCACCGCCAGGGTCGCCGAAGTGAGGATCGCCGTGTCCACCTTCTGGAAGAGCCGCTCCGCCAGGATGGGAGAAACATCGATGGGCGTGGCCTGGAGAAAACAGCCGCGTCCCCGCTTTTCCACCCAGTAGACGTACTGCTCGTCGTCCTCTTCCATCACGAAGCGCAGCGCCAGGCCGAGTTCCAGCGTGCGCCGGACGAGCGGCCCGATCTCCTCGGGCGGGTTCTGGAGCAGCTTGAGATGCGAACCGATGAGGTCGAGCGCGGCCAGCAGGTCCGCGTAGATCTCTCCATTCTCCGCGCGGAACCCGTCGCGGCCCTGGAAGGCCGCGCGCCCCTCGGCCTCGCCGAACAGGCCGAAAAACTGCGCCGTCAGCTCGTCCAGCCGCTGGAGGATTCGTTCCAGCTCCGGGGTGCCGAGCTTCTTCCTGCGGGCGACGGCCGCGACATCGCGCCGCAGCTCCTGAAGACGATAGTTGCTGATGGAAACGCCGAAGTACTGTGCGGCGACGTCTTCCGTCTCGTGGGCTTCGTCGAACACCACCGCGTGGTATTCCGGAAGGATTCCGCCCTCGTAATTCTCGTCCTTGAGTGCCAGGTCCGCGAAAAACAGGTGGTGATTGACGATGATGATGTCGCTCTCCAGCGCCCGCTGGTGCATCCGGGTGATGAAGCAGCGCTCGAAGTTGGGGCACTTCTGCCCCGTGCACATGTCGGTGCGCGCGTCGATTTTCGCCCAGGCGGTCGAGCCTTCCGGCAGGGTCTTGATTTCCGCCCGGTCGCCGTACTCCGTGGTTTTCTCCCATTCCCGGATGATTTCGAAATCCGCCACCTCTTCCAGGCCCGAGAGCACCGGCTCTTTTTCGGCGTCGTAGATCTTCTGGCGGCAAGCGTAGTTGTTGCGCCCCTTCATGTAGCAGACTTTCAGGGGACGCGCGAAGCGCTGCTGGAGGAAGGGAACGTCTTTGAAAAAAAGCTGCTCTTGCAGGTTCTTGGTGCCCGTGGAGACGATGATGCGCTTGCCGGAGAGCAGCGCCGGCACCAGGTACGCCAGTGTTTTTCCCGTGCCCGTCCCGGCTTCGACGATCAGATGGCGCTTATCGGCGAGCGCCGCCTCCACCGCTTCGGCCATGTCCACCTGTCCGGGCCGGAACTCGTAATGGGGGTGCCACTTGGAGAGCGTGCCATGACGGGAGAAGAACTGGCGCGCGCCTGCCGTTCGGGCCTGGGTGGGCATCGGGATGCTTCAATTCTACAGAATCTCGTGTGGCTTTTCCCCGGGCGGGCAGCCGGTACATAATGGGAGCAGGGATGAACCGCAGCGCCCAGACCGAAGAGGCGGTGAAACGGCTCGTAGCATTTTTTGCGCCGGAGCAAGTATACCTTTTCGGCTCGACGGCGCGCGGGGAAGACCGCCCCGACAGCGATCTTGATTTTCTGATTGTGCTGCCCGATGATGCGACGCGCGAGAAACTGTTTTGCCGGGGCCTGTACCGTACCCTGTACGGGCTTGACGTTTCTGTGGATGTGGTGCCCGTCAGGCGGCGGTGGTTCGAGCAGCGAAGAAATTGGCTGATGTCTCTTCCAGCCATCGCGATCAGAGAAGGGAGACTGGTCTACGATGCCCAGTCAGTTCCGGTCTGACGAAGCCGCGGTCTGGCTGCAATTCGCGGCGGATGACCTGGACACGGCGCGAGTTCTCTTGGGGGCAATGCCGTCTCGCGTGCGCCAGGGTCTCTTTCACGCCCAGCAAGCTGCCGAGAAGTCCCTCAAGGCCTTTCTGATCTGGCACGAGCGGCCGTTCCCCCTTACTCACGACCTCGCCGTGTTGCTGAGGCTGTGCGTTTCAATCGATTCCGGCATTGCAACTGGAGTTGAACCCGCGCTGGACTTGACCCAGTTTGCTGCGCGGTTTCGATATCCCGGCGAAGATGAAATTCCCTCTCTCGAGGAGGCTCGGCTGTGGGTCGCGGCGGCCGCGGGAGTTCTGGATTGTGTAAGCATACGCATTGCCGGCGGCAATACGGCCGGGTGATCTCGCCTGTTATCATGAAATCTCATGTCCAACGCCGTTCCCACGGTGGTCATTGTGGGCAGGCCCAACGTAGGAAAGTCCACCCTTTTTAATCGCATCACGGGCGAGCGGCGCGCCATCGTCGGCGACCAGCCGGGCATGACGCGCGACCGCATGCATGGGTTTGCCGAGCACCACGGCCGCCGCTTTGAGGTGATCGACACCGGCGGCATCGTCGTCCATGACCGGGAGTACATACCCGGACAGATCCTCCGCCAGGCCGCCATGGTGCTCCAACACGCCGCTCACATCATCTTCCTGGTGGACGGGCGCGCTGAGATCACCGGCGCCGACCGTGACCTGGCCCAGATGCTCCAGCGGCTCGGCAAGCCGGTCACCCTGGCGGTCAACAAGATCGACACCGCCGCGCGCCAGGACCTGGCGCACGAGTTCTACTCGCTGGGAATCGCGGATATATGCCCGGTTTCGTCGGAGCACGGCATCGGTATCGACGCGCTGCTCGATCGTGTCACCGCCGGCTTCTCCGCCGGCAGCCAGGAGGCCCAGCCTCGCGAAGAGGGCATCAAGGTCGCCATCATCGGGCGCCCCAACGTGGGCAAGTCGACGCTCCTCAACGCCCTCACGGGCCAGGAGCGCGCCATCGTTTCGCCCATCCCCGGCACCACCCGCGACGCCGTGGATGAGAAGGTGATGCACCACGGCGCGGAGTACGTTTTCATCGACACCGCCGGCATCCGCCGCAAGGGCAAGACCAGGCTCATGGCCGAGAAGTTGAGCGTGGTCATGGCCCGGCGCCACATCCGCATGGCCCACGTGGTCCTGCTGGTGCTGGACGCCACCGAAGGCGTGGTGGGGCTGGACGCCACCATCGCCGGGTACGCCCACGAGGGCGGCCGCGCGCTGATCCTCTGCGTCAACAAGTGGGACCAGGTGAAAGGTCAGGGCGGCCAAAAGAAACGCGAGTTCGAGCGCGCCGTCCGGGACCAGTTCAAGTTCCTCGATTACGCGCCCGTGGTCTTCCTCTCGGCCAAGACCGGCGCCGGCGTCGAGCCGCTATTCCGGCTGATCCGCGAGGTCTTCGAGTCGGCTTCGCGCCGTATCTCCACCGGCGAACTGAACCGCTTCGTGGAACGTCTCCGCTTCGAAGAGCGCAAGATCTTTTACATCACGCAGCACTCCATCCGGCCGCCCGCGTTCGTGGTGTTCACCAGCCGCCGCGGGCCGCTGCACTTTTCGCACCAGCGCTACCTGGTCAACCAGCTCCGGCGGCAATTCGGTTTTCGCGGCACCCCCATCGTCCTCGAGGCGCGAGCCAAGGGCGCGACACGCAAGCGGTAGCCGGCACCCCCTGGCCGGCGGAGCCGGAACCAAACAGGAAAGTCTTTTTCGACGCGGAGGCGCGGAGACGCAGAGACTTCGCGGAGGAGAGAATAGGAGAACAAAGGCGAAACCCGAGAGCGCAGAGGGAGCGGAGGAATCGTGAAAAAGCGCGGTCTCCGGGCAAATGGAACGTTTGCATCTGAAATGGGGGCTGGAAACGTTTTCCGCTCGCCCTGATTTAAAGCGCATTCGCGATGTCTTGTCACAGCCTCGCTGCGTCATCCTTCATTGACTCCGCTTCCTCTGCGCCCTCAGGTTTTGACTTGCTTGGTTTTTCTCTGCGTTTCCTCCGCGTCTCCGCGCCGGAGTTTACCCGTCGCGGGCGTCAAACACACGGTTTCCTGTTTGGTTCCGGTTTCGCCGGATCAGGAAGCGGAAGTGACGGAGCGTTTGCCTTTTTCCGCCCCCCCCTTTAGACTGGAGTAGCAGTATCATGTACTTTATCTATGTCTAATTCAGGAGGGCGGCCATATGTGGAATAAACGCCGGGAAGAGGAACCGCCAAGGCCTTATATCCCGCCGAGTCCAGCTCCAGTGGCGCCAAAGCCCGTAGAACCGAAAAAGGAGGTTACACCTGTGTCCAGCACGCCCGTCGGAAGATTCGAGCCGGACAATCGCGTGGCCACGGCCACGGTTGGAAAGGCCGTCAAGATCGTGGGCCAAATCTACAGCAGGGAAGACCTTTACGTCGATGGCGAAATCGAAGGCACGGTGGAAGCGCTGGAGCACAAGCTTACCATCGGGCCCCACGGCGCCGTGCACGCCGGCATCAAGGCGCGCGAGGTGGTGGCCCTCGGAACCATCCAGGGCAACGTGGAGGCTTCCGAGAAAATCGAGATACACAAAGAGGCCAAGCTGGTCGGCGATATCCGCACGTCCCGCATCATTATTGAGGACGGCGCCTATTTCAAGGGCAGCATCGATATCGTGAAGCCCGAACCGGTCAAGGCTCCGCCCAAGCCGGCGCCCCCCGTGAGCGCTCCCGCCCCGCCCGCTGCCCCCAGCCCCGCGGCGCTTCCGTTCGGCGCTCCGGAAATCAGGCGGTGAGCCGCCCAAGGCCTGCATGCTGCTTCCAGGGCCGCTGAAGGGAATACTGGGGGGACCCCGCGGCGCGCCGCCGCGCAACGGGCCGGCCCATCCCGCCAGCCCCGGCCCCCCGTTGTTTCCTTCGCCGCAGCCGGGCGCTGAGAGGGTCGTCGCCACGCGCCCCAGCCGCGGTCTCGAGGAGTTCTTCGGCTACATCCGCGACCAATCCGGCCTCACCATCCTCGACCTCGGAGGCGCCAGCCAGCAGAACGTCTCGTTCATCACCGGCCTGGGCCACCGCCTCTATTCCGAGGACTTCCTCCGGATTCTCAGCGAGACCTTCGGCGAAAACGGCATTGCCGATCAATCCCACCCCGGCCGCATCGACTACTTCCTCCGCCAGGCGCTGGATCATCCCCGCGCCCATTTCGATGGCGTCTTGATCTGGGACGTCCTGGAATATCTCTCCCCCGCCCTGTTGAACGCCGTGGTCGAGCGCCTGCAAAAAACCGTGCGCCCCAAGAGCTACATGCTGGCCTTTTTCCACTCCGACGACAAGCTCGAAGCCGTCCCCTCGTACACCTTCCGCATTCAGCAGATGAACGCCCTCGAGGTGGTGCGGCACGGCATGCGCCGCCCCGCGCAGTTGTTCAACAACCGCAGCCTCGAAAGACTCTTCGGGCGCTTTGAATCTGTGAAGTTCTTCCTCACCCGCGAGCGGCTGAGGGAAGTGATCATCAAGGCTTAAACAAGCTTTCAGCTTTCAGCTATCAGCTTTCAGCACTCAGCGATCAGCCGCGCTGGTTTGGCTGAAAGCTGACCGCTGACGGCTGAAAGCTTCAACGGTACTTGCCCGTCACGCCGTTCCAGCGCACCTTGAGGGGGTCCAGAAACGCCGCCATGCCGCGCCACAGGCTCACCTTGGTGCCCTCCGCGTCATTCCACCGCACCGGCACTTCCACGGCGCGGCAACCCAGCCTCCGCGCGATGTACAGCAGCTCCACGTCGAAGCCGAACCCCTCCAGCCGCTGCCGCCCGAAGATCTCCCGCGCCGCGCGCGTTTCAAACAGCTTGAACCCGCATTGCGTGTCGTGGAACGGCAGCCCCGTCACCAAACGCATCACCAGGTTGAAGAAGCGCCCCACGGTCTCGCGAAAGAACGGCTGGTGCACGCCGATCAGCGAGCGGTCCACCGCGCGCGATCCGATGGCCACCTGCGCCCGCTCGCGCTCCGCCGCGCTCCACAGCTTCTCCAGCTCCTCGATCGGCGCCGAGAGGTCGGCGTCCGTGAACAGCGCCCACTCGCCCCTGGCTTCCAGCATGCCGTGGCGCACGGTATATCCTTTGCCGCGATTGCCGGGGTTCTCGACCACCCGCGCGCCCGCCGCCCGCGCCGCCTCCGCCGTCCCGTCGCGCGAGCCGTCGTCCACCACCACGATTTCCGTAAAGTCCCACCCCGAACGGCCCAGGTACTCCCGCACCTGCTGCATCGTTCCAGGCAGCCGTTGGGCTTCGTTGTAAGCGGGTATGACAATGGAAATGGATCGTCGCAACGGAAATCTTATATTATCGTAGTTCCACCGAAGGAGACCTGGTTGTCACTGGAAGATGAGCTTCTCAAGCAGCGCCTTTCCCGCATCCGCGAGATCGAGGCGCTCGGATACCACCCCTACGGCCGCCGTTTTGAATTCACCCACACCATTCCGGAGATCGTTGCCGGCTACGGCGCCAAGACCGCCGAAGAGCTTTCACCCGAGGTGCGCGTCCGCGTCGCCGGCCGCCTCATGACCCTCCGCCACATGGGCAAGGCCGGCTTCGCCCACCTGCAGCAGAACGGAGAGCGCCTCCAGATCTACGTCAAGAAGGATGCCGTGGGCGAGCGCGATTTCCAGCTCTTCAAGCTCCTCGATATCGGCGACCTCATCGGCCTGGATGGCTATCTCTTCCGCACCCGCACCGGCGAGCTCAGCGTTCACGCCGAAAAACTCGAGTTCCTCTCCAAGACCCTGCTCTCCATGCCCGAAAAGTGGCACGGCCTGGAGGACGTCGAAATCCGCTACCGCCAGCGCTATCTCGACCTCATCGCCAACCCCGAAGTCCGCCAGGTCTTCGTCGCCCGCGCCCGCCTGGTGGCCTCGCTCCGCCGCCAGCTCGAAGCCCGCGGCTTCATCGAAGTCGAAACCCCCATGATGCAGCCGCTTTACGGCGGCGCCACCGCGCGCCCCTTCGTGACCCACCACAACACCCTCGACATCGACCTCTACCTGCGCATCGCGCCGGAGCTTTACCTGAAACGCCTGGTGGTGGGCGGCCTCGAGCGCGTCTACGAAATCAACCGCAATTTCCGCAACGAGGGCCTCTCCACCCAGCACAACCCCGAGTTCACCATGCTCGAGTTCTACCAGGCCTACACCGATTACCGCGGCCTGATGGACTTCTCCGAAGAGCTGCTGGCGCAAGCCGCCCGCGACGCCATCGGCACGTGCCAGGTCGAATATGAGGGCCAGCAGCTCGATTTCAGCCGCTTCCAGCGCTACACCATGCGCGAAGCCGTCGTGCACTTCTGGGAAGGCGACGGCCGCCCCACCCTGGACGACATCGCCAACCCCGGCTGGCTCCTCCGCCATTCCGACAGGCCCACCCCCGGCGAAGCCCTCACCGAGCTGTTCGAGCGCCACGTCGAGGCCCGCCTCATCCAGCCCACCATCATCTACGATTACCCCGTCGAAACTTCCCCGCTCTCCAAGAACAAGCCCGAGGACCCGGCCTTCGTCGAGCGCTTCGAGATCTATGCCGCCGGCATGGAGATCGGCAACGCCTACACCGAGCTGAATGACCCTCAGGAGCAGCGCCGCCGCTTCGAAGCGCAAATCGCCCTGCGCGAGCGCGGCGACGAGGAAGCGCACCAGATGGACGAAGACTACGTCCGCGCCCTGGCCTATGCCATGCCGCCCACCGGAGGCGAAGGCATCGGCATCGACCGCCTCACCATGATCCTCACCGGCTCGCGCTCCATCCGCGACGTCATCCTCTTCCCTCTGCTGCGGCCCGAAGGCCCCATCGGGCTGGCCGCCCTCCTGCGCGAGCTCGACAAGCTGTGAACTCGCGCTTCGAGCTGTTCATCGCCAGCCGCTATCTGCGGGCCCGCCGCAAGCAGGCGGTGATCTCCGTCATCACCGCCATCTCCATCCTCGGCGTAGCCGCGGGCGTAATGGCGCTCATCGTCGCCATGGCCGTCAACAACGGTTTCCACAACACGCTCCAGCGCAACCTGCTGGGCGCCATGGCCCACATCAGTGTCCTCGAGAAGGAGTCCGGCAACGGCATCGGCAACTGGCGCGCCCTGGCCGCGCGCCTGCGCAAGCTGCCGCGCGTCACCGCGGTCTCGCCCGCGCTCTACAGCCCCGTTTTCCTCTCCGGCCCCCTGCAATCCAAGGGCGCGGTCCTCAAGGGCATCGACGTCAAATCCGAGCTGGTCATCAGCGACACCCTGCGCCATCTCAAGGCGGGCTCGCTCGCCCGCTTGCGCGACCCCAGCGCTTCGCCCCCCGGTATCATCCTCGGCTCGCGCCTCATCGAGGACACCGGCATGGTGCTCGGTTCGCGCATCAACGTGGTCAGCCCGCAGGGCGAGTTGACGCCCTTCGGCGTCCGCCCCAACATCCGCCCCTTCCGCGTCGCCGGCGTCTTTGAAACCGGTTTCTACGACATCGACGACACCTGGGTCTTCACCTCCATCGAAGCCGCCCAGCAGGCCCTTTCGCTCCCGGACGTCATCAATCAGATCGAGCTCAAGGTGGATGATCTGGACCGCGCGCCCGAAATCGCCCAGGAAGTGGAAAAGGTGGCCGGCCCGCGCTACACCACCACCACCTGGATGGAGCGCAACCGCCAGTTGCTCAACGCCCTGCGCATGGAGCGCGCCGTCACCATCATCACCATCGGCCTGATCGAGCTGGTGGCCGCGCTCAACATCCTGATCGTGCTGGTCATGATGGTGATGGAAAAGTATCGGGATATCGCCATCCTCATGTCCATGGGCGCGCGCCATCCCCAGATCCGCCGCATCTTCATGCTGCAAGGCGTGCTCATCGGAATCGTCGGCAGCGCCATCGGCCTCGCCGTAGGTTACACGCTCTGCTACTTCGCCGACAAGTACCGCTGGGTCCGGCTCGATGAGACGGTCTACTCGCTGAGCTTCGTGCCCTTCGAGCCGCGCTGGGTGGATGGCGTGTGGGTCGCGGCCGCGGCCATCCTGGTGAGTTTCCTGGCTACCATCTATCCCGCCCGCAACGCCACCCGCATCGCCCCCGCCGAAGTGCTGAGGTACGAATAGCTCCGCGCCAACCACCGTGCTACTATGTCACCGGTTCTGAATGTCCGATTCGCCCCAGGGGAAGCGCCGTTTCCGCGTCGCCCTATCCTTCCCGGGAGAGCACCGCTCGCGGGTCGAAAACATCGCCACCGCCTTGGCCGCCCGCTTCGGCCGCGACCAGATCCTTTACGACCGCTGGTACGCCGCTGAGTTCAACCGCGCCAACCTCGATGTCTACCTCTCCCAGCTCTACCACGACGACTCCGACCTCATCGGCATTTTCCTCTGTCGGGCATTCAACGAGAAGGAGTGGTGCGGCCTCGAATGGCGTGCCTGCCGCGACCTTCTGAAGCGCAAACAGGACGCCCGCCTGATGTTCTTCCGCCTCGACGATGCCGACATCCCCGGCCTCTACTCGATCGATGGCTACCAGGATATCCGCACCATGTCCGACGCCGAAGTCGCCGGCGCCATCCTCCAGCGCCTCGGTGAACCCGGCGCTCCCGCCACGCCGCGCGCCTTCGTCACCGCCAAACTCCCCACCGTCCACCCGACTCTGATCGGCCGTGAAAACGAGCTCGACTTCCTCGACCGCGCCTGGTCCGACGCCGACACCAATTTGGTCCAGGTCATCGCCGCCGGCGGCACCGGCAAGACCGCCCTCGTCGACAAGTGGTTCCGGCGCCACCTGGTTGAAGCCTCAGTCTTCGGCTGGTCCTTCTACAGCCAGGGAGCCGCCCCCGGCCGCCAGACCTCCTCCGACCCCTTCTTCGCCGAGATTCTCGCCTGGCTGGGCATCCAAATCGCGCCCACCGCCTCCATCTACGCCAAGGCCGATGCCGTCGCCGACCGCCTCCGCCAGGAGCGCCTGCTCCTCATCCTCGACGGCGTCGAGCCGTTGCAAGACCCCTCCGGCGCCCTCCGCGATTCGGCCCTCAAAGCCCTCCTCCAGGAGCTCGACACCGCTAACCGCGGCCTGGTCGTCTGCACCACCCGCCTCCGCATGGACATCCCCGACGACCCGCCGCGCGTTCTCTCGCTCGACCTCGACAACCTCACCCCCGAGCAGGGCGCTGAGTACCTGCGCCGTTTGAAGGTCGAGGGCACGGACGAGGAGCTACAACAGGCCTCGCGGGAATACTGGAACCACGCCCTGGCCCTGACCCTGCTCGGCACGTATCTCGCCGACTTCTGCGGCGCCGATATCCGCCGACGCGTCGAGATCCCCAAGCTGGCCGTTGAGGAAGTGCGCGAGGGCGCGCACGCCAACCGCGTCATCGCCGCCTACGAGCGCGTCTTCGCCGGCAAGCCCGAGCTCGACATCCTCCGCGCCCTGGGCCACTTCGACCGCCCCGCCGAGCCGGAAGCCTTGAAGCTGGTCATGCCCGAGATGGAAGACCGCAAGTGCCGCGCCGCGCTGAAACGCCTCCACGACGCCCGTCTCATCCTGACCACCGACCCCGCCCAACCCCTCGACTGCCACCCCTTGGTCCGCGAGCATTTCGCCGGCCAAGCCACGCGTGAGGGCCACGCGCGGCTCTACGAGCACTACCAGAAGCAGGCGCCCCACCGGCCCGACACGCTCGAGGAGATGACGCCGCTCTTCTACGCTGTCTACCACGGCTGCCAGGCCGGCCAGCACCAGGCGGCCCTCGATGGCGTCTACTTCGACCGCATCCTCCGCGGCGGCGAGTTCTATCTGACGAAGAAGCTCGGCGCGTTCGGCACCAACCTCTCGCTGCTCGCCAACTTCTTCGAGACTCCCTGGACTCGGCCCGCTGCAGCCTTCTCGGCGGCCGATCAGTCCTGGGTGATCAGCCAAGCTGGGTTCGCCCTCCGCGCTGTTGGCCGGTTGGCCGACGCCGTCGAGCCTATGCAGGCCGGCGCCGAAGCCGATGTGAAGATGGGGCATTGGAAAAATGCAGCCATCAGTTACGGCAACCTCAGCGAGCTCCACCTCACCCTCGGCAACGTAAACGCAGCAGTCGCCGCCGCCCGGCAATCGGTCGATCTCGCCGACCGCAGTGGAGACCGGTTCTGGAAGATGGCCAGCCGTACCGCCCCCGCCGACGCCCTCCATCAATCTGGTGACACCGACGAGGCCGTGCGCCTCTTCACCGAGGCCGAGCGCCTCCAGGCGGAAAGGCAACCCGAATACCCGATCATCTACTCGGTCCAGGGCTATCGGTACTGCGACCTGCTCCTCGGTCAAGGCCAGACCGCGGAAGTCCTTCGCCGGGCTTTCCAGACCCTGCCAATTGCCGAGGACAGCCACAGGCTCCTCGACATCGGCCTCGACCACCTGTCGCTCGGCCGCGCCCATCCCGCCGGCTCAGCCCAAGCCATGTACCACCTCGACCAGGCCGTCGACCTCCTCCGCCGCGCAGGAACACTCCACCACCTTCCCCGAGCCCTCCTCGCCCGCGGCACGCCCCACGACCTTGACGAAGCCTTCCGCATCGCCACCCGCTCCGGCATGCGCCTCTATCTCGCCGATTACCACCTCGCCAAGGGCAACCTCGCCGAAGCCGAAGCCCTCATCGACGTCACCGGCTACCACCGCCGTGACCGCGAGCTTGCCGCCCTCCGTGCCAGGGTTGTTATCGAAACGCCGCCAGGGCGCGCGGCAGGAAGATGACCGCTCCGATGACTGCCGCTGCCACAGCGGTGACCAGAACGCCGGCCGCGGCTGCGTCTTTCGCCAGGCGGATCTCACTGCTCCACGGTTGGTTCCGGCTGGGCGCGAGCCTTTCCACGGCACAGTTCAGCAGTTCGGCAGCCATCACTCCTGTCACGGCGAGAATCACCAACAGCCACTCGATCCGCGACAAGCGAAACAGCCATGCTGCCGCCAGCGTCCCCGTCGCCGCAGCGGTGTGGATCGCCATGTTCCGCTCCAGACCGGCGGCACGCAACCCCGCAAACGCGTCGCGGAAAGCTCTCGACAGGCCTGACAGTTCCTCCACCACTACGTCCCGCCCCGACCTCTCCCACCGCGTGGAGAGCGCCACGAAGGACGCAAACAGAAAGCTCACCAGCACCCACCAGACCACGTCTTCGACGAAGACCACCCCGAACAGCTTGCGATTCAGAATCCTGGTCTCTCGATAGCTCCAGCAGCCCCACCGGATCGCGACAGGCCAGATCGCGCTGCCATACAGGGAAATGATCGCGGTGGCGAGCAGAATGCCTCTCAAATCTTCCCGCATCGCGCGGGCAAACTCCGCGCGAACCCAGAGCAGCACGATGGGCGGCAGACAGAATAGCAGCGTGTAGCCAAGATAGCTGTACTGTTCAAACATGCCTCCGCCTCCGAAGCACCGCCAGGACGACGAGAAACATCAACGCGGTGCCGAGCAGGTAAAACCCCGCGAGCTCCTCGATCGGGAGGCCTGCCACCCACAAGCCCAGTGTGGGCGCGGTATCGTATCGCCACACCCCCGTGCGACACGACAGCCAGTCCCAAAACCATCCCGCGGTGAATACAAAAACCAGAAGCCACCGGGCGGTGCGGCGGTATTGCGCGATTTCCCGGCGAAGGCGCCACCCCAGTAGGAGTGTCGGCAACCCGAAAAAGATCAACAGGAACACGAAATAGGGATACATGAGGATCTCCGCGGCCGAATCGACCGGTCAGAGCCGCGATCCCCGCTGGCTGACCGGTGCGAGTTCCGCCGCCTTCAGCATACAACGGCTCCTTGTCATTGACAAGTACTTTTTGTGGCAAAGTCAATCGATTTCCCGAAAGAGCACCTGGCGCCGCCTGCCCAGTCTGCTACATTGAGAAAACGAGCTGGAGATAACCGATGCTGCACTTGTTATTCGCTCTGTTGGTCTATCTCGTCGCGCTCTTCGTCACCCTCTTGCTGATGGCAGGGTGGCTGCCCACCGTGGTCATCCTCATCCTCGAACATCGCCGCGTCGGTGGAAACCGCGTCCCCATCCTCGTCGCCGTGCTGATCGGCGCAGGCTACCTCGCCGGTGGAGTCGCCGGCTGGGCGCTCCGCCCGCCGCAGTGGGCAATGCCGTTCGGACAGACATTCGAGGCTGCGTTCAACGCCGAGAAATATGGCCACACTCTGGAATCTCGAGCCGAGCGCGTGCTGATGTACCCCTGGTACATGGCGGTCCTGTTTTCGATCCTCGTAGCCGTCACCGCCGCACTCGTTCTCCGCTTCCGCCGGCACCGTCCCGCGTAAGGGCCACTTCAGTGCGACCATAGCTTCAGGAGAGGTGTCATTATGGCTGCCAAGAAACTGCTCATGCTGGTCGGCGATTACGTGGAAGACTACGAAGTGATGGTTCCCTTCCAGGCGCTCCTCATGGTCGGGCATGTCGTCCATGCGGTCTGCCCGAACAAGCGGGCCGGCGATTCCGTCCGCACCGCCATCCACGATTTCGAAGGCGACCAGACCTACAGCGAAAAGCGGGGCCACAACTTCGCCCTGAATGCGACTTTCGACGACGTTCGTCCCGAGGATTACGATGCCCTCGTCATCCCCGGCGGCCGCGCCCCCGAGTACATCCGGCTCAACCCCCGTGTCCTGGAAATCGTGCGCCACTTCGCCCGTGCCGATAAACCCATTGCCGCCATATGCCACGCCGCGCAGGTGCTCGCGGCCGCCGGTGTGCTCGATGGAAAATCATGCAGTTGCTACCCCGCGGTAGCGCCCGATGTCGCCGCCTCAGGCGGAAAGTACGTCGAGGTCGCCATGGACCAGGCGCACACCTCCGGCAAGCTCGTCACCGCCCCGGCCTGGCCCGCACATCCCGCCTGGCTCTCACAATTCCTGCGGGTTCTGGGCACGCGCATCGAACCGTGATACTCCTGGCCCCCGGCCCCCGGCCCCTGACCCCCGGCCCCTGGCCCCCGGCCCCTGGCCCCTGGCCCCCGGCCCCTGACCCCCGGCCCCCGGCCACGCCACGTGATACCCTGCCGTCATGACCTCATCCGCTAACAATCGCCGTCAATTTCTGAGGTTCCTCGCCGGCAGTCCGCTGCTTTCACGAGCCTGGTCGCAGCCGGCCGCGCCGGTGATTTCGAGTCCCAAAGAGGCGCTCAGCGTAATGGATTTCGAGCCGGCCGCGCGCAAGGCGCTCATTCCCGCGCATTGGGGCTTCCTCGCGACCGGCGTGGACGACGATGCCACCCTTCGCGCCAACCTGGAAGGCTTCAAGCATTTCCAGCTCAGGCCCAGACGCCTGGTCGATATCAGCCAGGCCGATCTGCGAACCGAGCTGTTCGGCACGGTCTGGGATACGCCCATCTTTCTCTGCCCGGTAGGCTCGCAGAAGACTTTTCATCCCGAGGGAGAGGTGGCCGTCGCGCGCGCGGCTAAGAACAAGAAGACCCTCCAGATCCTCGCCAATGTGGCTAACAGCACCCTGGAAGATGTCACCCGCGCACTCGGCTCCCCGCCCTGGTATCAGCTCTACATGCCCACCCGCTGGGATGAAACCGAGAAGATGGTGCGCGCAGCCGAAGCCAATGGTTGCACCGTCCTCACCTGGACTATCGACATGTTCGCCGGGCGAAATACCGAGACCATGGAACGCTTCCGGCGGCTCGATGCCAGCGACTGCAACGCCTGCCACGCCGCCGGCCCCGGAGCCACGGTGTACCGGCCGATGTTCCGCGGAATCCAAAGCGGCACGAACCCGCCCGCGGCTACCTGGGACTATGTCGATCGCCTGAAAAAACTGACCAAAATGAAGCTCGTGCTGAAGGGCCTCGATACCGCCGAAGACGCCCGGTTGTGCCGCGAGCACGGTGTCGATGGCATCCTGGTTTCCAACCACGGCGGCCGCGCCACCGAGACCGGCCGTGCCACCATCGACGCCCTCGCCGAAGTGGTGGATGCGGCCGGCCGCCAGATCCCCGTGCTGGTCGATGGCGGATTTCGCCGTGGCACGGACGTCTACAAGGCGCTGGCCCTGGGCGCGCGCGCCGTGGGCATCGGCCGTCCTTACATCTATGGCCTGTCGGCGTTTGGCCAGGAAGGCGTCGAGCGCGTGCTCGACATCCTGCACGCGGAGCTGCGGTTGGTGATGCGCCAGTGTGGCACGCCCTCCATCGCCCAGATCACGCGCGCATCCATCGTCAGGGTCAATCAACTATAATCGCCTCATGCAAGGTCCTAAACTCGTTCGTTTGGCAGTCTGCGCGTGCCTGTTGTGGCTCGGCGCATCCCTCCTCGCCGTTCCGCCGGCCGGCGGTTACCATTTGCTCAAGAGAATTCCCTTGACCGCGGCCGAGGTGCCCTCTGGGCCCGGCGGCGAGTACTTCGACTACATCACCGTCGATGCCGCCGCGCGCCGCGCCTACCTCTCGCACGGCACGGAAGTGAAGGTGCTCGATGCCGATAGCGGCGCCGTCCTCGGCAACATTACTGGCTTGAAACGGGACCACGGAATTGCTCTGGTCCCCGAGCTTGGCCGCGGATTCATCAGTGACGGAGACGCCGCCCAGGTGGTCATCTTCGATCTCAAGACCCTCAAGACCATTGGCCAGGTGAAAGCCCAACCCGATGCCGATTCCATCATTTACGAGCCCGTTTCCAAACGCATCTTTGTCTTCAACGGCGAACCCAAAAGCTCCACGGTGATCGATCCGGCCAACGGGACCGTGGTGGCCACCCTTTCCCTCGGCGGCGCTCCCGAGCAGGCCGTCGCCGACGGCAAAGGCATGATCTATGACAATCTCGAAGACACCAATGAGGTGATCGCGATTGACGCCCGCTCGCTCAAGATCACTGCGCGCTGGCCGGTCGCGCCCGCCGGGCAGCCCGTCTCCATGGCCATGGACCGCCAGCACCGGCGGCTATTCATCGGAGGCCGCAACCCCAAGCTCTTCGTGGTAATGGATGCGGACAATGGAAAGATCATTGGCCCGTCCTTCCCCATCGGCGACCGCGTGGACTCCAACGTCTTTGACCCGGAGACCGGTCTGGCGGCCTGCTCCACGCGCGAAGGGACCATCCACATATTCCACGAGGACTCTCCCGAAAAGTTCAGTCTGGTCGAGACCGTCAAGACCGAGTTCGGGGCCAAGACCATGGCCCTCGATTCCAAGACGCACAACCTCTTCGTGGACACGTCGGATTTCACCCAGGCTACCGGCACGACCAAGCAGCAGCAGCCCAGGCCGATTCCCGGCACCTTCCGCCTCCTGATTTACGGCCGCTGAAGCCCCCCTTGCACCTGCGGGGCACGGTCGAAAACGCCGCCACATGACTCCGGTCCATTCGATGCGCTATATCGACCTGGCAATCATACTGGCCTACCTGGTGGGGATCACCTGGTTCGGCGCGCACTTCCACGCCCGCCAAAAGAGCTTGCGCGATTTCTTTCTGGGTGGCCGGAAAGCGCCTTGGTGGGCCATCAGTCTCTCCATCGTGGCGGCCGAAACCAGCACCCTGACCATTGTGGGGACACCCGCCCTGGCTTTTAACGGAAACCTGGGCTTTCTGCAGATCGTGCTGGGCTATCTGCTGGCCCGCATCGTAATCTCCGTGCTGTTTCTGCCGCACTACTTCCGCGGTGAGATGTTCACCGCCTACGAGTTGATGCGGCGCCGGTTCGGCGACCGCATCCGCAAGCTCGCCGCTTCCATATTTCTCGTCACCCGCGCTCTCGCCGAAGGCGTGCGGGTGTTCGCCATCTCCATCGTGGTTTCCATCGTGCTCGGCACCGGCGAAGTCGCTTCCATCGCCCTCATCACCGCGCTCTCGCTTTCTTACACCTTCAAGGGCGGCATGACCGCCGTGATCTGGACCGAAGTAACACAGATGGCCCTCTATATTGTCGGCGCGGTCGTCAGCTTTTTCGTGATGCTCGAAAAGATCCCCGGAGGTTGGGCGCACGTGGTCGCGGTGGCCGGCCCGCTTCACAAATTCGCCATCTTCGATTTCCGGTTCTCCCCCGCCATGGAGTTTTTTTCGCGTCCCTACAGCTTCTGGGCGGGCGTAGCCGGCGGATGCTTCCTGACCACCGCCAGCCACGGCACCGATCAGCTCATGGTGCAGTCGCTGCTCAGTGCCCGCAGCCAGGGCCAGAGCCGCGCGGCGCTGCTGGCGAGCTGGGTGGTGATTGCATTTCAGTTCACCCTGTTTCTGCTGATCGGTGTGACGCTGTTCGTTTACTACGGGGACATGCGCCTGCCCATGCCCCCACAAGCCGACCGGATTTATCCCGCGTTTCTGTGGCATGATCTGCCGGTTGGCGTGGCGGGGTTGTCCGTGGCGGCTATTCTGGCGGCTGCCATGGGCAATCTGGGCGCCGCCTTGAATGCGCTTTCGTCCACTACCGTCATCGATTTCTTGCGGATACAGTCGCTGCGTCGGGCCCGAGCGGTCACCGTTGTCTGGGCCACCGTGCTGCTGGCCGTCGCCATAGCGGCCCGCCACTCCCATTCGGTGCTCGAAGCCGGCCTGACGATTGCCTCCATCCCATGGGGCGCGCTGCTGGGTGTGTTTCTGCTCGGCGTGCTGACCAGGAAGCCGCGCGAAGGCAGCGCCATGGCTGGCGTGCTGGCCGGGCTGGGAACCGTACTGTTCGTGCACTATCGCACGCCGGTGGCGTGGACCTGGTATGTTCTCATCGGCGCCGTGGTCACCTTCGGCGCGGGGATGGTGGCATCGCTGTTCGAAAGGCGGACAGCGCCTGAGCGGCAGCATGATGGTTGTTGACAACACTGGCCGTGCGGCGCATCCTGCCGGGCCAGCCAGTCTGAAGACCGTGCTACCATGACTCGGGATCAAGATGCCGAAGCGTTTTCGGGTCGCCCTGTCCTTCCCGGGAGAGCACCGCTCGCGTGTCGAGAAGATCGCGGAGGCGCTGGCGGCCCGCCTGGGCCGCGAAAAGATCCTGTACGACAAGTGGCACGCGGCTGAGTTCGCCCGGCCAGGCCTTGGCGTCTACCTGCCGGATCTCTATCATCACGAATCGGACCTCCTCGTTTTCTTCTTTTGCAGGGAATACGTCAAGAAGGAGTGGTGTGGTCTCGAATGGCGTGCAGCTCTCGATCTCATCAAACGCCAACAGTACGACCGATTGGTGCTTCTCAGAGTTGACGACATCGATATCGCCGAAATCCCCGGACTGTATTCGATCGATGGCTGCCTCGACATCCGCGCCATGGCCGATGCTGAAGTCGCCGCCGCAATCCTCTCGCGCCTCGGCGAACCCGGCGCCTCCGCCGCGCCGCGCGCCTTCACCGCCAAGCTCCCCACCGTCCACCCCACGCTGATCGGCCGCGAGAAGGAGCTCGCCTTTCTAGACCGCGCCTGGGCCGACCCCGTCGCCAATTTCGTCCAGGTCATCGCCGCCGGCGGTACCGGCAAGACCGCGCTCGTCGATAAGTGGTTCCGCCGCCACTTGGGTGATGCCGACGTCTTCGGATGGTCCTTCTACAGCCAGGGCACCGCGGCCGACCGCCTGACCTCGTCCGACCCCTTCTTCGCCGAGATCCTCACCTGGCTGCACATCGACATCCCACCCACCGCCTCCATCTACGCCAAGGCCGACGCCGTGGCCAGCCGCCTGTGCCAGGAGCGTGTGTTGCTGATCCTCGACGGCGTCGAGCCTTTGCAGGACTCCGCCGGTGCTCTGCGCGATGCCGCGCTCAAGGCCCTGCTCCAGGAGCTTGACACGGCCAACCGCGGCCTGGTGGTCTCGACCACCCGCCTCCGCATGGACATCCCCGACGATCCGCCGCGCGTCCTCTCCATCGATCTCGACAACCTCACCCCCGCGCAGGGCGCGGAGTACTTGCGCCATCTGAAGGTCGAGGGCACCGAGGAAGAGCTACAGCAGGCCTCGCGGGAATACTGGAACCACGCGCTGGCCCTGACCCTGCTCGGGACTTATCTGACTGATTTCTGCGAGGCCGACATCCGCCGCCGCGTCGAGATCCCCAAGTTGATCGTCGAGGAGGTGCACGAGGGCGCGCATGCCCGCGGCGTCATCGCGGCCTACGAGCGCATGTTCGCGGACCGGCCGGAATCCGCCATCTTGCGCGCCCTGGGATACTTCGACCGTCCCGCCGAGCCGGAAGCCTTGAAGCTGGTGCTGCCCGCCATGGAAGACCGCAAATACCGGGCCGCGCTCAAGTGCCTCCACAACGCCCGCCTCATCCTGACCACAGACCCCGCCCAACCCCTCGATTGCCACCCGCTGATCCGCGAGCACTTCGCCGCCGACGCGACCCCCAAGGGCCACGCGCGGCTCTACGAGCACTACCAAAAGCAGGTGCTCCACCGGCCCGACACGCTTGAGGAGATGACACCGCTCTTCTACGCCGTCTATCACGGATGCCGGGCCGGCCGGCATGCCGATTGTCGCCGCGACATCTACCGTGATCGCATCCTCCGCAGCAACGAGTTCTATCTGACACAGAAGCTTGGCGCCTTCGGAACCGACCTTTCGCTGCTCGCCAACTTCTTTGCAACTCCGTGGACTCAGCCCGTCGCCGCCCTCTCACCGACCGATCAGTCCTGGGTGATCGGCCGGGCCGGGTTTGCCCTTCGCGCCGTTGGCCGGTTGGCCGACGCCGTCGAGCCCATGCGGGCCGCAGCCGAAGCCGCCGTGGAGTCAGAGAATTGGAAGAACGCAGCCATCCGTTACTCCAACCTCAGCCAGCTCCACCTCACCCTCGGCAACATAGGAGCAGCGGCCGCCGCGGCCCGGCAAGCGGTCGATTTCGCCGACCGCAGTGGCGACGGGTTCTGGAGGATGGCCATCCGCACCGACCTTGCCGACGCCTTCCATCAATCCGGTGACCTCGCCGAGGCCATGCGCCTGTTCGCGGAAGCCGAGCGGCTTCAGGCGCAACGCCAGCCCGAGTACCCGATCCTCTACTCGGTCCAGGGCTATCGGTACTGCGACCTGCTCCTCGGTCAAGGCCAGACCGCAGAAGTCCTCCGCCGGGCTTTCCAAACCCTGCTCATCGCCGAGCGGAACCACTGGCCCCTCGACATTGGCCTCGACCACCTTTCGCTCGGCCGCGCCCACCCCGCCGGCTCCGCAAAAGCCGCTCAACACCTCGATCAGGCCGTCGACTTCCTCCGCCGCGCCGGAACACTCCACAGGCTTCCGCTCGGCCTCCTCGCTCGCGGCACGCCCCACGACCTCGAGGAAGCCTTCCGCATCGCCACCCGCTCCGCCATGCGCCTCTATCTCGCCGATTACCATCTCGCCTCCGCCCGCCTCGCCCTCGCCGCCGACGACCGCGCCGAAGCCTGCGCGCATTTCGAAAAAGCCGAAACCCTGATCCAGCAAACCGGCTACCACCGCCGCGACCCCGACCTCGCCACCCTCCGCGCACAACTGACCGGTTGAAGCGACGATACGGACGGGTGGCTATGGCCGTTGGGTCTATTCGGCGCTCGTTTCCTCGAAACCCGCCGCTACCAAATCTGGAATGCTGAAAACGCGCTGGATCGACGGGCCACTTCCGCCGATCTCGATCCTGCCGGCGCTCTCTTCCAGACTCGCCTTGATGCTGGCGATCTGAGCCTCCGGAAGATGCAAGGCTCTCATGGCTTTCGTAAGCCCGGAAACTCTGAAAGGTCTTGTTGCGAACGGGGATCCCTGGTGGTGTAGGGGACGCGCCCGCAGCCGGAATACACCGCCGCTCTCGGCCATTGCGTCGACCACATATGGCCGCTCCTCGTATTCTCCGAAACGGTCTATAACCACCGTGCCCCCATCCCGAAAGACAGCCTGGATCCGAAGTTCGCCCCCCACGGCGTGGATGTAGTTTCTCAGCGTGCTGAGATACATATCCGCGCGCCGCTCAATACGAGAGATCGAGCTCTGCGGCACGTTCAGCATCTCGGCCATGTCAGCTTGCGTGAGCTGCTTGGCGCCGCGTAGTTCTTCCAGCGCCATGCGTTGTAGCTCTTCGCGCACCCGCCGCTCGTTGTCCGCCCGGCTCGCGGGGTCCATCTTTGCTTGAAGTTCTTTGTAGTTTCGAGCCATATTGTTACTCTCCGCCAGGTGACCTCTCAACCCCGGAAGAGTGGGGCATCCTTAACGTCGGGCCGACCTGCTGTAGGAGGCTGACGGTGAAGTCGACGCTCTTCTGTTCAGCGGCGGTCAGGCTGTCCCACCAGTCGCCGAATTCATCGGAGAACTCGACTTCCCACGCCACGCCCTTCAGTATGTCACAGGAAGCATTATGTCGTCAACGGCATAGGAAGTTTCAGGGATAACCAACGTAACCTCCATCACCCCCCATTGGCGTTTGGGAGTTTCCTTGCCCCTTCCCCGCCCAGTCGCGCGGAAGCCCGCGCGCTACTTCACTGCCGCGTAAGTCTTGCTGAAGTTGTTGCGCGTATTGGTGACGGTAAACGACCCATCCGCCTGCGCAGAGACCTTAATCAGGAACGCTGGCCCTGTATGGCCGCCCCGGCCACCGCCCGCTCCCGGCGCACGTCCTGCCGCGGCGTTTGGCATGGCGCCGGCTGGCGCCGGTGGAGGTGGCGCCCCAGCGCCCGGACCTGCACCCGCCCCGCGCGCCGGTCCCTGTCCAAACGTTGGCGGAGGATTGAGCAGCACATTGGCCATCGTCGCCGCATCTTCCACGTTGGCGATAAACAGCGAGGGCGCGTTCAATTCGAGGCCCGCTGCGTACGCCCAGTGAAGCTGCCAGACGTCTTCCAGTCCGGGCGACGTAAACAGCGTCATCATCGTCGGAATCGCCCCGCCCTTGCGCGCGGAGTTGTTCATTACCGCAACCCGCGGACGCAGCCCATGCACCAGCGCCGGCGAGCCCGATTGGTCGATCCCATGATGCGAGGTCATGTACAGATCGACAGCCCCGATGGGATTGTCCGGGCACATCAGCTCCTGCTCGCGGTTATAAGTGAAATCGCCCAGATTGACTGTCCGGAACTTCCCGTAAGAGATCACCACGCCGATCGACTGGTGGTTGTCCGGGTCCACACGCGATTCGTCCCGCGGTTTGAAGCCGGCGCACGCCGGATTCGGCTTTCCCGCCCCTGGAGCGCCCTTGATCGGCTTCTTCAAGCTCTTTCCCGCCGAGGTGACCACCACCACGCTGGTTCCGGTGAACGGAATCTTGTCCCCCGGCTTGACCACGGTGTGATCGGCCTTGGCTGCCATCTCCGCGTACATCGCCTGGAACCCCGGCACCTGTTCTTTGGGGTCCGTCGGCGCTCCGTGGTCGATGAAGTGCTTGATGGGAATCCGTTTGGCCAGTTCCTGCAATCCGCCCACGTGATCCGCGTGATAGTGCGTGAGAATCAGATGATCGATCTGCTTGACGCCGGCTGTATTGAGGGCCTCCATAATGCGGTCGGTATCGCGGCCGCCGGGGTTGCCGGTATCGATCAGCAGAGATGCACCGGTTGGTGACACGTACAGTGCGGCGAGCCCGCCCTCGGTGTCGATGAAATAAATATCCAGCGTTTCGGCGGGTTTAGTCTGAGCACCGCCCACCGCCGTCAACAAGGCAGAGACAAGCAGAAACGCAAATGCCTGGCGCATTCCGGCAACTTCTTCCTTTATCCAAAGTAACATCCCTACATCTTGCTCACATTCACGTAATACAGATCCGTCGCCACCTCGAACTCCTCTTTCTTCAGCGGCGTCTGCATGGTCTTCCACTCGCTCGCCGGCTGAATGATCTGCCACTGCCCCTTCGTTCCCACTCGCACCGGCATCGCGAACCCCGCTTCCTCGGCCTTCCACCGGTACGACACCGTGCCCTCGGCGTCGTCGAACTTCAGCTCCAGCGTCGGCAGCGCGGCATGGCGCAGATACTCGTCAAAAATCGGCGTCAGGTTCATCCCGGTTTTCTGGTTGAAGTACCGCACCACCTCTTCGGTCATGATGTTCCGATACTTGAAATGCTGGTAGTAGCCGCGGATGAGCGCCCACCAGCGGCGGTCGTCGTTCACGATGCTGCGAAGCGTGTTGAGGAAGAGCGCGCCCTTGAAGTACATGTCCTGCGGCGGCGTGCGGTTGACGCCGCGCGGGGCGATGATCGGGAGGGCGTTTCTGACTTTCGACTTGTACCCATTGGTGTACTTCAGGGCATCCTCGCGCCCGTACATGTATTCCACGTACAGGCACTCGAGGTACGTGGCCCAGCCTTCGTGGATCCACATGTCGGACACGTCGGCGGCGGTGATGCTGTTGCCGAACCACTCGTGCGCGCTTTCGTGGATGATGATGAAGTCGAACCTGGGGCTGATGCCGACGCCGGTCCAGTCGCGCTCCAGGTAACCGTTGGCGAAGTGGTTGCCGTAGGTCACGGCGCTCTGGTGCTCCATGCCGGAGTAGGGCGCTTCGATTAACTTGTAGCCGTCCTTCTGGAACGGATACTCGCCGAAGTAGTGCTGGAAGGCCTGGAGCATACCCTTGGCCTGCGTGAATTGCTTCTTGGCCTTGTCCAGGTCTTCGGGCAGCGCGTAGAAATCGAGCGGCAGGTTGCCGAGCCGGTCGGCGAAGTGCTGGTAGTTGCCGATGTTCAGCGAGACGTCGTAATTGTTGATGGGGTAGTGGACGCGCCAATCCCAGCGCGTGTAGCCGTCGCCGAGGTCGGTCTTGCCCGCGAACTTCCCGTTGGAGACGTCGACCAGGCCGTTGGGAATGGACACGCTGATCTGCATGTTCTCGACCTCGTCGCGCCACTGGTCCTTGTTGGGCCACCACACGCTGGCGCCGATGCCTTCGCACGCGGTGTTAATCCAGGGACGGCCGGACGGATCTTTCCGGAAGGTGATGCCACCGAACCTGCCCGTCTCGACCGGATTCCCCGAGTAGTAGAAGTCGATGGTGTACACGCGGCCGGCGCGGAGCGTCTCCGGGAAGTCCACGAAGACGGCGCCGGAGTCGCGCTGGTAGTGGAGCGGGGTGGAGCCGAGGAGAATCTTGTCGACGTGGAGCGCTTCGTGCAGGTCGAGCTGGATGCGCGTGTCGTCCTTGAGCATTTTGAAGCGGATGGTGTTCTTCCCGCCGATGAACTTCTTCTCCGGATCGACGCGCACGTCGAGATGGTAGAACAGCAGATCGTTGTTGGCGCGATACGGCCCGTACTCGCCGCGCAGGATGTCGGCCCGCGTCGGGGTCGCTGCCGCTGGCGGCGGTGGAGGCGCGCTGGTTTGTTGAGGCGTGCGCGCGGGAAGCGGCGCCGCGGCACACATCACGCCCAGGAGAACACCCAATACGCGCTTGCGGAAGACCTGTTCGAACACCGCGACGGCCTAATTGAAATTCATGCCGCACATGCCCGGGTTGCCGCACCGCCCGCTCGCGCAGGCCGGCATCTCCGCTTTCGAGCCGCCGTTGGCGTGCGCGGCAAAGGTGGAAAGCTCCTGCTTCAGGTGCTTTTGCCCGCAGGAGGGGCACTCGAGTTCCGATCCCTCCGCGCTCCGGCGCACCAGCTTCTCAAACTTCGTCCCGCAATCTTCGCAACGGTATTCGTAAATCGGCATGGCAGTCTATTCCATTATAAGCGCACAGATCCGGTCCATCACCCCGCGCACCTCCGCCGCGCGCCCGTGGTAATTGTTCACCAGGATCGAAAAGGCCACCCAGCTTCCGTCCGCCCGCTGCGCGTAGCCCGAGAGCGCGCTCACGTGCGCCAGCGAGCCGGTCTTGGCATGCACCCGCCCGGCCGCCGCGCTGTCGCCGAAACGCCCGCTCAGCGTTCCGTCCTGCCCGCCCACCGGCAGCAGCGAGATCCAGCTCTCCCGCGCCGGCGAATCGTGCATGTAGCGCAGCAGCTTCACCACTGTGGCAGGCGTCACCAGGTTCAGCCGCGCCAGTCCCGAGCCGTCCGCGAGGTTGTACGCCTCCGGATCGATGCCGGCCTCGGCCAGGAACACCTTGATCTCCTCGATCCCCGCCTCCCGGCTCCCCAGGTTCCGGCGCGCGCGTCCCACCGCCCGCAGCGCCATCTCCGCATGCAGGTTCTGGCTTACCTTGTCGGTGATGCGCAGGTCTTCGATCAGCGGCGCCGAAACCCGCCGCGCCAGTTCCACGCCGGAAACCGCCGTGGCCGCGGCCGCCTGCGTCAGGTCCGGCATTTCGTTAGGGAACGCGTGCAGCGCCGCAACGCCGCCGCCCATCGAGACCCCGCGTTCTTCCAGCGCCTGCCGCAGGGCTTGCGCGGCGTATTGGGCCGGATCTTGGATGGCCAGCATCAGCTCCTCGCCGCGATCGCGCAACGGAACCGATCCCCACAACCGCACCTGCAGACCGCCCGGGTCGCGCCGGAAGTGGATGCTCCGCTCGCCCCCCGCCGCCACCGTGCGGAGGCGGTTGTCCACCCGGTAATACTCCAGCGGCGGGTTCCACTCCAGCGCCGCCAGGTCGCCTTCTCGCGCGCCCGGCCGGATACTCAGCGTCACGGCGTTGTCGTTGACGGTGAGGGCCGAGACCGGCGCTCCATACTCGTATTGCGGGTCCTCGATCGCCCAGCCCTCTCCAAATGGTTCCCACAGGTACCAGGTGTCGTCGCCCGTGATGCCGCCGTCGACCCGTTTCACACCGCGCGCCACCACCTGGTCCGCCAGGTCCTCGATGGCCGCCAGCGGATTGCCCGTCACCGGACCCATGCGGTAGGGAATGGCGCGCGCCGACAGGTTCGGATCTCCCCCGCCCACCAGCCGCAGCGCGCCGCGGATGCGGCCCTCGGCGTCCGGCGCGCTGTCCGCTACGATGCGCGTCTGGAAGGTGAAGTCCGCCCCGAGCCGCGTGAGCGCCAGGGCCGTGCTGAACAGTTTGGTGTTCGACGCCGGAACAAAGAAGCGGTCCTGGTTCAGTTCGTAGAGCGTCCTGCCGCTGCCCAGATCCACAATCTGGATCCCCCAGAACGCCGCCCGCGCCCCCGGCGCCGCCAGCAGTTTCTCGATGCTCTCCGGCAGCGAAGCCGCGGACAACTGCAGCGCAATCGCGAAAGCGAGGGCGACAACCCGGCCCCGACCCGCAGAAGCGGCGGGTACCCCGCCTGGCCCCCGGCCCCTCATCTTCCTGTCACCTTCGATTCCAGCCAGATCGACAAAACCAGAACCATCACCATGCAAGTCCCCGCCAGGGGGATCCCGATCACCACTCCCACACCCATTCCCGCCGCGGCGTATCCCAGGCTGGCCGGCGCCAGCAGGCCGCCCAGCAGGGCCAGAGAGAAAATTCCGTTGAAGAAGCCGGGATGGTAGTACGGAAACCGCCTGCCGATGGCCTCCGCCACCAGGGGATAAATGCTGGCGTAGCCCGCTCCCACGAAGAACGCGCCGGTGCTGGCGCCGAACCAGTTGTTGGTGGAAGATAGGATGAGGCAGCCGAACAGCGCCGCCAGCACGCTCCCCAGCAGCAGGCGCCCGTGCCGCACGCGCGGCAGGATGGCCACCGATCCCAGGCGGCCGGTCATGAGAAACAGCCAATAGAGCGCCAGGATGATGAGCGCCGCCTCGGGGCTCAGGCCCACCCGGCGGATCAGGAATAAAGGCAGCCAACCGGCGATAGACCACTCGTTGCCGGACTGGAAGAACAGCAGCGCTGCCAACATGACGGCGCCGGGGCTGCGGAAATCCCTTAGCGCCTGCCGCAGTGTGGGCTGAGCGCCTTCCGTGGCGGCCCTGTAAGAGCTTTTCGCGTAAATCACCGCAAAAACCGCCGGCGCCACCGCCATGAATGCCAGAATGCTGCGCACGGAATAAGCGTAGAAGGTGCCCGCCACCAGCAAGGTGGCGGTAAGACAGCCCAAGCCGTACCAGATGCCGCCCTTGTTGGCCGTCCCCGCGGCGTCGGATTGGAAACTCGGCGAGATGGCGTGGAACAGGGCCATGTTCAGCAGGCCCGCGCCGATGCCCAGCACCAGCAGCCCGGCCACCCGCCACCATGGCGACGCCGGCGTGCCCTCTGGGCCCGGCACCAGCGCTAGGTAGACCAGGGCCACGCAGGAAAGCGCGCAGGCGAACACCAGCAGGAAAGCGAGGCCGCGCCGCGCCATGATGCGCCGGGCCAAGCCCCCCGCGGCCACAATCCCGACCGCCAAGCTGAGAAAATAATTGCCCACCGCCGTGAAATCCGGCGGATCCCGATGGTATCCCCAGGCTGGCAGAATCGCCCCCAGCAATGCCAGCAGAAACCCCGAAAGCAGAAAACCCGCCAAGGCTTTCCCGCCTGCGGCGCTGCCCCTTAGGCGTGTTTCGGCATCGGAGGGCGCGGAATCCACAGGTCCGATTGTACCGTGGCGAGGCACCTCCCGGAGGCCCCTGCCCGCTTTTCTCGAAATGCATAGCCGCAGCCTACCGAATTCGGTAGGAAGGGGTGGCCCTGCTGAACAGCATCAACAACTTGCGCGTGGCATCTGGCTTGCTCACAGAAGCTTGGGTTTAGAGGATACTCAGCTTTGGTGCGTTGCCTCCACGTGGCTTGAACCGCAACCCCGCTTCGGGTCCCATCTGCCGGCGCGGGGTATTTTTTTGTCTGGTAGACTGGTTTGTCTCGCCACATGATGGGACTCTACGCTCGCTGGATAGACCGCTGGGAGCGTAAGCTCGCCACGCGCGACACCAACCGCATAGTTCGGCCGTTCGAATGGGGCCTCGAGTGGCTCCACGACGCCGGGTTCCCTCCCTGCCCAGCCGCAGCCGAGGCCGGTGCCGATGCGGCGGCTTGCGTTTCCCGGTTTGTAACGGAAGCGTTGGACAACTCCGACCGCTTCTACTCCTATGCGCCGGTTGGCGACTACCGGTTGAGCCAGGGCCGGCTGACCTTCACCAGCCCGGTCCGATCACCTTACCCGGAGAACGACATGGTGCATGCGCGGTGGTTTCCGGCGCCCCAGAACCACGGGCGCGCGTTGCTCGTCCTGCCGCAATGGAATTCCGATGTGGGCGGGCACGTGGGCCTGGCGAAGCTGCTCAACCGGTTCGGAATCAGCGCCTTGCGCATGACTATGGCGTACCACGCCGAGCGCATGCCGGCCGAACTCGAGCGGGCGGATTATCACGTTTCCAGCAACATCGGCCGCACCATCCACGCCTCCCGCCAGTCCGTCATCGACACGCGCGCGTGCCTGGACTGGCTCGGACAGCAAGGTTATTCGCGGCTGGGTATCCTGGGCACCAGCCTGGGCTCGTGCATCGCCTTTATTGCCGCCGCGCACGACGCGCGCCTCCGCGCGGGCATCTTCAACCATGTATCCATGTACTTTTCCGATGTGGTCTGGACCGGGCTCTCCACTCAACACGTACGAAAGGGTTTCGGCGACGTGGTCAGCCAGGATGACCTGCGGCGCTACTGGTCCGTGATCAGTCCGGCATCTTACCTGAAGCGCTTTCAGGGCCGCGACATCGAGAGTCTGCTCATCTGGGCGCGCCACGATACCAGCTTCCTCCCGGTCTACTCCCAACAGGTTCTACAAAACTTTCGGGAATTGGGCCTGACGCACCAGGTGCTTACGCTGCCTTGTGGCCACTACACCACGGGACAGTTCCCATTCAAGCTCCTGGATGGGCTGGCGATGTGCCGTTTTGCCGCGCGGTATCTGTAACCCAAACACTACATTGTGGTTATCTAGGTTTCTACAGAAAATCATATTGACAACCCAGAGACCCCATGCGAGCATGAAAACATCACTGGAAAAGGAGGTGGTCCAGCAACATGGAAAGTAGTAGTAAAAGACCGCGCGAGGTGGCCGACTGTTAAAGTCGAGCCTGTAATGTAGCCGATTCCGTCCAGTGGCGGGATCACGTTCCTGTGGACCGGCTGCCTCACGCGCCAGCTAGCCTCAGGCATTACCTTTTAGGCTACCTTCCCCCGTGGGCCCTTGGGGCTCACGGGGGTTCGTGTTTCTTGGTACACTGAAGTTTCGAAAGGATCCCCCCGAACAAGATGAAGGCTGGTATTCACCCCGCTTACAATGAAGTCAACGTCACCTGCGCCTGTGGCCACACCTTCAAGACGCGGTCCACGCATAAGGGCGACATCCGCGTGGAGATCTGCTCTTCCTGCCATCCGTTCTTCACCGGCCGGCAGAAGCTGGTGGATACCGCGGGCCGCATCGATCGGTTTGAGAAGAAGTACAAGGCCACGCGCGGCGCCAAGAAGGCGCAACCCACGGCTTAGGACAAGCTATCAGCTTTCAGCCATCAGCTTTCAGCTACACCCGGCGCTGGGCTTGGTTTTAGCTGATTGCTGAAAGCTGACCGCTGAAAGCTCGCCTACTTCTTTTCGCCTTGTTTGTGTTGCTTCCGGTCGCGCTCGCGCTCGGCCCGCCATTGGTCGAAGAGGGGTAGTTGGTCGGCCCGCAAGATGGCTTTGATCTGCTCTGTCTGGCTGCTGCGAATGGCTTGGCCCTCGGCGTTCATCTTGTCGTGCATCTGGTGGAACCGATCCCTGGTCTGGTCGAGGATCTGCTGCAACTGGTTGACCTGCTGGCCATCCAGTTTGAGGTGATCGCGCATGTCCGCCACGATGTGCCTGCGAACGTCTTCGGGATCGGGCCTCCTGCCGTTGGTTGGAGCGGCCACCACCGAGACGTTATAGAGCCGGTAGGCAAAACCTCCCACCACCACCCCGCTCAGGAAAACCAGCAGCAGGGAGAGGAGCGCAGAAGACTTGGTTTTGAGCATGAGCCAGCTCACCGGCCCGGATCGGATAGATCCAGGCGGACCGGGGCAACGTAATCCGGCGTATCCAGGGCGTTGGCATCCGCCAGCGCCTCCAGATAGCTTTGCGAGTAGTAGGACGAGTTGGAGCGGGGCATCGACATGTACACGCCCAACACGATGGAAAGCGCCACCGCCGCCGTTACAAATGCATTGGCCATGCGCTGGAATGAAAACGTGAAGCCTTGGCGCGATTCGATCCGCTGCCAGAGATTGGGCATGAAATTGGCGCTGGGCTCCGGCGTGGGACACGCATCCCGGTATGCCCGAAACAGGGCATCGAGTCTTTCCTCAGCGTTGCCGCGCATCGAATTCATAATACCTCTACTCACCGGCCCTCGCCGGCTTCCTCCTTGGTTCCCGCCGAAGTGTACGCCTTCAGCACGCGTTGGCGGGCCCTGAACAATCGGACCTTAAGAGCATTTTCGTTGACCCGGTAAATCTTTTCAAGTTCCTTCAACGAAAGCCCTTCCACTTCCTTGAGCATGAGCAGAATCCGATCGGCCTCGGAAACCGCCCCCAGGAGCGAATCCACGGATTCCCGAATCCGCTTCTGGTACTGCTCCTCGTGCTCCGCCTTCCCCCCTGCCGCCGCATCGGCCAGCATCACCTGCTGCTCCGACAGGTCGGACATGCGGAACTCCTGCCGGCGGCGCTGCTTCCGAAGGTAATCGTAAGCGGCGTTCACCGTCAGGCGATGCAACCAAGGTTCAAAGACCTCCGCCGTCCTGAGCTGGTCGAGCGAAAAATACAGCCGCAGAAAAACTTCCTGCGCGACGTCCTCAACGTCCTCCGGACGGGCGATCAGACGGGCGATCGTCCCCAAAATACGCTTCCGGTACGCCAGTACGATTTCGTTGAATGCCGCGCTGTCGCCCTTCTGGGCCCGCTTGATCAGCTCGAAATCAACCAGCATGCCGCACCGTATGTGCCGGCATCCGAAAGCAAGTTCGCTTCCGTCTCGTAAGGCGTACCGGCAAGTAGACAGGTTACAAAGCTTTGCGTGCAAACGCAAAAGCAGGCTTCAGGCGGGGTGCCCTCTGGGCCCTGCCCTCTGGGCAGAGCGCCCCGTAGGGCAACCCCACCGGGCCATGACAGGCCAGGACTCACCGGCGCTTGGGGGTTCATGATACTGTTACCATTATTCCAGATGTCCTCGAAACGCGCTCTTATTACAGGAATTACGGGTCAGGACGGCTCCTACCTGGCGGAGTGGCTGCTGGCCCAGGCGTACGAGGTCCATGGTATCGTGCGGCGGGTGGCGCTAGAGGACCCGGACCACCGCCTCTCCCGGCTGCGCGGAATCCTCCCCCGCCTGAAGCTCCATGCCGCGTCACTGGAAAGCTTCGCCAGCATCCACCGGGTGGTGGACGAGGTGCAGCCGCGCGAGTGTTACCACCTGGCCGCCCAGAGCTTCGTCAGCTACTCTTTTGACGACGAGTTTTCCACCCTGAACACCAACATCAACGGCACTCATTTTCTACTGGCGGCTTTAAGAGCGCTGGCGCCGGAATGCCGCTTCTATTTCGCCGGATCGAGCGAGATGTTCGGCATGGCCGAAGAGGCGCCGCAACACGAAGGCACCCACTTCCATCCGCGCTCTTCCTACGGCATCAGCAAGGTGGCGGGTTTCCACCTGACTCGGAACTACCGCGAGGCTTATGGCATGCATGCTTCCAGCGGCATACTTTTCAACCACGAATCGCCGCGGCGCGGCTTCGAATTCGTGACCCGCAAAATCACCGCCGGGGTGGCCCGCGTTCTGGCGGGCAAGTCTAGCGAACTGCGGCTGGGCAACCTCGACGCGCAACGCGACTGGGGCCACGCCAGCGAGTACGTGACGGCCATGTGGCTCATGCTCCAGCAACCGCAGCCCGATGACTATGTGGTGGCCACCGGCGAGTGCCACTCGGTGCGCGAATTTGCCGAGCTGGCGTTCTCCTATGCAGGCCTGGATTTCCGCCGCTATGTGAAGCCCGACCCCGACCTCTACCGCCCGGCCGAGGTCAATCTGCTGAGGGGAGACGCGAGCAAGGCGCACCGGGTGCTGGGCTGGACGCACCGCATCCGCTTCGAAGACCTGGTTAAAGAGATGGTGGACGAAGACTGCCGCGCCCTTGGAATCGAACCCGCGAAAGCGTAGCGGCCCGCCCGTTCAGCCCGGCAGCCTTACCCGTGATTCCGGGCGGAGCGACGCCGCGCCAGCCGGCTGGTGCGTCCGATAGCGATCAGCAGAACTCCGGCGGCGAACAGGACCATCGTTCCAGGCTCCGGCATGGCCGCCACGACCAGCGCGTCATCCCGAAAGGCCGTGACGAAGCTCTGACCCGAGCCGCTGGGAGTAAAGACCAAGACGTTGTTGTTGAAGGTCTGCACCAAACTGTTCGATGAGTACTGCAGCAGGTTTGTCCATGCCGCTTGCGCCTTCGTCACGTACTGGTCGGCTGCCGGATCAGGCTTAGTGATGCCGTCCCCAGTTGGCAGAGAGCCCATGATCTCCCAGATGGCCATCGAAATGGGGCCTTCGTAAGTACTCACAAAGGTCGGCACGTCCATGGACCCGGTTTTGCCTTGGGTAAGAGACTCGTAATTGTTGACTACATTGGTAGTCAGAGTGATTCCATTCTGGTTTGCGTAATACAGCACCAAGGACCCCAGAAACGCCGCCTCCTCCTGCGCTTGCGTCGACGGCGCCGCCTCTGTGCCGTAGTTCGTACTCGTCCATTGGGTAGTCTGGTCGCCGTTGAGGCAGAAGAACAGCGTGATCGACGAGGTAACCCCCGAGTCTGAATTTGTCAGTGTGCCTGCGTATGGGCCGGCGGGTACGGTGCCCTGTCCAGAGACGGTGTAATTCTGATTGCTATTGTTCTGATTCCCTAATACGAATACGGCACTGGAAGCGCTCAGCGTGGGGCAGAACGCCAGCAGGCCACACATTAAGATGCCTAGCGTGAGCGAAAGGCGTCTCATCCCGAATGAAAAACGGCCCATGTATATTATCGTCTCGAACTTTCCTCACTTCATTGTCGCAAAACAGCGTGCGAAAACGCAGAAAAAGTGAGGGATAAAAGTACTGATTTGGGTATAGAACTAATGGGACCATGGTTCCAATTTCCGGGCCATTCGCAAGCTGCCGGGCGGCTGCACGGCGCCATGGTAGCCTGAAATCATGCGGTTTTCCGAGTCGATCTTCGCCGCGCGCTTCAACATCACGCGGCGGGACCTGGAGGGTTACCTGGCGCAGGCGCTTTCCCAAGGGGGCGACTATGCGGACCTGTACTTCGAATACCTGCTCACCAGCTCCATCGGCATAGACGAATCCATGGTCAAGAGCGCCACCCAGGGCGTCTCCATGGGCGTGGGGGTGCGGGTGATTGCAGGCGAGCGCACTGGGTACGCGTACAGCGACGACCTCTCGCCGGAAAAGATCCGTAAGGCGGCGGGAGTGGCGGCCTCCATCGCGGCGGGTCCGAGCAAAATCGGAAAGCTCGGCCTGAACGAGCGCCCCACGCACAATCTGTACCCGGTCGTCACCGCCCCGACGGAGACCGCCTTCCTCGAGCGCGTCGAGCTGGTGAAGCGGGCCGACCGCGCGGCGCGCGCATACGATCCGCGCATTTTCCAGGTGCAGGCGCTTTACGCCGACAACCTTCGCCAGGTGATGGTGGCCACCAGCGAAGGAGTTTTGACGCTCGACCGGCAGCCGCTGGCGCGCTTGAGCGTAGCGGCGCTGGCGCGGCGGAACGGGGGCGAGCCGCAACGCGGGCACGCGGGCGGGGGTGGGCGCGTGGAGCTGAACTTTTTCCTCAAAGAGAAGACCCCCGAGCACTTCGCCACGGAAGCCGCGCGCGAGGCCGTGGTGATGCTGGATGCGGTGGGCGCGCCGGCCGGCGAAATGGCGGTGGTGCTGGGGCCGGGCTGGCCGGGCATTTTGCTGCACGAAGCCGTGGGACATGGGCTGGAAGCGGATTTCAACCGCAAGGGAGTCTCGGCTTTCAGCGGGCGCATCGGCGAGAAGGTGGCCGGCGAGTTGTGCACGGTTGTCGACGACGGCGCCATCGGCAGCCGGCGCGGGTCGCTCAACGTAGACGACGAGGGCCACCCGACGCAGCGCAACGTGCTCATCGAGAAGGGCGTGCTGCGCGGGTATCTTCAGGACAAGCTGTCGAGCACGCTGATGCGCGCGGAGCCCACCGGCAGCGGCCGGCGCGAGAGTTACGCCCACATTCCCATGCCGCGCATGACCAACACCTTCATGCTGGCGGGCGAGAGCCAGCCGGAGGAGATCATCCGCTCGGTTCCAAAAGGCCTGTACTGCGTCAATTTCGGGGGCGGGCAGGTGGACATCACCAGCGGCAACTTCGTGTTTTCGGCCTCGGAGAGCTACCTCATCGAGGACGGCAAGCTGACGCGGCCGGTGCGTAATGCCACGCTGATCGGCAACGGTCCGGAGGCGCTCAAGTACGTCAGCATGGTGGGGAACGACCTGCGGCTCGACGAGGGCGTAGGCGTGTGCGGCAAAGAAGGCCAGAGCGTGCCGGTGGGGGTGGGCATCCCGACCATCAAGATCGACCGCATGACCGTGGGGGGCACGGGGTGAGCGGGAACCATCTTCCCGAGCTCGCGAGCGAGGTGGTGAGACGCGCGCTGGACGCCGGGGCCACCGACGCCGAGTGCACCATTTCCGAGGGCGACGAGTTCTCGGCCAGCGTGCGCATGCGCGAGCTCGAGAATCTCAAGGAAGCCGGCTCGCGCGGCGCGGGTCTGCGCATTCTGATCGGCAGGAAGACCGGCGCGTCTTACACTTCCGATCTTTCGCCAGAGGGTATCGGGCAGCTTGTGAAGTCGGCCATCGAGCTGGCCGACGTCACCACCGATGATCCGCACGCCGGTCTGCCCGAGGCCGAAGAGCTGGGCGCCATCCCGGGCGACCTCCAGCTTTATTCACCGGACGTGGAGCTACTGGAGACGGCCCTCAAGATCGAGACCGCCCGGCGCGCCGAACACGCGGCGCTCTCGGCCGACCCGCGCATTTTCAACTCCGAAGGCGCTTCCTTCGAGACGCACGTGGGCCGCCATATTTTCGCCAATTCGCGGGGATTCGCGGGCGAGTACCGCGCCACCTACTGCTCACTCAGCGCCATACCGGTGGCCCGAGAAGGCGATTCCATGGAGCGCGACTACTGGTACACCATGGCACGCGGTTTCGCCGCACTGGAAGCGCCCGAAGAGGTGGGCCGCACGGCCGCGCGCCGCGCCCTGCGGCGGCTCCACGCGGTGAAGGTAGACACCCAGAAGGTGCCGGTGGTCTTCGAGCCGCGCACCGCGCGCACGCTGCTCGACAACCTTTTTGAAGCCGTGCACGGGATGTCCATCTACCGCCAGGAATCGTTCCTGGCCGGGAAGCTGGGCGAGAAGGTGGCGAGCGGAAACGTGACCGTGGTGGACGACGGCACGCTTCCGGGCCTGTTCGGAACCTCGCCATTCGACGACGAAGGCGTTCCCTCGCGGCGCACCGTGATCATCGAGCGGGGCGTGCTGAAAAACTACTTGCTGAACACATACGCGGCGCGCAAACTAGGGATGAAGACTACCGGCAGCGCATCGCGCGGTCTGACGGGCAATGCCGGGATCGGCCATGGGAACTTCTACCTGGAGCAGGGTGTCCAAACGCCGGAGCAGATTATCGCTCAAATTCCCAACGGGTTCTATGTGACCGAGCTGATGGGTTTCGGCGTGAACATCGTGACCGGAGATTACTCGCGGGGCGCCGCGGGCTTGTGGATTCGGAACGGCGAGCTGGCGTTCGCGGTTTCGGAGGTCACCATCGCGGGGAACCTGAAGGACATGCTGCTGGGCATGGAAGTGGTAGGCTCGGACCTGGAGTTCCGCGGATCGGTAGCGGCTCCGACATTGAAGATTGGAGAGATGACCGTTGGCGGCAAATAAGACGACAACGCCCAAGAAGAAGCAGGTCTCCATACCGCCGTGGGCGATTGTGATCGTCCTCGTGGTGGGGGCAGGCCTGGCGGGATTTCTGTATCTGGATCGGGCGGCGAAGCGGCCCCCTCCTCCGCCCCCGCCGCTCACAACCGAGGCCAGGCTTTACGTGCGGAATCTGAAGCTCAGCGGCGTCGAGATGAAGGCGCACGAAAGCTATCTGAAGCAGTCGGTGGTGGAGATCACCGGCAGCATCGAGAACATCGGCGACCGGAAGCTGGACCTGGTAGAACTCACCTGCGTGTTCTATGACGCGTACGGGCAAGTGGTGCTGCGCGAGCGGGTGCCGATCGTGAGCGCGAAAATGGGCGGCGTGGGGCCGGGCGAGAACAAGCAGTTTCGCCTGCCATTCGACAACATTCCGGAAAGCTGGAACCAGATGCTGCCGCAACTGGTGATCGCGCGGATCGATTTCGGGAAATGATGGGGGTCGCGGGGGGCGACTGTGGCCATCGAGCAGCATCGGTGAACGACGCTCCGGCCAGCCCACCGCGCGGCCGGATGCGGGGTAGAGTCGGATCTATGCAACGGCAGGATTGGCAAGCGCCCCCGGTGATCGCGGCGCAGGGCTGGCGATACCACCACGTGGGCATTCCAACCCGGACGCCGCGCCCCGGGGAACGATATCTGGCGGGCCTCAAGATGTACGTGTCGGGATTCGAGTCCAGCCCTTACGGGATCGAGTGGATGCGCTTCGACGCGGATTCGCCTTTACCCGAGATCGTCAAGTCGGTGCCGCACGTGGCTTTTGAAGTGGATGATCTTGAGGCGGCGCTCGAAGGCCGGCAGATTCTGATCCCACCGAACTGCCCGTCCGAGGGAGTAAGGGTGGCGATGATCGTCGATGACGGCGCTCCGGTGGAGTTGCTCGAGTTCCGAAGTAAAAGCAGGTAATTCGACACCCACAAAAGGCGCCGGTGGCAAGACCCTCATCGGGCGTTCCGCCACCGGCGCTACTATTCCTCGCGCAAGGTTTCGGCCGGGTCGAGGTTGGCGGCGCGGCTCGCCGGCAGCCAGGAAGCAACCGCGGCGATCAGGAAAAAGAGCAGGGTCATCACGGCAAAGGTGGCCGGATCGGTAACTTTGACACCCACCAGCATGCCGGTCATGACGCGTGTAAGTCCGAAGGCGCCGGCGAGGCCGATGGCGACACCCGCCGAGCTAAGAAGGAGCCCGCGGCCGACCACCAGGCCGAGAATGTCGGACGGCGCGGCGCCGAGGGCCATGCGGAGGCCGATCTCCGCGGTACGCTGCCGCACCGCGCTCGACAACACGCCGTAAAGCCCCACGCCCGCCAAAAGCGCGGCCATGGCGGCGAACACTCCGATGAGCAGCAGATGAAAGCGCGTGGCGGCCTGCGCTCGATCCACGGTGGTATCCATGGTCTCGATCTCGGTGACGGCCAGGAGTCCAGGGGCGAACCTGGCAACCTCGGCGCGAACCGCGGCCGCATACTTTGCGGGGTCACCGGTGGTGCGGATTGCCCAGTGCCGCGATATGCCGATTCCGAAGAAGCCATCGGTCAGAAAGATCTGCTCCCGTCCGGGATCGGCGAGAGAGCCCAACCGCTGGTGCGCCACCACCCCGATCACTTCGACGCATGTCGGATTGGGGATGTGAACGCAGATGCGCTTGCCGGGCGCGGATTGGTTGGGGAACGCCTTGGCCGCGAGCGATTGATCGATGACCGCGAGGTTGCGCCCGCTGGCGTTGTCCGCTTCCGTGAAGACCCGGCCTTCCAAAGTGCGCGCTCCGAGGGTTTCGAAATATCCCGGCAGAACGGTGGGGAGATCGACCGTGCGAGCCGGATCGGCCGGCATCTGCTGAGTGCTCCACTGGATTCCACGGGCCGTCCCGCCGGCGTGCAGTGGAAGACCAGTGGCCGCGCCCACGCTCCGGACGCCGGGGATGGCGCGCAGCCGGTCCTCCAATTCGCCGAGGAAAGCCAGACGGCGCTGCGGCTGTTGAAAACCCCGCGCATCGCCGACGGTCAGGAAAGTGAGGAGGCCGTGTGGACGGTAGCCGGGATCGACGCGGCGCAATTCGAGAAAGCTGCGGAACATCAGGCCCGAGCCGATGAGCAGCACAAAGGACAGCGCCACCTCGGCGATCACCACACCCGATTGCAGCCAGCGGCCGGCGCCCAGGTGCGCGGTCCGCCCGGCGCTGCGGAGCATCTCGATGACATCGGGCCGTGCGGCGCGCCAGCCGGGCAGCGCGCCGAGGATGGCGGATTCCACCAGGCCGGCCAGGGCGGCGAACGCGAGCACGCGCCAGTCGATGGACGTGGATTCCAGGCGCGGCAGGTTGGCGGGCGCGAGCCGGAGCAACTCGCGAATCCCCAGCCAGGCGAGCCCCACGCCCAGCAGCGTGCCCAGACCGCAGAGCAGCAGGGCTTCGGCCAGTATCTGGCGGGTGAGGCGTCCGGCGCGGGCGCCGAGGGCGGCACGCACCGCGAGCTCGCGCTGGCGTAAGCACGCGCGCACGAGCAGGAGATTGGCCACGTTGGAACAGGCGATCAACAGGAGAAAGATGACGGCGCCCATCAGGGCTAGCAGCGCGGGCCGGACTTCGTCCACCAGCGTCTTGTGCCACGGTTGCAGGCGGACCCGCGGAAGATGGGGGCCCCAGGCGGCCGCGACACGATCGATCTGCGACTGCGCGCGATTCAACGTGACACCGGGCTTGAGGGTCCCGATCGCTTGCAGCATCAGTTCGCCGCGGTTGGGTTCGTCGTAGCCACGGTCGTTGGCAATCCAAACATCCGGACTGGGCTGTGAGCCGGGCAGGAACAGCTTGAAGCCAGGCTCCAGAACGCCGACGATTTGCGGGCCGGGCCCGCCGGCGCCAAGCATGTGGCGGCCGAGGACGGCCGGATCAGCGCCGTAGCGTCGCTCGAAGTAGTCGTAGCCGAGGATGGCGACGGCGCCTTGCGGCGGGGGGAACGGAGGCGGCGGCGGACCGTGTGGCTGGCCATCGGCCTCCGTGAAATCACGGCCGAATGCGACGCGGGCGCCCAGCATGTGAAAAAAGTCGGTGGTGATGAGGCCCTTGCCGATGCGCTCGGCGGCGCCGTCCTCGCGCGGGACGACGGCGCGGAAGACCATGACGGCGGCCAGGTCCTCAAATGCAGCACCGGTTCCGTCGCGCAAGTCGAAGAAGCAGGCGTTGGAAAGGAAATCGTTCGCCAGAACCAGCCGGTCGGGATTCCGGTACGGAAGGGGCCGAAGGAGCACGGCACTGGTCACGCTGAAAATGGCGGCGGCAGCGCCGACGCCGAGAGCCATGGTCACCACCGCCGTGATGGCGAAAACGGGCGCCTTTCGCAGGATGCGCGCGGCGTAGGCGAGGTCCTGGAGGAGATCACCGGCAAGGTTCAGACGGGGCATGAGGCGTCACACCGGTCTTCGTCCACTTCTCCATCACCCGGCGGCCCCGAGTCCGCCCCGGCATAGCAGCCTTCTGCCAGCCGACCCGCTTCAGTCCTGGAACAAAATCGAAATGCTGGTCGCGGCTGAGCAGCGGCAAGGCGTGCTGCCGCGCCAAGGCCGCAATCCAGAGGTCATTCCCGGGTATCGGGCGCCCGCTGCGTTTCAGTTCGGCGCGGACCTCTGCGTAGTGTCCGGCCGTTCCCTCGTCCACCGCCAGCACGCGGCAACTCGCGAGCACTTCCGCTAACCATCGCTCATACCGCGTCCGGTGGCGCGACCGCCGGATGCCATATTTGTACTCGCCCAGCACGATTGCCGGGACCGCGATCTCATCCGCCCGTTGAAGAAACGGCTCCAAATTCATGTCGCCGTCCGCCATGGCCGATAACCCGTTCGTGTCCAGGATCACTGCCAATCCTCAGGTTCGATCTGACCAAACTCCTCCTCGATCATCCGGCTGATGTGCGCCGTCTCCTTGCGCAGGCTACGTAGCTTGCCGAACGTCTTCAGCCACGGCTTGTCCTGGCGTCCCCGGACGCGCAGCTTTTCCGCAAGCGCCTCCGACACCAATGCCCGCAGCGGAATCCCTTGTTCTGCCGCGGCCGACTTGGCTTGCCTGAAGAGCGCGTCCGGAATTTCGAGGGTAGTCTTCATCAATCGCCATTATCCCATATTTATGGGAGTGCGCGCATCATTCGAAAACTGCTCGTTTTGCGGGGTATTAGCCTGTCAAGAGCGGCCGGAGGTGTCCACGGGAGGGAACTCCTGTCGCGAACAGCCGCTCAAAGTAGCCGGACTCAGCCGCGCGCCGGCTTTTGGCGCGCCGGTTGCGTGCGCTGGTTGGGCGCGCCATGCCGACGACGGGCCGGGCCTGAGACCGCTTCTGCTGTATCCACCAGGAGCCGCAACGCGCGGTTCACTGATTCCGCGTCGCGAAACACCTCCGCGAGTTCCGGTTCGATCAGCATGAGGTTGGTCCCGGCAGATGCCCGCTGGTAGTACTTGCCGCGAACGCCGCCCTTAAGCTGGGAGAGGTCGTACTCCGGACGCAAACCGTCATCCAATCGCTTTGCCGATGCCTTCTTCATATTGGCTACGCTCTCTTCTGGTCGCCCTTCGTGCGCTGATGATCCGCAGCCGGTTTCCACGCTGGCAATGCGACACGAAGACAACCCGATGTCCGGCGGTGTGACCGATCGTGATCTCCCGTTCCTCCCCGCCGGAGTGATATGGATCGGAAAAGTCGAGACCAGTCCGCACTTGCCGAACCGAACGGTTACTTCTGCCGCTTCAGGGTCATCGGCCCGCCGCCGAAATCCTGGCCGCCCTCAACCTTGGTGGTCAACGTGATCTCGTCGCCCTTGATGGCGCCCTCGTGGTGGATCGTCATGCTGTTGCCGCCCATATCGATCTTCACCGTGAACGAGAGCTTGTCGCCCTGCACCTTGCCGTCGCTGATGGGCAGCGGGTCGCCTTGCGGCCCCGTGACAGTGCCGGTTAGCTTCTCGCCATCCTGCTTGAAGGCAAAAGTGAGGGTGAACTGGTCCGTAGAACCCGTCCAGTTGCCCGTAATGTCGGCGGCCAAAGCCGCGCCGGCCAGAACCGTCATCAGGACGGCGCAGGCCGGGAAGATTCGTCGTTGCATAGTGTGATTCTACCTTCTGGGATGCCGGTGCGCTAGTCTGAAGTGATAGCGATGCGGAAAGGCTACGGAGCGGTTTGGCGGCGGCTCGGCCGGATCGAGAAGGCTTTCCTCGTTTTCGCGGCGGTTTACGCGCTGCTGTACTTCACGCGCGCGGCGCCCACCATGCAATCGCTGGCGGCGCTGGGAACCTTGATCCTCGGATTGCTGGCGCTTTTCAAGCTGGCGCGGCGCGGCATGCGCAAGGCCATCTGGCGGCTGCGCAACCGGCTGATCGTAGCCTACCTGTTTATCGCGGTGGTGCCTATCATCCTGATCCTGGCGCTGGCGGGAATCGCCGGCTACGCGGTGATCGGGCAGATGGCGGTTTACCTGGTAAACACGGAGCTTTCGCATCGCATGAATGGCCTGATGCGTCCGGCCGAGGCGCTGGCGCACGCCCCCATACAAGACCCCGCGACCACCATCAACCGTTTCGTGCCCATGATTCAGAACGGCTTCCCGCAATTCGAGCTGCGCATCGCCGGCCACAACGACGCGCGCTACCCGCCGGAGTCGCGGCTCGAGCCGCCCCCGCCGGCGTGGAAGCGCGCCAGCGGCCTGATCGTAAAGAAGGATGGAAAGGAAGATCGTCTGTATGCGTGGGCCCACGAGGTGGTGAACGGGAACGAGGTCACCATCCTGGCGCCGGTCACTCACGAACTGCTGGCGGGGTTGGTTCCGAAACTGGGCGACGCCAACCTGGTGCCCTTCACCAAGCGCGGCAGGGAGAACCGCGTGCCTGGAAAGGTCAGCGCGCTGGATTTCGCGGTGGCGGGCGTGGTGCCGCTGCAGGTGGCTTCCTGGGATTCGCCGTCAAGCCAGACCGACGCCCTGTTGCTGGTCAACTCCCGGGTTTCGGCGGTGCTGGGCATGGTTTTCGGTGAGAAGCTGGAACTGGGCGAGGGGATGCTGGCCTTTTTCGTGGCAGTGGCCATCCTGTTCCTCATCGTCGAGACGTTCTCGGCGGTGGCCGGCATCCAGCTCAGCCGCTCGATGACGGGCGCGGTGCACGAGCTTTATGAGGGCACCCAGCACGTCAAGGTGGGCGATTTCTCGTACCGCATTCCGGTGAAGGGCAACGACCAGCTTGCCGAGCTGAGCGCTTCGTTCAACACCATGACCGAGAACCTGGGGCAGCTCATTGTGGTGGCCAAGGAAAAGGAGCGCCTGGAGTCGGAGCTGGAAATCGCCCGCGAGGTGCAGAGCCAGCTTTTCCCGAAGGACGTTCCCTACGTCAAGACCCTGGAGCTGAAAGGCGTGTGCAGCCCGGCGCGCGTGGTTTCGGGCGACTATTACGACTTCATGCAGGTTTCCGACGGCGCACTGGCCTTCGCCATCGGCGACGTGGCCGGCAAAGGCATTTCGGCGGCGCTGCTGATGGCCACCATCCAATCCGCCATGCGGTCGCAGTTGAGCACATCGAACGGAAGCGGATTGCATCGCCTTTCGACGGCGACGATGGTGTCGAACCTGAACCAGCAGCTTTATGCCACCACGTCGCTGGAAAAGTACGCTACCTTTTATTTCGCCCTGTACAACGAATCGACGCATGCGCTGACGTATACCAATGCCGGCCATTTGCCGCCCATGCTGTTGCGCGGCAACGACATTCAGACGATGGATTCCACCGGCACGGTGGTGGGCGCATTTCCGTTCGCGACCTACGAAGAGAAGACCGTGCCGCTGGAGCACGGCGATATACTGTTGGCCTATACGGACGGCATCGTGGAGCCGGAAAACGTCTACGGAGAAGTGTTCGGAGAAGATCGCTTGAAGGACCTGTTGATCAAGCACGCGCACGCGGATTCGTCGGAACTCATCGCGCGCACAATGGAAGCCGTGGTCCAATGGACCGGCTCTTCCGAGCTGCAGGATGACATGACCATGGTGGTGGCGCGGCGCATATGAAAGTCCTGACGGCAGCTCAAATGCGCGAAGTGGACCGGCGGACGGCCGAGATGGGCATTCCCGGCATCGTCCTGATGGAAAACGCCGGGCATCGCGTGGTGGAATTCCTGGAAGAACGTTTCGCGCCACTCGACGCCCAGCACATCGTGGTGCTGTGCGGCAAGGGGAACAACGGCGGCGACGGCATGGTGATCGCGCGCCAGATTCACACGCGCTTCAACCCGCGAGCGCTCGACGTGATCCTGCTGGCCGCGCCGGAGGAGTTGAAGGGCGACGCAGCGGCGAACTATCGGATGCTGGCGGCGTGCGGCTGCCCGGTTCTGGGCGAGATCCCGGAGGAGGCGCGCAACGCCACCCTGGTGCTGGATGCGCTGCTGGGCACCGGCATCACGGGCCCGGCCACGGGGCGCATGTTGGAGGGTATCCGCGAAATTCAGACGGGGTTTCCGCTGGCCAAGGTGGTGGCGGTGGATATTCCATCGGGGATGCCGAGCGATGCGGGCGAACCGGTGGGAGAGTTTGCGCGCGCGGATTACACGGTGACGTTTACCGCGCCGAAGGCGGCGCAGGTGCTGCCGCCGAATTGCGATCACGTGGGCGAGCTGGTGGTGGGGCCGATCGGCAGCCCGCCGGAGCTGTATGAAAACGACGACGGCGTTTTCCTGTCGCTGATCGAGCCGGACATGTTCGACGAACTGCTGGCGCCGCGGCCGCCGGGCGGCCACAAGGGGACCTTCGGGCACGTGCTGGTGGTGGCGGGATCGCGCGAAAAGAGCGGTGCAGCCGCCATGACGGGGCTGGGCGCGCTGCGGGCGGGCGCGGGCCTGGTGACTGTGGCGTCGCACGCGGGCGCCATCCCGGTAATCGCGTCGCACGCCCCGGAGCTGATGACGGAATTATTGGATGAGACCAATATAGAGAGCATCGCGGAGGGCAAGACCGTTATCGCCATGGGGCCGGGACTGGGCCACGCTCCCGAGATCGAAGCCCTCGTAATGCGTGCCAACGCGGAACTGGAGCAACCGATGGTGCTGGACGCCGATGCGCTGGTGGGAAAGCTGGAGCGGCTGCCCGGCCGCGTGAGAATTCTGACTCCGCATCCCGGCGAGATGGCCCGGCTCACTGGCAAGACCACGGCGGAAGTCCAGAAAGACCGCGCCGGCGTGGCACGCGCCTTCGCCACGGAGCGCGGCGTCACGCTGGTCCTGAAAGGCCAGCGCACGGTGATCGCCTTCCCCGACGGCCGCGTGTGGATCAATCCCACCGGCACTCCCGCGCTGGGCACCGGCGGAAGCGGCGACGTGCTTACCGGGATGATCGCTGGTTTTCTGGCGCAATTCCCGGGGCAAGTGGACCAGGCGGTGGCCGCCGCGGTTTACCTGCACGGGCTGGCGGGCGAAATCGGCGCGCGGGAGCTGGGGGAGAAGTGCCTGATCGCCACCGATATTCTGCGATATCTTCCGGACGCCATGGAGGAGTGTGCCGACGTATCGGACGGCGTCTGAGGAGGAGACCATTCGGTTGGGAGAGCGGCTGGCGCGCGCGCTGCCGCCGCGCGGGGTGGTGCTGCTGACCGGCAACCTGGGCGCGGGCAAGACCACGCTGGCGAAAGGGATCGTGAGCGGGCTGGGGGCGGCGCCCCCCGAAGAGGTTTCCAGCCCCACCTTCACCCTGATCCACGAATATGGAAACGGGCGCGTGTACCATGTGGATCTGTACCGGCTGGAGGAGCCGCGGGAGCTCGCCACCCTGGGGCTGGACGAGTTGTTCGATCGGGATGCCATGGTGTTGATCGAATGGGGCGAGCGCTTTCCGTGGTTCCTGCCGACAGAGCGGACCGAGATCCGCATCCGCGCGGCTGACAACGACGAAAGGGAAATCGAAGTCACACAAACCTTATGAGCACACAACCCTGGGCCTTGATCCTGGGCGCGAGCAGCGGGTTCGGCGAGGCCACCGCCCTGGAGCTGGCGCGCACCGGCATGAACATCTTTGGCGTGCATTTGGACCGGCGCGACAAGCTGCCGCATGTCGAAGAGATTCAGGAAAAGATCCGCGAGCTGGGGCGCGAGGCGCAGTTCTTCAACTGCAACGCTTCCGACGATGAGATGCGCCAGGACGTGGTCGAGCAGATGCGCCAGCGGCTGGCGGAGCCGCCGGGCACCCTGCGGGTGCTGATGCATTCCCTCGCGTTCGGCGCGCTGAAGCCACTGGCCGGCGCGGAGCAGGTGGTGTCCAGGAAGCAGCTCGAAATCACCGCGGACACCATGGGCCACTCGCTGGTCTACTGGGTGCAGGACTGCCTGCGGGCGAGCCTGTTCGACCGGGGCGGGCGCATTTTCGCCATGACCTCGAGCGGCAGCACGAAAGCCATTCCGAATTACGGCACGGTGAGCGCGGCCAAGGCCATCCTGGAGGCGCACATCCGGCAGCTCGCGCTGGAGCTGGCGCCGGCCGGCATCACGGCCAACGCCATTCTGGCGGGCGTCACGGACACCCCCGCGCTGCGCCAGATACCCGACTACCAGAAGCTGGTGGAGATCGCGCGCCTGCGCAATCCGCACAAGCGCCTGACCGTGCCGGAGGACGTGGCGCGATCGATCGCAGCGTTGTGCCACCCGGCCACTTACTGGCTCACGGGCAACACCATACACGTGGATGGGGGGGAGAATATTGTGGGGTGAGGGACGAGCAAGCCGCTGCCTGTACGTGACATAATCAACTCAGTAGTATTTCAATCTCAAGAGAGGGGAATTCTGTCATGGGTGCAATGGGCCAGGCGGCGGTTACGCCTGAAAAGATCCAGCAGTTGGCGTGGGGTTACGCGCCGCCGCTGATCATCGAGGCCGCGCTTCGGCACGGCGTTTTCGATTTGTTGGACGGAGGGTCTAAGACCGTCGAGGAGGTGGCTGCCCGGTCGGGCGCTTCGGCGCGCGGGCTGCGAGCGGTCATGAACGCCCTCGCGGGTCTGCAACTGTTGACCAAAGACGGCGGAGGACGGTACGGGCTGACGGCGGACAGCGCGGCGTTTCTGGTCAGCGGCAAACCGGGCTTTCTGGGCGGAGTGATCCGGCATACGAGCACGCAGCTCGTGCCGAAATGGCTGGCGCTGGACGAGGCGGTGCGAACGGGCAAGCCCGCGGCCAGCGTCAACCGGGAGAAGGTGGGGGCCCAGTTCTTCCATGAATTCGTGGAGGACATCTTCCCCATGAGTTACCCGTCGGCGCAACGGCTGGCGGAGGCTTTGGAGATCGCCGAAACGAAGAAGCCCGTGAGGGTGCTCGACCTGGCGGCCGGCTCCGGCGTCTGGGGCGTCGCGCTGGCGCAGAAGTCGCCGCGGGTTACCGTAACCGCGGTGGATTGGCCCGGCGTGCTGGACATCACCCGCAAAGTGGCGGCGCGCTCCGGCGTGGCCAAGCGATTCTCATTTGTGGCGGGCGATCTGGCGACCGCCGATTTCGGCTGCGGGCACGACATCGCCACGCTCGGCCACATCCTGCATAGCGAGGGCGAAAAGCGCGGCCGCGCGCTGCTGAAGAAGACCTTCCACGCGCTGGCGCCGGGCGGCACGATCGCCATCGCGGAGTTCCTGGTGGACGATGAGCGAACCGGCCCGCCGGTGGGCCTGATCTTCGCCGTCAACATGCTGGTGAACACCGATGAGGGCGATACGTGGTCGTTCGGCGAGATCGCGGGCTGGCTTCGCGTAGCCGGTTTCGAAGACCCGCGGACGATCGAGGCGCCGGGGCCGTCGCCGCTGATTCTGGCGAACAAACCGTAGCCGTGAGTAGCGCCGGTGGCGGAACGCCGCCGGCGCCATTTCCTATACCCTTACCCCCAAACGCAAAACAGGACCATTAGGTACACCCAGAGACCATCCAGGAAATGCCAGAAAATCGCGCTGATATCAATGACCGTGCGCGTGGCCGGCCCCAGGTTCAGGCGCAGCGACTGCACGACCACATACATGAGCGCCGCGACGCCGCCCACCAGGTGAAAAGCGTGGGAGGCGGTCAGGACGTAAAAGAACGAGCTGCTGGGACTGGTGGCGACGTAAATGCCGAGGTCCTTCAACTGCCTCCAGGCCAGCGCCTGGCCAATCAGGAACAGAACGCCCAGCACCGCGCCGGTGCTCCACCAGGAGTTGAACTTCGAGCAGTTGCCGGCCTTCAGGGCCCGGCGCGCCAGCTCAAGCGCGAAGCTGGAGCCCAGCAAGACGGCGGTGTTCAGGAAGAGGATCGGCGGCTTGGGCATGCTGGTCCAGTCGCTGGAAAGGCCGCGCCGGAACACGAACGCACCGGTGAACGCCGCGAACACCATAGTGGTGGCGGCCAGCAGCACAAATAGGCCTATGAAGGAGGCGCCGCGGCGCGCGCCGGGTCCACCGGAGCCACCGCCGTCTTCCCACGCGCTTTCCACGGGCATACCCATATAGATGCTCTACGCCGCCGAACGGACGCCGGGCGAATTCATATTGCGGGAAGAACCACGCGGCAAACTCCGTAGAGGGCAAAGGCAGCCAGGCCGGCCGTCCAGAGGCGGGCGCGGACGGGGCCGTTCCAGAACAGTGCGAACAGCATGGCGAATGCCAGCGGGCTGAGGCCATTGAAGCGGATGGCTTCGCGCCAGTGCCCCTTCGCCAGGGCGAACAGGGCGTGGGTGAGACCGCAGAGCGGACAGGGGCGGCCGGTCAGCCAGCGGAACCCACAGAGAGGGAACCCCGCTTCGGGCGGCGAGAAGCACCACAGGACAGCCAGTAGAATCGCCGCCGCGGCGGCGCGCTTGGTCGCCGTCATCAGAGCGTTTCCACGGTTCGTTGATCGAAGCCCACAATCTCCTTGTAAGCCACGGTGATGGCGGCAAACGTCACGGGCAGCGCGACAAAAATCCCGACGATGCAGCACAGGGCCCCGAGGATATCCACCAGCGCCATCAGCAGCAGGAACATGGTGAAGCCGAAATAGTCGTTCTTCACCACCGCGTGGCTGGCCTGCATGGCCGGCCAGAAGTCCATCCGCTTGTCCACGATGAACAGGTAGGTGAACTTGTACATGGCAGCCACCACCAGCCCCGGGATGATGCAAAGCAACGTTCCGCAGAACGTGAAAAGCGTGATCACGAGCGAGGCCACCAGCGCGGGCACGAAGAAGTTGAAGCCCTTGAAAAGGTCGGCGAAATCGGTCCGGCGATTGAGCAGCTTTTTCACGCAGAAGATCTGGAAGCCGGCGATCAGGGGGCCCTGCAGGATGATCGGCACCATGGCATTGAGGACCGTGAAGACAATCGCCAGCAGAACGAAAGTGCCGATGTCCGCCTTCACCATTTGCCATCCCTGGCCCACCCAATAGCCGGGGCGGGCCTGCACGGACTGGGGCGGCGTCCAGGCGGACGGAGCCGCGCCACCGGACGCCCTGGAGGCTGCTGCGAGAGGCTGCCCGCAGTTGGGGCAGAATTGGACATCCACGTTGACCTGGGTACCGCACTTGTGGCAGAACATGAAATCTCCTTAACGTAAGCCGCGACGGCGAGCCGGCGGCGTCTCTTCAGCGTGGCATGATAGCATCCGGCTGCGCGGCCTGGGTAGCTAAAGCACCGCCGGAAGAGCAAGCCCGGCCTTGGCCAGAGCGCGCTGCAGCATGTTGGTGGCGTGGATCTCGGGCACATTTCGCGCAATCGAGATTTCCGACACCAGCATGTAGCGGGCGCGGTCCAGCATCTTCTTCTCGCGGAAGGAGAGCGGCTTGTCGACGTGAAGCTGCAAGAGGCCCTTGAACACCTCGGTGGCTTTGAGCAGATCGCCGCTCTGCATCTTCACCATGTTCTCCCGGTAGCGCACCTTCCAATCCGGGCGGATGGCGCACCAGCCGTTGGACAGGAACGAGAGGATGCGCGAAATCTCCCGGTCTTTGGTGACTCTCCGCAGTCCGATGTCGGCCGCGTTGGAGAACGGCACCAACACGGTCATGCTGCCGTATCCGAGGCGCAGCAGATAGAATTTTTCGAAAGCCGAGCCGAAGGAGCGAGTGCTGATATTCTCGATGGTCCCAACACCCTGGTTGGGATACACCACTTTCTCACCGATCCGAAAGGTCATCGGAGGTCCCCCACAAACCACCGCTCTCAGGTGTTGTTACGGAGTGCGCGCAACAACTCTTGAATAGTACGCGTTAGAAAGGCGTCTGTCAAGAGAAAGGAGCGGGTGAGACCGGTAGGGGCCGGGCATGCCCCTACGCACCTTCGCTGGCGGCGACCTCTTTTTCGTCGCTGGCCTTTTCGTCTTCCGCGGGCAGACCGCGCTCCGCCAGCAGCAATCGTCTCAGGGAACGCAGGTCGTTCATGATCCTGCGGCTCGTGGTGATGTGGAGATTCAGCTTGGCCAGATTATAGGACACCAGCAGGAGCGCCTCCTTGCGGCGTTGCGCATGATCGCGCTCTGCGGCCACAATTTCGGCCTCCACATCGCGCCGGGCTTCGTCGAGGGACTCTGCGAGCAGGGCTATGTACTCGTGGGACCCTTCGATACTGTCAAATGGCGTCTCGGCTTTGTCGCTCACAAACACGCCTTTCCGACCGCCTACCCCGGGGGTGGCCCTGCAAAATTCGAGTGTTTTCTATTCTCGCACAAATCGGGCGGGCGGTAAACACCATTTCCACCTATTTCCAAAAGTCTATGGAAACAAAGGAGCACTACCCGCCATGCGCCCGGCTCTCAGGCCGGCGCGCCCGCCGCCAGTTGCCGCAGCACATACGGCAGAATTCCGCCGTTCCGGTAGTATTCCACCTCCTGCGGCGTATCCACCCGAACGTCCACCAGGAACTTCTTCTCGGCGCCGTCGTCCGCCACGGCGCGCACCGCCGCCCTGCGCCCACCGCCATTGAGCGCCGCCGCCACGCCTTCGATGTGGAACGTCTCCTTGCCCGTCAGCCCCAGGCTGGCGGCGTTCTCGCCCCCCCGGAACTGCAACGGCAGCACCCCCATCCCCACCAGGTTGGTGCGGTGTATGCGCTCGAAGCTCTCGGCGATCACGGCGCGCACTCCCAGCAGCGCCACCCCCTTCGCCGCCCAGTCGCGCGACGAGCCCGAGCCGTACTCCTTGCCCGCCAGGATCACCAGCGGCACGCCTTCCTCCTGGTACTTCAAGGAGGCGTCGTAGATGAACATCTGCTCGCCGTCCGGCAGGTGCAGGGTCCAGCCGCCTTCGGTGCCGGGCGCCAGCAGGTTGCGCAACCGGATGTTGGCCAGCGTGCCGCGCACCATCACCTCGTGATTGCCGCGGCGCGCGCCGAAGGAATTGAAGTCCTTGGGCTCCACTCCCTGCGCGATGAGGTAGCGGCCCGCCGGGCCGTCCTTGGGAATCGACCCCGCCGGCGAAATGTGATCGGTGGTCACGGAATCGCCCAGCAGCGCCAGAACCCGCATGCCGTGAAAGTCCGCCAGCGGCTTCCTCGGGTCCGCCATCTGGTCGAAGTAGGGCGGCTTCTTGATGTAGGTGGAGCGCTCGTCCCAGTGGTAAATATTGCCGGTAGGCACGGGCATGGTCTTCCAGTTCTGGTCGCCGTCGAAGGCGTGCGCGTACTCGTGCTCGAACATGCCGGGGGTGACGGCGGCGCGAACCGTGCTCTGCACCTCTTCGTTGGAGGGCCAGATGTCGCGCAGGTAAACCGGCTTGCCGCTGGGGTCCTGGCCCAGCGGATCGGTGGTCAGGTCGATATCGATGGTTCCCGCCAGCGCGTACGCCACCACCAATGGCGGAGAAGCCAGATAGTTGGCCTTCACCAGGGGGTTGATGCGGCCTTCGAAGTTGCGATTGCCGCTCAGCACGCCCGCCACCACCAGGTTCCCCTTCTGCACCGCCTGGGCCACCCCTTCCGCCAGAGGGCCGCTGTTGCCGATGCAGGTGGTGCAGCCAAACCCCACCAGGTGGAACTTGAGCTGTTCGAGATACGGCATCAGGCCGGACTCGCGGTAGTAGTCGGCTACCACCTTCGATCCGGGCGCCAGGCTGGTCTTCACCCACGGCTTCACCTGCAAGCCGCGCTCGACGGCTTTCTTGGCGAGCAGGCCGGCGGCCAGCATCACCGAAGGGTTGGACGTGTTGGTGCAACTCGTGATGGCGGCGATCGCCACCGCGCCGTTGCCCAGCGTGCCGGCCGCGGGCGCCGGCAGATTCGGAAACGCCGCGTGAAAATTCTTCTTCACCTCCGGCAGCTCCACGCGGTCCTGCGGCCGCTTCGGCCCGGCCATCGACGGCGCCACCGCCGCCAGGTCCAGTTCCAGCGTGTCCGAGTAGACCGGGTCCGGCGTCGTGTCGCTGCGGAAAAGGCCCTGCTCCTTGGTGTAGGCTTCCACCAGCGCCACCAGGTCCGCACCGCGGTTGGTGAACTTGAGGTACTCGAGCGTCTCCTGGTCCACCGGGAAGAAGCCCATGGTGGCACCGTATTCCGGCGCCATGTTGGCCACCGTGGCGCGGTCGGCCAGGCTTAAAGCGCTGAGACCGGCGCCATGGAACTCGACAAACTTGCCCACCACGCCCTTCTTGCGCAGAATTTGGGTGATGGTCAGCACCAGGTCGGTGGCGGTGCAGCCTTCCTTCAGCCTGCCGTGCAGCTTGAAGCCCACCACCGGCGGCAGCAGCATGGAAATGGGCTGTCCCAGCATGCAGGCCTCGGCCTCAATTCCGCCGACGCCCCAGCCCAGCACCCCCAGGCCGTTGATCATGGTGGTATGGGAATCCGTGCCCACCACCGAATCCGGGTACGCCTGCCCTGTCTCATTGCGGAACACCACCGGCGCCAGGTACTCCAGGTTCACCTGGTGGATGATGCCGGTATCGGGCGGCACTACCCGGAAATTGCGGAACGCGGTTTGTCCCCAGCGCAGCAGGATGTAGCGCTCGCGGTTGCGCTGAAATTCCAGGGCCGCGTTCAAGTCGAACGCGTCCGGAGAGCCGAAATGGTCCACCTGGACGGAGTGATCGATGACCAGATCGGCCGGCAGCAGCGGGTTGGCGCGGTCGGGGTCCGCGCCCATGGCGGCCAGCGCGTCGCGCATGGCTGCCAGGTCCACCACGCAGGGGACGCCCGTGAAGTCCTGGAGCAGCACACGCGCCGGCATGAAGCTGATTTCCTTGGAGTTGGCGCCCTCACCGCGCGCCACCATCACCACGTCATCGGCCGAAACCCGGCGGCCGTCCTCGTGCCGCAGCAGGTTCTCCAGCAGGATTCTGGTCGAGAAAGGGAGGCGCCCAACGTCGCCCACACCCGTTTCTTCGAGGCGAGAGAGACGATAACACTCGTACTCCGCGTTACCCAGGCGCAGCTTTGCCGCCGCGCCGAAACTGTTTTTCGACATCAGTTTGATTATAGTGGCCAGAAGTCCCGCCCGGCGCAGGCTAAAGATCTGCCCCAACTTGCCGATTTACCCGGTGTGTTGTCCAGTCAGAACCGGCCAGCCGACGACTCTCACACCGTACTCTCGACCCTCGTGCACGGCTTCGATCAGGACGCCGTCGGAAACCGGGATCTCATTCGCGAGCTGCTGGCCAACGACCGCCAGGCGTTCTATTCCAACGCCCTCAAAATCCTGAGAACCCGGGACGATTCCCGCGGCGTCCAATATTTGGTCGCCCTGCTGGCGGCCAACGACCTTCTGCTGCCGGCGCTGTGCGATCCGGCGCTCAGCCGCGAGCAGGCGCGGTCTCTGGCGCGCGCCGCCATCCGCGTGGATCCGGCCGCCGACATCGAGCTGGCGAAATGGCTGGCCGACTACGTCGCCGAAGGCGAGCCGGTCCAATTCGAGCATGCCAGCCGCTTGCTCGACATCCTCGGCGAAATCTCGGATGGCTCCCGCATCCTTCCTTCTTTGATGCGCCTGATGCGCCGTTCCAATTCCAATCTGCGGTCCAAGGCCGTCCTGATCATCGGGCGACGTTGCCGGAGCGCCCAATGGGCGCAGCAGCGCCTGGCTGAGAAAGACCCCCGCATCCGCGCCAACGCTGTCGAGGGGCTCTGGGGAGTAGACAGCGAAGCGGTGCGCGAGTTGCTCCAATTCGCCGCGCGCGACCCGAACAACCGCGTGTCGGGCAACGCGCTGCTGGGGCTCTACTACCTGGGGGATTGTTCGGTGATTCCGGAGATCCTCAAAATGGCCGGCCATGAGTCCGCCCTGTTCCGCTCCACCGCTGCCTGGGTCATGGGCGAAAGCGGCGATCCGCGGTTCAGGGAAGCTCTGGCCGGATTGTTGAAGGACCCAAACTCCGCGGTGCGAAAGCGGGGGTTTGCCGCGCTCGGACGAATCAAGGCGGCGGCCGCTCAGACCCTCCAGGCAGGCCGATGGCGGGTGGCGGGTCTTTTCGTGGGAAACAACGCCCGGCAGGATTCGCGCAGCATCCAACTGGCAGTTGTCTCGGAAGACGGCCGCGAGCAGCCCCGCATTCTGCCGACGGCGTTCATTTTGACCGAAGACCGGCGGCAGGTCATAACATACAAGGTCGTGGAGCGGCCAACGCCCGAAGCCATGTCCGTCGCATTCATCCTGCCCAGGAGGGGCGGACCACTCGAATCCCCGTGGAACCCGGCGGCTCTGGCGTGTCTCCGATGGAAGCGCACGTCTGACCTCTGGGCCTCCGTGCCTTACTCGCCGGCCGGCGATCAGGGAGCTCCATCCGCTTCCCTGGACGGTGCGCCCCTTCCGTTCCTTGCCAGCTCCGATAAGGTTACGGAAACCTTCACGAACGTGCCCGCGCGGACCAGTTGCATGGATTTTTGGGCCGCCATCCGGCGCTCGGTTCGGACCGATAAGGGGCCGGCGCGTGGCAAGCGCCACGTCATCGTATTCAGCCACACCAAAGAAAGTGAGGCTGCCGGCCCCGAACTGATCGCGGCCACGCTGTCCTCCCACGCTTTCGTGCAGGTCGTCTCTTCGGTCCCCAATCCGGCGTTGGAAGACTATTGCAGCCGAACCCACGGGAACTTTCAAACCGCCGCGGCCGATGAAGAGATCACCACACTGATCGAGCAAGCCTACCTGAATCTGCTGGCTCGTTACGACATTACTTATCAACCCGTCTGTCCCGAGGCGGCCACTCTCAAGATCCGCGTGCACGCCCCTTCCGGCTGGGGCGAATCGGAGATCCCCATCCCCGCGCGCCCAAGTGGGGCCGATTGACAATCTGCGGCCGATTGTCAATCGGCCTGACCCTCAATTCGCTACAATCTCCCGCTCGCCTCGGCCGTCACCGCCGCTAAATTGGCCTGCTTGAGCCGCGCATTCAAATCCGCCAGTTCCTTGATCTTCAGCGCGTTCCACCGCTCGATGAGCTTTGCCAGCGCCGCCCGGCGGTCCGCTACCGCCGCCGCCGCTTGCGTGGTCGGCGCCACATCCGCGCCCTCCAGCAGCCGCATCAACTGAGCCAGTGAGCCGCTGACGGAGGCGAGCGTATCCGGCCCCGCGGCAACCGCCCCGCGGCCGCCGCCGCCACCTCGGCCGCCCCCAGCGGCACCGCCGAGCGCGGCCACCTTCTGGTCGAACGCCGCAATCGCGTCCGCCGTCGCGCCCGGCCCGGCCTTCTCGCGCAGTGGCCCGAGTTGCGCGCGCATTGCCCGGATCTGCTCCAGCACCTTCGCGGTCCGCCCTATGTCGTCATACATCTGCTTCGACAACGTGAACTGCTGTTGGAGGCCCGTCAGCGGCGTGCGCACCCGCGGATCCATCTTCACCGTCAACGCCTGCGTGTAACTCTTCCCGTTGACCGTGAGCTTAACGGTATAGCGCCCCGGCATCGCCCAGATCGAGGTGATGGAAGGCGCTGTGTCGTGGACGATGGCCTGCATGGGGTAGTTGGCCCGGCCCCCGCCCCGGCCCCCACCCACCTCCAGCGGCGTGTAGTGCAGGTCCCACAAGAAACGATGCATCCCGGCCTCGCTCGAGAGGGGATGCGGCGGGCGTACCCAATACGCCGGAATGGCCAGCCCGGGATCGATCGGCTCCACCGGGTCCGAGCTCGCATACCGCCGCACCAGCGCGCCGGCGCTGTCGAGAATCTCCAGCATCACCGGCCCCGTTGCCGCCGTGCCCAGGTAATAGTCGATGATGGCGCCGTCCGGCGGGTTCTGCCCGCCCGGCTCATCCGGCGGCAGCGGCGTGTCGGTGTTCATGTTCCACCGCACGCGGATGGCGGTCTCCGGCTTGAACAGGAACGCGGCGGCGCTGGCGACGTCAGCCGTGAGCTGCCGCAGCGGTGTGATGTCGTCGAGAATCCAGAACCCGCGCCCGTGGGTGCCCGCCGCCAGGTCGTCATCCTTGATGGTGAGGTCCCGTACGGAGCTTGCCGGCATGTTCAGGCGCAGCGATTGCCAGTGGTCGCCGTCGTCGAAGGAAACATATGCTTCGCGCTCGCTGCCGGCGAAGAGCAGACCTTTGCTCTTGGGGTCCTCGCGCACCACGTTGACCGCCGCTCCCTCCGGAATCCCGCTGACAATCTCGCTCCAGGTCTTGCCGCCGTCGTGCGTGCGCCAGATATGCGGCCGCATGTCGTCCAGGCGGATCGTGTTGATGGCCGCGTAGGCCGTCAAGGCATCGAAGTGGCCCGCGTCGATGATGGAAACCTTGGCCCACGGCGTCACCTGCGGCGGCGTCACGTCCTTCCAATGCTGCCCGCCGTCGGCCGTCACGTGAATCAGGCCGTCATCCGTGCCCGCCCAGATCCGGTTGATGTCCAGGGGAGACGGCGCCACCGTGTAGACGACGCCGCGTTGCGACGCCTCCACGGATTCGCGGTACTTGCCCACGCTGGCCGGCACTTCCCAGGTCTTGCGGGTCAGATCCGGGCTGATCTGCTGCCAGCTCCGGCCGCCGTCGCGCGTCTTCCACAAGGTATTCGCGGCGAAAAACAGGACGTGCGGATCGGCCTGCGAAAAGACCACTGGCGCCGTGCGCAGCGCGCGAAAATCGGCGCCGCGGATGGGCTTTGGCGCCACGTTCTCCACCTGGCCCGTGCGGCGGTCGTAGCGCGTCACCTTGCCGCCGAAAACGATGTCAGGATCGAGCGGGTCGGGCACCGCGTAGCCATATTCCTCCACGCCCACGGGGTGCCACTCGCGAAACGTAATCTGGCCGTCACCGCCGCGGCTCGCGACGCACGCCGAGCCACTCTCCTGCTGCCCGCTGCACAGACGGTAGGGGAAGGCGCTGTCGGCGTTGACGTGGTACATCTGCGCCGTCGGCTGGTTGTACCATGAGCTCCACGTCTGGCCCCCGTTCACCGTCACAATGGCCCCCTGGTCGCTGACAATCAGCATGATCTCGGGGTGATTGGGATTGATCCAGATGTGCTGGTAGTCGTCGCCGCCCGGCGCGCCGCGAATGCCCGTCCAGGTCTTGCCGCCGTCGATCGACTTCCACGTCACCACGCTGGCGCTGTAAACGATATCGGCGTTCTTCGGGTCCACCGCCGGCACCGGGAGGTCCCCGCCCCCGATGCGCGCCGCCGGGCGCGGGTCGGTGGTGATGCGCGTCCAGCTTTCGCCCGCATCGTCCGACCGGTAAATGCCCGTGCCACGGCCGGAGGCGAGCGACGCGTAGATGCGCTTCGGGTCGCTCGGCGCGATCGCCAGGTTGGCCTGCGTGACCCCGTCCCCGAGCCCTTGCGTCAACTGGCGCCAGGTGGCGCCTCCATCAGTCGACTTGAAAATGCCGCCGTTCTTGCCGTCCCATGCGGCGTTCTCCCACGGCCCTTGCCGCGACTCCCACAGCGCCGCATAGACGGTGTTCGGGTTCGCCGGATCGATCGCCACGTCCGAGCCGCCCGTGTTCTCGTCCTTATAGAGGACCTTGTCGAACGTCTGGCCGCCGTCGGTCGAGCGGTAAATTCCGCGCTCCTCATTGGGGCCGTACGGATGTCCGAGAACGGCCACGAACAACCGGCTGGGGTTGCGCGGATCGACGGCGATCTGGGGGATCTGCTGGCCGTCGCGCAGGCCGAGATGCGTCCATGTCTTGCCGGCATCGGTGGATTTGTAGATGCCGTCGCCCGTCGAGAGATCAGGGCGCTGCAAGCCCTCGCCGCTCCCCACGTATACGATGTTGGGGTCGGACGGCGCCACCGCTATGGCGCCGATCGATCCCGTCGGCTGATCGTCGAAGATCGGCTGCCACGTGCGGCCGGCATCGGTGCTTTTCCACACCCCGCCGTTGCACACTCCGATGTAGAAGACGTTTGGCTGGCTGGGCACCCCCGCAGCCGATCGCGTGCGCCCTCCCCGATACGGTCCGATGGAGCGCCAGCGCATCTCGCCGAAAAACTTCGCGTCGTACGACGCGCCGAAAGCCATGGATGCCATCAGCATGGCCGCCGCAATTCTCATGCCCGGAACCTCCTCGCGGAAGTATAGCGCACGGCCATCGCGGATTCAGTTGTCTCTGTTGCGGAATGCTACGCCAGCGGCGGGAGCCGGGTCTCGACGGCGAGCACGCGCTCTTCGAGTGCATTGAGCCGTTCGGCCATATCGTTGTCGGAGCCTTCCAGCCGGTGCATGCGCGCGAAGTTGCCGCGGGCGAACCGCTCCAGTCCGCGGACGATCTCGGTCTGCATGTCGCGCATGGTCTCGATGAGCTCGGCCTTTGCGGAGGTGACCTCATCACGGACTATGGCGCGCACTTCGTTCTGATCTTCCGGCGTCATGTGGCTGCATCCATCATATCGCAAAAGCCACCGGATGGCCGGCCAGCCCTCTCACAGCATCAACTGCCCACCATTCACTTCAATCGTCTCTCCCGCCACGAAGCTGGCGGCCTCGGAGGCCAGGAACGCGATCACCGTGGCGCACTCCACCGGTACTCCCAAGCGGCCGAGCGGAATGGAGGCCACGACATTCCGCAACATCTCGGGCGTCGAAAAAACTTCGTGAAACGGCGTGTCGATCGTTCCCGGGGAGACGGCGTTCACGCGTATGCCGTGCGGTCCCAGTTCCCTGGCCAGCGATTTGGTGAACGCGATCAGCCCGGCTTTGGCCGCCGCGTAAGCCCCCGCGCCTGGCCCGCCGCCGTTACGCCCGGCAATCGAGACCACGTTGATGATGGCGCCCGTCCTCCGCTCCATCATGGAAGCCGCCACGGCTTGCGAACATAGCATCGCGCTTTTCAGATTGAGATTCTGGATGGCGTCCCATTTCTCGCCCGTCATCTCGTGGAGCTTCATGCGCTCCACCAGCGACCCCGCGTTGTTCACCAGGATATCGATCGGGCCCAGCTCGTCCACAGCGCTCTTCACCAAGGACCGAATCTCGCTTTCCTGGCACACATCGGCCCGGATGGCAATCGCTCTTCCGCCTGCGCGCGCAATCCCGTCCCGCACCTGTTCGGCCCCTTTCGGATTGTGGAAGTAGCCGATGGCCACCTTCGCTCCCAGATCGGCGAATACCGCCGCGGTGGCCGCACCGATGCCCGAGGAGGCACCCGTAATCAACGCGACTTTGCCCGTCAGGTCCAGATAGTTCCGCATGTCAGCTCCATACTTTCCGAATTGGTCCCCCGAGGAGGAACAAAGCCGCCGTGCCCAGCACGGGAAGCAACCCCGCCGTGACCAGGATCGGCGTATAGGAATGAAAATGATCCACCACAAATCCCGTGGTCAGGGTAAACAGGATGGCTCCCACGCCCGCTCCTACGCCTCCCAGCCCGGCTACTGACGCGACCACGCGCTCCGGAAAAAAATCGCTGGGCATGGTCTGCACGTTGTTGATCCAGCTTTGAAACCCAAACAGTACCACGCCGATCAGCGCCAGCGCAGCCGCCGTGCTGTGGGCCATGGCCGCCAGGATGCCCGCCGACATGAGCGCCATGCCCGCCACAATCACGGTTTTTCGCGCCCGGTTGACGTTCCATCCGCGGCCCATCAGATGGCCGGACATCCAGCCGCCGGTCAGGCTCCCGGCATCCGCCGCCACGTAAGGCAACCACGCAAACAGGCCGATCTGTTTCAAGCTGAAACCGCGCACGTTGTACAGATACAGCGGAAGCCAGGTAATGTACAGCCACCACACCGGGTCGGCAAAAAATCGCGCCAGCACAATCGCCCACACCTGCCGGTACTTCAGGAGTTTGCGCCAACTGATGTCGGGCGCGCCCTTGGAGATGTCGCGGTCCTTCTGGATGAGCGCGTATTCCTCCGGCGTGATCCTGGCGTGCCGCTCGGGCGTCTCATAAAACACCAGCCACAGCGCCAGCCAGCCGAACCCCAGCGCGCCGGTGGCCAGGAAGGTCGCCTGCCACCCAAACCGCATTGCAAGCCAGATGATCAGCGGCGGCGCGACCACGGAGCCGAGAGACGAGCCGCTGTTGAAGATGGCCATTCCCAGGGCGCGCTGGCGAACCGGGAACCATTCGGCGATCACCTTGGCCGCGCCCGGCCAATTGCCCGCTTCCCCAAGTCCTAGCAGAAAGCGGAAGCAATCCAGGCTGGCGAGCCCCCGCGCGAACGCGTGCGCCATGGACGCCAGCGACCAGACCACGATGGAAACCGTAAAGCCGCGCTTGGTCCCGATGCGGTCGTAAAGTTTTCCGGATAGCCCCTGGCTGGCGGTATAAGCCGCCAGAAACCATGTATTGATGCTGGCAAATTGCAGGTTGGTCAGCCCGAGCTGAACCGTAATCACGGGCGCCAGCACCGCCACCGTGAGCCGGTTGATGAAGTTGATCAGGGTCGCAACAAAAACCAGCCCGGCGATCCACCAGCGCAATCCGCGCACACCGCAACCTTAACATGGCCCGTGTGGGGCGGCCAATCCTGGCCGCCGCCGGCCTTCTGGCCGGCGCAACGCGCTGGACTACTCCCAGCGCAGCGCGCGCATCGGGTCGATGCCCGTCGCTCTCCGCGCCGGGAAATAGCCCGCCAGCGTGGCCACGGATGCGATGCCGATAGCCGCCATCGTCATGGTTGGGGGATCGGCCGGTTGAATCCCGAATAACTGCGTCTCGACCAGCCGCGTGAGCGCCCAGGCCGAGGGCAGCCCGATCCCCAAGCCTGCTACCGCCAGCAGCAGCACTTCCCGCATCACCAGCCAGACCACCGAGCCGCCGCTCGCGCCCAGCGCCATGCGGATTCCAATCTCCCGCGTGCGCTGCGCCACTATGTAGGCCATCACGCCGTACAACCCCACCGCCGCCAGCACCGTGGCCAGGCAGCCGAAGATGGTGGAAAGGGTCGCCAGCAGCCGCTCCGACATAAGCGACTTGTCCACTTGCTGTTCCAGCGTGCGCATCCGGTACACCGGCACGTTCGAATCCACCTCCCGTACCGTCCGGCGCAGCAGCGAAAACAGGTTCGCCGGGTCGCTTTGCGTTCGCACATAGGCGGTCATCCCAATTACGAATTCCATCTGCCGGTAGGGCCGATACAGTTCGTAGGGGATCTCGTCCCGCAGGCTCTCGTACTTCGTGTCCTTCACCACGCCGACGATTTCGATGTTCGTTTTCGTTCCTGGATTGCCGCCCATCCCCACGTGCCGTCCGATCGCGTTGGCGCCGCCGAAATAGCGCCGCGCGAATCTCTCGTTGACAATCGCCGCCATCGGCGCGCCCTTGTCGTCCTTGATCGTGAAATCCCTTCCGAGCAGCACCGGAATTCCCATGGTGTCGAAGAAGCCGGGCGAGATGAATTGCATGTGGGGATCCACCCATTCGCCCTGTTTCGTGGTGTAGCCTTCCACCATCACCGTGCTGTCCCACTCATTCCCGTCCAGCAACTGCACTACCACCAGGGCGGCCGATTTGACGCTCGGAAGCGCGTTCATGCGTTCGGTCAATTGCCGGTAGAATTGCAGACTGCGCTCCGGTCTGTACCCGTTCAGGGTCGGATCCATCGCAAACGTCAGCAGGTGATCCGTCTGGAAGCCTGGGTTGAGTTCTCTCAGGTTCTTCAAGCTCTGGATAAACAGGCCCGCGCCGATCAGCAGCAGCAGCGAAAGCGACACCTGCGCCACCACCAGGCTCTTGCGCAGAGCCACGGAAGTGCCGCCCACCACCGCACCGGCCTGATCTTTCAAGGTCCCCGCCAGCTCCGGCCGCGTTGCCTGGAGCGCCGGCGCCAGTCCGAAGATCAAGCCCGTCAGCACGGCAACCGCGAAAGTGAACCCCAGCACGCGTCCATCGGGCGTGCTGGAAACGGTGAGTGGAGTCACGCCAAGCGGCAAGAAACCGATGAGCGTCCGATCCATCCACACGGCCAGTCCCAACCCCGCCAGCCCGCCCGCCGCCGAGAGCAGCACGCTCTCCTCCAGCAACTGGCAGACGAGGCGCTTCCGGCTCGCGCCCAGCGCCAGCCGCACCGCAATCTCCTTCTGCCGCGCCGTGGCGCGGGCAATCAGCAGGTTCGCCACGTTCGAGCACGCAATCAGCAGCACCAGCCCCACGATAGCCATCAGCGCCCACAGCGGATTGGTGAACTGCTGCCGCAGCCCGGACCGGCCCTTGGAAGCCGGCAGGACGTCCATCCACATCTTCAGAAACTGCTGTCTGGTGTATTCGGTGGTCCTCGCAAACTCTTTCTGTTGCACCTCCATCTGCAAGATCTGGTGGAACAGCGGCTGCAAGCCCGCCTTGGCGCTTTCGAGCGTCATGCCCGGTTTGAGCCTGCCGAACACCTGCGCAAAACGGCCGCGCCGTTCATTGAGGCTGTAGAACGACCCCGGCGTCATTTCCTTTTTCATCATCATGGGGATGCGGATCTGTGGCGAGTACCCCACCTCGACGCCGTCGAAGCCCGCCTGGCTCACCCCCACGATGGTCAGTGGGTACCCGTCCACGAGGATGCGCTTGCCGATTACGTTCCCGTCCCCGCCAAACCGTGTCTTCCAGAACCCGTAGCTCAGCACCGCCAGCGGATGCCCGTCTTGAATCAGGTCGTCCGAAGCCGTAAACACGCGCCCCAGCGCCGCACCCACGCCCAGCACCGGAAAGTAGTTTCCCGACACCAGTTCTCCCGACACCAGCTCGGTCCGTCCCTCGAAGTTCAAGCTAAGGGACGTTCCGTACTTGCAGAACATTCCGCTGAAAACCTGGTTCTTGTCGCGGAAATCCTGGTACATCGGGTAGGAAATCGCGTTGGAGCCTGTGTTGCTGCCGTAGTGCTGTCCCCGGCTGGTCAGCAGCACCAGCTCTTCGGGGTGCTTCACCGGCAGCAGTTCCAGGATGAGTTGATGAATCAGCGTGAAGATGGCCGTATTGGCGCCGATTCCCAGGGCCAGCGAGAGCACGGCCACCATGGTGAACAACGGCGATTTTCGCAGCGTCCGCAGAGAATAGCGCAGGTCTTGAGAGAACGCACTCATCACTGGCTATACCGTTGGACGCCGAAAAGGTTACAGGGTTGGGTCAGTCTGAGAGCCTGTCGGAGAGAAATCTCTCCGCAGGCGGACTTGGCCCGCTCCGAGGCCGCATTTTTGATGCGGCCGGTCACAAAACCGCGTTCCCAGACGCCGTTTGGACCAGCAGGCTATGGGACCATGCGGAACTATGCCGGCGGATCGAGTGGAGTCCAATGCAAAAGGAGTGCCTTACTTCGGCCGCGTGGCGCCGTATTTTGACCTGCTCTGCCGCCGGTTGGCCACTCCCGCCGTGTCCAGACCACCTCGAATAATGTGATAGCGGACGCCGGGAAGGTCCTTGACGCGACCACCTCGGATCAGCACCACCGAGTGCTCTTGCAGATTATGTCCTTCTCCTGGCACGTAGCATGTGACTTCCATCCCATTGGTCAATCTGACACGAGCCACTTTACGCAACGCGGAGTTGGGCTTCTTCGGCGTCTGGGTGGAGACGCGAATGCATACGCCTTTCTTCTGAGGACATCTTTCCAGTGCGGGGCTGGCGGTCCTATATGCGGGCCGCTGACGACCCTTGCGGACGAGTTGATTGAAAGTAGGCAATAGGGGTTTCCTAACTTTGCTTCGAGAAAGTACACACCCGCCCCTTCATTCCAGAGGCAGATCCATACTTGCTCCAGGGTATCGTATGGCCCAGATCCGCGTCAAGTGGTAGTGGCTGAAATCTGCGTTGATTCTCTCACTTCTTCGGGTTCACGGACAGGTAGGCGTTGATGAACATGTCAACGTAGTCCTTGATGTCGTCCCTGATAGCGCGGGGGTTGTTCCGGCTAACGCCACCAATTCCCGCCACGGACCACGTAGTCGCACCGAAAATCTGTATGCTTGGGTCACGCTCAAGTCGCACGGATTGACACAATTCCACGCCGATGGAGTAGTTATACTGCGGCCCCCTAAAGGTGAGCACGACGATGTAAAGGTAAGGCGATCCCGGAGCTGCGAGGTTCTCCGCGTCTGTCAGTACCGTGATCCCAGCTTGACGCAACCTCAGTTCCACATCGGTCTGTATGGATGTCTTGGTCAACCCGCCCTGCTCCACCTCTGCTTCCAGGGGTTCAACCAAGACATTTACCCCCTTCAGTCCCTTAAGGCTTTTTCGGGTGAACTCGTTGTCTACTGCGGTCGCTACGCTCGCCGCCAGAAGTAAGAACATTGCCAAGCGCGACAAGCACGTCATTTCTTCGACCTCCGCCGCCCAAAAGACGGGACCGAATAGTCTACCTCGTTTCCACCGCGTAGGGTACCAGATTGTCCCCGGCAGTATACAAGAAATATGTTAAAACCTCAAGGCAATTTCTCGTTGATATTCTCTCCCGGTAGATCAAGCGTGAATGAAATGCGATCCTCAATCTGCCGTAAGGACTGGTAGGCTTTCCAAAGGGCGTCCACGTTCGGCCTGATAGCGGAATCGTAGTCCTTCTCGCAGACTGAGCATCTCAGGGGGCCGAAGCACTTGTGCTTGGTGGCGATCTCGGATGGCTCCAGCATGTCCAGCGTCATCACCGTTCGGCAGTGCGGGCAGTTGATTGAGATGTATCGGAGTTCTCCGACCGTGATTGTGATTTGGCGGCGCATAGTAAGCATTCTATTCCCTTTCGTTCATCGTCGTGATACACTACTAACGAGCGAAGGGAACAAGGGCGCCCCGCCGCCAAGCTGAAGGCGCTCAGCATTCCACTTCCATACTACGCCAAGAGTTCTTCCAGTGTCCACACCTTGCTTGTGATCCCCGCTTCCATCGCGGGCGTTACCCGCAACGTCTGATGAATCCGACAGAAGTTGTAGAAGGCGAACCAGAGGCAATACGCGGCCCAGAGGTTCTCCCACTTCTTGCTGAAAGCGTTGGTCAGCCGCGTCATGCGGCGCATCTGCATCCGAATGGTAAGGTTCTGGCGTTCGACGTGCGACGTGCAGATCATCGCCCGGTCGGGATCACCCATGATCGGTTTTGGTAGAGCCTCCACAACGTCAGCCGGCGAATACCGTTGTTCGCCTTCGCGCGGGCTGGCGTAAACTTTGATGAGTTGCGCGAAATCGCAGCGGTCGGAAAGCGTGGTGGTGATCGCAGAGACGTAAGGCTGAAACCCGTCCGTCGTGATCTGAAACCGCTGTTTAGTAGAGGTTGCGGCGCGCAGCCCTTCGATGAAAATATCCGTCGTTGCCTGATCGCGTCGGCCCAGAGCGAAGTTCAGAACGAGTTTCATTTTGCGTTCGATGGCAACGAAGCAGTAGGCGTCTCCGATGCTGTTGTCGTTCTCTTCCCACTCGTATTTGTGGGCTTCTTTCTTGGCCACGTATCCCCAGATTTCGTCGGCCTGAACGTCCTTCGCCGGAACGTTCACGATGAGCCGGCCCATGAGCTTTTCACATTTCTCGCCGGCCAGGACCAGGAGTTTCGTGATCGTGTTCCTGTCGATGTCCGTGATGCGCTCCGTGCTGCTCAGGGAGTTGCCTTCGATCAAGAGCCGGAGGGCCAACACGATGCGCTCCTGGGTGAGATAGCTGCCTTCAAGGGCGGCCTTGTGGGATTCGGTGTACGTCTTGTGGCACTGGGGGCAACGAAAACGGCGCAGACCATTTCGATGCTTGCCGAAGCGTTGACATTTTACCTTGCATGATTCGCAAGTCATTGCGTTTTCGGCCTTTTCTCCGCTATTCATGATCTAATAATACATCTATCGCTAGTTGTTTGTCAAGAGTAAAATAATAGGTTATTTGAAGTTTTCTAGCTTTGCTTTCAGTGGTTTACGGGGGTAGAATGGAATCGCCACGGAAACGTGGTAAAGCACGGGAAACAGCGAGGTAGAGACGCTATTCCCCGTGCTTTTATCGCTGGCCTATGGTGGCCCTCGGTTTCGCGTCATCAAGCCCTCCAGTCACCAAAGAGTCTGACAGATAAACCGTGCTAAATCAAAGAAAATAAAAGGAGATAACCGGCTTAAGCGCTACTTCCTCCGGAAACAAAGCCGCGTTCCTTTATTTCCGTCCACAGGAATTAGGGCAGGCGGGTCTTATTTCCGGAGGAAACAAGCTGACTTCCATTATTTCCGGCGATCCTCAAGGCCAATCTCAGTGAATATGACTCTGACTGCCTTTCTGATTCTGTCCGCGCTGTATTCGTCAGTCGCCATTTCCTTGTAGAGTTTCTTCTCGCAATACCGTCGCGCCGCCCATTCGTAACGAAGATCGAGCGGTGCCGTGTCCCTTGTCGGTTTAATTCTGGTAAGGCTGCCCCTATCCAAATCCCACTTCAGCCATTCACGGAACGTGGTTGCGTGTTTGTCCAGAAACTTCTCGAAGTCATCCCTAGCACGCTGTCTCCATTCCGATTCCGATTCGTAAAGCCTACGAAAAGATGGGGCCTCGTACTTCTCACCAATACAGCAGTGGAATTTATATTCACGCGGCAGCATCAAAGAACCGAATTCCGGCCACAACTTGACGGGGATCTTCAGCCGTTCACACGCCTGTAAGAGTCGTAGCTGTGCCCAGTGTTTCGGGCCTTCTTGTTCCATCAGATGAGTAGGGAAATACCGATACGGTGGGATCTTGAATTGCGATAATGGAGGCAAAATTCTCCCTCTTGCGCCGACACGCGAAGAGGCTTACGATTAGGGTATCTAACGTCCACATCGAGAAGCCCCGGCCATCGTGCCGGGCTTTTCGTCTTAGAACACCATTCTAGCGAGTTGTGGAGGGGACAGAACTACTCGGATTGCTTGCGGGGTCTACCGCCGCCGTGCGTCTTGCGTGCCGCAGCCATCTGGCGGTAATGCTCCGCTCCGTGCCTCTGCGAGGTCGTGCTGCCGCCCTTATGCCCCAGGACGGCTGCCGGCGTCATGCGCTGCTGTTTGAGCAGATCGTCGGCCAGGGCCAGGGCTGCGCGCAAGTTCTCGCGGCAACAGGCGGTGCGGTTCTGGGGAAGTTCTGGGGTGGTTTCAAGGATCAGATCCGTATCGGCGATCAGGTTCTTGAGGGCCAGCAGGGGAGCACGGTCAGATGGCATACCTTCATGGTGCGGCGGGATCGGCGGGAAAGCAAGCGATAGTTGTTTTCGGTTCAACGCAGATTTCAGCCACTACCCGTCAAGTGCCGATCTTGCCCCTGTCAACGGAAAGTGAGAAGTTCCGGTTTCGGCCGGGCTGGCGCGTCTGGTACTTTCGCAGCAACTCCGCAAAATGGGCGCGCAGAGTATCGCAGACCCCCACGTCCTCGCCCAGCGCCTCGAGCGCTTCCGCGATCGATTCAATCGTGGAAAGGCACTCCCGGCGCGGTTCTGTGCGTAGCCGGCCGTAAAGAGACTTACGTAAAGGGTTGAGCGTCATCCGCTTTAACTTAAGCAGCCACGGGTTCCGCCACCACATGGTCTTGGCCTGAGCCCACGTCCCGTCGAGCACGACGATGCCTTCGAGCTCGACTTCCGAAGTATCCAGCACCGTGCCGGGTCTTGTCGTCATGCTGAGACCATGCGAAGCCCCGCGCTCAATCTTCGACCTTTCGGACTTGCCGCCGAGATACAATACGCCCCAGTGTCCGTGGATGGCGGGGCGGCCAAGGGCTTTCGATAGATTCGGCCACGAGAGGCCTATTCTCATGGTCGAGTTCTCAAGCGCCAGGTGAGCGATGCGCGCCGAGCCGAGTTCCTTGTCGGGTTCCTGCGGGTGCTGAAGAATGAGGACATGAAGTTTCGTCTTGGCCGGTGTGATCCTGTCACAGATGCACAGAGCGCTTTCCTTCTGGCACCTTGGACAATCCGCTGCACTCATGGTGATCCGTAAAAGACTATAACACCGGCGAAAGGAAGGCATCGGCTCGCGGGAAAGCACGCCGAACTGCAAGGCGGCGGGAATAGACCTGGAGGCAAGAGCTAAAGGGCAAACACTTTTCGCACCTGTTCGAGGAACGTGGCGACCTTCACGCGCGGATCACCCTCGCCGAGTGTTTCGATGGGGAGGAAGCCGCGATAACCGATTCTATCGATGATGGCTTTCACTTTTGGCAGGTCGGTGGGCGTCTCTTTCGCGCCGTAGCCGACGTTTTCCTTGAGTTGCCAGGAGATGGCGTAGGGCAGGAGTTTCCCGATTTCGTCGTAAGGGTCGTTTTGACGCAGACTTCCGACATCCAGGATGGAGCCGAACCACTCTGAATCGACGGCGTTGATAATCCGAATGGTTTGGTCCGCGGTCTTCACAAAGTCATTGTGGTTCTGAAGTCCGACGATCACTCCGTGCCGCTTCCCGTACGCGGCGCATTCCTTGAAATCAGGGACCATCCATTCGAGCACCTGGTCAAAGCTGTGGCCTTCCGGCGCTCTCGGGCCGGTGAAAACCCGGATGACCGGTGCGCCAAGTTTGGCGGCGACTTCGATCCAGTCCTTGACCAACTGAACCTCGCTCCTGCGGCTCGCGGCGTCGGGCAGCGTGAAGTCGTTTCGCACACCGGTACCGCTGATGAGGACGCCGTTCACGAAGGCTCTTCTCTTCAAGTCGTAAATGGATTCGTCGCTGGGGACCTTGGGGTAGCCGGGGAAGTAGTAGCCGGTGGCATCCAGCGCGTCGATGCCGTGTTGCGCACAGTAGTGGACGACATCTTCGAGGGTCATGGCGCCGGCGCGCAGCGGCCGGTCGAAGGAATACGCGTTGAGACCGAGCTTGATCCGGCTGCCGGCGCTGCGGGCTACCCTGCCTTGCGCGAGAGCGGGGCCGGGCCGGACGGCGGCGGAGACCGCCGCGAAGCCGAGGGACCGTCCCAAGAATCCTCGACGGGGGATGATGGCGTTCATAGTTGCTCCTCCTTTTAGCGGTCAATCAGCGCTCAGCCACACCGCCGCAACTGAAAGCCGAAAGTTACCTGCCGATCTAGGACCGAGCGGCCGCGCCGCCTCACACCACGTACGGTTTGCGATACGGCTGGCGCGTCAGCAACTTGTCGGCTTCCGGGTCGCCGACGAAGCGCGGGCCGGACCCGAGAGTCAGCTTGCGGCCGGTGCGGTAGCTGATGTTGCCCAGGTGGCACAACCCGGCGCTCAGGTGCGCGTTGGAAATCGGGTCGTGGAGATCCTTGACGTTTCGTGAGCGGCAGGCCGCGAGAAAGTTCTCCATGTGCAGGCTGGTGCCGTCGCCTCCCGCGCCTCGCTCGGGCCGCTCATCCATGATGAGCTCGGTGCTTTCGCCCTTATAGGCCTGGAAACCGTCGGCCATCACCGCCCAGCCCTCGGTTCCGTAGAACAGGTTGCCGATGGTGATGTTGAGGGGAGTGCTGGTGGGGTTGGCGCCGGGCCCGGAGGGCGCCCCGGCAGCAGGCGGGGCGCCGGAAGGAGCGGCGCCAGGAGCACCGCCGCGAGCGCCGCCGCGACCGCCAGGGAAGCTACGGCGCGCCGGCACGCCCTCGCCGCCGGTGAGCAGGCCGCGCACCTCGAAGACGATCTCACGCCCCCCGTAATCGTAGCTGGAGAGCTGCGTGTTGGGCGTTTCCTGATCGTCTTCGGGACCGTACTTGCCGCCCATGGAGAAAGCGCTCTTGGGCCACTCGGGGTCGCCCAGACCCCATCGGCACATCCCGATCTCATGCACGCCCTGGTTGCCGATGTCGCCGTTGCCGGTGTCCCAGAACCAGTGCCAGTTGTATTTAAACCGCAATTCGTTGAACGGGCGCATGGGGGCGGGCCCCAGGAAGAGATCCCAGTTCACGCCCGGCGGCACGGGGCTGTCGGGCTTGTGTCCAATGGACTGGCGGCGCTTGAAGCACAGCCCCTTGGCCAGGTAGATCTTGCCGATGAGACCACCTTGGAGCGCCTCCATGGCCCGAATCTTCAACGGCATACTGCGGTGCTGCGAGCCAATCTGCACGATGCGCTTGGTCTGATTGGCCACTTGCACCATCCTCAATCCTTCATAGATGTTGTAGCAGGCCGGTTTCTCGCTGTAGACGTCCTTGCCCGCCTGACAGGCCCATATGGTCGCCAGCGCGTGCCAGTGGTTGGGAGTGGCGATGGAAACAGCGTCGATGCCCGGATCGGCGAAGGCCTCGCGCATGTCCTCGAATTCTTTGCCCTTCTCGCCGTTGGCAATCCTCTGGAGGGTCGCCTGGGCCCGCTCCCGGGCAGCCTGGTCGATGTCGCAAAGCCCGGCGACGCGAGCGTCAGGCAGCCGCGGGTAAGCGTTCAAATGATTCGTGCCGCGGCCGCCGAGTCCAATGATCGCGACGTTGATTTTGTCGTTTGCGCCCCAAACGCGCGTTGCGGCGGCGGCCGTCACCGCGCCGAGAAAGAACCTGCGAGAAGTCGGATTAGACACAGCGTTTCTCCTTAACCGAGCCGATTATATCAAAGGGCGAGGAATCCAACCGGGCGAAGGGATCCGGCATCGCCATATGGGAACTCCGGCCTTCCGGGCTGACGGGAAACACTTGAGGGCCTCCGGGGTGCGGTGGAAGCAGCGATGGGCGGCGTCGATACGGCGCTGGAGGCGGTTGGCCTCGATCTGTCTGAGAGTTGCCATAGCGTTGATGGTAGAGGCCGTGCTACTGGCGGCCGGGCTGCCCCTGCTTTTGGAGTAGCGGATGGGGTGGTGGGCGCCGGGTCCGGTGGAGATGTAAGTCTTTTAGAATCAATAAAAAATGGACGCAAAAAGCGGTCTGACCGGCTTTTGGACGCAGGTTTGATCGATGTGCCGCCCTAGTCCATCTCCCAAACGTACTAAGAACTGTTCAGTACCGCAGTTCCGTTATACTCCGGCAAACGTCCGATTACGGTTAGAGCATGCGGTATGCCCTACCGATCCTGCTGCTGGGGTGCATACCATGCCCGGCAGGGACAATTTACGATGTATTCAACCAATCCCAGTCCGGCGGGTGCAGTTACAGCTTCGCGCCGCCTTACAGCAGTTGCGATGTGATCGGCGACGCCGCGCTCTACGATATCCAGAAAGCCGATGTGCACATTGCAGCCGGCTGGACTACGGTGACCATCTATTTCAACTATGGCGGCGGGATTACCCTGCAACCGTTTGACGACGGTATTCAGCTCGAAGTGGGTGACCTGTTCTTCTACGCGCCCAGCGATCCAGGGAACTACCTCTATGGAGTTCCTCTGTACAGTCACGGCGGCTTCAGCGCCGACGATCTTTACCGGGTCGGCGGCGACACTACACTCCTGACCGCCGACGACATCATCCACAATACCGGGTACTACTATCGCAGGTCGCAGGACGTTTGGCTGGGCGGCAGCGGATCGCCGGAAGCCATCGGTCTTCCGGTGCAGGTAGTCGATTACGGCGACGGAGTGAGCAACGCGCTTTACGCCGCCACGCTCCAATTTCCCACACCAGCCGATTTCCTGGCGTCGGTGCTTCAGGATCACCAGGTCGGGATCGCCTTCGCGTCGGCGTACTGCGCCAATGATGTCATCGAGGGGACGGTGGCGGCGGCGCCCGAGCCGAAAGCGCTCGGGCTGCTGGCTGTGGGGACCGCCCTGCTCGGCGGTTTCGGCGCGTGGCAGCGCCGGCGCGCGAAACAGCAGGTCAGGGCTTCAAGATCACCTTCATGAGGTTGGGTTCGCGGCGGTACAGCCGCTCGAACCACGCCGGTCCTTCGGCCAGGGGCGCCACGGCGCTGATGAGCGGGTCCACCCGAATCGCGCCCTTCGACATCAGCTCGATGCAGGCCGCGTATTCGCCGCTGGAAGCGCACGACCCCTGAAGCCGCAGTTGGCCCGTGACCACGGTCTGTAAAGGGAATTCGACGGCGGGATCGAGGTTGCCCACCAGCGTCACCGCACCGCCCTTGCGCACGGAGGCGATGGCGGTTCGGACTGGCTGGCCCGCGCCCACGCACTCGACGGCCACGTCGGCGCCGCGGCCTTCCGTCATTTCGCGAATGGCGGCCACCGCATCTCCGGTTCCGGGGTGGAGAGCATCGGTGGCGCCAAGCTGCAGCGCCAGCTTCAGGCGAGCTTCGTCGGGATCGACCGCGACCACGCGCGCGCAACCGGCGTGGCGCAGGGCCTGGATCGCCAGAAGGCCGATCATCCCACTGCCCACCACCACCGCCGTGTCTCCCAGCCGCACGGGCGAAAGGCTCACTGCATGCACCGCCACGGACACGGCTTCAATCATGGCGGCGTGCTCGAAGGTAAGGTTGTCGGGGAGCCGGTACACAATGCGGCGCGGCACCACCACGTATTCGGCGAAAGCGCCATGGCGGCGGTAGGGGCCCGGCGAGACGCCCAGGACCTGCCGGTTCTCGCACAGGTTGACCTCACCGCGAGCGCAATAGAAACACTGGCCGCAATAGATGGTGGAATCGAACGTGACGCGGTCCCCCACGCGCAAGTCGCCCACGCCGGCGCCGGTCTGGGCGATTTCGCCGGCCGCTTCGTGTCCCATTACCAGAGGCGGGATGCGCCGCCCAGTGGAGCCATCGAGGCCGTGCACGTCGCTGCCGCAGATGCCGCAGGCCCGCACGCGAACCAGCACGTCCTCCGGACCGGCCTCCGGCGCCGGCATCCGGACCAACTCCAGTTTCATGTAGTCCTTCAGCAGGAGCGCATCCATATAGACAGGTTTACCATCTCCTCATGGATCGCCGCGGGGTATACTACGGCGTTGAAGCGATACCTCCCTTTCGTTCTGCTGGTGGTGCAAGCGCTGGTATTCTTCCGGCATGTGCTCTTCCTGCCCGGCTATGTGATTCCGTGGGACCTCCGCGGCTTGCACCTTCCCCACCTCTACCTGTACGCAGACTCCCTGGAGAAAGGCCTGCTCCCCTTGTGGGACCCGTACACCTATTGCGGCCGTCCGGACCTGGCCAACATACAGGCGGCGGCGCTGTATCCCACCATGCCGGTGGTGGCCGCGCTGGGGCTCATCTTTGGCCGCGATACTCTGCTGTACTGGCTGGAGTGGAACGTGGTGTTGCACGTTGCGCTGGCCGGCATCTTCGGCTTCTTGCTGTTGCGCGCGTTGGGAGTGAAGAGGCCAGCCGCCTACTTTGGCGCCACCACCTACCAGCTCTGCGGCTTCTTCGCCGCGCATGCCGAGCACCTGGGCGGCCTGACGATCGCCGCATGGCTGCCGTTCGCGCTCCTGTGCGTCTACCGCTGGCACAGGAAGCCGAATTGGCGCGCGGCGTTGCTGCTGGCGGCCGCCCTGGGATTGGCTGTTCTGGCGGGCAACACCCCACTCACGGCGGTGGTGATTGGAGCGTGTTTTCTCTTCGGGCTCCTGCTGGCCGTTCTGGACCGAGGACGGTTCGCCATCCTCCTCATGACCGCCGCGGCATCCTTCTTCGCGGCCCTGTTGAGCCTGGCGCAACTGGCGCCCACTTATGAACTGACCAACCTCAGCGTGGCGCAGTTCCGCGCCGACTATCTCGGTCCCGGCGGTGGCGTGCCTGTCGCCGCGCTGGTGTCGCTGGCACGGCCCAACTACTACCACATCTTCGAGCCGGCGCAATACAAGCTGCCCGACGATCTCACGTTTATGTATCTGTACTGCGGCATGCTGGGCCTGTTGTTCGGGCTGGCGGGCGTGGCGCTGGCTCGCCGGTCCAGGTTGAACCGGGTGTTCGCCATCCTGCTGGCGTGCGGCGCCTTGGCGACGCTGGGCGAGACCACGTGGCTGGGCCGAACGGTTCTGGGCCTCCTCCCTTTGAGAATCAGGATCGGCCTGCACCCTGAATCTTCCGCCGCGGTGTTGTGCTTGTCTCTGGCGGTACTGGCGGCCCTCGCGCTCGATCGCCTGGTGCCCAACACGCGGCTGGCCTGCGTGCTGGCGGTGGCCGCCGCCATCGATTTGATCGCAGTCAGTTCCGGCCATCCCATGAACGCTTACCCGGCGGCCGCGGAACCGGGCGTGGGCCGGACGCATATCGACGGGCGCCCGGAGACACTGAAGCGCATGCTCGAACTCACGGGAGCCGGCTTTCCCCCCAGCCGCGTGGATACCGTGGACGCCGCCATGGCGTGGTCGACCACCGCTCCCATCAGCCGCATTTACACGGCGAATGGCGCCGACGTGATGGCCGTACACCGGACCATGCAGGCAAGACTCGCCTTCGCCAAGGGCGAGCGTTGGGGCGCTTATTATCAAATCGACGATCTGCGTTCACCGGTAATCGGCCTGATGAACACGCAATTCGTGATTTCCCGCGCGCGGCTGGATGTCCAGCGGCTCGCGGGCAGTCACCTCCGCGAGCTGACTTCGATTCCCGGCGGCATCATTTACGAAAACCAGGCGGTGCTGCCGCGCTTCTTCCTGGTGTCGCGGGTCCGGCCGGCGCGCAATCCGGAGGAAGCCGCGGCGCTACTGAAGTCTCCCGATTTCGACCCGAAACATGAAGCCATTGTGGAGGGCGCGCCGGGGCCCCCGCCTCCCGCGGGCGAGCTGGCGGGGAGGGTTTCGGTGTCGGAGTATGGTTTGCAGCAAGTCCGGCTCGCGGTGGAGAGCGAACGCCCGGCGTACCTGGTGACCTCGGAGACGCATTACCCCGGCTGGCGGGCGTACGTGGATGGCCGGCCGCAGCCGATCTATTACACCAACGTGGCGTTTCGCGGTTTTCCGGTGCCCGCCGGAAAGCACCAGGTTGTGATGCGGTTTGAAACGCCGTTGTTCTGGTCCGCCGCCGCGGCAAGCGGGCTGGGATGGATTGTCTGGGGCGCGCTGCTGGCGACATGGGGCCGCCGCGATGGCCGGCTGCGGCTCAACCGAGTTTGACGATCATGGCCTGATTTCCAGTGAGCTCGATCACGGGTTCCGGCCTCTCGCGGAAAAACTCCTGGAAAGCCCGATAAACACCTTCGCGCCTCGGGGCGAAATCATGCGTGAGAATGATTCCTCCTTTCTCCATGCGCGGGTAGAAGAACTCAAGGCTGTCCTTGGTGCTCTGGTAGAGGTCCGCGTCCAGATGAACGAAGGCGAACGATTGGTTCGCCATGGGGCTCGCCGTGCCGGGAAACAGCCCTTTGTAAATTCGCACATTGTATCCGTCCAGATACTCCTTCAGTTCCGCTTCGCTCGCGCGGTATTGCCCACGGCGGAATAGCTTACAGTCCTTCTCGCCAGGTTCGGGAAGGCCTTCAAAGGTGTCGAAAAGATGCAACGTGCGCTGGGGAGCCACCCAGGCGAGCAGCTTCGCGCTCACGCCTTTGAACGCGCCTACTTCCGCCACGTCCCCTGGGATCTTGCTCACCGCCGATAATGCCAGCATCAACTGGCAGGCTTCCGTGGGCTGCAGCAGCGCCCGGCGTTCCCCAGCGCAACGCAGGAAGAACTTCATCAGCCGCCGCCGCTCGTCGGATTGTGAAAACAACGTCAGGTTTATGTTGAGATGGGCGACGAGGCGCAGGAGATAGCTGATCCAGGGCCGGTCCTTTCGGAACATAGCACCGGATTATAGCAGGCCCACATTCATCTGGGCATTCATCCCCGAGTTTTCAGAACGAAGTGGATCGCCATCCTGTAGATCCCCCAGCCCAGCGCCACCATCAGCAGCAGACGGACCAGGACCCAGACCACGTCATACAGCGTAGATCTCAGGTTGATCGGATCGAGGCTGGCGCGCCGCAGCGACGTTTGGCAGTTGGGGCAGGACCGGGCAAGCCTCGGCACCGGCCGAAAACACCGGTGGCAAACAGACGGTAACGGCGCAAACGACGGCACAAGTGTATTCGAGAATTGTACCTGAGCCGAGCGCCGGGGGTCCACCGCGGGATGGCAGGCGGGATGGCAGCGCGAGATGGCAGGCGGAACCGTCGCCCCACCAATCCCACCGGTCAAATCATTTCGTTGAGCAGCTCGGGACGCGGGCGCGGGATGACCACTTTGTTCACCAGCAGGCCCTTCTGGCCCACCACCTGCGCGGCGGCGTTCACCGCGCTCTCGACCGCCGCCACGTCGCCCGTCAAGGTCACAAATGCCTTCCCGCCCAGCGCCATCGCCAGGCGGATTTCGATCAGTCGGACGTCGGCCGTTTTTACGGCGGCGTCCGCGCCTTCAATCAGCGAGGCCACCGAGAACGATTCCACTATGCCGAGCGCCTCGAGCGCTTCGATCTTGGTTGTGCCGCTGATGGCCGGGAATACGGATTCGTGGAGGTTCGGAATCACGAAGGAGTCGATCACCGAAAAATGCCCCGCGCTCACACCCGCCGAGACGGCCGCCTGCACCGCACTCACTTCGCCCCGCACCATCACCATGTACTTGCCGGAGCAAATCGAACGCGCCAGCACCATGTCCACGGCCGCCGCCTTCAGCATCGCATCGGCCACCTGCATGCCGGCGGCGATGCTGGTCAGCTCGATCAAACCGATTGAGTTCTTAACCATCGCTCATGCCACAATCTCGACGCACTCCGGCGTCACCATCCGCACTTTACCGTCGATGCTCGAGTGCACGTGCGCGCCCAGATTGGAACCTTCCACGCGCCCCACCACCTGTCCCTGCTTCACCTTGGCGCCTTCCTCGACCGCCGGAACCGCGGGCTGCCCGGTATGCTGGAGCATCTTGATGCGCACCACCGCCGGATGGCATGCCACGGGGTCGAAGGCCGTCTCCTTCTCGTATTCTTCAATTTGCAGCCGGCGCCGCAATTGCGCGAGCGGCACGCGCCGGTACTCCTTCATGGGGTGCACCTCGACGGGCTTCCGCTGCGCAAATTTCAGACCGGCCGCGCGGAGTTCCCGCTTGCCCTGGTCGCAAGCCTCTTTGGGATACAAGTCTTCGGGACAGGCGTACAGCGTGCAGAGGCCGCAGGCGCAGCATAGCTCGGCCCACTGGTTCCAGATGTCCGCGCCGGTCAGGGTGAAGCCCAGGCTGCGCATCACCTTGTGCGGCTGCACCTCGTAACCGAGCAGGTATCGCGGGCAGAATTCGGTACAGTAGCTGCACTGGTCGCAGGCCGATTTGCCAATGCGGTTCATCTCCCGCGGCGGCCGCGCGCGGCGCGTCACCAGGTAATGGTCGCGCGGAAGGACGATCACCCCGCTCGTGGTCTTGGTCACGACGTCGTCCAGATCGAACGTCAGCGTCCCCATCATGATGCCGCTCACGAAAACCCCGAACTGGTCCACGGTGGCGCCGCCGGCCAGGGCCAGCAGGTCGCGAAACGGCACGCCCACCGGCGCCCAAACCGATTTCGGCTGGTTCACCGCACCGCAGACGGAGAGGAACTTCCGCGTGACCGGCGCGCCTTGCGCCGCCAGGTGCACGTTATGGAGCGTCTCGACGTTGTTCACCAGGCAGCCGACCTGGAGCGGAATCCCGGCCGGCGGAATCAGGCGGCCGGTAGCGGTGTAGACCAGTTCGTACTCGTCGCCGGAGGGGTAGAAATCGCCCAGCATCACGAACTCGACGCGGTCCGATTGCAGACTGCGCTGGAGCGCCTCGAGCGCCTCGGTGTTCTTGGCCTTGATTCCGAACTTGCCGGTTTTCGCGCCGGTCGCATCCATCATGGAGGTCATCCCCGCAAGGACTTCCGCCGGAAAATGCTTCATCAGCTCGGCGTCCTTGTGGATGAGCGGCTCGCATTCGGCGCCGTTGGCGATCATGTACTCGACTTGAGATTGCGCTTTGACGCAGGTTGGGAAACCGGCCCCGCCGGCGCCCACCACGCCGCACTCGCGCAATTTCTCGCTGAGCATAAATCAAAGGATACCGTATCCGGCTGGCGGCATCCTGGCGCGGCACGCTATCATCGAGTTGGCGGAATGATTTCGCTCACGGGCGTCTCCAAACACTACGACGGCAAGCGGCGGGTGATAGCCCTCGACTCGATCGAGCTTGAAATCGAGCGCGCGAGATGGTTTGCATCGCGGGCCCTTCGGGATCCGGAAAATCGACGCTGCTCAACCTGATCGGCGGCCTCGACCGGCCCACCTCGGGCGAGATTCGCATTGACGGCCAGTCCCTCGCCGAACTTTCCGATGACGATCTGACGCGCCTGCGCCGCGACAAGATCGGTTTCATTTTCCAGTTCTTCAACCTGCTGCCCAGCCTCACTTCGGTGGAGAATGTGGCCCTGCCGTTGCACGTGAAAGGCCTGCCGCGGAAAGAAATCGACAAACGCGCGCGCGATCTGCTGGAGCTGGTCCAACTCGGCCACCGGTTCGAGCATCTCCCCGAGGAACTCTCCGGCGGCGAGCGGCAGCGCGTGGCCATTGCCCGCGCGCTGGCGTTCTATCCGCCGGTGCTCCTCGCCGATGAGCCAACCGGCAACCTCGATACCCACACCGGGGTGGAGATTCTGAATCTCATCCGCGACCTGCACCAGCGCCTGAACACTACCATCCTGATGGTCACGCACGATGCGAGCGTGGCGGAGAACTGCGCGCGGACGGTGACGCTGCGCGATGCGCGCATTGCCGGAGACCTGCGGCGGCGATCCCACGCGATGGCCGGGTTTCGCCACGGGTCATGGGCCTTGATACCAGTACCAGAAGCGCGTCACGCCCAAGAGTACTAGAACCACTTCAGCCCATTTTTTGCGACAATAGCCCGGTCTTTGCCATCCAATAAGCGACAATAGGATCTAAAGAGGGGTTAACCAAAGACGGTATTGGATGGATAACTGTGGTTAGCGGTGTGAAGATTCTGGCGCGGGTGGCGGTCTGCGCCGGATTGGCGCTCCTTTCCGGTGGGCCGGCCGACGGCAGCCAGATCTCTCTGCCATCGGTCGATATCACGATCGACCAGAACTCCGTAATGCTGCCGGAGAACATCATCTCAAGCGGCCTTCAGGATGGCGGGTGGCTGCTCTCGGGCCAAGTCCAGACAGCCGACTACGACGCCACGTTCAATGTCACGGCCGACCCGGACCCGTTCATCACATACAGCTTCACGGTGAACAACACCACGGGGCGACCCCTGGCAGTGTCCGAGGACTACTCCATTCCGGTGGCCGGGGGACTTTGGGACTACGCGACGGCATCTGTCAGCTTGGCGGCGGTCGGTGGCCGCAACGGCTTCGATATCGAGGAGACGCCCGGCTCCAACGCGCTGCAGACGGCCACGGCTGGACCGGGCGCTTTCGATCTGAATGTGGGGCTGGGAGGAAGCTGCCAGGGTTCCAGAGGCGCGCACTCGTGCTACGCGCTGGCGACCAGCGCCAGTTTTGCGGCACAGTATTTCACCACGCTGAGTGTCCATGTGAGCTTCACGTTGAATGGTTTGGGTTCCGGAGCTACGGTGAGCGGCCGCGTAGAGATAACGGATTTCGCTGCGCCGGCCACGCTGGAGGGAGTGAGCGCCCCGCTACCCGAGCCGGGCACGCTGGCGGGGACCGGCGCCGCCCTGACGCTGCTTGCCGCGGTTCTCGGCTCGCGGCGCGGTTCAGGATAATGGTACGGGTTAGCATTGAAAATGCGGGCCTCTTCCAGTCAGATTGGTCACCGGGGCTGGCAGACAGCCCTTTGAAGGAATAGCATGTTTCGCTCCAGGATTTCCGGTGCGGCTTTGGCGCTGGCAATTCTGTCGATCGTTCCGGGCGCCGCTTCCGCCAACACCATCGAAGTCACGGGAGCTTCTTTCACCACCGACACGATTTGCCTCCCGGACGCGATCACGACATTCCATCTCGGCCCCACAGAGAACGATCTCCACGGATACACCGTCGACACCACCATCGACTTCTTTGGCAGTTGGGGCACCATCACGTTTGACGCACAGAACTTCAGTAACGAGGCCCTCACGTTCTCGCTGAACCTCACCCTGCCGCTGGACGCGCTGCCGTACGATGCGGCGAGCAGCTCCATCACGGGTAATGGGACCTCATCCATCAGCTCGTTCTTCGTGAGCGTGGTGTCACCGGCTGCAAACGTGCTGTCACTGGACGCGGGACCCCCGACGACCGATCTCGGCATCGGCGCCGGCGGCGGTTGCACAGTCCCCGTTTCCTGGGATGGTTCGTCTTTTACGTGTAGCACCGCCAGCGCCGACGCTGTGTTCGCGCCGCATGTCTACAACACTCTTTCCGCCAACCTGGCGTTTTCCATGGGTGGCTCGAGCACCGGCGCGTCTCAAGCCAACCACCTTCTATGGGACGCCTACTTCGAGGTGGATGCCGTGCCCGAACCAGTCAGCCTGTCCCTGACCGGCGCCGGCCTGCTGGCATTTGCGCTTTGGCGCAGACGCGCATAGAGGCCGCGCTGGCGGCGCCTGGGCGGCGCGTCCTTCCCCTACTTTTTTTCCGGTTGCCCGACGATGAAGATCTTTTCGCCCGGGTGCACGAGCTTCAGCCGCTGGCGGATTTCCAGCTCCTGCTCGGCCGGGTCGTCGGTGAGACGCTTGATGTGCTCCCGTTTCTGCTCGATCTCCCGCATCAATGCGGCGTTGCGCTTTTCCGCTTCCTGGATCTGGCGCTGTTTGTCAAGCAGGCCGGGTATGCCTCTGGGGCCGCGTAACGTGAAAAAGGCATAACTGATCACCATGAGGAATGCCATGACATAAGCCATTCGGGCAAACGGCGCTTTCATGTTATGCGGTCCTGGAACATAATAGTAACATTGCTTGGTTGATTCACACCGCGGTTTTTTGGGGATGACCGACAAAATTGTCGTACTCAGCACATGCGCGACGGAAGAAGAGGCGGAAAAGCTCGCTCGCCTTCTGCTCGACGAACGCCTGGCGGCATGCGTCAACGTGATTCCGCGCATACGCAGCTACTACCGTTGGAAGGGCGCCATCGAATCCGCCGACGAGTGCCTGCTGGTCATCAAGTCCTCGCGCGAGCTGTTCGCGTCGCTCAGCGCAGTCCTGGAAAAAGAGCACTCCTACGAGGTTCCGGAACTGCTTGCGCTGCCCGTCGTGGAGGGCGCAACGAATTACCTGAACTGGCTTTCGGCCAACCTGCGGGGCGGTCCCGGGGCCCCATAGTGTGCGGTCAGCCCTTGACAGGGTGGTGGGCCAGAGGGCGCCCCGCCTCTGGCGCAGCGGCCGCGCCCCACTGGAGCGGGTAACGGTCAAGACTCGTTACTGGAGAGATACAATGGAGGGTGGAGGTTTTTAGCTGGAAACCGCGCCCGCTAAGGCGTGTTCGGCCGAAATGGAGGTTAGTGGAACTTGTATTACTTTCGGCAACTTGCTGGACGCGGACCTAGCCATAGATAATCTGTTGCGCGGGGATCGGGAGCCATGGTAGCAAGCCCTAACACGGGCGGTCGGAGGCGTGGGCGGATGGGCGCCGCGGTGTTTGCGGCGCTGCTTTTGTTCCCCGCGGCCGCGCAGAACCGGCTTACGCCAGAAGAGGTTAGCGCCCGCAAGCCGCCCGATTACACGCCTGCGCATGGCGGGCAGAAGGTGACGGTGCGCGGAGTAGTCTCCGCTCCTGCCTTTCACTTTCCAGGTTATGCCCTGGTGGCGATCGATGACGGGCGCTTCGGCGCGGTGGTCGCCACGGTCCAGGCACCGAAGCCCGATTCCCGGTTGGACGGCCTCCATCCCGGCGAGGAAATCGAGGTAGTTGGCACGGTTTCCTCGATAGCCGGAGCGGTCACGATTCAGCCGGAGCTTATCTCCATCATCAGCCACAAAGAGCCGTCCGCTCCAGTTGAGGTTTCGATCCTGGATCTCGAAGGCTTCCGCCACCTCGGGCGCCTGGTCCGCACGGAGGGACAGGTGCTGGAAATCGGCGACACTACGGCCGGGGACTATGCGTTAATCACAGGTCCGGGAGGGACTTACCGGATTTTCTTCCCCCGCGCGCCGGACGCGCCGCCGCTGAGCACGCCCAGGTACAAGCTGGGCGACAGCGTGCGAGCCACTGGCGTGGCTTTCCAGTACTGTCCGTATCCTCCTTACAATCAGCGGTTTGAGCTGCTGATGACGGATCCCGCGGAAATTGCCGTCACGCAGCGGAGCGGGTTTCTCACACCGACGGAGCTGGCCTCCGGGATCATCGCGGTGCTGGTCATCGGGTTGCTCCTGTGGACCCACGACCACCGCCTGCGCAAGCAGCGCAGACGTTTGCAAAAGACCTATCAACTTGGCGAAGAGATCTTGGGCGCCCCTTCAGCCGATGCCATCCTGAAGCGCATCACGGAGGCCTTGGCCGCGATCCTCGGGGTCACGGGTATCCAGTTGTACATCTATAACCGCGGCGCCAAGACGCTGGACGCAGTGGGCGGCGAGACTGGAGAGCCGGTTTCGATTCCACTGGCTTCTCCTCCCGGCGGAGCGCGGGCCGGCGCCGTCGCGTGCTTTCACTACCGCACCTTGCTGGTGATTCCGGATATCAGCCGCAGCCCGTTCCCCATGGCCGGCAAAGACGGCGCGGGCTCTCCCAAGTCGCTGCTCTTCGTCCCCATGCTGGCCCAAGGCGAGGTGATTGGCGTTCTCGAACTGGATCAGCACGATCGCGTCCGCGACTTCACCGCGGACGAGCAGGCTTTAGCGCAGCACCTGGGCAATCAGATCGGCGTGGCCGTGCGTCTGCTGGATCAGCGGTCCGTACAGGAACAGCTTTTCCGAACGGAGAAACTGGCCGCCATCGGCCGGTTGATTTCGGGAGTCGTCAATGAATTGGAGACGCCCCTCTCGTCGATTTCGGACCTGGCGGCCAGAGCGCTGGGCAAGGGGTACATTGGCCCCGCCGAACGCGAGATCTCGGCGATCGCCGCGGAAGCCCAAAAGGCCGCCTCCATGGTGGCGCGGCTGGTTTCGTTCGCCGCGGCCGAGCAGTTGGAAGCGCGTCCGGTCTGCATCACCACGCTGCTGCGAAACCTGATCGAGTTTCGCGAGGGCGATTGGAAGGCGTCCGGCATTCGCGTCCGCGATCTGACCAGCCGCGAGCCGCTGTACGTGCTGGGATCCCAGGGCCAGTTGGAACAGGTTTTTCTCAACCTGTTGGTGCATGCGGAGCAGTCGCTGGCCGACGCCCCGCAGAAGGTGATTACCATCCGCACCAGTGTGCTGGCCAAGCGGCTGCTGGTGGAGGTGGCGTTTACAGCCTCGCCCGGATCGCACACGCCCGAGGAGACCGCGGCGGTGGTGGGGGTCGCCCGGAGCGTGATTGCGGGCCACGGCGGAGAGGTGCGGCTCATCGAGAGGAGCCATTCCGACCCGCGCTTCGAGGTGGAGCTGCCCAGCACATCGAAGGAGCGGGCGGGCGCAGCGGCTCCGTCCTTGACCGCGCCGGCGCGCGAGTTTTCCCGCCGCATGACCGTGCTGGTGATCGAGCCGGACGAGGCCGCCCAGCGGCAGATCCTGGGGTTGCTGGCGACGCGCGGCTCCCGCGTGGTCCCGGTGGACAATGCCGATACGGGCCTGGAACTGTCGCAGCGCATGCGGTTCGACGTGGCTTTCTGCTCGGTGCACGCCCCCGGCCTCAACTGGGTGGAGCTATCGGAGCGGATGCAGTCCCGCGTGGGCGCGTTCATTCTCCTGTCGGACCACTATGATGCCGAGTTGTGCGCGGATTTCGAGGGCGATGGCCGCTTCGTGCTGCCCAAGCCCGTGCAGGAAGCGGAACTGGAGCAGGTACTGCGAGCCATGGAGCCGCAGGCCCCCGCCGCCACCGTAATTCCCATCAGTAAGAGCGGCGCGGCGTAGGGGCGGGGCACGTTGCGTGCGTACCGCATGCCCCGCCCCTACCAAATCATCAGCTCCGCGGGCGCGCCCGTTTCGCAGCCGATGGTCTTGGCCGCCGACCCCTGGTTCACCGAGACTTCCAGGTATCCCGAGCTTCCCGCAATCACAAACAGCTCCCCGGGGCCGCACTCGGCGTAGCTACGCGCCATCACCCCGGCCTGGTGCGGTCCGATGACCATCGAAAAGTTCCTGCGGTCCAGGTCCGGGAACTCGCTCACGTGGAAGTTGGTAATGATGTTGCCGAAGCGGTCGATTCTCAGGATGCGGCCGGTCCACGTGCGCTTTCCGGTGCGCCTCGGTTTCTCAAATGACGGCCGCAGGTAGTCCTGGATGAGTTTGCCCATGCGCGATGGCGGCACGCCGGCGGCCAGGTGCGCCGCCACCGGCGCGAAGATATCGCGGCCGTGAAAGATCCGGCTCACCGGCTTCCGGAAATAGCGGTCGCCCGAGATCAGCCGCACTTTGTGTTTCTCGCGCGAGTAAATCATGGAAAGAACGCCGTTGTCCGGCCCCACGAAATACTGCCCGGCGGCTTCCAGCAGGATGGGCCGGCGCGCGGCGCCCACGCCCGGGTCCACCACCACCACGTGCACCGTTTTACGGGGGAAGAAGGGATACGCCTGGGCGACGAGGTACGCGCCTTCGGCGATCTCGAACGGGCTTACCTGATGACTGATGTCCACAATCCGAGCTTGCGGGCAGATGCTCAGAATGACGCCTTTCATGACGCCCGCGTAGTGGTCCGAAAGGCCGAAATCGGTGGTGAGTGTAAGGATGGGTGCAGGCATTGTTAAAATGAGTGTCAGTGCAGCGCTTCTATTTCGACCACAACGCCACCACTCCCCTTGCTCCCGAGGTTCTGGAGGCGCTGGCGTCGTGTCTCGGTCAAGTGTATGGTAACGCTTCCAGCATCCACCATTTCGGCCAGGCCGCCAAACAACGCCTGGAAGCGGCCCGCCGGCAGCTTGCGGTGTCGATCCATGCGAACCCGGCCGAGATCGTCTTCACCAGCGGCGGCACGGAGGCCGACAACATGGCGGTGCTGGGGGTGGCGCGGGCGGCCGCCGGACCAGCCAAGCACGTCATCACCACCCCTATCGAGCATCCCGCGGTGCTGGGACCCTGCGCCCAGCTCGAACGCGAGGGCGTGGCCGTCACGCGGCTGCGGGTGGGTTCCGACGGCGTGGTGGACGCCGACGACGTGCGCCGCGCGCTGCGGCCCGATACGGTGCTGGTCTCGGTGATGCACGCCAACAACGAGCTGGGCACCGTGCAGCCGGTGGAGGAGATCGCGCGGATTACGCGGCGGGCCGGCGTTGCTTTTCACGTGGATGGCGTGCAGGCGCTGGGCAAGATTCCGGTGGATGTCGAGGCCATGGGGATGGATCTCTACACCATGAGCGGCCACAAGATCTACGCGCCCAAGGGCGTGGGCGCCCTCTACGTGCGCAAGGGCACCAGGCTCGCGCCCATCACCTTCGGCGGCCATCACGAGCGGGACCGCCGCCCGGGCACGGAGAACGTTCCCGGCATTGCGGCATTCGGAGCGGCGGCCGAAGCGGCCGGGTGCAACCTGGCGAGCGAGTGCGAGCGGCTCACGGCGCTGCGCGACCGGCTGGAGAACGCCGTTGCCAATCGCATTTCCGGCGCCACCATCAACGGCGCGCGCTGGAAGCGGACGCCCAACACTTCCAACATGTGTTTCGAGGGCATCGAGGGCGAGGCCCTGGTGATCGCGCTGGACCTCCGCGGCTTCGCCGTTTCCACCGGCGCGGCCTGCTCCAGTGGCGCGGTGGGTCCCTCGCACGTCCTCACCGCCATCGGCCTGCCGCCTGAGCGCGCGCGCGCCAGCATGCGATTTTCGCTGGGCCGCTCGAACACCCCCGAGCAGGTGGACGCGCTGGTGGAGGCGCTGGAGGGCGCGGTGACGCACCTCCGCAGAATCTCCGTCGATGCCTGAAGCGCCCATTGCCGTCGCCATGAGCGGCGGCGTCGACAGCTCCACCGTGGCCGCGCTGCTGGTGCGCCAGGGCTACCGGGTGGTGGGGCTGACCATGCAGCTTTGGAACCAGCGGCGCTTGCCGGAGCTTTTCGCCGAGGGAGCGGCGCCCTCCGGATCGGGGCGCTGCTGCTCGCTGGACGACGTTTACGACGCCCGCCGGGTGGCCGAACAGATCGGCATCTCCTACTACGTGGTGAACTTCGAGCGGCAGTTCGAGGAGCAGGTGGTAAAACCATTCGTGAAGGAGTACCTGGCCGGCCGCACGCCCATTCCGTGCACACTGTGCAATAACTACATCAAGTTCGATCGCTTCTTCGAAATGGCCGAGGCCGTGGGCGCGCGCCAGATCGCCACCGGCCACTACGCGCGCATCCGCCGTGACGAAGCTTCCGGCCGCCGCCAGTTGCTCCGCGCCGTGGACGATTCCAAGGACCAGACCTACTTCCTGTTCGGCCTCACCCAGGAGCAGCTCGCCCGCGCCATGTTTCCGCTGGGAGACCTGACCAAGCTTGAGGTCCGCGAGCTGGCCCGCTCGATGGACCTGGCGGTGGCCGCCAAGGGCGACAGCCAGGAGATCTGCTTTGTGCCCAACGGCGATTACGCGGCGTTTCTGCGCGCCTACCTGAAGGAGAGCGGCGTCCCCGAGGAGCGAACGCGCGGCCCCATCGTCACCACCGATGGCCGGATGCTGGGCGAGCACGAGGGCGTCCACCACTTCACCGTCGGGCAGCGCCGCGGGCTGGGCGTGGCCACCGGCGAGCCGCTTTACGTGATCGCGACCGATTCCGAGCGGCAGCGCGTCATCGTGGGCGGCCATGACGAACTTCTGCGCGCGCGCTTCCGGGCCGGAGGCGTGAACTGGATCTCCATCGCCGACCTGGCCGCGCCCATGCGCGCACAGGTGAAGATTCGCAACAAGCACGTGGCTGCGCCCGCCACGCTCCATGCCACTGGCGATCCCACGCGCGTTGAGGTGGTCTTCGACGAGCCGCAGCGCGCCGTCACCCCCGGCCAGGCAGCCGTCTTCTACGATGGCGAGCTGGTGCTGGGTGGGGGATGGATCGAGTAAGGCGGATTCCCAACCCCGGTGATTGGACCTACAATACGGGCAGGAGGCAATCGATGTCCTCGGTGTTGGCTGGTGTGCTCTGCTTGGTGGCGATGGCCATTCCCGTCTACCTGCTGTACCGGTATGGCTCCCGGGCCTGGTACTGGCACGTGCTGGCGGTGGCGGTGGCGTTGGGAATTGGTTTGATGCCGGGAACAGCGCTGCTTCAGACAACCGGCGGCGCTCTGCTGTACGACGTTGTGTTTATCTTCCTGATGATCTGGGGCATCGGCGGGCCGATTGTGATGCTCTACCGGCGGCTCCGCGAGAAGCACGCATAGCAAGCACCCGCGGCAGGGTTACAATGCGGATTCATGCGGCGTCGCTCTGCTCTTCGGAACGGGATCGAATACGGCCTCGCCCTGGGTGTCTTGAAGTCTCTCGAATGGGCGCCGGCTCCGCTGGCGCACTGGCTGGCGGGCGGTTATGCGCGGCTTCTGGATGTGGCGATTCCGCGGTTGCGGCGGGCGGCTCGCGACAACTTGTCGATGGCGCTGCCGGCGGCCAATGCTTCTGAAATCATCGACGGGGTATTCCGGTCCATCGCGCGGCTGCTGGAGACGTTTGCCAAGTTCCCTTCCATCCGCCGGGACAACCTCGAGCGGTGGATCCGCTGGGAAGGCCGCGAGCACTTTGACGACGCCATGCGCGCGGGGCGCGGTGTGCTGTTCGCCACCGCCCACCTGGGCAACTGGGAGTTGAGCGCTTACGCGCACGCGCTGCTGGCGGCGCCCATGAACGTGGTGGTGCGGCCGCTCGACAACCCGCTGATCGACGCGCTGGTGGAGCGCCGCCGGTCGCTCTCCGGCAACTGCCTGATTTTCAAGAAGGACTTCGCGCGCACCATTCTGAAAGCGCTGGCGGCGAATGAAGCGGTGGGCATTCTGGCGGACCAGAACGCATCGCCCGACTCCGGAGTCTTCGTCGACTTCTTCGGCGTGCCGGCGTGCGCCGGCACGGGTTTCGCCAAACTGGCGGCGCACAGCGGCGCCACCGTCATCCCGGGCTTTGCGATCTGGTCGGAAAGCGAGCGCCGATATGTCCTCCGGTTTTACCCGCCGGTTCCCATGACCGGCGACGTGCTGCGCGACACCCAGGCGGTGCAGAAGCGCATCGAGGACGTGATCCGGGAGCACCCCGATCAGTGGTTGTGGATCCACCGGAGGTGGAAGACGCGGCCGTAGCGCCGGCGATCTTGTCGCCGGTATTTTTTTCCCG
>JBEKYW010000005.1:125834-225708 GCA_049510555.1 Bryobacteraceae bacterium
GCGATCTTGTCGCCGGTATTTTTTTCCCGGAGGCAAGTCACCGGCGACAAGATCGCCGGCGCTACTTAGCCGCCGATGGAGTACATGGGGCGCGGCGGGGGGACGAACTTCGCGGAGTTGATCTCGTGGCCTTCCCACTTGCCGGCCAGGTTGCGGCGGATCAGCGCGGCAATCTCCTGGTCGGGAGCGCCCGAGCGCATCAGAGACTTGACGTCGTCTTCCTGGATGGCGAAGAGGCAGTAACGCAGCTTGCCGTCGGCGGTGAGGCGGATGCGGTTGCAGCTCAGACAGAAGGGGCGACTCACCGAGGCGATGAATCCTACGCGGCCGATGCCATCGGCAAAGTTGTACTCCGAAGCCGGCGCGCGGAGGTCGGGATCGGGGACCGGGGCAAGCGGCGCGATCTCCCGCGAGAGGGTCTCGAGGATCTCGTCCGCCAGCAGCACCTTGCCGCGGTCCCAGAGATTCTGCGCGTCCAGCGGCATGAACTCGATGTAGCGCACTTCAAATCCGTTCGCGCGCGCATAGCGCGCCAGCGGCACGATGTCTGGCTCGACGAGGTTCTTCACCGCGACGGCGTTGAGCTTGATCTTGGAATAGCCGAGGCGCTTGCAGAGGTCCAGACCGGCGAGGATTCTGGCGAGCTCGTCGCGGCGCGTGATTTGGATGAACCGCTGGCGGTCGAGGGTGTCGAGGTGAACGTTGATGCGGCGCAGCCCAGCCTCATACAGCGGCTCCGCCAGATCGGGCAGCAGCACGCCGTTGGTGGTGAGGGCGAGGTCGCGGATTTCGGAGATGCCCGCGAGGCGGCGGATGAGCGCCGGAAGACCGCGCCGCAGCAGAGGCTCGCCTCCCGTGACCCTCAGCCTGACGATCCCCAGCGTCACGGCGATGCGCACGAAGCGCTCGATTTCTTCGAAATCCAGAATCTCACTGCGCGGGACGAACTCGACGTCGTGCTCGGGCATGCAGTAAAAGCAGCGGATGTTGCAACGGTCGGTGACGCTGATGCGCAGGTTATCGTGGACGCGGCCGTAGGTATCGACGAGCGGGGCGGGTTGCATTTACTTGAGGGCGAGCATGCACCAGTCCTCTTGATCTTATCAAAGCGGCCTGGCGGTGTTACGGAGTGTCCGTGACCGTGAGCCTGCGGAAGTCCAGCGTGCGGCGCATGGCGCCGTACTTCAAAATGAGCCGCTCGGAATCCACGCCGGCTTCCACAAAGGGTCCGCCAAACAACGGCCAGCGGCCGTAGTCCAGCGGCACGCCGTTTACCCGCGGAGTTTCCCCGTAAGTGAAGGCCAGTGTCCGGTTGCGGAGCGAGTGAAAGCGCACCGATGGCGCAGGCTCCAGATGGAAGTCCAGCGGCAGCGCCAGAATTGCCCGGCGGAACTCCGCCATACTGGCGAACTCCGCGCGGGCGGCCACCTGCACCACCATTCCGTTCTTCAAATAGGGGCTGAACAGCCGCCGGCCGCCGTCTTCAATCGGCTTCCAGGAGTACGGCTGAAGCGGGCGGCAGGCGATGAGGGCGTCGCCGCCGCGGGCGAAGATCCAGCCCGACCAGTCTTCCTCGACCTCCGTCAGGTCCTTGGAGAAGAAGCCATTGACGTGGGGAAAACGGGCGCCGGGCGCGATGTCGTAGAGCACGATGACCGTGTCCTGGTCCTGGAAGATCTTCTCGTAAGGCGAGCCGCCCACGAATTTGTCCGGGGAATCGTAGCTCTTCTTGGAGCTCACTACGCCGGAGATGCCGGTGTCCGGCGGGAACGTGAAGTACGTCTCCAACTCGTATAACGACGAGTGCGGTTGCACGGTGAACAGCGTGTTGTGCACGCCGCGCGGGTCGGGGACGCTCCAAGTCACGTCCCACGAATGCTCCTGGATGGGCTGGAGGATGCCACCCTGATCGGAACCTACCGCGTACTCTTGCCGCACATAGGTGGTCTTGTACACCGGCCCGTGGAGCTTATCGTTGAATCGCCAGCGGTTGCGGGTGCGTTTGCGCTCGTAATGGGTGTACGGCCGGGAACGGTCGGTGGCAATGTGTTTGAGGATCTCGGGCGGCTCATAGGCGCTGGCCAGCACGTAGAAGATCACATAACCGTCGGGCGGATCGAGCGGCCGGCCGAGGTTGAACCACACCCAGCCAAAATCGCTGGAGACGTTGTTCCACTTTTCCACGACCTGGTTGTCGTAGACCCGCGAATGCGCGCCGACGTAGATGCCGTCCAGATTCTCCGCCGCGTAGTCGGCAATCAGATAGTCGAGCATCATGGCGGCGCGCTTCTTCATGGCGGGGTCGGCGGCCCACTCGGCGAGATACGACATGGAGAGCAGGTACATCCCCATATACGGGGGGCTGTCGTATTCGCCCTGCCCGCGCCTGGTGGTGAGCCGCACCCAGCTTTCGATCCACCCCGCGGCTTCGCGCTGGTTCTCCGCGGAGGACTTGCCGGTGTACCACTGGCCGCCATCCAGATTCGGCCACATCTGCGCCATCAGGTACAGCGAGGTGTAGTACAGAAGCCAATGGTTCTCGGTGTCGCCGCGGTACGGCATGTAAGTCCGGAACGAGTCGCGCAGCGCGTGGCGGGCGGAATCGGACAATTGGCCGCGGTCCAGGTAGGCGATGGCGGTGATGGGAAACATCCAGAACATGTCGCCGGTAGGCCCGGCGGAGAGCAGTTCCTCCAGGCGGCGCGAGCACCATTGCGGGTCCTCGCGCAGCCACAGCCTGGCGGCAATATTGGCATAGCCCGGCGGGCCCGAGGTTTTCGGATGCGCGTACGCATCGATGACGCTACGGACGCGCTGATCGAACTCCGGCGTCCGCGCGGATACGGGCAGCGCGAGGAAAAGGAACAACCACTTCAGCCGGGTCATCGCGGCGCCTCCGGGACGAACCTCATGCGATAAACCGCACTGCCTTCCAGTCCGTCTTTTGTCCAGGCGCGGCCGGCATCGGGAGAAACGTAGAGCGCCTCTTCGTGAACGCTGGCGTAGAGCCGCGCGGGGTGCGCGGGATCGAATGCGACGCTCCAGACAGAAGGTCCGGGAAGGCCGGAATTGCGGAGTTCCCAGGTCTTGCCGCGGTCTTCCGTGATGGCGACGCCGACGCCCCAGCCGGCCACGGCAATGCGGTTCGCGGAGTTCGGATCGAAGGCGATGTCGTAGAGATTGCGGCCTGCTCCGAGATTTCCGGCGCTTTCAAAGCCGGCTCCGCAATCCGCGGAAGCGAACAGCCCGCCGCCTTCCGTGGCGGCCAGCCAAAAGCACGGATCGTGGGGCGATTGTTCGATGTGCAGCGCCTGAAAGCCCGCCGCGCCGGCGAGCCGCCAGGATTGGCCGCCGTCTTCGCTTCGGAAGATGCCTTCTTCGTTGCCGGCCAGCAGATGCCCGCTGTGCCGCGAGTCCACGCGAATGGCCGCGGTGTACTTTCTGTGCAGGCCGGCGCTGGCGTCGTGCCACGTCGCGCCGCGGTCGCGGCTCACCTGGATGCCCGCGGTGTGACTGAAGTAGATTGTGCCGGGAGCGTTCCGGTCCACGGCAACGTCCAGCAACTCGGTGACGTCGCTGCCGGTGAGGATTTTCCAGCGGTCCCCGCCCTCCGTCACCCGCAACAGGCCGTTGCCCGCGGCAACATAGACGATGGAAGCGTCGGCCGGATCGTAATCCAGCGCGGAAATGAATGGATGATTGAAGCCCGCATGGCGCCACTCGCCGGCGGCGGTTTTCACGAAAATGCCGCTGGGGGGCAGTCTGGCCCCCACGACATAACCCTTCGCCTGCACCATGCAGGCGTAAAGCGTGTACCGGGCGGCGGCGTTCGGCGGCGCGGGCGCCTGCGCCGAAAGGCTCACGATGCCAAGGACCGCGGCAATGGCGGCTCGCACAAAACCAGTGTATCGGAAAGCGCAGGCGGTACCGCCTGCGCCGCCATTGGCCACCATTGGCCGGTGGAAGGCTGGCGCGGTGCGCTAAGATGGGCAGCAAGAGCACCCGATTCGTCACGGTCGTCACAGTGCCGCTGGATCCATAAAGGAGCATCATTCCTCACATGCGTCTGAACTTCATGCATACCGCCCCAAGATCGGGCAGCCGAAACGGGAATCCCGGCCGGCTTTTCCGGTGGCTGTCCGCGGTTGCGGCAAGCGCCGGCATCGCCGGCCTCACGTTCCTGGCGGTGGCCCCGGGCCAGGTCCGGGTGCTGGCGCAGAACCGCATGAGCTTGTCGCGGGTGGCGCCGGACGGCGGCCACATCGGGCTCGGTCTGGTGCTTCGCAAGCTGAGCGTCTCCGGGACGTTCATGCAATGCCCGGCGCACCCCGACGACGAGACCAACGCGCTGTTCGCCATGTTCACGTTCGGCATGGGCCTGCGTTCGATCGACCTGCAGAACAATCGCGGTGACGGCGGGCAGAACGAAATCGGTCCCGAGCTGTTCCGGGACATGGCCGTGCTGCGCACGTCCGAGCTGCTCTCGGCGCACCGCCTCGACGGCGCCGAGCAGTATTTCACTCGCGCCATCGACTTCGGCTACTCGTTCGACCCGGAGGAAGTGATCCACAAGTGGGGCAGGAAGGACATCGTGGGCGACTATGTCCGGCTGTTCCGCACCCTCCGCCCCGACGTGGTGCTGACGATGAACATTCAGGGGCGCGGCGGGGACCGTGCTCACGAAGCGACCACGGTGCTGGCCAGGGAAGCCTTCCGCGCAGCCGGCGATCCGTCGATGTATCCCGAGCAGATCCAGGAAGGGCTCCGGCCCTGGCAGGCGAAGAAACTGTACTTCTCGGGCGGTTTTGGCGGCTTCGGCGGCGGGAGAGGCGGCCCGGGCGGAGGACGCGGCGCGGGCGCTCCCGAGGCGCCACCGCCTCCGGCGACTCCGCCGCAAGGGGCCAGGCTCGCGACGGTCAACACCGCGGCGTATGACGCGCTTCTGGGCCGCACTTACGCCGAGATCGGCGCTGACGCGCGCAGCAATCACAAGTGTCAGGGGATGGGCGGGCTGGGACCGCTGCCGGGAATCGCCGGTGGGCGGGGCGGCGGCCGCGGCGCGGCCAGTTACCAGCTCATGGACACCACCATCCCCGGACAGGTGGGGAAGGACGAGACATCGCTGTTCGAGGGCGTGGACACGAGCTTGCTGGGCGTGGCGCAGTTTGCCGGGCCCCATCCGCCCGAGGCGCTGACGGCCGGACTGGCGGCGATGGTCAACGATGCGAAGCGCGCGCAGATGGCGTTCGACACTGGCAAAGACGCCGGCGCCGCCGCGCCCGTCGAGGACGGTCTCGCGGAGGTGCGGGCGCTGCTCGCGCGGCTCGCCTCGCTGGGCCTGAGCGACCCGGCGCGGTACGAGATCGATTTCCGTCTCCAGAACAAGGAACGCGACTTTCAGGATGCCGTCCTGGCCGCGCATTACCTGACCTTTGACGCGCTGGCCGACGACGGGCTGGTGATCGCCGGACAGCCGATGAGGCTGTCGATTGCCGCGGTGAACCGGGGCGCGGTGGACGTCAGCGTGACCGGCGTCGCGATTGCCGGGTTCGACACGTCTGGCCGTTGCGAACCAGGGCCGATCAGGAAGGAGGCGGTTTACACGTGCAGCGTCGACGCGCGCATCCCCAAGAGCGCCAAGCCGACGACGCCGTATTTCCACGACGATTACTGGAAGAACCCGAAGAACCAGGCGATCAACATCTTCGATCCGGGTGTGCCGTTCGGCGTTCCGTTCGCCCCAACGCCCTTCCGGGTCACCTTTCATGTGAAGGCAGGGGATGTCGAAGTCACCAAGGATTTGCCGGTTCAATTCCGATATGTGGAGGACATCTACTTCGGCGACAAGCGGATGGAACTGAACGTCGTTCCGGCTTTTTCGGTGAGGGTCACTCCGCAACTGGCGGTGATTCCGGTAGTCGCTGGGGGAACCGCGGCGAAACCCGTGGAGCGCGAGATCCACGTCGCGGTGACGAACGGCACCAAGGGCGCGGCGCAGGCCAGCGTGGCGCTCGAGTCGCCGCCGGGATGGAAGGCCACTCCCGCGAGCGTGCCGCTGAGCTTCGCGCACGAGGACGAGGCGCTGTCGGCCCGCTTCCGAATCACCGCGCCGGCGCAGGTGAAGACTGGCGAGTACACCCTGCGCGCCGTGGTGACATCGCCGGCGACCGGGGACGAGAAGTTCGCCGCCGGATACCAGGAAATCGAGTACCCGCACGTGGAACGCCGGCAGGTGATCAAGCCGGCCGAGACGGCGCTCAAGGTCATTGACGTGAAGGTCACTCCCGACATCAACGTGGGCTACATCGTGGGCGTCGGCGATCAGGTGCCGCCGGCAATCGAGCAGTTGGGCGCGAAGGTGGCGTTCATCGACCAGGACGAATTGGCTTGGGGCGACCTGTCGAAGCACGACGTGATTGTGACCGGCGTCCGGGCGTATGAGCGGCGCGCGGACCTGCGCGCCTATAATCGCCGCCTGCTGGATTACGTGGAGCGGGGCGGAACGGTCATCGTTCAGTACAACAAGATGGAATTCAACCAGGAGCAATACGGTCCGTACCCCGCGAGGGTCGGCGGGGGCCGTGTGACCGATGAGACGGTCCCCGTCAAAGTGCTGGCACCGGCTCACCCGGTATTCAACTACCCGAACCAGATCGGCCCGGCAACCTGGGCCGGATGGGTGCAGGAGCGCGGCCTCTATTTCCTCGGCGAAAAGGACGCGAAGTACGCCGACCTGGTGTCAATGACGGACTCGTTCAAGGACAATCCTGGAGAGAAGCTCGGCTCACTTGTCGAAGGACGGTACGGCAAGGGGCGGTGGATTTATCTGGGTCTCGGGCTGTGGCGTCAACTGCCGGCCGGAGCCGACGGCGCATACCAGTTGCTGGCCAACTTAATCAGTCTGCCGAAGGCGCCGGGCGGGGCAGCGGCGACGAAGGGTGGAGCGGCGGGGAGTCGTTAAACCAGCCGTTCGGTCTTGTTTGGGACGGCCCGGCGGCCGCCGGGATCGCTACTCGGATTTCTCGATGGAAATCAGCTTCTTGCCTCGCCAGGTGGATGCGGAGATCAGGCTGGCGGATTCGTTCCAGCGCAGCCAGGTCCAGACGCCATCGGCGGAATAGCGGCGCTCCCATTTCTTTCGGCCGCCGGGATACCAATACGTCTCGGTGCCGGTCTTTCGGCCCGCTTCGTAGCTGGTCTCCCATTTCACTCTCCCGGTGGAGTAGTACACCACCTGGCGGCCATCGAGCACATAAGTCCCGTCCTGGGCGATGCCGGCGCTCCAGACCACTTTCTCCTGGCCGGCTGTGCCGTTGTCCCGATATTCGTGAACCGAACCGGATCGAACGGCCATTGAATTCCGCGGCGCGGTTTCCGCCGGGGCATCCCCGGCCAGCACCCAGGCCTCGTTCAGCTCGATCTCCACGTCGGGATCGTTGTGCGACGTCACCACGTGGATGAGACCGTTGGCCCCTTGACACGCGGTGGTGTATCCCACCGTCGTGACTGGCACGGAAGCCGAATCCACCAGGGCCGGCGCGAGCGTGCGCATGTGCCAGGTGAGCCCATCATCGTCGCTGACCGCCGCAAACGCGCCTTGCTTCCTGGGACGGCTGACCTTGATCTCGTCATAATCGGCGACGAAGAACAGCCTGCCGCTGGCGAGGCGAATGACGCTGGGGCGTTGGCCGCTCCCCAGCGGGAGGAACGGCGTGGGTGTCACCACATAGGTCTTTCCGCCATCGCGAGTGACGGATTTCGGCATAAAACCATTGATGTTCGTGTTCTTGCCGCCGAATCCGATCAGGCTGCCGTCTTTGCCCAGCACGAAAGTAGTGTGCCGCCCGGCCGTTCTCCCGCCGGTTTCGCGCCAGGTCTTGCCTTCATTTCCGGACACGAAAAGCACGGCGTCGTTGCCGGCTCCGTCCACCGCAAGATAGACGTTCCGGCCCTGCCGGACCACGCTGTTGATGGGCTGCGGCGTGTGCGGGCCGATTCCGTTCTCGAACACCGGAAACTCGACGGCGCTCCACGTCGCGCCATTGTCGGTGGATGTCATGAACTGGAAGGGGTAGCCGTCCCACATTTTCGGAGACCCCCAGAACAGCCACATCTTTCCGCGGTCGTTCCAGAACACCGGCGCCGCGGATGCCGCATCCGGGAAGTCCGGCCAGGGGCTGGGCAGGTCCCATTCTTCGCTGCCGTAACGGCGGCGCATCGTCAGAATGGTCTGGTCCGGGTCGTCTTCGTCCTGCAGGTTGTTGTAGTAGGCTGCCAGCAGATCTCCATTCGGGCACTCTTGAACAGCCGAGTTGTGGTAGTGGATTCCGAGGCCCGGATCGAGGCCAATCTTCCATCCGGCGTCGCGCATCGACTGCCCTTGCAGGTTGGGAAACAGCGCTCGCATCTGGTAGTGCGGCCGCGTCATGTCCGGGCCGCGAGTCACTTCCACGGCCGCCTGCTTGACGCCCTCCTGCCACAAGGGCCGCACCGCCGCCGCCGGCTGCGTCGCGGGCGGGGTGCCCACTGGGCCCGCCTGCACAACGCGAAATCCGATGGTGTTCGTGCCCGGGATGGGGCGCGGGTGGCCCTTGGCGGAATATGGCTGCAATCGCTGCTTCTCCGCGTATTCCGCAGGTGGAGCACCGAACGAGGGAGGCAGACCGGCGCGGTTGGAGGATCGATAGAAGTAGGCCGGCAACAAAGGCACGCCGGGCGCGCCGTCACCGCCGAGCTTCAGCGTGTCCAAACCGCCGCCCCGGACGACCTTCACCAGTCCTTCGGCTGGGCCGGCGGGGTCGGTCTGGGCTTCCGGGGAGTACAGCCCATGCCAGTCGAGGCACCATTCGGGCAAGCCGGCGCTCATGTTCTTGACGCCCCATGGGTTCGAGGTCTCGGGAGCGGGCGGAGTGGATCCGGACGAAAACGGAGTCTTGGTTCCCGCCCGGCAGGCGTACTCCCACTCGGCTTCCGTGGGCAGACGGTACGGTTTGCCCTCCTTCTTGCTGAGCCACTCGCAAAAGGCAACGGCATCGTACCAGCTCACGCCGCTGGCATACGGGCTGAACGCGTCGTCGCCTTTGAACCCAGGCCGGAATTGCCGGAACAGCGCGGTGGTGACTTCGGTTTCGCCGATCAGGAATGGCTTGGTGATGGTAACGGAATGACGAGGGGTTTCGTCGTAGTCGCCCTTCGACTGCCTTACCGACATTAGACGCGGCACGGCTTTCAGCAAGTCCGCCGGCAGCGGGTCGGGGTCAATTCCCATGCTGAAGGTTCCCGGCTCAATCCGAATGAGCTTCATTCCAATGGTATTGAGATCCGAGTCCGCCGCCTGATCGGCGATTACCGCGATGGACGCGAGCGAAAGCGCGATGAAGGTTAGAACGAGTACCTGTTTCACACTGCCTCTGTTGGTTGCATAAGTATTCCATGCAGCCCTGACGTTCAGACAGACATTATCGCCGCCGTGGAGCTTGTGTCAATGCCCGCTGGGGCGGCGGCTATAGAAGGATCAGGTTCAGGCCGGGGATTTTCTGGAAATGACGCGGGTTGCGAGTTGCCACGGCGTACCCTCGTTCCAAGGCACATGCCCCAATCAGCAGATCATCGAAAGGAATGGCCGCGCCAGTCTCGGCAGATTCGGCGCCGATCTTGCCAACCAGTTCAGCGGTACTATCCGTGATGGAGTAGACTGGCAAGGCTGCTTTCAGTTCATCGATGAAAATCCTGCGGCGTTCTGTTCGCTGGGGAGTGTCCGCCCGATAAACTCCATGCGCCAGTTCGGCGACAGTGATCGAACAGAGAGCAACTTCCATTTCACCGATCTTCTGAATGATCCCGGTGAGGAACTGAGCGGCATTGAGGTGCTGCCGTTCAGCTTCGATAACGACGCTGGAGTCGAGAATTACTCCCAGGCTGGCGGGTTCCATGGCTTGCTGCGGCTGGTGATTCCTTCTTCGACATCCTTCATGAACCCTTCGTCCAGTGTCGCAGTGGAACTGCGAGTTTCTGCCAGTGCGATGCACTCGGAGAGCAGCCGGCCGTTGGGTTGCGGCGAACGGATGACCGCGACCGGCCGGTGGTCTTGCTCGACCACGACCTCGACGCCCTGCTGGACTTTGGCCAGCGCACCATGGAGGTCGCGGGCTAGTTCAGCTTCCGTCATGTGCACTTGCGCCATCGATTCGATCATAGCTCTTCTGCCTCCTCTGCGTCCCGGCGCCCGCCCACGGAGAGGCAGAAGTTCAGCACCAGCGCCAGCAGGGTTCCGAAGGCGATGCCGGCGATGTTCAGGCCCGCTACCGTCGCGTGATCTGGCGATGTCATCTGAAAAAGTTCAGAGGCGGAACGCGGCTTCCGAAGAGCGCCCCCAGATCTCGATCCGCAGTCCATCCGGACCCGTGCCGATGAGCCGCCGCCAGGAAGCACCGGTCTCCCAGGGACACACCCTTGTGCACGTAGCGGGCCGAGATGGCGACCATGGCCGGTTCGAACGGCGTCGTCTCCAGGTGGAGCGCGTCGTAGGCGGCCTGCGCTTCCGCTGCCGGCATGCCGCGGCTCACCAGTTTCGCCAGGACTTCGGCCGCATTCACCGAATTGACAACCGCGTCCGGCTGGACATCCCTGAGCTTATCGGCTCCCGGTTCGCCCTGCATCAAGGCTAGAACCGCGGATGCATCGAACACCGGCCTATTGGCTTTGTTCGGAGTCACGCGCCGCCTCCGCCCGCCGCTCAGCGATCAACTCGTCCGATAGATTCACTCCTTCGGGAATGTACTTGCGCAGGAGAGCTCTGGCGCGGCGCAGTCCCTGTTCTCTGGTTTCCACGACCAGTGCGCCCTCTTCGGTTACGGCAACACACAGCTCGGTTGAAGGGCCAACTCCCTGCTTCCTTCTCCACCAGGCGGGAAGCATCACTCGACCCTGATTGTCAATATGCAAGGTGAAACCTTCCATACTCACCAGTATCTCATATTTTAAGGGTCGAGTTTGGTTGATCCCGAGTCGTAATCTCCCTTTGCGCTAACCCTCGTGCCCGCGGCCTTCCGCACCCTGCCCGCCGACGGAGAGGCAGAAGTTCAGCACCAGCGCCAGCAGGGTGCCGAAGGCGATGCCGGCGATGTTTACGCCGGCTACGGTCAAACCTTTAATCCCCAGGCCGGTGGCGGCAATCAGAGATGCTCCGGCGATGACCAGGTTTTTGTGGTCGGAGAAATCCACGCGCGCGTCGATCCAGATGCGGACGCCCATGAGGGCGATGAGGCCGTAGAGGATGAGCGTGATGCCGCCCAGGACCGGGTTGGGAATGGATTGAATGACCGCGCCGAACTTGGGGCAGAGTCCCAGCAGGATGGCAATGGCGGCGGCCATGATGAAGTTATAAGTGCTGAAGACCCGCGTGATGGCCATCACGCCCATGTTCTCGGCGTAAGTGGTTTGCGGGGTTCCGCCGCCCATGGCGGAGACGAAAGTGGCCAGGGCGTCGCCCAGATAGGCGCGGCCCAGGTGGGGGTTGAGGTCGCGGCCCATGTAGCCTGAGATGGCGGCGATGTGGCCCTTGTTCTCCGCCACAAGCACGATGAAGACCGGCGCGATCACCAGAATCGCGTTCAGGCTGAACGCCGGGGCGCGGAACGGCGGCAGGCCGATCCAGGCGGCGGTCCGGATGTGGTCGACACTGTGAGGGTCCAGCATGCCGAAGAGTGCGGAAAGCGCGTAACCTACGATCACTCCCATGAGAATGGGCAAAAGCCGTATGAAGCCTCTCAGGTAGATGGAGACGAGGGCGGCGGTGAGGAAGGTGGCGGCGGCGATGGCCAGGCGGGTGAAATCGGCGGCGCTGGCGACGGTGGATTCGGCGTTGATGGCGTTGGCTACCACCGAGGGGGCCAGGTTCAGGCCGATAATGGCCACCACCGCGCCGGTGACCACCGGCGGCATGAGGCGGTCAATCCAGCCGGAGCCCCAGCGCATGGTGACCAGCGCGGCGGCGGCATAGAGAACCGCGGCCCCGGCGATCCCACACAACGCGAAAGGGACTTTGGACGCGTCGCCACCGGTCACGGCCAGAACAGGGCCTATGAAGGCGAAGCTCGGGCCCAGGTAGCTGGGGACTTTGAGACGGGTGGTGAAGATGAAGATGAGGGTCCCGATGCCGGTGAAGAACAGGGCCACCTGCGGATTGAATCCCATCAGGATGGGGCCGAGCACGGTGGCTCCGAACATGGCCACCACGTGCTGCATCCCCATGGGGACCAGGCGGGCGAAGGGGATTTTGTCTTCGGGATAGAGGATCTGGTTCCGGGACATTGAGGACGTCTCCTTACCTGGAAACGGGCCGGGCGTGCCCGGCCCCTACGAGGCTGAGCGCCACCTTTTCCGCGGTGAGCGGCATGGAATTGAGGCGCACGCCGGTAGCGTCCTCGATGGCGTTGGCCACCATGGCGGCCGCGGGGATCATGGTGTGCTCGCCCATGCCCCGGGCGCCGAACGGGCCGTCGGGCTGCGGCGATTCGACGATGAGCGGGATGACCTCGGCCGGAATGTCGAGCGCGGTCGGAATTTTGTAGTCCGCGAAGCTGGCGTTCAGCAACCGCCCTTTTTCGTCGAAGCGCATATCCTCATAGAGTACCGTGGCGAGACCTTGCAGCAGGCCGCCGGTGACCTGGCCCTTGATCAGATCGGGATTGATGGCCTTGCCCACATCCACCGCCAGGGCTGCTTTGAGGACTTTAGTCTTGCCGGTCTGGGTGTCGATCTCGACGACGATTCCGCCGGCGCCGGTGGTGTAGTGGACGTTGGGGTGCCCGCCCTGACCGGTTTCCGGGTCGCTCATGGCCGAGGAGAATTCCGGCATGAACATGCCGCGGCCCATGATGGGGCCGCCTCGGAAGGTGTGATCGGGGACCTGGATGCCATTGATGACGAAATCCTTGAGCGCCAGATCCCAATGGGGACTGGTCCGGCATTTGACCTTTTCGTCTTCCAGGTAGAGGTCATCTTTCTTTAGATGGAGGGCGCGTTCGATGAGATCGAAGATCTGCTGGCGGGCGTCCAGCGCCGCCTTTTGGACCGCGTTGCCGCAGCCCCAGGTGACGTGCGAGGCCACGGTCTGCCATTCGTAAGGGTTGCGGTCGGTGTCCGGGGTCTCGACGCGGATTTTGGCGACGGGCACGGTGAGAATCTCGGAGGCGATCTGCGCCATGGCGGTCAAAAGGCCCTGGCCGATCTCCATTCCCGAGATGAGGATGTTGAGGCTGGCGTCCTCGTTGAATTTCAAGAACGCCGAGGAAGCCGCGTTGGGCGGCATGGCCGGCGCCTTCCAGAACAGCACCAGGCTCTTGCCGATGGCCTTGTGAGGGGCCGCGGACTTTTCCGTCTTGCCCCAGCCGATGGCCGCGGCGGTGCGGTCGATGGCCTCCAGCAGGCCGTTCGGATTCATGGGAGCACCGTAGGCCAGTCGGTCGCCTTCGCGGATGGCGTTCTGGCGCCGGAAGGCGACGGGGTCCATGTGGATGCGCTGGGCGGCGCGCGTGATGTGCGATTCCAGGCCGAAGAAGAATTCCGAGTAGCCGAAGCCCCGGTAGGGGCCTCCGGGCGGCAGGTTGGTGTAAATACAGACCGAGTCGATGCTGACGTTGTCGATCTTATAGGGGCCGGTGGCGGAAAGCCCCACGGCATTCACCACGTTGGCGCCATACTCCACGTAAGCGCCGGCGTCCCAATAGAGGGTGTGCGCGAGAGCGGTGATGGCGCCGTCCTTTTTCACTCCCAGCTTTATCTTGGCGACCACGCCCTGGCGCTGGTAGGTGTTGTAGAACTCCTGCGCGCGCGACCACATCACCTTGACCGGCTGGCCGGGGACGGCGGTGGCCAGGGCCGCGGCGAGGATCTCGGCCGAGACGCCGGCCTTGCCTCCAAAGCCGCCGCCCACGTAGGGAGTGATCACGCGGATATCTTTGTGCGAAAGGCCCAGGGGAGCGAGCGCCTGGGCGAAGAGGTTGCGCTGGGTGAAGGGAGATTGGGAGGCCGTCCACATGGTCAAGCGGCCCGCGGAGTCCAAAAGCCCGATCATGGCGTGCGGCTCGATGGCGCAGTGGGCGTAACGCGGGACCCTGTAGGTGTCTTCGAGAATGACGTCGGCTTCCTGGAAGCCCTTGGCAACGTCGCCCTTGCGGATCTTGCGCCAGTGGGCGATGTTGGTCTTCGGCTGGGGGAAGAACCAGGGCACGTGCTCATAACCGCCGAGCTCGGGGTGCAGCAGCGGCGCGCGTTTCTCCTGGGCCTGGACCGGGTCGAAGACGGGGGGCAGCGGTTCATAGTCCACCCGGACCAATGCCGCGGCGCGCTGGGCGGTCTTGGGGTCGCAGGCGACGACGGCGGCGACCTGCTCACCCACGAAGCGCACGCGGTCTTGCGCGAAGATATGGCGGTCCTGCATGTACAGGCCGAATTTGAAAGGAAAATCCTTGCCGGTGACCACCTTGACCACGCCGGGGACGCGCTCGGCCCGGCGGGTGTCGATGCGCACGATGCGAGCGTGGGCGTGCGGGCTTTCGACGATGCAGGCGTGGAGCAGGCCGGGACCGAACTCGAGGTCATCCACGAACCGGGCGGCGCCAGTGATCTTCTCCCAGCCGTCGATGCGCTCGACGGGATGGCCGACGACTCTGTGCGAAGCTCGCTGCGCGCCGCCCGGCGGCGCGTCAGCGAGGGCAGGCGAATCGCCTGCCCCACCTATGGCCTCGATGATGGGCGTGTAGCCGGTGCAGCGGCAGAGGTTGCCGCCGAGGGCTTCCTGGATCTCCTCGCGGGTGGGCCGCTGGTTCTTATCGAGCAGCTCGGTGGCGGAAAGGACCACGCCGGGCGCACAGAATCCGCACTGGAATGAGTTGTGTTTGGCGAACTCGCGTTGCAGGGGAGTGGGGTTGCGCGAGATACCTTCCAGCGTGACGATCTCGCAGCCGTCGGCTTCGGCGGCCAGCACCAGGCAGCTCCGCACCGTTCGGCCGTCGAGGAAGACGGTGCACGTGCCGCAATCCCCGCGGTCGCAGCCGGTCTTGGGGCTCTTGATGCCCAGGCGCTCGCGCAAGACTTCGAGCAGGGTATCGTTAGGCGCCACTTCCAGAGACCGCTGCACGCCGTTGAGCTGGAACCGGATGGGGATCTGTTTCATATGAGGCTCTCCCCATAGGCGGGCGCGGCATCGCCGGCCATGCGCGCCACGGCGGCCCGAAGCCCCCGCTCGAGCATCACCTTGGCCATGTGCATGCGGTATTCTTTGCTGGCCCGGATGTCGGTGATCGGCTGGATTTCCTCGGGAACCAGGTCCTGCGCCTGGCGGACCAGTTCATCGGTGAGCTGCTGGCCGTGGAGCAGGCGTTCAATCTTCCTGGCGCGCGCCGGCACCGGGCCGACCGCACAGAACGCGACGCGGTATTCGCCACCCGCCAAAGCCAGGATGGCGACGCCCACCTGAGCCAGGTCCTCGCCGCTGTAGCGGCCGAGCTTGACGTAGCATGCGCCGTTCTTCTTCTTGGGCAGTGGGATCTTCACGCCGAGAACCAGCTCTCCCTTGTGGAGCGCCGTCCGGTGCGGGCCGGTGAACCACGCGGCCATGGGAATCTCGCGCCGCCCCTTGGCGCCCCGGACTAATACCACGGCCTCATAGCAGAGCAAAGCGGGGGCGCCATCCAGGGAAGGCACCGCGGAGCAGATGTTGCCAACGAGGGTCGCGCGGTTGCGCACGCCGACGGAGGCGACGGTGCGGGAGCACTCCCAGAGCAGAGGCAGCTTGTCTCGTACGACGGGGGATTCGAGCAGCTCGGTGAATGTGACGCAGGCGCCTACGAACAACGCTCCGGCCTTCAGCTCCAGCTTGTGCAGCTCCCGAATTCCCTTCACATCCACCAGCGCCGCGGGGCATGTAAGGCCTTCCTTCAGCCAGACCAGCAGGTCCGTTCCGCCCGCCAGCACCGAGGCATTCTTCCCATGTCGGGAGAGGATCGCCAAGGCTTGCGGCAGCGTCTTCGGCTTGCGATATTCGAATTCACAGGTAATCGGCATGGCGAACTTCGCTCCCTAACACTCCGCTCTCTTACGTTCGCGGCTCCGTTCCGAGCCGCGAACGTAAGAGAGCGGTCCTTACGGCCGCCAGGCTACGATGCGGCACATGGCGGATTCCAGCTCGATGCCGTTGAGCGGGAAACAGCCGATCCAGCATCGCTGGTTGCTGAGCTTGTCGATCTCGCCTCCCACGTTTTCCGCGTGGACGATCTTCTTGGGGAAAAGCTTGATGTGCATGACCTGGTAGTAGATCTCCTGTGGGAAAACCTCATCCCAGCGGCGATGGGTGCGCTTCATCAGCTTCTTTTCGGCTTCGGCGAAGAGCTTGGGGTGCCAGTCGCGGATGATGGTATTCATGGGGTGGTCGGCGCTGCCGCAGTCCAAGCCGAGCCACTTGAACTTCATGTCGAGACACCACTCATGGAAGTGGGGGTCGGGGCCGGGGTGCTTGCAGAAGTAGCGCACTTCGTCGCACTGGGGCTGGTCCCACGCGTAGCGGTGGAAGCCGGTATTGATGATGAGGATGTCGCCCTTGCGGATATCCGCCTTGCGCATGAGCATGTGCGGCGAGTAGAGGTCGTAATCGTCCACCTCGCCGGAGATATCCACCACCACGCCGGGGCCGATCCACTCTTCCATGGGCACTTTTCCAATGGGGCGGCCGGCCGAGTGAAAGTGAATCTCGCCATCCATGTGGGTGCCCACGTGGTTGCTGGTGGTGATGATCTGGCCGTTGGCGCCCTGGCCCATGTGCGCGCCGGCGATGCGCTTGAAATACTGCACGGAGAGCGGCATGTAGCTCGGCCAGGGCGGGGTGTGCACGCTGAGGGGCTGGGTGAGGTCGTAGAGCTTGACCTTGGACATGTATTTCAGAAAATCCGCGGTCTTCTTGTCGGTCTTCATGGTCTCTCCTTTTTCTTACGGGCCTTCTTCAAGGTCTTGGAAAGCCCTATCAGAGCGTCTTCAAATGGCTTGGCCGGAGCGCTGAGAATGCCGGCCCCCACCTGTCCGACGCCTGGTTTCTTGTGGGCCACACCGGTATCGATGACCGGGAGAATGTTCTTCGCGATCACCTTTCGGACATCGATGCCCGTGGGGGTGCCCCGGAAATCGAGGGCGGGAATCTGGTAGACGTTGTTCTCGGCGGCCGTGATCTCGTACATCCGCCGTGTATAGCGCAGGGCATCGGAGGCCGCGCCGCCCACGAACTGCACGATGGCCGGCGAGGCAGCGATGGCGAAGCCGCCCAGGCCGTTGGTCTCGGTGATGGCGCTGTCGCCGATGTCGGGGTTGGCGTCCTGCTTGCTGTAGCCGGGGAAGAAAAGCGCATCCGGCACGGGCGCCGGTCCGGTGAACCACTGGCCGCCGGTCCCCGCGAGCTGGACGCCGAAATCCGTCCCATTGCGCGCCATGGCGACCACCACGCTGCTCGAGGGGATGTTGCGCGCGGCGTCCAGCGTGGCCTTGGATGCGGCCATCGAAAGGTTCAGGAAGAAGTGGTCGTTGCCATGGATGAACTCGAGGACCTCGGCGGCCTGCCCGGCATCCGGCGCGGTCCGAATGACCGCGGGGGCCAGCAGCCGGAAGAGCAACGAGGTGGCCGCTCGGTTGCGGTTGTGGACCTCGTCGCCCATGTGCAGGGCCTGGGCAATGATGTTTTTCAGATCCACCTTGCCCAGCTTTTCGACGGCCTTGCGGAGCGCCGGGTAGAGGGTTTCCTGCATCCACAGGAGCCGTTGGGTGATCTCCGGGCCGTAGGCGCCGTAGCGCAACACCCTGCCCAGGCCTTCGTTCATGGTGGCGTAGGCGGTGTTGCCGTATTCCTCGTTCCTGACGATGAAGACGGGCATGGAGGGCGACACAATGCCGGCCATGGGGCCGACCGCCGCGTGCTGGTGGCAGGGCGAGTAGCGGATCTGGCCGGAGCGGGCAAGCGCCTGCGCCTGGCGGGGCGTCTTGGCCATGCCTTCATAGAGCAGAGCGCCGATGACGCCCCCGCGCATGGGGCCGCACATGCGCTCCCAGGTGACCGGCGGACCGGCGTGGAGGATGACGTTCTCCCTCATTCCCGGGACGACATCGAGCGCCTGGGCCATCCCCACGAGGAAGGGCTTGCCGGAGAGGATGATTTTCACGGCTTTCTGGTTGGCCTGGTCGATTTCCGAGGCGGCGGCCTCGACCGCCGCGAGGGCGCCGGCGTCGAGATCGATGGGTGGCCGCCAGTCCACTTGCACCGACTGAACGCCACAATGGTCAAGGCTTTCCTGGAACGAGGCAAGCCCCATGTTGATGACCTTCAGCTCGGTTTGAAACAGATCGCGGATGGCCATCACTTTCCTTCCAGGCTGCGGGCCACACGCGCGGCGAACTTGCACGCTGCGGCATTGCTTGGAAAAACGTGAGCGCCCGCGGCCGTCAGAGCTTCCGCAACCCTGGTCCGGTTCTGCGGATCGCGCGGCGTGCCGGTGACCGAGCAGGCAAAAATGAGGCGGCGTTTGCCGCGCGCACGGCAGATCACCGGAGCCAGCTCACCGGCCGGGTCCATGTTGGTGCCGTAACCAAGCACGACGTCAAGCAGGATGACGGCCGTTTCGGAATCTTGAGCTTCCTCCAGAATGCGGCGGTTGCGCAACGAGTAATCGATCATGGGGTGTGGCCGGCCCACCGTGAAGGCGTCCTCGCCGAGATCGATGAGGGTGTGCTGTTGGCTTTTCCAGACGTCTGGCAGGACCGCAAAGGGCGGCAGGGGCACGTTGGAGTGGACGTGGCCGATGGCCTGGTCACGGAAGATCACCTGGGCCTCGGTGCAGAAAGTCCCGCCGCAGAACAGGCCGCGGACGTACTTCTGGCTGCGGGCTAAGTGGAGAAGATCGACTTCAGGCGGGGCAGGTCGGGGACCCCGGTTGCGGGCCGTTCCGGCTGCCCCACACGCCATGAGCGCGGCTTCTTCGAGGGTTGCAGCCGGAGTCATCCCGTATCGCCGCACGGTTTGCTCTTCGGCGCCAAGAAATACGGCGATGACCGGCTTGCGGACGCCCTTCAGGGCCTTGCCGACTTTTTTCAAGACCGACTCGTGGGGAGGTTTGGAAACCAGTACGATGGTGCGGGTGGCCGGATCGTGAATGAGGGCTTTGAGGCCCTCCAGGAACATGATTCCGCCGACCTCCTTCTTCACATCCCGGCCGCCGGTGCCGATGGCCTGGGAGATTCCGGCGCCCGCGTTGGAGAGGATGGTGCTGACCTCCTGGAGGCCCGTCCCGGCCGCCGCGACGATCCCGATGTCGCCCCGGTTGACCACGTTGGCGAAGGCCAGCGGAACCCCATTGATGATAGCGGTGCCGCAGTCGGGGCCCATGAGCAGCAAGCCGTTGGCGCGCGTCAGCTTCTTCAGCTCGATTTCCTGAGCGAGCGGCACGTTATCAGAGAACAGCATGACGTGCAGGCCGGCTCCGAGCGCCTTCCGGGCCTGCTCGCCCGCGTAGCGGCCGGCGACCGAAATAAGGGCCAGGTTGGCACCGGGCAGGGCGTGGAGCGCTCCGTCGAGGCTCAGGGGCAGAGACTCGCCGGCGGTTTCGGCGCGGGCGCGGACGGTTTTGAGCTGCTCGGCGGCGGCGCGCAAGGCACGGGACGCGGTCTCCGCGCTGGCCGCTTTGACGGCCAGAAGCAAGTCGGTGTCGCTGGCGGCAGCGAACTGGTCGATCCAAAGACCCGCGGATCTCAGGATGGCCTGGTTCTCCCGGGTGCCCATGACCACCGCGGCATCGAGCACGCCCGGGGCCGCGGTGATATCCCGCCCGACGATCATGAGCGTGACCGAGTCGAAGTAGACGCCAGTCTTGATTTCACCTCTTATGACCATGCAGTCACCTTGGCGTGGGGCAGGATGGTATCCTGCGCGCCGATTGGAAATCGGCGCAGGCGGGTTAGCAACCCGCCTGCAGGTTTCCAACCTGCCCCACACGGGCAGCCCTTCAGGGCGAACAGCAGGCCCACTCCCAGGTCCGCGCCGGAGCTGGCGCCCACCGCGAACAGCCGCCGCGCGTGCCGGAGCACATCTGGTTCCACACCCTCAAATAAGGATCGAATGAGCGACCCGGCCCGCTCGAAACACCGGCCTTCCGCGGCCGAGCGCAACAGCGCCTCGGAGAACGGGTTGCCGCCGCGCGCAGCCTCATGGACGGCGCGGCGTTGCGCGGCGAGGTCGATGCCAGTGGCCATCTCCAGCGCATGCATGCCCAACAGGAAGCCGGCCAGGAAGTCGTCGCCGCTGGGCGTCAGGCCGTAGCCGAGACCTCTGATCTGCGACGCGCCGCCTTCGAGATCCCCATGGGCCAATCGCGCGACTCCGGCGCTGAGGCGGCGCGCCACTTCCTTCTCGAAGGCCGAGGCGAAGGTTCGTCCGCCTCGATCGTCGATCAGGAAGGCGAGACTCCTGGCCGGAGCAGATGCCAGCAGCGCCCCTTCAAAGACGCGCAGATTCAGCTCGAGCTTGGCCGGCTCGAGCGGCCCGACACTCAGTCTCGAATTGTAGTGCAACCCGTAGCGTCCCATCCCGACACTGTCGCCAACGTCTAGAAGCGTCAATCTTCTTCCAGCTTATCCGGCATCACGATCTTTTCGTTGCGCTTCAGTATTTCGGCGGGGACTGGTCTTTCCAGCCTGGTCTGGATCATTTCTTCCAGGTAATTCTTGACCGTGGTCTCCCAGTATTCCCTGGTGACATAGAAAACCTTGGCGCCGCCCAACTCATGCTGGCGATCGGGCCAGGGATAGGAAGGCTGGGCCATTCCAATGCCCCATCGCTTGAGGCCGTTATAACTCTCGTAAGTTGCCCAGAACTCCTTCTGCTTCAATGCTCCGAAACAGTAATCGCACTTGGCGTAATACATGATGGCTCCGGCCCGCAAGCCTCTTCTGAAAGCCATGCTGTGGAGGCTGATATTGATGTCCTCATTCATCAGGCGGCCATTGCAGAATGCCACCACGTGCCCATCGATAATTCCCAGGAGCTGATACGGGTCCTTTAACCGGTTCCTGATCCAGCCCAGCACCTCGGCGTAGACCCTGGCGCCCACAATGTCGTAAAAGTCATGGTCAACGTCCATTAACTTCTTGATGTAGGCCAGAAACAGAGGCGCCTCCTCTTTCTTCAAAGAACGGATCAGCATGGTTTCCCCGGTCTTTACCTTGACGATGGCCGGCTCAAACGGTGGGATGCGCATCGGGGGCGGGGACAGTAACGGCTCCAATTCGTTGACGTTAAAGCTCAGCACTTCTTGCGAGACTTTCTCCGGCGGCGCTTTTATCATCTGTTTTTTTCTCCAGAGACCGATTTGAGCACGATTTCACGGCGCGGGTAAAGTAGCAGGCGGGTAAGACCTGGCGAAAGGCATAAAATGAGGTATCCCATGCGAGCCACAGAAAAATTCGTCTTCATCGTTCCAATCCTTATATTGGCGTCCACGGCCCAGGCGCAAGAACCGGGCTGGAGCGCGCCGGCAGTTCCAGTCTTGCGCACGGTCGAGACCCCATCCGCCAAGGGCGCGAACAGCTACTATGCCGGGAATCGCGCGCCGCTTGCGCCGAACCCGCTGATCAAGCTCCCGCTGGGGAGCGTGCGCCCGGAAGGCTGGCTGCGGCACCAGTTGTTGCTCGAGACGAAGGGCTTCTCGGGCAAGCTGGAAGAGATCAGCCAGTTCTGCAAGTTCGAAGGCAACGAATGGACCAGCCCGGCAGGCCACGGGAAGTTTGGGTGGGAAGAAGTGCCGTACTGGCTTCGCGGTTATGTGGACCTCGGTTGCGTGCTCCAGGACGAGGCGATCATCAAGCGCGCCAACCAGTGGTTGAATGCGGTGATCGCCACCCAGCGGCCCAACGGCTATTTCGGCAGCCAGAGCAACATCGATGGCGAACGCGTCAACGGCCTGCGTAGCCGCATGCTCGATCTGTGGCCGAACATGCTGATGCTCTTCCCGCTGCGCTCGCTATATGAGGCGACCGGCGATGCGCGCATCCTGCCGTTCCTGACGAAATACTTTCGCTGGCAGACGACCATTCCGCTGGAGGACTTTCTTTCGGCGAGCTGGCAGAAGCAGCGCGCCGGCGACAACCTGGACTCCATCTATTGGCTCTACAACCGCACGGGCCAGCCCTGGCTGCTCGACCTGGCAAAGGTGAATCACGAGCGCACCGACGATTGGTCGGGCGGTATCGCTTCCTGGCACAACGTGAATTTTGCCGAATGTTTCCGCGAGCCGGCGGAGTTCTTCCAGCAGGCGAAAGACGCGCGATACCTGAAAGCCACCGTGCGCAACTACGATACCATGCGCAGGCTCTACGGCCAGGTCCCCGGTGGCGGGTATGCGGCCGACGAGGACGCGCGGCCGGGGTTCAATGGACCGCGCAATGGCACGGAAACATGCGCGTGGGCGGAGATGATGTTCAGCGACGAGATGCTGGCGGGGATCACCGGCGACCGCACATGGGCGGACCGGGCCGAGGAGATCGCGTTTAATTCGTTCCCGGCATCGATGACGCCCGATCTCAAGGGGCTGCACTACATCACCAGTCCCAACCAGGTTCAGCTCGACCGCGCCAATAAGGCGCCCATGATTGAGAACAGCGGCGACATGTTCCGTTACAACCCCTACGGCTACCGCTGCTGTCAGCACAATGCGGCGTTCGGGTGGCCCTACTTCTCGGAATACCTGTGGATGGCAACGCGCGATAACGGGCTGGCGGCGGCGATGTACGCGCCGAGCCAGGTGAAGGCCAAGGTGGCCGGTGGCACTGAGGTCAAGCTGACGGAGACCACCGATTATCCGTTCGATGAGTCGATCACGATCGCGGTGGAGACGCCGAAAGCGGTCGAGTTCCCGCTGGTGCTTCGCGTGCCGGCGTGGTGCGCCAACCCGTCGGTCAGCGTGAACGGCAAGCCGCTTCCCGCGCCCAAGGACGCCGCGCGCGGCTGGCTGGTTCTGGACCGCACCTGGAGCGCCAGCGACAAGATCGTATTGGCGCTGCCCATGAAGATCCGCGTGCAGGTCTGGAAAGAGAATCGCAACACCGTGTCCGTCAGCCGCGGCCCGCTGACGTACTCGCTCAAAATCGGTGAGCGCTGGGTCCGCGAAGGCGGCACAGACGAATTCCCGGCGCAGGAAGTCTACCCGACTACGCCGTGGAATTACGGGCTGGTGTGGAATGCGCGGAAACCCGAGGAGTCGTTTCAGGTAGTGAAGACAGGCAAGACCGCGGCGCAGCCCTTCGCCGCGGAGGACGCCCCCATCGCATTGCGCGCCAAGGGCCGGCGAATCCCGCAATGGAAACTGGAGCCGAACGGCATGGCCGGCGAAGTCGAGGCTGGACCCGTGAAGAGCAACGAGCCAGTCGAGGAGATCACGCTCATCCCGATGGGCGCGGCGCGGCTGCGCATTTCTTCTTTTCCGCAGATCGGCGACGGCCCCGATGCACATGTCTGGGACGGCCCCGCGCCTATGGTGCAGGCTTCGGCGAGCTCGCATTTCGAGCCTCCTTCCGCGGTTCTCGATGGGCTGGCGCCCTCCAATTCGGCCGACCGCTCCATTCCCCGGTTTGTGTGGGCGCAGGGCGCGGGCGGAAGGTGGATCGAGTACCGTTACTCGGAACCGCGAACGATGGGATCGGCGGAGGTCTACTGGGCGGCGGACGCCGATGGTCAGGGGTGCGCGCCGCCGTCGTCGTGGTCGCTCGAGTGGTGGGACGGTTCGGCGTGGAAGCCGGTGGAAGGGGTGGCGACTTATCCCACTGACAAGGACAGATTCAACCGCGTTCGCTTCACGCAGGTTCGGACCACCGCCATCCGCCTGCACGTGTCGGCGGAAGGCCGCCGGCCGGTCGGGATCCTGGAGTGGCGCGTTGGCGAATGAGGGTGTGCGTGGACCGCTCTCTAACGTTCGCGGCTCGGAATCGGGGACAGAGCCGCGAACGTTAGAGAGCGGTTGGCACGCTTATAAGATTCCTATGAACAAAGCTATGAGGAGTTTCCAACTCGCGATAGTTCTGAGCGGCTTCACATTCGCGGCGTGTGCGCAAACGCTGGCGCCCATGCGCCCGCCGGCCGTTCCGCTGGTGGCCCACGATCCGTACTTCAGCATCTGGTCCGCCGCCGACCGGTTGACCGACACCGGCACGACCCACTGGACCGGCAAGCCGAACAGCTTGTCCGCGCTCGTCCGCGTCGATGGCGGCGTCTACAACCTGATCGGCGCCGTTGGTCGAGGCGGTCGCGGCACGCCCGCCCCTAACGCACTGGCGCAAACGCGGGTCGAGGTGTTGCCCACCCGCACCATATACGAGTTCTCGGGCGCTGGAGTCAAAGTGCGGCTGACGTTTCTCACACCCGCTTTACCGGACGATCTGGAGGTGCTTTCGCGGCCTCTGACTTACGTCGAGTGGGCCCTCAGTTCCACCGATGGAAAAGAGCACGAGGCGGCTGTCTATTTCGATGCGGGATCCGACCTGGTGGTGAACACTGCCGACCAGCCGGTTTGGCCGGCGCGCTTTCAAGTGGACGGCGAGCCCGTTTTGCGGATGGGCTCGCGCGAGCAGCCGGTTCTGGCCAAGCGCGGAGACGACCTGCGGATCGATTGGGGATACCTGTATCTCGCCGCCGACAAGCCGGACGGTGTCACGCAGGCCATCACCAACCGCCAGCAGGGCCGCGCGGCGTTCACCGGCACGGGACGCCTGCCCAACTCCGACGACCTTGGCGATGGTTCCCGCGGCGGACGGGCGCCAGGGCCGGTGCTGGCCATTGCCATTGACATGGGGAAAATCACGTCCCAGCCGGCATCGCGTTACCTCATGATCGCCTATGACGATATCTACGCCATCGAGTATTTCGAGCGGCGCGAACGGGCCTGGTGGCGGCGCAACGGCGCGGATGCGGCGGAGTTGTTGCGCATGGGCCGCCGCGATCACGACGCGCTGCTTGAGAAGAGCAAGGCTTTCGACGATCAGCTCATGACCGACATGCGCCAGACCGGCGGCGAGAAGTACGCCCGCCTGGCATCGCTGGCCTACCGGCAGACGCTGGCCGCGCACAAGCTGGTGGCGGACGCCGATGGCACGGCGATGTTCTTCCCCAAGGAGAATTTCAGTAACGGCTGTATCTCCACCGTGGATGTGATCTATCCCAGCTCACCGTTCACGCTGCTGTTCAATCCGCGGTTGCTGCGCGCGCAGCTCCAGCCCGTGCTCGACTACGCGCGCATGGGCCGGTGGCGCTGGCCGTTTGCGCCGCATGACCTGGGCACGTACCCGCAAGCCAACGGTCAGGTCTACGGCGGCGGCGAGCGGACCGAAGAGAATCAGATGCCCGTGGAGGAGAGCGGCAACATGCTGATCATGCTGGCCGCGCTGGCGAAGGCCGAAAGCAATGCGGACTATGCCGCGAAGTACTGGCCGGAACTGACCCAATGGGCCGAGTACCTGAGGGAGAAAGGACTCGATCCTGAAAATCAGCTTTCCACCGACGACTTTGCCGGCCACCTCGCGCATAATGCCAATCTGTCGATCAAAGCGATCCTGGCGCTGGGTTCGTACGGCATGCTGGCCGATATGACGGGGCGGAAGGACGTCGCCGCCGAATACCGCCGGACCGCGCAGGAATTCGTCAAGAGATGGATGGAACTGGCCGGCGATGGAGATCACTACCGGCTGGCGTTCGACAAACCCGGGACCTGGAGCCAGAAGTACAACCTGGTGTGGGACAAACTGCTTGGCCTGAATCTGTTTCCGCCCGAAGTGGCGCGGAAGGAGATCGCCTACTATCTCACCAGGCAGAATCAGTACGGCCTGCCCCTCGACAATCGCCGCACCTACACCAAGCTGGACTGGATCCTGTGGACGGCAACCCTGGCCGAAAATCAGTCCGATTTCGACAAAATCGTTTCACCGGCATATCAGTTCGCGAACGATTCCGAAAGCCGCGTGCCCCTGACCGACTGGTACGATACCGTCACGGCAAAGCAGCAGGGTTTCCAGGCTCGCTCGGTTGTAGGCGGTCTCTTTGTCAAGATGCTGGCCGATCCGGCCATGTGGAAGAAGTACGCCGGCCGGGCGCTTTCCCGCTGAATGAAAGACCTGGAAAGTCAATCACAGGCGGCCGGATCTCCGTAAGGAGATTCGGCCCGCCCTCGGCAGTGGCTCCGTCGCCCGGGCGATGCGCCTCGGCGCCATCCACCGGCGATGGAGACTACGCCCACGGCACTGCCCGTCACGTTTTACTCCATCTAGCGACGCACTGATTATACGCCGGAATCGGACGGGAGCGCCGGTTTTAATTTGGGGCCATAAAAAATTCCAATCCGGCCCATAGAAAGTTCCGTCTTGGGGCGGCCGAGGCCCTGGGAGACACTAGGTTAGACAGCCCGGTTCGCAGTCGGCCCCACCATGAGACACCTGGTCAAGCTCTGTGCGCTTGCACTCTTTTCCACGCCCGCGGCCCTGTGGGCGCAGGCAAACCTTGATATCCAATCCAGAATGGCAGCCCTCGAGACCGCCACCAAATCCGCGCAGAGCGCCGGAGACAACGCCTGGATGCTGACCAGCGCCGCGCTGGTCCTCATGATGACGGGCCCCGGCCTGGCGCTCTTTTATGGCGGGCTGGTGCGGCGAAAGAACGTCCTGGGCACCATGATGCAGAGCTTCGTCCTCATGGCGGTGGTAACGGTGATCTGGGCGATCGTGGGATACAGCCTGGTTTTCGGCGGGCCTTCGCCTTTCCTGGGGGGCCTGCATTTCGCGCTGTTGAACCACGTCGGCAGCGCGCCCAATCCCGATTACGCGCCCACCATCCCGCAGCAAACCTTCATGGTCTACCAGTTGATGTTCGCCATCATTACTCCGGCATTGATCTCGGGGGCGTTCGCAGAGCGCATGAAGTTCAGCGCCATGCTCCTGTTCACGGCGCTTTGGTCCCTGCTCGTGTATTTCCCGATGGCGCACATGGTATGGGGAAAGGGCGGGCTGCTGAACGCCTTCCTGGGCGGCCGGATTCCCTGTTTCGATTTCGCCGGCGGAACGGTGGTGCACATTACCTCCGGGGTCTCGGCGCTGATTTGCGCGCTGTACCTGGGGAAACGGCTGGGGTATCCCGATTTTCCGTCGAAGCCACACAACCTGGTGATCAGTTTCATCGGCGCCTCCCTGTTGTGGGTGGGATGGTTCGGGTTTAATGCCGGCAGCGCGCTGGGGGCCTCGGGCCTGGCTACCAGCGCGTTCGTGGCGACGCATTTCGGCGCCGCCGCCGCCACGCTCGGCTGGATCGGCGCGGAATGGCTGCACAACGGCAAGCCCAGCGTGTTGGGCGCGATCTCGGGCTCGGTGGCGGGCCTGGTGGCCATCACACCGGCGTCCGGCTTCGTCAAGCCGTTCCCGGCGCTCCTTATTGGGCTGTGCGCGGGCGTGGTGTGTTACCTGATGGTTACCCGCGTCAAGGCCAGGTTCGGGTATGACGATTCCCTGGACGCTTTCGGCGTGCACGGCGCGGGTGGAACCCTGGGAGCCTTGCTCACGGGAGTCTTCGCCACCAGCGCCGTGAATGACGGTTTGAAGGACGCCGCCGGCCGGGCGATGCCCCTGGGCCTGGTGGACGGCAACGGCGCACAGGTGCTCAACCAGTTCATCGGCTGCGGCATCGCCTGGGTTCTGGCGATTGTGGGCACGCTCGTCATTCTGAAAATCTGCGACTTGACCGTGGGGCTGCGGGTGAGCGCGGCGCAAGAGATCGAGGGCCTGGATGTGAGCATGCATGGCGAGGAGGGGTATATATTCGAGGCGTGACGGGGGGCCGGGCATGCGGTACGCACGCAATGTGCCCGGCCCCTACGGGTGTGTAGGGGCGAGGCACGCCTCGCCCGTCCCGGGCAAGAGAGTTAGGATTACCACATGAAGAAAATCGAGGCGATCATCCAGCCGTTCAAGCTGGACGAGGTGAAGGAAGCGCTGAAGAGCATCGGCATCGACGGCATGACCATCAGCGAGGTCCGCGGCCACGGGCGTCAGAAGGGGCACAAAGAGGTGTACCGCGGGCAGGAGTACAACGTCGACCTGCTGCCCAAGGTCAAGCTGGAAATGGTGGTGCCCTCCAGCCGCTCCGAAGAAGTCATCAAGACCCTCACCGCCGCCGCGCGCACCGGCAAGATCGGCGATGGCAAGATCTTCGTCTACGACGTGGCCGAAGCCATACGCATCCGGAACGACGATCGTGGAGAATCGGCCCTGTAGCGACGGCGCGGCCTCGATCCGAGGGAAGTTCCTCGCTACCGGCGATGCGGCGACCGCTCTGGCCGAACGCACGGCGCAAGTGGACCGCCTGGTGCTCGAAGCCGCGGCGGCGCTGCTGATTCCAGCCGCGCCGGCCGGTTTGGCCGTGCTGGCGGTGGGCGGCTATGGCCGCCGCCAGTTGTTTCCGTACTCGGATGTGGACCTGTTGCTGCTGTTCGAATCGGAGCGGCTGGCCCTGGCCTCGAAGGATGCGCTCTCGGCGTTTCTCCGGCAGCTTTGGGACTCCGGCCTGCGCCTCAGCCACTCCGTCCGGACTCCCGCCGAATGCACCGAGGTTCACGACCGCAACATCGAGCTGAACGTCAGCCTGCTCGACCAGCGCTATCTTACCGGCGACCGCGCGCTCTACGCCGGCCTGGCGGAGAAGTTGCCGCGCTTCATCCACGGCAACCGCGAGCCGCTGGTCCGCAACCTCACGCAACTGGCGCGCGCCCGCCACTCCAAGTACGCCGGCACGTTCTATCACCTCGAGCCCAACGTCAAGGAGACTCCCGGCGGCCTGCGCGATCATCAGCTCATCTGCTGGCTCGATCAACTGCACGGGACGCGGGACGGACCGGCGGCGGAATTGCAATCGGCGTTTCGCTTTCTGGCGCGGCTGCGCTGCTTTCTGCATTGCCAGGCGGGGCGCGACAACAACGCGCTTTCGTTCGACGCCCAGGACTCCATCGCGGAACTGTGGCGGAACGGCGACGCCGCCCAATGGATGCGCGAGTACTATCGCCACGCCCGCGCCATCTACCGCGCCGCCATCCGCGCGATGGAGGCCAGCGAGGCCCAATTCAGCTCGTTATTCGCGCAGTTTCGCGACTGGCGGTCGCGCGTGTCGAACGCCGATTTCAGCGCGCATCGGGAGCGCGTCCACTTCCGCGCGCCGCAGCGCCTGGACGTGGAGCCGGGGCTGGCGTTGAGCCTGTTCGAATTCGTCGCGCGTCACGGCATTCGCCCCTCCGTCGAGGCCGAGCAGCAGATCGAATCGCGGCTCGTTCGCCTGCGGGCGCACTTCGCCGGGCCGCAGGCCCTGTGGCCCCCGCTGAGCGAGATCCTCTCGCTTCCGCACGCGCCGCTGGCCGTCCGGTCGATGCACGAAACCGGCATGCTCTCCGCCATTTTTCCGGAGTTGGAGCGGATGGAATGTTTGGTAATCCGCGACTTCTATCACCGCTACACGGTGGACGAGCACACGCTCGTCAGCATGCAGAACCTGTGGAGCCTTCCCGGGAGCTATGGCGAACTGCTGGTGGAAGTGAAACAGCCGTCCGTGCCGATGTTCGCGCTGCTATTTCACGATGTGGGCAAAGGGTCGCCCGGGGAAGGTCCGGTGGATGGCTCGGTGCGCCTGGCGCGCGACGCCATGGCGCGCATCCAGATGCCGCCGGCGGACCGCGAAACCGTGCTCTTCCTGATCCGCAAGCACCTGGAGCTTTCCGCCGTGATGCAGTCGCGCGACGTGTTCGACCCGCAGACCGTGCGCGACGTGGCGCACCAGGTAGAGACCGTCGAGCGGCTCAAGGCGCTGACGCTGGTGACTTACGCCGATATCAGCGCCGTCAATCCCAGCGTCATGACGCCCTGGCGCGCCGAGCGGTTGTGGCAGCTCTACCTGGCGGTCTACAACGAGCTGACTCGGGAGCTGGAAACAGAGCGCATTGAGGCCATCCCCACCGGCCCGCCCGAGCGGATCGCATTCCTGGAAGGCTTCCCCACGCGCTACCTGCGCACGCACACCGAGGCGGAAATCGACGAGCACATGGCGCTGGAGGAGAAGGCCCGGGCCCAGAGGGCGCTCCGCGGGGTGGCCGTGGACGTTCGCAAGCTGGAATCAGCCTGGCAACTGACGCTGGTGGCCGGCGACCGCCCGTTCCTGTTCGCCTCGGTGGCCGGAACGCTCTCCAGTTTCGGCATGAACATTCTCAAAGCCGAGGCGTTTTCCAATCGCCGCGGCCTGGTGCTGGACACGTTCACGTTCGCCGATCCCTCGCGCACGCTCGATCTGAACCCCACTGAGGTGGACCGCTTGCGCGCCACCGCCGAGCGCGTGCTCGCGGGCAAGACGGACGTTCGCGCGCTTCTGCGCAACCGGCCGAAGCCCGCGCTGCCCAGCCGCAAAGCGCGCATTCCCGCGAGAGTCTCATTCAATTCGGAAGCCAGCCACACCGCGACGCTGGTGGAGATTGTGGCCGAAGACCGCCCCGGCCTGCTCTACGACCTGGCCTGGGCGATTTCGTCCAACGGAGGCAACATCGAAGTGGTGCTGATCGACACCCAGGCGCACAAAGCCATCGATGTGTTCTACGTCACGGCCGAGGGGAAAAAGCTCGGGCCGGAGAAGCAGCAACTCCTCGCCGAAGCGCTGCGGAAGGCCTGCCAGGGGGGTGACTTGGGAAAACCTGGGGACTGAACGAATGTGTGCCAGGGCGCGCGGCATCTCCTCGCCAGACGCTGTGTCGGCGCGGCGCAAAAGGGTACAATGGAGACCGGCGATGATGGATCACATAATTCAGATCGACCCGGCTGTCATGAACGGAACGCCGTGTTTTCGTGGCACGCGAGTTCCGTTCCAGAATCTGATCGATTACATCGAGGGCGGCCATTCCCTGGGGGAGTTTTTGCGGCAGTTCCCCACGGTAACGCGGGAGATGGCTATTCGGGCGCTTGAGGAAGCAAAGGATTCGCCCTGACGGTCGACCAGGGTATACCGCACCAGCAGAGTCCTGCCGGTCGAAAACTCGCAGTCATTCTGGTCCGTGCCCGAACCAATCAACTTGAGGACCTGTTGCTCCTGGTGGATGCCATCCTACATGCGCTGGACACAATCCAGTCCGGCCAGACCGTCGCGATTCCGTCACACTGATGATGGCTGTCACAAAGCGGCACGGGTAAGCGTTATTAGGGGTTGTCACGAAATAACCATGTCAGGGAGACGTCCTGCGACCGGGGCGCACGCACTCTTGCGTGCCGCGTCGGCACTCCTGCCGACGCCTGGCTCACACGCGGCCTGCGTGTCGAGAAGAGTCTCGACACGGCACGCAAGAGTGCGTGCGCCACGGTTGAGATGGAACGGTTATTCCTTGACAATCCCTTAGTGAGGTTGGACCCAACGTTCTCGGCGCCGGCGCGTCATACAGACAGCCGCTGGCGTGCGGAAAGAGTTGTGTCTCCGGGTGAGGCGGCCGCGACGGAAACCGATTACATTAAAAGCAAAGGAGTTCCGAGAGATGCTAAGAGCGATCATGGGCGCCGGCCTGGTAGCTTTCACGTCCTGCGCGGCCTTGGCGCAGACGGCGGAGAATTCGCCGACATTTGAGGTGGCGTCGGTCAAGCCGGCCGCGCCGATCACCGGCAACCGCATCAGCGTGATGATGCGCGGCGGTCCCGGGACCCCCGACCCCGGCCAGATTACGTATAACAATGTGACGCTGAAAAATGTCCTCATGAACGCGTACGACGTGAAGGGCTTCCAGATCTCCGGACCGGATTGGCTGGACTCCGCAAGATACGACATTGTCGCCAAGGTGCCGCAAGGCGCTACCAAGGCGCAGTTCCGGCTGATGCTTCAGAATCTGCTGGCGGAGCGCTTCAAGCTGACGCTCCACCGGGAAAAGAAAGAATTGCCCATGTATGCTCTGGTGGTGGGAAAGAACGGGCCAAAGATGAAGGAGTCGGTGGACGACGTCGCCGCTAAAGATAGTAGCGCCCCCAAGGGCGGCGGCCCCGCGGCTGACGGCCCTTTGGCTTCGGCGGCCATGGACAAGCTCAAGATGGGTAAGGACGGCTTCCCGGTGTTGCCCCCCGGGGCGGCGGGCCGTAGCGCCACTACCATGATGTTTGTGAACGGTAATGCACGCTTGACGGCTAATAGACAGTCGATGGCCGGGTTGGCCGAGATGCTGTCGGGGCAGTTGGACCTCCCCGTGGTGGATATGACCGGACTGAAGGGGAACTACGATTACATCCTGACCTTCGCGCCAGAGGGAGGCATGGGTAGGAAGGTGATGGCCCTGGGTCCTCCGCCGCCGCCTTCCGGCGAAGGAGGAGCGGGAATGCCGATCGATAGCGCGCCGGATGCCCAAACCGGACCCAGCCTGTTTGTCGCCGTTCAAGAGCAGCTCGGGTTGAGGCTGGAGCAGAAAAAGGGCCCCGTGGACCTGCTGGTCATCGACCACCTGGAGAAGGCGCCGGTTGAGAATTGACGGCCTCAGGTACGCGGCCCTCGCCTGGCTAGCGGTGTTTGGCCTGGCGGCCGCCGGGCATCACGGCGAGGTCAAGTTCGGTGGTTTGCCGGTTCCGGGCGCCACGGTGACGGCGACCAAGGGCGACCAGAGATTCGTCGCCGTGACCGACCAGCAGGGCGCCTATTCGTTTCCCGACCTCGCGGACGGCGTTTGGACCATTCAGGTGGAGATGCTTTGCTTCTCCACCGTCAAGCAGGAAGTGGGCGTGGCGCCAGACGCGCCCAGTCCGGTATGGGAGCTGAAGGTGCTGCCGCTGGAGGAAATTCACGCCGAAACCAAGCCCACGGCGGCTCCGGGTTCCGCATCCGCGGCCCAGCCCACCGCGGGGCAGCAGGCGGCCGCGCCAGCCGGCGGCGCTCAGCCCGCTAAGCCCGGCAAGAAGGGCGCGACCGCCGCCGCCAACCCGCAAGCGGGGTTTCAGCGCGCGGACGTGAATGCAGCCGGCGAGGGCGCGGCACAGGGTGACCAGGGCACGGAGACGGAAAATGAAGGCGGGGCGGTGGGCGATCTCAATCAGACCGCATCCGACGCCATGGTGGTCAGCGGCAGCAGCAGCGGCGCCATCGAGAGACGCGTGATCGGCAATGCGCGTAAAGGGCCGGGAGCGATGTACCAGGGCGACGTGAGTCTCATCCTGGACAACTCGTCCTTGGACGCGCGGCCGTATTCCCTGACGGGCCAGAGTACGGACAAGCCGGCGTATGACCATCTGCGGGCGGGAGCGTCTTTCGGCGGGCCGCTCGTGATTCCGCACCTGCTGCGCGGGCAAGGGCAGTTCTTCGTGAACTACCAGGCGACGCGCAACCGCAACGACACTACCGATACCAGCCTGATGCCGGACCGGGCCATCCGCAACGGAGATTTTTCGGGACAACCGGCGCGGATTTTCGATCCAACGAATGGGCTGCCATTTCCAGGGAACGCGATTCCGCAAAGCCGGATCGCACCGCAATCCCAAGCGCTGCTGAAGTTTTATCCGCTGCCGAATTTTCTGCCGGCCGCGGGCTACAATCACCAGGTTCCGCTGGTAGGCATCAGCCACCAGGACGACGTGCAGGGGCGCGCGAACAAGACGCTCAACCGGAAGCACTTTGTGAACGGCAGCTTCGCTTACCGCAGCGTCCGCAACGGAAGCTCGAATGTGTTCGGCTTCGCGGACACCACCCATATCGGCGGGTTCAACGCCAATGCCAACTGGCGGTACATGGCCAGCCAGCGGCTGAATTTCAGCCTGGGATACCAGTACAGCCGCATGTCGATACGCACTACGCCGTACTTCGCGAACCGCGAAAACGTCTCGGGCGAAGCGGGAATCACGGGCAATAACCAGGACCCGGAGAACTGGGGACCGCCGAACCTGTCGTTTGCGAGCGGCTATGCGGCGCTTTCAGACGCGGCACAATCCCTCACGCGCAACCAGACAAGCGGCGCGTCGTTATCCGCATTCTGGCTGCGCAGGCCCCACAATATCACCATCGGCGCGGATTTCCGCCGGCAACAGTTCAACCTGCTGGCGCAACAGAACGCGCGCGGCAGTTTCACCTTCACGGGCGCGGCCACCGCGGCCAGCGCGGGCGGGGTCCCGGTGCCGGGAACCGGCAACGATTTCGCCGACTTCCTGCTGGGAGTCCCGGACACCAGCGCGATCGCCTTCGGCAACGCGGACAAGTATTTCCGGGCGTCGTCTTACGACGCATACTTCACCGACGACTGGCGGGTAGGCCCGGGGCTCACCGTCAATGCCGGCGCGCGGTGGGAATACAACTCGCCTATCGTGGAGAAATATGGCCGGCTGGTGAACCTGGACGTGACGCCGGGATTTGCGGCGGATGCGCCGGTGCTGGGCAACAACCCCATGGGTTCGCTGACGGGCGAGCGATATCCGGAGTCGCTGATTCAGCCCGACAAGCATGCCATCCAGCCGCGCGTGGCGCTTTCGTGGCGTCCCATTTTCGGAGCATCCACGCTGGTTCGGGCGGGATACGGCGTGTACTACAACACTTCCATCTACCTGCCGATTGCGTCGGCGATGGCGCAGCAATCGCCGCTGTCGAAGAGCTTGAGCGTGCAAAACAGCCCGGCCAATCCGCTGACGCTGGCAAACGGATTCTACGCGCCTCCGTCGGCTACAACCAACACGTTTGCGATTGATCCGAATTTCCGCGCCGGTTATTCGCACAACTGGCAGATATCGGTGCAACAGGACGTGGCCGGATCGATGGTCATGACCGTCACCTACCTGGGCATCAAAGGGACGCGGGCGGTGCAAGTGTTTCTGCCGAATACGTTTCCGGTGGGAGCGGTGAATCCGTGCCCGGCGTGCCCGTCGGGCTATGCCTACATGACCTCGAACGGCAATTCGACGCGCCAGGCGGGGCAGGTTCAATTGCGGCGGCGGCTGCACAACGGGTTCACGGCGAGCCTGCAATACACGTTCGCGAAGGCGATTGACAACGCCGCGCTGGGCGGCAGAGGCCAGGGAAGCCAGGTGATCGCGCAGAACTGGCTCGACCTGAATGCGGAACGCGGACTCTCGAATTTCGACCAGCGCCACCAGGTGACCGCGCAGTTACAATTCACCACGGGAATCGGAGTCCGTGGAGGAACGCTGCTGCGCGGCTGGAAGGGGGCGGCTTTCAAAGAGTGGACGTTCATCACGAATATCACGGCGGGCTCGGGAATGCCGTTGACGCCGGTTTATGTGGCGGCGGTGCGGGGCACGGGCGTGACGGGCAGCATCCGGCCGGATTACACGGGGGCACCGGTTTATGCGGCTCCCGCGGGCCGCTTTCTAAACCCGGCGGCTTACATGGTGGCGGCGGCCGGGCACTGGGGCAACGCGGGGAGGAATTCGATTGCCGGTCCGGACCAGTTTGCGCTGAACGCTTCCATGGGGCGCTCCTTTGGCGATGTCGACCTGAGATTCGACTCGACCAACGCGCTGAACCATGTGACCTATCCCAGTTGGAACGCCGTCGTGAACAGCGCGCAGTTCGGGCTGGCCACCACGGCCAATGCCATGCGCAGCGTGCAGGCCACGCTGCGATGGAGGTTCTGAAACATGCGATGCGAAAGAGCCATGGCGCTCGCCTTGGGCCTGCTGGCGCTGGCCGCGGCGCAGCAGCCACCACCGAAGGCCCCAGCGCAGCCGGCGGGCGGGCCGGTGAAGATTACGGTGAATACGCAACTGGTGGTGGAGACGGTTTCGGTCACGGATAAGAACGGCAAGCCGGTGAAGGGCTTGACCGCGAAGGATTTCGTGGTGACGGAAGATGGCGTGGCGCAGGCCGTCAGTTTTTGCGAATACCAGACGTTCGAGGAAGGCGCACCGGTGACGCCGGTAGCGCCAGTGGCGGCCGCGGCCCCCGCTCCGGCCGCGGCTGAGAGTGCGGTTGCGCCCGTCACGCGGGGCCAAATCTCGCCGGAACGGCCCGGAGATGTCCGCTACCGGGACCGGCGGCTCCTGGCGCTGTATTTCGATATGAGCGCCATGCCGGCTCCGGACCAGTTGCGCGCGCAGGCCGCGGCCATCAAGTTCATCCGGACGCAGATGGCGCCGCAGGACCTGATGGCGATCCTGTCGTTTTCCGACGGCGTCCACGTGCTGCGGGATTTCACCGATAATCGCGACGACCTGGAGAAGACCGTCAACAAACTGTTTGTCGGCGAGGCGCAGGGATTCGAGGTAACCGACGACGACGACAGCAGCCCCGATACCGGAACGGCATTCGGCGAGGACGACAGCGAATTCAACCTGTTCAACACCGACCGCCAACTGGCCGCTTTGCAGACGGCGGCCAAGATGCTGGGCACGCTCAACGAGAAGAAGGTGCTGATCTACTTCGCCTCCGGCCTGCGGCTGAACGGCGTGGACAACCAGGCGCAGTTTCAGGCCACCACCAACGCCGCCATCCGAGCCAACGTTTCTTTTTACTCGATTGACGCGCGCGGGTTGGTGGCGCAGGCCCCGCTGGGCGATGCCACCAGGGGTTCGCCGGGCGGGCTCGGGATGTACTCGGGCGGCTCGGCACTGGCGAGCGCCAACAATTTTCAGAAGGCGCAGGATACGTTGTACGCGCTGGCGGCGGATACGGGCGGGAAGGCGCTGCTGGACAATAACGACCTGTCGGTGGGAATCGTCGAGGCGGAGCAGTCCATTTCGAGCTACTACATCCTGGGCTATTACTCGGCCAACCAGGCTCTGGACGGCCGCTTCCGCCGGATCAAGATCGCGTTCAGCGGCGACCCATCCGCGAAACTGACGTATCGCCAGGGTTACTTTGCCGGCAAAGAATTCGGCAAGTTCACCTCGGTGGACAAGGAACGGCAACTGCAAGATGCGCTGATGTTGGGCGATCCGATTACGGAGCTGACCATCGCCATGGAGGTGGATTATTTCCAACTGAATTCCGCCGAGTATTTTGTGCCCGTGGTCATAAAGATTCCGGGCAGCGAGCTGGCGCTGGCGCGGCGCCGCGGAGCGGAACACACGCTGATCGATTTTATCGGCGAGGTAAAGGACGAGTACGGCGCCACCATGGCCAACGTGCGCGACAAGGTGGATATCAAGCTGACCGGCGAAACCGCGGCCCAGCTCGCCCGCCAGCCCATTCAATACGACACCGGCTTCACGCTGCTTCCCGGGGCTTACACCTTCAAGGTTCTGGCCCGCGACGAAGAGACCGGCAGAATTGGAACGTACACCAAGAACTTCGTCATCCCCAACCTGAACAAGGAGCTGAAACGGATTCCGATCAGCTCGGTGGTGCTGAGCGGGCAGCGTGTGGACTTGAGAGATGCGCTGTTCAGCGCGAAGGACAAAGGGCCGGTGGTCAACCCGCTGATTCAGGACGGGCAGAAACTGATCCCCAGCGTGACGCGGGTGTTCAGCAAGAGCCGGGATATGTACGTGTATCTCCAGGCCTACGAGCGCGGGGTAACAGCCGTCCAGCCTCTGGTGGCCTTCGTGACCTTCTACCAGGGGCAGACCAAGGCGTTCGAGACGCCGCCCCTGGCTGTGACGGAAGGGCTGGACCCGAAGTCCAAAGCGCTGCCGCTCCGTTTCAGCCTGGCGCTGAATAAGCTGCCGCCGGGCCGATACGACTGCCAGGTGAGCGTGGTGGATCCGAAGGGGCGGAAGGCGGCCTTCTGGCAGGCGCCGGTCAAGCTCGTGCCGTAGAATAGAACGATCATGATTCCCAATGGCAAGGTCGCGCTGGTGACTGGCGCGGGCAGCGGCATAGGGCGCGCGGCCAGCCTCGCCCTGCACTCCGCGGGCTATTCCGTGGTGCTGGCCGGGCGGCGGGCCGCGGAACTCGAGCGCACCGCCGCATCCGCAAAACCCTCCGATGCCAGGATGCTCCCCGTGCCCACCGACATCAGCCAACCCGACAGCGTCCGGGAGTTGTTCACCAAAACCAGGGAGACCTTCGGCCGGTTGGACGTCCTCTTCAACAACGCCGGCCTCAGCGCGCCCGGCATTCCGATGGAAGACCTCACCTACGAGCAGTGGAGCGCCGTGGTGGCGGTCAACCTCACCGGTGCATTCCTCTGCGCCCAGGAGGCCATCAAGCTCATGAAGGCACAGCAGCCGCGCGGCGGGCGCATCATCAACAACGGCTCCATCTCGGCGCACGCGCCGCGGCCCAACTCGTCCCCTTACACGGCGACGAAACACGCCATCACGGGCCTGACCAAGTGCATTTCGCTGGACGGCCGCAAGTACGACATCGCTTGCGGCCAGATTGACATCGGCAACGCCGCCACCGAAATGACCGAGCGGATGACAGCGGGCGTTCTCCAGGCCAACGGTACGAAGATGGTCGAGCCCCGCATGGATGTGCGGCACGTGGCCGAGGCCGTGGTCTACATGGCGAATCTGCCGCTGGACGCCAATGTGCAGTTCATGACCGTGATGGCCACCAAGATGCCGTTCATCGGGCGCGGGTGAACTGGTATAGTATAAGTGGACGTATCTTATATGTCGCAAATCACAATCTACCTGGATGACGACACCGAGAAGCGAGCCCGGACGGCAGCGGACGCCACCGGAGACTCGCTGAGCAAGTGGATCGCCGGAGCGATCCGGGAGAAAACCGCAACCACGTGGCCGCAACACGTTCTGGACCTAGCCGGCTCCTGGCCGGATTTTCCCTTCGCCGAAGAACTGAGGCGGGGCCGGAAGAACGACAGCCGCCGGGAGACCTTCTGAGTGCTGGCTCTCGACACGAATACCGTCATCTACTTCTTCAAGGGAGTGGGGCGGGTGGCGGAAAACTTGCAGCGGGAAGCTCCCCGCGAGATCGGGATCCCGGCCGTAGTTCTGTATGAGCTGGAGGTGGGGATCGCCCGGTCTCGGCGGCCGCGCCAACGGCGGGAGTCGCTGGCCGCGCTTCTCCAAGTCATCCACATTCTTCCGTTCGATGAGCGTGCGGCGCGCGCGTCCGCCGAACTCCGGGCTGAGTTAGAAAGAGCGGGGAAAGGCATTGGGCCGATGGATACGCTGATCGCGGGTACCGCATTGGCGTATTCAGCGGCGTTGGTGACGCACAATGCGAAGGAGTTCTCGCGGGTCCGCGGCCTCCGCTTGCTGGACTGGTATTGATGCCTAAACACTTTCGTCTCCGCCCAGGAACACCATGATCCTGCCGTGAATCTGGTCCCGGATTCGGCGGAAAGCGGCCTGGCGGACCGAGTCCGAGCCCTCCACCGCCGCCGGGTCGTCGAATGGCCAGTGAAGCTGCCTGGTGGCGCCGGGGAATACCGGGCAGGTTTCTTTGGCGTTGTTGCAGACCGTAATGACGTAATCGAGGTCTTGCCCCACAAACTCATCCACGGGCTTCGACCAGTGCCTCGAAATGTCAATCCCGATTTCCGCCATCACCTCGATGGCCTCCGGGCGAACCTGCGACGGCCTGGTGCCGGCCGAGAATACCTCGAACCGGTCTCCACCTTCATGGCGCAGCAGTCCTTCTGCCATCTGGCTGCGAGCGGAATTTCCGGTGCAGAGTACCAGCACTCTCCTCTTTGACATGGTCTTTATCCGGCAGTCTGGAACGAAAACCAGTGGCGGGTTCGGTTGCACGCCGCGCAAACCGAAAGCATGACGGGAACTTCCACCAGCACCCCCACAACCGTAGCCAATGCGGCCCCGGATTCCGGCCCGAACAGCGCAATGGCGGTGGCCACTGCCAACTCGAAAAAGTTGCTGGCGCCGATCAGCGCTCCGGGAGCCGCCACGCTGTGCTCCACCTTGAGCAGCTTCATCAGCCCATAAACCAGCGAAGCGTTGAAGTACACCTGCAGCGTGATGGGAACCGCGATCAGGACAACGTGAAAAAACCGGTTGGTGATGTTGTCCGCCTGGAAGGCAAAGATAAAAACCAGGGTGGCCAGCAATGCCGTGATGGTCACCGGGGCAAAGCGGGGCAACAGGGTCCGCTCAAACCAGTCCTTGCCACGCTGCCCGATCCACCACCGCCGCAGGACCGTGCCAGCGGCCAGCGGGATCACGATGAATACGATTACCGAGTACAGCAGCACCCGGAACGGCACTGTAAGGGATGAGGCCCCGGTTACGAGGAACTGAACGATCGGCACGAACGCCACCAGCATGATGAGGTCGTTCACGGAAACCTGCACCAGCGTGTAGGCGGGATCGCCGTTCGTCAGGTGGCTCCAGACGAACACCATGGCGGTGCAGGGCGCGGCGGCCAGGATGATGCACCCGGCAATGTACTGGTCCGCTTCGGCGCGTCCGATCAAGGCGGAGAACACCAGCCGGAAGAACAGCCACGCCAGAAACGCCATGGAGAACGGCTTCACCAGCCAGTTCACGATCAGCGTGACCACCAGTCCGGCCGGCTTCTTTCCCACGTTGCGGACGGCGGTGAAATCCACCTTCATCATCATGGGCGTAATCATGAGCCAGATCAGGACCGCAATGGGCGCGTTGATCTGGCTGCCCTGGCCGAATTCCAGGCCCCGAAGGGCCTGGACCAGGGAGGGCACAAGCTTCCCGAGGGCAACCCCCGCCACCATGCAACCCGCCACCCAGAGGGTCAGGTAGCGCTCGAAGAAGCCGAGACGGCGCTCCATGCTCGCACCTTCACGCCGGCTTCACGGCGCGAATGAACGCGCTCATGAACTTTCCGTCCACTTCCGATGCGATGGCATCCACATCCACTCCTTTGCCGGAAAGGAACTCGCGGGCGTCGTCGATGCGGTAGACGCGCGTAGGTTCCACCTCGATCTGCTCGAAGCCGGCCGCCGCCAGCTTGCCGCGGTATTGGTTCTCTTCCAGCGCGCCGGCCACGCATCCCACCCATAGAAGAACGTTCTGACGGATCTCGGGCGGCATTTCGCCTTTCGTGACCACATCGGATACGGCGACGCGGCCGCCCGGCTTCAACACGCGGAAAGCCTCCTCCAGCACCCGGTCTTTGTTGGCGGAAAGGTTGATGACGCAGTTCGAGATGATGACGTCCACGGAGTTGTCCGGAAGCGGGATGCTCTCGATTTGCCCCTTCAGAAACTCCACGTTCGCCACTCCGGCCTTGCGCTTGTTCTCTTCCGCCAGGGCGAGCATCTCATCCGTCATGTCCAGGCCGTAAGCCTTGCCCGCCGCGCCGACGCGCCGGGCGGAAAGAAGCACGTCGATGCCGCCGCCCGATCCCAGGTCCAGCACTGTTTCTCCCGGATTCAGCCTGGCGAGCGCCGTGGGATTGCCGCATCCGAGACTCGCCAGCACGGCGGTCTCGGGCAGTTGGCCGGTCTCGTCCGCGCCGTAGAGGTTGCTGGTGATCGGATCGGCGCAATGAGGGTCGGACGGAGCCTCCCCGCAACAGGAGCTTCCGCCGCCACCGATCACTCGCAAGGCGGCTTGCCCGTACTTCTCTTTTACGATTTCCGTGATGTTCTCCGTACTCATATAAATTTCTCCTATCGGCAAATCTGGAAGATCCTTTCTGGTTTGACGGCTTTGTTCCGGGTGCAGCATTCGGCATACAAGAAGGTAAGCAATTCCCGCAGCGCGTCCGTATTGGCCGTGCATCGCAGGAAAGTTCCTTCGCGGCTGACCCGAACCAGGTCTTCGTTCTTCAGCTTCTCGAGATGATGGGAAAGGTTCGACGCGGAAATTTCCAGCTCGTCCTGAATTTCGCCCACCACCATGCCGTCCGGATGCGCCGAAAGCAGCAATTGCATGATGCGCAGCCGGGATACCGTCCCCATGGCCGCGAACATGTCGGCGTAGCGGATGATCTGCTCGGTGTCCTTCTTCACTATTTCAATTATAATTGAAATATAGAAGTTGTCAACAATTTTCTTGGTGGGCTACATCTTTTGGAGAAACCGTGCCGCGACCGGACGCTAGTCCTCAGGAACAGGTGGGACAGACCATCGCCTATTGTGGTCTGTCATGCCTCGCCAAAGCACGGCTGCTTGACAGACGACACAAACCGATCGTCTGTCCCACCTCTGACTTGACCAGAATGTCGAAACCCCAGGGCGCTGCCCTTACGGCCGCACCACCACTTTGTCGGTGGCCAGGTTTTCGTACTCGTCCGCGACGCGCACGGCGATGGTGTGCTCGCCGGGGGCGGCGTCGATGGTCAGATCGTAGTCCAGGTCCAGTGAGTCCGAGAGCTTGGTCACCGGCGAGACCACTGTCCATTCGCCGCCATCGAGGGAGTACTCGGCCTTGCTGATGTTGTTCAGCGCGTCGGCGGCGTGCCAGCGGACTTGGAGCTTGCCGCCGGCGCGCGTGGCGGTGAGGCCGGTGATTTTCGGCGGCGTGTTGTCGATCCAGAACGGGTCGCTTTCCATGCTCGCGGTCAGCGCCTCGGAAGGCGGATTGGAGGGCGCATCAGAGGCCGTGACGCGGAGGCGGTATTCGCCGTCCGGAAAGGATGTGGAATCCCACGAGATGTATTTCTCCGCCACACGATCCTTCAGCAGCTTCCACTCGGTCTCGGCGGCGCCGCGGATTTCCACGGTGTAGATCAGGGAATCGCCGTTGGGGTCCGACGCCAGCCAGCGCGCGCCTACATACCCTTTGGCGAGCTGCATGGCCGGCGTAGTGGTGGTGGCGTCGAGGGACAATGCCGGCGCGCTCGCCGCCGGGCGCTTTCCGAGCGGCGGCAGGCTGAGCGTCTGCTGCGTGGAAACGAGCGGCGTCACGGGCGCCGGGAACTTGTAATTGGGCGGCGTCATCTCGATCTGCTCGAGGCGCGGCTCGACGTTCTTCTCCAGGTACGCCACGTCCACCGATTCCAGCTCCGGCGAGCGCCCCGAGGCGTCGGCTGTGAGCGTGGCTTTCCACTCGACGAACCGCGCGGCCGGCGAACTCACGCGGCCGCCCTTCGGCGTGGTGATGGGCGGCGAGAAAGGACTCCAGTTCTTCTGCGGCTGATCGAGATTGCCGCTGCGCGTCGAGATGGCGACCTGGCCGCCGTTCAGGTTGGCCTCGAAGCTCAGCCGGCCCCACAGGGAGTACCTGCCGGCGTCGAAAACCTCGCTCTCGATGGCGCCCTCGCGCTCCAGGCCCGGACCGATCTCATACACCTTGCCCACGTTGCCGGTAACCGCGTAAAGGCGGCCCTCGCGGCCCGCCTGAAACGCCGTGATTTGAGTGGCCGGCACCGTCAGCAGCGCCGTTGAGAGCGTGGGCGATTCGATGCGGTATACATTGCCCTTGTTCCCCGCGCCCAGCACCGCGCGGCCTGAGGCATCGAACGCGATGGCGTACACCACGTCCTGCGCATGGCTCCAGATGCGCCGCGGATTGCCGTTGGGCTCGATGCGGTACACTTCGCTGCCTCCGCTCACACCCGCGGGCGCCCCCAGCGACACGGGCGGTTGGGCCGGAGGCCGGACCGGGGTGCCCCCTGGGCCCGGCGCCGGGGTTCCCGGCGGGTTCACGTTAACGGTTGCCGGAGCGGGCGTGGGCGTAATGGGCGCGGGGGCAGGCGCTGGCGCCGGGGCAGGCGCCTGCTTGGCGCCGACCGCCGCGGCATAGATCGAGCCGTCGCGCGCCACGGCCACCGCAGTCACTTCCCGTTTGGGCGTCTGGTAGAGCACGAAACCCTCGCCGGCCGGAGATACTCGAACCACCAGGCCGCCGGGGTCGGTCCCCACAATCACGTTGTCGCTCGAATCGACGGTCAGGGAGCGCACGTGCGTCTCATCGCTCTTGAAAAACATCCTGCCTTTGCCGTCAGGCGTGACGCGGTGGATCTCGCCAGGATCGCCGGTGGCCACAAACAGGTTGCCCTGGCTATCGAAGGCCAGCGCCCAGATGTATTTCGACTTGGGATCGTAGAAGACTTCCGGCTTGCCGCCGCCGGCGATGCGATAGACCTTGCCGTCGGGCGAAGTGGCCGCGTAGACGCGGTCCTTGGAATCGATGGCAATGGCGTGGATTTCCAGCGCGTCCAGGTCCGCCAGCAGCTTGCCTTTGCCGTCCGGCGGGACGCGGTAGAGCTTGGCGCCGGCGCCGCCGCCGGCGTAAAGGTTGCCCTTGGAATCCTGCGCCAGCGCCCAAAGGTAGGCCGAAGAGGTGTCGAACAGCTCCCGCGAGCGCGGCGCCAGGGTAAGCTGGCCATCGCTGCGCAGCGAGAGGTTCTTGATGATGCCCTTCTCGAAATCCGAGAATTCGCTCTGCGACCAGGTGCGGGTTTGGCCGGCGAAAAGCGTAGAAGCAAGCAGGCACAGGGCCGTGGCGCACGCACTCATGCGTGCCGCGTCGACAATCTTGTCGACGCACGGGACCTGGTGTCGGCACGAGTGCCGACACGGCACGCACGAGTGCGTGCGCCACATGAACTTACTCAAACATTTAGTCATGTTGAACTTGGTGGTCTGTTACTTCACGTGGATGCGCAGCGAGTAGCTGCCGGTCACCACGTAATCGAACGGCAGGGCCATCTGCTCCGACGCCGTCTCCGGCGAGGTGAACAGCGAGCGGTTCGACGCCCGCCCCGCCTGCATCACGTTCAGCACGGAGGCCGGCAGGCTGGGCAGCGTCTTGTCGTCGTAATATGCCGTGGGGCTCGACTCCACCAGCGAAACGTACAGCTTGTTGTTGGTGCGCTCCTGGTTGAGGAGGGAAACCGTCCCCGGCAGGTCGATAAACCGGTTCATCATCCCAGCCATGTTCTGCACGCGGTTCACGGTATCGGCGTCGCTGAGCAAAATGCGGTGATCGCCTTTGGACAGGCCGTCTGGAATCTTCACTTGGAATTCGCGCTGAATCGGCTCGCCGCGGTACGGCCGCAGAAAGACCTTCACGGGGACCTCGTCGCCGGCCTGGACCTCGGGAGTCGCCACCCAGGCGTTCTCGATGGCGGCCACGCGGCGCTCCGGCAGAAGGTCCACCGTCACCGTCACCCGGGTCACGTCGGGAGTCTTCACGTTGTTCAGGTAGAGGCGGTTGAGCTTATCGCCAAACCAGCCCGCCAGCATCAGCGGCGCGGGCATGGGTATGTCGCCGGAAGCCTGCATGGTGGAGAGCGACACATTCCGCTGGCCGTTCAGCTCCACCTTCCCATTCAGGCGGTAGGTGGCTTCATCCACGAATTCGTTGAGGCCGGAGATGGAATTGTAGAGCGTCAGCATCATGAGGTACGGCGTCCACTTCTGCTGAACGAAGACGTTGAAGTGGAATTCCTTCTCGTTGCGGACGGCCTCGTGGGCATCCAGCGACCGCACCTTCATGGTGACGGGGATCATGTCCGACTGCGCTCCCAGCACGCCCATGACGCCGCTATGGCGGTCCTGGCGGAGGGAGCCAACGATGTCGGTGGCGTTGGCGAACTTGTTGGGCTGGAAAGACGAGGAAAGCGTCATCAGCACCTCGCTCTTGCTCATGGGCATGTCCACGGGCCCCAGGTTGAAGAACGAGTGGCCGAAAGCCAGCACGCGCTTGCCGTCGTTATAGGTGACGGTTCCCAGGCCGGTGACGCTCATGTCGCCATCCACCAGCACTCCCGCCACGGCTTCTCCGGGGTTCAGCGAATGCTCCCATCCGGCCGCGGGCTGGTTGATGTGAAGCGCGCTCCCCGCGCCTCCGCCCTGCGCCGCGGCGATGCCAAGCTGCTGGAACATGGGGCCGAATTCGCGCAACGTGCCCTCGGTGAAACCGGAAAAGACCAGCGGCGCCTCGATGGGAACCATCATGGGCGCTGGTTGCGGCAGGCCGGGCGTTGCGCCCGCGGCCACAAGCTGCCCCAACAGCTCGCCGGGCACCGGCGCCTCGCGGCTGCGCGCCTGGAGCTTGTCGGGCGTGCGCGCATCTTCGGGCCGCGAGTGGTCGAAATCGTTGATCTCCAGCATCAGCTCGATGGGCGTGATGCCGCAAATGGCGTCCGGAGAGAAAACGCTGAGGCGCAGCGCCACCGCGCCGATCAGCTTTCCGTCGACATACACCGGGCTGCCGCTCATGCCGCCGGCCACGTTGGTGCGGGTGACCTTGCCTCCCAACTTGGCCAGGATGACGTCTTGCCTCGGCCCCCAGGCGTTCTTCCACAGGCCAACGATGTCCACGGGAACCGGCTCGGCTTCCGTGCCTTGAAAGACGGTCCAGACGGTGCCCTTCATGCCGGGCTTGATTTCGCTCAGCCGCATGATTTCGACCTTGCCGGCCTTGGGGCGGGACGGAGGCGCATCCGCCGCGTACATCGGGAGCGCGGCCGCGAGGCCAAACAGGATCGCGGCATTCCGTAGGTTCATGGGGTCAACGGCTCCAGTTGCTTCTATTGTACTATGCGAGGCTGGGCCGGTTTCGGGTGTTCGCGCTGAGCCGGTCACAAGCTTTGCATTTTTTTATCTTCTTGATTCTTAAGCTTCTGTCGTTCCGAGGCGGCCAGTCCGTGAACATCGGCCAGCTACTCTGGTGTGTGGAACGCCTTTTAAGAACCGATCGAGTGTGCGCCATCGCGGCGGCGGCAGCGCACGGCCTGAATAATGAACTGACCGTTATCCTCAATAGCGTCTCGAATTCGATTCCGACGCTCGAGCCGGGACATCCGGCGCGTCCGGACCTGCTGGATCTGCACCTCGCGGCTCTGCGGTGTGCGCGGATCGCGGCGGACCTGTTGGAGTTCAGCGCCAGGCACGGCGCGCGGCCGGCGCGCGCGCCCCTGGAACGCTTGATTGAGGCGAAATGAACCCGCGCTAAGGTAGAAGTAGTGCGTATCCTCGGCATCGAATCCTCCTGCGACGAAACCGCGGCGGCCGTGGTGGAAGACGGCGAAACCGTCCTCTCTTCCGTGGTGGCTTCGCAGATGACCACCCACGGCAAGTACGGCGGCGTGGTTCCGGAGCTGGCCTCGCGCGAGCACCTGCGCGCCATCGTGCCGGTAGTGCGGGAAGCGCTCGAGTGCTCCGGCACGAAGCTCGAGGACCTCGCCGCCGTCGCCGCCACGGTGGGACCGGGCCTGGTGGGTTCGCTGCTGGTGGGCCTCACTTATGCCAAGTCGCTGAGCTTCGCCAGCGGCGTGCCTCTGATTGCGGTCAACCACATCGAGGGGCACATTCACGCGGTGGTGATGGAAGCCAGGCGCGCCGGAACGCCGGTGGAATTCCCCGCCCTGGCTTTGGTGGTGAGCGGCGGGCATACGCACCTGTTCGAAGTGCGCGAGGGATTTGAGTATCGCCTGCTCGGCAAGACGCGCGACGACGCCGCGGGCGAGGCCTTCGACAAAGTGGCCAAGCTCCTGGGCTTCAGCTACCCCGGCGGCCCGGTCATCGACCAGCTTGCTCCGCACGGCGACGCCACGGCGGTGCGCTTCACCTTCGCCAAAATGAAGGGCAACGCGCTCGACTTCAGCTTCAGCGGCCTCAAGACCGCAGTCCTGCGCTGGGTGGAATCGCACGATATGCAATCGGAAATTGCGGCGCGCCGCGCGCTGCTGCGGGAGAATCCGCGGGCAACGGCGGCGCAATGGCTGGCGGCTACACCGCCGCGCACATTGGACCTATTGGCCTCGTTCCAGCGCGCGGTGATCACGGAATTGCTGACGCGCGCCGCAGCGTCCGCCGAGCGCATCGAGGCGCGCACGCTGATCGTCTCCGGCGGAGTGGCCTGCAACTCGGGCCTGCGCGCGGCGGCGACAGCGGCGAACCTGCCGTATCCGGTCTACTTCCCTTCGGTGGGGCTTTCCACCGACAACGCCGCCATGATCGCCGCCGCCGCCTTTCCCAAGCTGGCGCGGGGCGAATTCGCGTCGCTCGACATTGCGGCGCAGGCCAGCCTGACGCTGGCGTAGGAATGGCGCTGATCCTGACAGTGTGGCGCGGACACTCGTGTCTGCCGCGTCGGCACTCATGCCGACGCTTGGCGAAGGGCACCAGCACCGAGACGGCACGCAAGAGTGCGTGCGCCACGACGGTCTCACAACGCCGCCATCAGCTTGGCAATCAGCGCCGTGCGGTCCGCCATCCGGTCGATGAGAATGCTCTCGCTGGCCGCGTGCGCGCCTTCACCCACTCCGCCCAGACCGTCGAGCGTGGGCACTCCCAGCGCCGCGGTGAAATTGCCGTCCGAGCCGCCGCCCGTCTGCGACTCCTCCAGCTCCACGCCCAATTCGCGCGCCAGTTTCTGCGCCGTGCGGAACAGCCGCACAATGCCCGCGGAGCGCTCCATCGGCGGCCGGTTCAGACCGCCGCTGACCTCGACGGTGCACCGCCGGTCGAACGGCTTCAGCGCGCGGAATCTCTTCTCCAGACCCGGCGCATCCTTCAGACGCCGGACCCGGATATCGATCTCCGCTCTGGCTTCGGCGGCCACCACATTGGAGCGCGTGCCCCCCGCAATCACCCCCGGATTGACAGTGATGCCGCGCTCCAGTTCGGAGAACCCGGCGATGCGCTCGATCTGCCGCGCCAGTTCCACCACCGCGCTGGCGCCCGCCTGAAAATCCACGCCCGCGTGCGAGGCCTTTCCGTGCACCACAATGTTGAAAACGCCCACGCCCTTGCGCGCGGTCTTGAGCTTGCCTTCCATCCCCGTCCCCGGCTCCAAAACCAGCACCGCCTTGCTGCGCGCGGCGTTCTTCTCCGTGAGCGCGCGCGAGGATAGGCTTCCCACTTCTTCATCGGAATTAAGTTGCAGCAGCACCTTGGAGCCAACCGGGATCTCCAGCTCGCGGAGCGCGCGCACCGCGAAAATGAAGAACACGATGCCGGATTTCATATCCAGCACGCCCGGCCCCCACAGGCGGCCATCGGCCTGCCGGAACGGCATGGTCCGCAGCGTGCCGACGGGCCACACCGTGTCCGAGTGGCCGAGCGCCAGCACCTGCCCGCTCCTTTTCCGGCCCGGCAACTCCACTTCGCACACCAGGTGCCGGCCGAATTTGCCGCCGGGGAAGGTCTTCACTTTGGCGAACGGCGTCACCGTATCGGAGACCAGCTCCACGAACCGGCCGACCGCCGCGGGGTCGTCGCTGGGAGACTCGCACTCCACGAATTGGCGAATCTGCGCGACCATTTCCGGCTGCCGCGCGCGGGCATAAGAGAGTAAGTGATCCACGGCTGTCTCGTTAGCGACTTCCATGCTGTGAGTTTAATACGTTGTTGAAGTGCGACGAACGATCGCGCTGACTGCCACCGTCCTCGCAGCGGTATCAGCGACAAGAAAGATGCGATACCTGCCGAAGATCGGTTAAGTTCAATACTGTTCACTTTGGCGTTGAGCCCGATAGGGCGAAAGAACATAGCCCAAGGCGTCAGCCTTGGGAAAGGGATGAATCACCGAAAAGCCCCGGAACGGGGCGGAAGAGCTAGGCCAGAGCATCTTACGCCCCTCCGAGTCTGTGTGGCAACATCGAAATGGCTGCGTCCAGGCGCAACGTGTTGTGGTCCCTTTGCGCGGTCATCACAATAGGTGGCCTCAATCTGTAGTTGCCACACAGACTCTCCGGGGCTGAATCGTTTTCGTGCTTATTCCCACGGCTTGCGCCGTGGGCTACACTCTACCGCTCCTGCGGAGCTGGCTTAAGTGAACAGCATTGCGGTCAAGGTTACGTATTCGCCGCGGGCAATCTCGGCCTCGCCTTTGCGGATAGCTGCCAGTTCGGCCTTGGTGGGCTTATAGGTGGGCGGCTCCACGGTCGTAATGGTGATGGTGCGCGGAGATACCTTGAATTTGAGGCGGTCACCGCTCCTGATGCCGGCCTGGCGCTGCACACTCGGCGGCACGAAGAGGCCGCTTTTCTCCTTGACAGTGACAGTCATGACAATTGTTCCATCCACGGGCGCTTCCACGGCTCGCACCGTAAGAATAGCAGGACACGCTTCTGCGTTACAATAGCGGCTTCCATGGCGACTTTGGATATCAACGAGATTCGGGCCATTTTGCCGCACCGCTATCCCTTTCTCCTGGTGGACCGCATCGTGGAGATGGAACCGGAGCGCATCGTCGGCATCAAGAACGTGACCCACAACGAGCCGTTTTTCACGGGGCATTTTCCCGATTTCCCGGTGATGCCGGGCGTGCTCATCGTGGAAGCCATGGCGCAGACCGCCGGCGTGCTGGTGCTGAAGACCGTCGAGGACCGCGACAAGAAGCTGGTCCTGCTGGTGGCGATTGAAAACGCGCGGTTCCGCAGGCCGGTGGTGCCGGGCGACACGCTGCGCATGGAAATGAAGGTGCTCAAGCGCAAGGCCAGCGTGGCCAAAATGGCGGGGGTCGCCACTGTCGATGGCCAGGTGGTGGCCGAGGCGGAAGTCATGTGCAAACTCGCCGATAAGGAAGAGAAGCAGCCGGCGGAAGCGACCTCCTAGCAATGCCGATACACCCGACCGCCATCGTGGACCCCCGGGCGCGGATCGCGGAGAGCGCCGAAATCGGCCCCTACTCGATTGTGGGCGCAGAAGTCGAGATCGGCCCGCGCACGCGCCTGATGGCTCATATCTATCTGGAAGGTCCCACCTTGATCGGCGAGGACAACATCTTCTTCCCGTACAGCACCGTCGGCGTGGCGTCGCAGGACCTGAAATACAAGGGTGAGCGCGCCGAAACCCGCATCGGCGACCGCAACCGCATCCGCGAGTTCGTCACCATTCACCGCGGCACCCAGGGCGGCGGCCTGGTCACCTCGATCGGCAGCGATAACCTGCTGATGGCTTACACCCACGTGGCCCACGACGTCCACATCGGCGACCACACCGTGCTGGCCAACGCCGTGACGCTAGGCGGCCACGTGACGGTGGGCGATTGGGCCATCATCGGCGCCTCCACCGGTGTGCATCAATTCTGCCGTGTGGGGCGGCACGCCATCATTGGCGGCTACAGCGTGGTGACGCAGGACGTGCTGCCGTTCTCCAACACCGTAAGCCAGCGCGAAATCAAGGTGTACGGCGCCAACCGCGTGGGTTTGGAGCGGCGGGGATTCGAGAGCGCCGTGGTGGAGGCGCTGCAAACCGCGTTCCGGCTCCTGACGCGATCGCAGCTCAATACCTCGCAGGCCATCGAGCGCATTCGCGCGGAAGTCCCCGCCACGGCCGAGGTGGACGAGCTCATCGAATTCATCCGCGCCTCCGAGCGCGGCGTCATCAAGTGATGCGCTACGGCCTCATTGCCGGGAACGGGCGGTTCCCGCTGCTGGCGCTCGAAAGCGCGCAGCGGCTGGGACACGACGTGACCGTCATCGCCATCGAAGAGGAAGCTTCCCGGGAAGTGGAATCGCTGGCGCCGCGCTGCCACTGGATTTCGCTGGGGCAGTTCGGCAAGCTCATCGAAATCCTGAAGCAGGAAGGCATCACCGAAGTGGTGATGGCCGGCCAGGTGAAGCACGCCAAAATCTTCTCCGCGATCCGCCCGGATTGGCGCCTGGCCAAGCTGCTGCTCTCACTGCCATCGAAGAACACCGACGGCCTGATCGGCGGCATCATCCGGATCCTCGAAGACGAAGGCATCCACCTGCGCGATTCCACGGCCTTGTTGAAACCTCTGCTGGCGAGCGAGGGCGCCATGACGCGGCGCAAGCCGGACAAGGACGAGATGGCCGACGTGGAATACGGCCAGCGCGTGGCCGATGCCCTGGCGGGTTTCGACATCGGCCAGAGCGTGGCTGTCTGCGAGCGCGCCTGCGTGGCGGTGGAAGCCATGGAGGGCACCGACGCCATGTTGCGGCGGGCAGCCGCGCTGGTGAACGGCCGCCGGCTGGCGCTCATCAAAGTGGCGCGCCGCCGCGAGCATCTGCTCTTCGACGTTCCCGTGGTGGGGTTCGGCACGATCCCCGTCATGCGCGAAACCGGGACTACCGTGCTGGCGGTGGAGGCCGGACGCACGCTGATGCTCGACCGCGGCCAGATGATCGAAGCGGCGAATGAGGCTGGGATTGCAATTGCAGGTTTGGACAAGTAGCGGCCCTCCGCCTGCTTAGGTGGATAATATCGGATTACGCTCCTGTTTGGTTCCGGCTTCGCCGGGTTAGGGAGCGGAGGCAACCCATGAACGGCCTTCTCACCGACCTTTATGAGCTCACCATGGCCGCCGGCTACTTCGAGTCCGGCAAGGCCGAGGAGAAAGCCACGTTCGAATTCACGATCCGCCGCCTGCCTCCGCACCGCAATTTCGTCCTCGCCGCCGGGCTTTCCCAGGTGGCCGAATACCTGCTCAACCTGAGTTTCACCGCCGAAGAGATCGATTACCTCCGCGGCCTGTCGCAGTTCCGCCGCGTATCGCCGGCTTTCTTCGATTATCTCCGCGACTTCCGCTTTACCGGCGATCTCTTCGCCGTCCCTGAAGGCGTCCCGATGTTCGCCGGCGAGCCAGTCCTCACTATCCGCGCGCCCATCATCGAGGCGCAGATCCCGGAAACGTACGTGCTCTCCGCGGTGGCCTTCCAGTCGCTGATCGCCACCAAGGCCGCGCGCTCGGTGGAAGTGAGCGGCGGCCGGGCCGTGGTGGAGTTCGGCACGCGCCGCGCGCATTCGCCGGAAGCGGGCGTGCTCGGCGCGCGCGCGGCGTACATCGGCGGCTGCGCCGGCACCAGTAATACGCTCGCCGGTTTCCGGTACGGTATCCCCGTAATGGGCACGGCGGCGCACTCCTGGATCATGTCGTTTCCAGGTGAGACGGAGGCCTTCCGCCAGCTCCAGCGGGTTCTTGGCGACTCCACCGTTCAGCTCATCGATACCTACGACAGCTTGGAAGGCGCCCGCCGCGCGGCGCAGCTCGGCCAGCCTTTGTGGGGCGTGCGCATCGATAGCGGCGATTTTGCGGCGCTCTCGCGCCAGATTCGCGCCATCCTCGACCAGGCCGGCCTGCCCGAAGCCAGGATTATGGCGAGCGGCGACCTGAACGAGTATCGCATCCGCGAGCTGCTGAACGCCGGCGCGCCCATCGACGCCTTTGGCGTCGGCACCGAGCTTTCCACTTCGGCCGACGCTCCCGCGCTGAGCGCGGTTTACAAGATGGTGGAGATGGAGATCTGCGGCATCAAGCGTTTCACCGCCAAATACAGCGTGGACAAGATTACGCTCCCCGGCGCGAAGCAGATCTTCCGCGAGGAAGCGCGCGACGTCGTCGCGCGTTCGGGCGAATGCGGCCAGGGCGAGGCGCTGCTGCGCCCGGTGATCCTGGGAGGCCGCCTCGTCGAGCCGCTGCCCGCCGTCGAACAGGCGCGGCGGCGCGCGGCCGAATCCATGGCGAAGCTTCCCGCCGCTCTGCGACAATTGGAAGTAGCGGAGCCGTGGCCGGTGGTATACAGCCGCGAACTGCGCGCCCTGATCGATCAGACCCGCTCGAACCTGGTTCGATGAAAACCGTCTTCTTCGATATCGACTCGCAACTGGATTTTCTCTATCCAGCCGGCGCGCTTTATGTGCCGAAAGCCGAGCGCATCGTTCCCGCCATCGCGCGCCTCAATCGCTTCGCCGCGGCGCACGGCATCCCGGTGGTCTCCACCACCGATGCCCACGCCGAGGACGATCCCGAGTTTGCCGTCTGGCCACCGCACTGCATCGCCGGGACCTGGGGCCAGCACAAGGCCGAGGCGACGCTGCTTGACGACCGCATCGTCATCCCCAACCGCGACTGCGCGCTGGCGCTCGAAGGCGCACCGCAGATCATCGTCGAAAAGCAGACAGTGGATGTTTTCCTGGCGCCCAACCTCGGCCGCGTGGCCGAGCGGCTGAACGCCGATCGCTACGTGGTATACGGCGTGGTCACCGAGATCTGCGTGCTATACGCCGTGCGTAGCTTGTTGAAGACCGGCAAGCCCGTGACGGTGGTGACGGACGCGGTGGAAGCGTTGAACGTTGGAGACTCCGCGCGCGCTCTGGAAGAAGCGTGCGCCGGCGGCGCAACACTGGCCACCGTTGCCGAGATCTGCCGACTCAGCAACGCGCCGTGATCTCGAAATTGCTGCCCAGCTTGCGCAGCGCCGGCACGCGGAGCAGCCAATCGTCCACGGCGCGCGCCACGCGGTACCCCGCGCGCCAACCGGGCAACAGGGCCGCCAGCGGCGACGACCCGAAGTCATACATGGTGACGCGGGCGTCGAACCCCGCGGCGCGGAACAACTCCGCGGTAGGCTCCGGCTCGAGTTCCCGCTCGTCCGGAGTCTGGTATCGCTTCATCAACCGCGGAACCAGCAGCCGCCCGATGGCGCCGGAAAGCCGCCGGCTGCTCGGATCGAGCGAATAGAACACGCCGCCCGGCGCGAGGAGGCCCTTCACCCGAGCGGGCAGTTCCGCCAGCGCCTGCGCCGGCAGGTGGTGCAAGAAGAAGATTGCCATCACCAGGTCATAACGGCCCTCGGCGGCAACAGATTCTGACCGTTGCCCGCTCCAATGGAGCGGGGCCGCTGCGCCAGCGGCGCCATGCCGCCCTGCCAAGGGCTCGGCGGTGGTTCCCTCTTCGAAGTGCGCGTTGGCGATTCCCAGGAGCAGGGCGTCGGCGCGCGCCTGGCGCACCGCGGCGGGCGAGAGGTCTACCCCCGCCACCTCGGCCACATGCGGGGCGAGCCGCAGCTCCGTATCGCCGATGCCGCATCCCAGGCTAAGGACGCGGGAACGCGCGCCCGCGCCGGTCATCCGCAGGATGCGGCCCACCATGTGCCCGCGCAGCGCCCGCACCGCCGGCCGCGCGAAGTGCGCCTGGGCGAAGCCCGAGTACAGCTTCTCGTGATACTCCAGCTCTCTTTGGAGAACGTCTTTCACGCCGCGGAACTCTACTTTGCAAGGAGACCATCGAGCAAGGTCTTCAAGAGTAAGTAGTTGATCGCGCCGGCAACGGGAACCCGGTTCAGGCCGCGCGTGATGATCATGGTGGGAGTCTGGTTGATTCCCGCGGCCCTTCCCTCCTCCAGGTCGTGCTGCACCGCGCTCAAAACAGAGGGATCCTTCGCCAGCAACTGCACCCTCTTGGCTTCCGCCGGGGTCAAAACACCGGCCACCGTGTCCCACACCTTGCCGTTCGCGGTCAAGGCCACCTGGTTCAGGAACAGCGCGTCGGTCACTTCCTGGTACTTGCCGAGCCGCGCGGCCGCAACGGCGTAGTTGGCGGCCTCGCGCGAATAGGGATGCCCCGGGAGCGGAAACTCGCGGCTCACCAGGTATACTTTGCCAGGTATCACGTAATCCCTCATGACCAAAGGCAAGACCTGCTCGTGCAGCCCCTTGCAGGCGGGGCATTCGAAGTCGCTGAAAACCTCGATCCGGATGGGAGCGTTGGGGGTACCCAGTGACTTGCCCGAGTCGGCGTCCGAAGACGCCGCCAGGCACGGCAGCAGAGCGGTGAGTGCAATTACAAAAAGCTTCATGCTTACATTCTACGTGCGAGCGCCGCCCAACGGCCACTGCGAATTGGGCGGTTCGGCCATTCCGCCTCGATTCGTGCTTTAATCGAGTAAACCATGGAGGTGAACCGAGTGGGCAGTGGTACGTGCGCCCTGGCGGGCACGCTCGCGCGGCCATTCGAAAAAGGAGATTACATGTTTGTAAGACTGTTGCTGACCGCGATGCTTGCCACCACTCTGGCGATCGCTCAGCGTGGCGGTGGAATGGGGGGCGACGACACGGGTGGAATGGGCGGCGGGATGGGAAACGACGTGGGCGGAATGCCGCGCATGCAGCGCCAGACCCCGTTCGATATCTTCGCCGAGCGCCTCAGGCTGAACAAGGACCAGAAGACCGAAGCCCAGACCGTTGTTACCGACGCCGTCAAGGAGTACGCGCCATTGCGGCAGCAATTGATGCAGGGCAGGGCGGCGATCGCGAACGCCATCATCGGCGGCGCGAGCGCGGATGATTTGAAGAAAATCACCGATACCTACGCCTCCTTGGTCGCCCAGGTGACCGGCATCGAGGCCAAGGCCTTCTCGAAGGTCTATGCGATGCTCAAACCTAATCAACAGGGCAAGGCCGCGTCGGCATTTGAGCTGATGGCCGGAGTGTTCAATGCGCCGGCTGGCGGCGGGGGGAGAAAAGAAAGGAACTAAAGGAGCTTTCATGTTTTTCAGATTATTATTGGCCGGCCTTCTGGCTACCGCTCTGGCTTCTGCCCAGCGCGGCGGCGGTGGCGGAAGGGGTGGAGCGAACATGCCCGATGTGCCGATTGGCAACCGGGCCGATAAGCTCGCGATTCTCTCCGACAACCTCAAGCTCAACAAGGATCAGAAGAAGCTGGTGAAGACCACCCTCGACGAGGGCCAGAAGGAGGCCGCGGCCCTGCGCGACGAGGTCGCCAAGACCCGGCTGGCGATCGCGGAGGCGATTACAGCCGGCAAGAGCCAGGACGAGATCGACCAACTGGTGAAGGGCCACGCCGCCGTGGAGTCCCAGATGGCCGGCATCGAGATGAAGGCCTTCGTCAAGATCTATCAGGAACTCGATAAGGACCAGCGGTCGCGAGCCGGGCAGGTGCTGTTCCCGATGATGAGCGGCATCTTCAAGGGCAAGAACTGGAACGAGTGAGCGAGTAGGTTTTCACACCCAGAGCAACGGCTGGCGCACCGGGAAGTTGCGCACCACTTCTTCGACGGTGGGATCGGGTTCGAGCTTGCGCCATAGCGCGAGATACTCGGGCCTGTCGAGCGCCAGCCCGGCGAACAACAGGCACGGTTGGCGAACGGGCCACTCCTTGTCGTACATGACGTCGGGCGGCTTCGGCCACTTCTTCTTGTCCAGCATGTACGGATACATGTAAGCCATGGCTTTCGCCATACCCCGGCCGTCGGGCATCTGCCACGTCCACAAGTTCAGGTCTTTCGACGTGAGCGTTTGGGCGGCGATGGCGAAAGCGTCCAGATTGAACAGGGAATAGCCGTAGGGCTTGGTGCGCGCCAGCTCCAGCGGAAAGCTGCCGTCGGGCGCCTCCTGGTTGGGGATGAGCACGGTCTGGAACCGGTTGCGGCAGTAAGCCGTGAGGCCCGCGTTGCCGGTGAGCCGGGAGAAGGCGGCCACCTGCGTGACCCAGCAGGTGCCGTGGTTGTTCCTGGCGTCGCGCTCGGCGATGCCGTAGGCATGCGTGGTCATCCACTCGAGATAGGACGCGAACCACTGCTTCACGCCCGCCAGATCGGGCGGCACCAGGTCGAGTTGCCCCGCGGCGCGCGCGACTTCCACCAGGTGGAGCGTATCGATGATGCCAGTCCCCCGCCCCGTGAAACGCCCCTTGATGGCCTGCGCGTATTCGAGGTTAGGACTCATGCGGGTGTCGCTCGCGACGAACCACGCCCGCAGGTGCCTGGCGGCATGGTCCGCGTACTTCCGCTGGCGGGTGATCTTGTAAGCCGCGGCCAGCGCGGGCACGATGAGGCTCAAGCGGATCATGGCGCGGCGGTGCTCGAGGAAATTGTCCGGGTTGCCCATGCCGTCGCGCTGGATGTAAGGGCCGTCGGGGTTTTGCGGGTCGGGCCACCAGTAATCGCCTTCGGAAAAGAAATCGTGTTTGCCGCCGGCGCTGCGGGCGGAGCTGGAGGCGGTCACGGTGACCGGTTGCTCGGCGAGGTAGCGGTCCGCGGCTTTCAGCACGCGGGGGCGTTCGATGGCGGCGAGATCGAACTTTTCGGCGCCGCGGCCGGATCGGGCGGCGGCCAAGGCAATGGCGGTTTGAAGGAAATCTCGGCGATGCATGGATAGCGATATTTTAGCGCTAAAACTCAAACCGCAGCACGACAGCCAGGATGCGCGCCGGCCAGGCGCCTTCCAGACTACGCCCAGATCCTTGCCGTTCAGCCATAGACTCAATTCTCAACCCCATGCCGGTCGAACACACTGCCAACGGTGTTAGTCTGGTCTCATCCGATCCGTCCAGAGCGGCGATCTAGGAGCATTTGTGGAATTGGTCCTTGGCGGCGCAACAAACGTGAATGGAAACCAGGAGCGACCGAATGTCAGACAACCGATTTTCGAGACGGTATTTCTTTTATGGAACACTGCTGGCGGGCGCCGTCCCGCGCGGCAGCTTCGGCAGCACGCCGTCGCTCAAGGCGGCAGGCTACAAGTCGCCCAATGAGAAGTTGAACCTCGCCGCGATCGGGGCAGGCGGGCAGCCGGCGGCCGACCTGCGGCTGGCCCAAGCCGGCGTGGAGAATGTGGTCGCCCTCGCCGATGTCGATTGGTCCCGCGGGAGCGAATCCTTCGAGCGCTTCGCGAAAGCGACCCGGTACAAGGACTTCCGTCAGATGCTCGACAAGCAGGGCAAAGAAATCGATGCGATCGTGATCGGCACGCCCGACCACATGCACGCTGCCTGCGCCCTCGCCTGCATGCAACTCGGCAAACACGTCTACGTCGAGAAGCCGCTGACCCGCACCGCGTGGGAAGCCCGCCTCCTGACGCGAGCGGCAGAGAAGTACAAAGTCGCCACGCAGATGGGGAACCAGGGGTACTCGCACGACGCGACCCGCGTGGCGTGCGAGATCTTCTGGTCGGGCGAGATCGGCGAGGTCAGAGAGGTCCACGCGTGGACCGGCCGCCCGAGTTGGCCGCAGGAGATGACCAAGATCCCCGCCCCCACGCCCGTGCCCGAAACGCTCAATTGGGACCTCTGGCTCGGCGGCGCGGCGTGGCGCCCGTTCACCGCCGGCGACGACGAATACAAGGCCTTCGTTCAGGAGCGCAATGCCCGCGGTGGCCGCGGCGGATTGGGTCGCGGCGCACCGGCAGGCCCTCCCGCCGAACCCGGCGCACCGCCGCCGGCAGGGAGGCCCCCTGGGGTGCCCCCTGGGCCCGGCGGCCGCGGCTTTGGCGGCCAGCAGAATTTCGGCTTCTATTTGCCCTTCAACTGGCGCGGCTTCTACGATTTCGGCAGCAGCCTGATCGGCGACTGGGGCGTGCATATCCTCGGCCCTGCCAACTGGGCGCTGCAATTGGATCCGCAGTACCTCGTCAGCGTCGAGTGCATTAAGAAGGACGCGCTGCCGCAGTTTACCTTCCCCGATGAGCTGGCGTTCAAGTACGAGTTTGCCGCACGGCCGGGCATGCCTCCCGTGACGATCTACTGGTATCACCACGCGGGCGGCGACGCCTACACACCCCCGGCCATGACCATCGAAGAAGCGCGCAAGATCCCCGGCAAAGGCCCGCAGGTCGGTCCGGCACAGGGTCAGGGCGGTTTCTTCGCAGGCTCCGGCGGCGGAGCACCAGCACAAGGCCGCGGAGTGCCAGCACAAGGCGGCGGAGCCGCCGGCGCGGGCGCAGGCCGAGGCGGTCCCGGCGGCGGCGGTCGTGGGCCCGGCGGCGGTCAAGGGAGTGGATACAACTGCATGTTCGTCGGCTCGAAGGGCTGCCTGGGTACGAGCGGGCGCGGTGAAGGCGTCGGCTTGCTTCCGGGGTCCCGCTGGGCGGAATACAAGCTGCCCGATCCATACCTGCAACGTTCGCCCGGCGCCAGCACCGGCTCGAACCATGCCGCGCATGTTCGCGACTGGGTCCGCGCGTGCAAAGGCGGCGCGCCCCCGTGCTCGAACTTCAGCATCGCCGGGCGATACAGCGAATGGCTGCTCCTCGGGTCCGCTGCCGTTCACTACGACGGCAAGCTGCTCTGGGATAATGCCAAGGGCGAGTTCACCAATAACAAAGAAGCCAACAAGTGGGTGAAACCGGCATTCCGCAAGGGTTGGGAGATCAAGTTGTAGCGCAAGGGGAAGGAAGATTCGCATGATCTATACCAGACGAGATATCGGAAAGATGGCACTCGCGGCCGGTACAGCCTCGAGGCTGCTGGCGGCCAAGCCGAACTCGGTGTTCGGCGGAGTTCAGATCGGGACCATCACGTACAGCTTCCGCACGCTGCCCAGCAGCGCCGAGGAGGTCCTCAAGTATTGCCTCGAGTGTGGGATCAGCGGCATCGAGTTGATGGGCAACGTGGCGGAGAGCTACGCCGGCGCGCCTGCGCAGGGCGGGCGCGGATTCGGACCTGGGAGACCCGGCGGACCTGGCCGTGGACCGGGTGCCGCGGGCGGAGGTCAGGGACGCGGTCCCGGCGGACAGGGGCGCGGGCCGGGTGGCGGACGGGCCCCATTAACGCCCGAACAGCAGGCGGCGATCGAGAAGGCTGCCGAGGAGATGAAGACCTGGCGCCTCTCGGTTTCCATGGACAAGTACAAGGCCTTCCGCAAGATGTACGAGGACGCGGGAGTCACGATTTACGCTTTCAAGCTGCCGCCCAACATGGCCATGTCGGACCAGGAATATGAGTACATCTGGAACGTGGGCGAAACTCTGGGCGCCAACCACATCACCACGGAACTGCCCACGGAAGACGCCCTGTTGCAGCGCGTCGCCGAATACGCCGCCAAACGCAAACTGCGGATTGCCTTCCACACGCACGGGCAGGGCGGCGAATCCGGTTTTCAGAAGGCCTTGACCGCATCCCCGTACACCGCGCTCAATCTCGATGTCGGCCACTATTACGGCGTCAACGGCCAGTCCCCCGTCCCCGTCATAGTGAAGTATCACGAACGGATCGCGAGTCTGCACCTCAAAGACCGTAAGGGCCCGAGCAGCGCTGGCGAAAACCAGGGACCGGGCGGCGCCGGACCGAACATGCCGTGGGGGCAAGGCGAGACGCCGCTCAAGGAAGTCCTTCAGACGATGAAGAAGAACCAGTACCGGTTCCCGGCCAGCATCGAGTACGAGTACGATACGCCGGAAGGCTCCGGCGTGCTCACCGAGATCAAGAAGTGCGTCCAGTTCTGCAAGGACGCGCTCGCGTAGCAAACGTACAGACACGCGCTGTCCGTCACTGGGGAGAGTAGCCTCGAGCGTCCGCCGGCGGCACGAATCGCAGCTTCCGCTGCAATGGGGACATGCCGGAAACGGAAGTTTGCGATCCGTTAGTCGCCCACGGCGCTGAGCGTGTGGTAGGGCTTGCCGACTTCTTGCGCGTCCACCACGGCCACCGCCGCCACGTGCACGATATCGTTGACTTCCGAGCCGCGCTGTAACACGTGCACCGGCTTGGAGAGGCCTGTCAGCAGCGGTCCGATGCACTCGGCGCCGCCGATGCGCTGCAACAGCTTGTAAGCGATGTTGCCGGCCTCCAGGTTGGGGAAGATCAGCACGTTGGCGCCCCCCTTGAGGGTACTGAACGGGTAAGTCTCCTCGAGGATCTGCGGGGTCACCGCCGTGTCGGCCTGCATTTCGCCGTCGATCATGAGGCCGGGGGCGCGCTGGCGCACCAGCTCGACGGCTCTGCGGACCTTGTCGGACAGCGGATGGCGGGTCGAGCCGAAATTCGAGAACGAGAGCATGGCCACGCGCGGCTCCTGGTTGAAGCCGCGGGCCTTTTCCGCGGTCTGGATGGCGATCTCAGCCAGGTCTTCGGAATTCGGCTCGATGTTGACCGTGGCGTCGGCCAGGAAATAGAGGTCTCCTTTGGGCGTGATCAGGACATAGACGCCGGTTACCCTGCGCAGCTCCGGCCGCACCTCGATGACCTGGAGCGCGGGCCGGATGGTGTCGGGATAGTGAGTGGTGAGTCCGCCGATGAGGGCATCGGCGTCGTTGAGCCGCACCATCACGCTGCCGAACGTGACGGGGTTGAGGATGAGCTGCTCGGCCTCGGTGTGGGTCACGCCTTTGCGCTGCCGCAGGTGATAGAACTCTTCGATGTATTCCCCGAGGCGCGGGAATTTCGCCGGTTCCACGATCTGCGCGCCCTCCAGGTGCAGATGCATCTCCGCCGTTTTGGCGCGGATCTTGTCTTCGTTGCCCAGCAGGATGGGAGTGGCGATCTTTTCATCGATCAGGATTTGGCAGGCGCGCAGGATCTTGCCTTCCTCGCCCTCGGTGAAGACGATGCGCTTGGGTTGCTTCTGCGCCTTGTTGATCATGTTGCGCACCACACCGTAGGCCTTGCCGAGGCGGCGCTCCAGCTCTTCGCGGTACTGGCCGATATCGACGGGCACTTGCGCCACGCCCGTGTCCATGGCGGCCTGCGCCACCGCGGAGGCTTCCCAAATGAGCACGCGCGGGTCAAAGGGTTTGGGGATGATGTACTGGCGCCCAAAATCGAGGCGCTCCACGTTGTAGGCGCGCAGCACGGAATCGGGCACGTCTTCCTTGGCCAGGGAGGCCAGCGCGCGGGTGGCGGCGAGCTTCATTTCATCGTTGATGGTGGTGGCGCGCACGTCCAGCGCGCCGCGGAAGATGAACGGGAACCCCAGCACGTTGTTCACCTGGTTGGGGTAGTCGGAGCGGCCGGTGGCTACGATGACATCGGGGCGCGCGGCCACCGCGACATCGTAAGAGATTTCGGGGTCCGGGTTGGCCATCGCGAAGATGACGGGGTTCGGCGCCATGGTGCGGACCATCTCGGGGGTGACGCAATTGGCGGTGGAAAGTCCGAAGAAGACGTCGGCGTCCACCAGCGCGTCGGCCAGCGTGCGGGCCTTGGTCTTGGCGGCGAAGCGAGCCTTGTAAGGGTTCATGCCCTCGGTGCGGCCTTCGTAGATCACGCCCTTGGTGTCGCACATCATGATGTTCTCGCGGCGCACGCCCAGCCTGACATAATGCGCGGCGCAGGAAATGCCGGCGGCGCCGGCGCCGCTGAACACCACTCTCACGTCGCCGATCTTCTTGCCTACGATCTCGAGGGCATTGAGCAGGCCGGCGCCCGAGATGATGGCCGTGCCGTGCTGATCGTCGTGGAAGACCGGGATCTTCATGGTCTTCCGCAACTCCTCTTCGATATAAAAGCACTCCGGCGCCTTGATGTCCTCCAGGTTGATGCCGCCGAAGGTGGGCTCGAGCAACTGGCAGGTGCGAATGATTTCTTTAGGATCCTCGCTGGCAAGCTCGATATCGAAGACGTCGATATCGGCGAAGCGCTTGAACAGAACTCCCTTCCCTTCCATGACGGGCTTACCGGCCAGGGCTCCGATGTTGCCGAGGCCCAGCACCGCCGTGCCGTTGCTCACCACCGCCACCAGGTTGCCTTTGGCGGTGTATTTGTAAGCGAGGCTTGGATCGCGCTCGATTTCCAGGCACGGAACGGCCACGCCGGGCGTATAGGCAAGGCTTAGATCTCGCTGCGTGCGGCAGGGTTTGGTCGGGGTAACCGACACCTTCCCCGCCGGAGATGAGGAATGGTATTCCAAAGCATCTTCAGGACGAATTCCCATGAGGCGCTACCTTTCAAGATATTGATAACCAGCAGTCCGATTGATTTCGGACCGCGCCCCTCCTTTGTATCACGTGGCACGCCGCCGAGCAGGCCCCGCCTTGATCCCGGCGCAATCGGGGCTGAAGGTTCTCGGACTCCTGAACGTGACTGCCGTGCTCACCGCGATTGACGCGGCCGTTGAAAAGCATCTCGCTCAGTCTCCCTGGAAGCGGTAACAGCACCCGTCAACCCGAGGGGCTAAACTCAGGAGCGCCGGAAGACGCCTTTTGGCTTTTCGTGCGAGGTAATTCGTGCTTCGCGCCGCCGCTCGCGGCGAGGTTGCCGTAACGGCGGGGCCGGAGGCGATTGCGAAGGAGTGGAGGCGGTGAGAATCTGCGGCGACATGCTCGCGCCCGGCGCCTAGTGCGTCCGCCAATCAGGCGGAAATCCTCTCCGAGTCGAGCGTAATTGGGATCCCGGTGAGCTGCGAGTACAGCACATCGGGGTCCAAATCAGCGCCATTGGGCCACGCGATGGTCCCCAACTCGTTGTCAACCTGAACCAGGGCAAAACACGCCGGATCCCTCAGCGGCTGAAAAACGCCGTGAAAGGCGAGGTGCTCAGCAAGGTCCACGATGCCCTCTGCCCCGTCCTCGAAGCGCAGGTAGAGGCGATACTTGCCCAGCGGTTTTACGGCGACAATGTCCTTCAGCATTCCGTCACTCCAACGGCGCGATGGGCTTCAGTCCCGCCTCAGCCCTCGCGAAGTTCCAGTTTTCCATCAGTTCGGCACGGTGGAGGGCAGCCCACTCGACCACCAGCCCCAGTACTCTCGGCGACAAATGACCTTCCAGAAGGGCCAGCGATTCAATCGCGACCAGCGCTCTCTGACCCGCGTAGCGAACATGAAAGTGCGGCGGCGCATGGTCATGGTAGAACATCTGGATTACGATACCGAAGAACCGGCTGATCTCAGGCATGCCTTTCCATCATTCTGACACCAGGATGAGTGGCCATCAATCCCATGATAGTTGGACCGCCGCCCACATGGCTAAAGCTTCCGATACGGGTAGCGCCGCCTACTGGTACAACCGGCGGTAGAGGTCGGCGTTGCGCAGGACAGCCTGCACGTAGTCGCGGGTTTCGGTGAAGGGGATGGATTCCACGAACTCGGCGGGATCACGGTAGGTGTTCCACGTGAGCCACTCGGCCAGCCGGTTGGGACCGGCATTGTATGCGGCCAGCGTCTGCTCCAGCTTTCCGCCGTTCTGATCGAGCATGGAACGAAGGATCGCAGCGCCGATCTTCAGGTTGGCTGCGGGCTGGAACAGCAGCCGGCTGCTGAAACGTTTGACCCCGGCTTGGCGGGCGTAAAGTCGGCCGGTGGCGGGACGCACCTGCGTCAGGCCGTAGGCGCCGGCACGGGAGCGCGCCTGTGGGTCGAATTCCGATTCCTGGCGAATCATACCGGCCAGCAGGTAGGGGTCGAGATTCGCTTCGCGCGCGGCGCGGACCACGTCGGCGCGGTACGGGAGCGGAAAGAGCAGTTCCCAGAACTGGCGCGGCGCTTGATGGACGGCCAGGTTCAGATATTCCGGCGCCATCGACTTCATGATGCGCATGGCCTGGTGCGGAGCGCTGGCGGAGGCGGCCATCTCCATCGCCAGCAGTGGCGGCTGGCCATCGGTGCGAGCGCCGAAGCGCAGCTCGGAATCGGCCAGGTCGCCCAGGCCGGCGGTCCGCAACAGCCGCGACCGTTCGATGCGCGCGGTGGTGGCGCCGGTGCTTTCGGCGGGCACCGGCTTCGGTTCCAGGAACGTCACCACCGCCAGAAACCTGGCGGTCTCTCCGGCAACAGGTTCTGACCGTTGCTCTCTCCCCTGGAGCGGGGCTGCTGCGCCAGAGGCGCCATGCCGCCCTGCCAAGGGCTCGGCGGACGGCGGGGCGGCGGCAACTTCGGGGCGGCGGAGGCGCACGCGCGCCAGCACGGCATAGTAATGGTTCTCAAAGGCCTGGGAAAGGCGCTGGTAGCAAGCTCGCGCCGCACTGAAATCGTTTTCCTGCTCGGCGCGCCGCCCGAGGAAGTAGAGCGCGGCCCCGGCGGTGGCGTGAGCGGGATAGCTGAGCAGGTGCTCACGGAGCAGGCCGCCGGCATCGGCCTGGCCGTGCAGATAAGCGTGGAACGTTACCTTCCAATGGCACAGGCCGGCGGCTGGGTCGGCGGGGAAATCCTGGTAGGCCGCCTGATAAAGCGGCAGGTACTCCTCCGGCCGGTTCACCAGCAAGAAGCGATTGGCCACGGAAACCAGCGCCTTCAAGCGCCAGGGCGATTTGGGATACTGCTGGCCCAGCCGCTTGACGGCGGACATCATCTCGTCGTCGTTGGCCACGCGGCGCGCGCACTCCTCCAGGTCATACCAGCGCTCGGCATCGGCCTCCGGCTCGGCGAGATCGAGAGCGCGGAGATAAGAGCGGGCGGCCTTGGTGTCGCCGCGCAGAGAATCGGCCGCCCCGATGCGCACACGCGCCTGGTCGCGCTCGAGCGAGGCAGCCCGATCAAGAAGCGACCGGTACTGGGATTGCGCCAGGGCGTACTCGCGAACCTCCACCAGGCGGTCGGCGCGCCGCAACATTTGGCGGGGAAGCGGCGGCGGATAGGCGGCGCCCATGGTTTCTTTGAGCGCCGCCAGAGCGGCGCCGGAGCGCGCGACGGCATCGCCGGGGGAGTATTGATAATAGACGCGCTGGTAGAAGTCCGCGGCGTGCGCCAGATCGTGGGCGGCCTGATAGCAATCGGCGAGCGTCACGTCGCCTTCGGGCTGCGGCAGCTCGGCGTAGTGGTCGCGGAGGATGCGCACCGCTTCGGCGGCTTGGGTGGTTTCGAGCGCGCGCGCTTCGAGCAGCCATGCCTTGCCGGAAAGCGGCGAGGGAGACGCGGTGTTGTGCGTGGGAGCGAGCTCGTTCGCAATGCCGCTGACATCGTTCGATTCCACCCGCGCCGCCGCCAGATACCAGGCGGTGTAATCGGCGATCCGGGACAGCCTGGTTGGGACCTTCCTCAGCGCGGCAATGGCGGCGGGGTATTCTTTGTGCTCGTAGGCAACTATGCCCAGCGCCAGTTGCGCCAGCGCGCCGTTGGTATCTATGGAGTGCGCCGCGGCGTACGAGCGCACGGCGGCGCGACGGGCTGGCGTGGGGGATTCACGATACGCGCGAACGAGAGAGGCCAGATTGGCGGGGGCGCGTTTGGGCGCGGGCTTGCGGGCAGGAGCGGGCGGCTGCGCGAACGCCGCAGCCGCCGCACAGGCCAGCAGGCCGGCGCCCCATAGAACCCTATACCATCGGGCCGGGATAGTTGTCGCCAAGCAGGTCCGGATCGTCATTGGCTAAGGTTTGCACCAGTTCCAGGTGAAGGTAATCGACCATGCTCGGGCAGGGCGCGAAAAACGAGTGGCGAAAGGATTCGCGCGCGGCGTCGATGGATCGGCGAAAGGTATCGTAGAGATTGCGCCGGGCGCGGCCCGCCTGCACCGCGTCCGCTTGGAACAGGCGCATCTCGGCCACCTGCACACGCGCGAAGCGCTGCGCACGGAGGTGAATCCGCTGCTCCTCGGCGGTGAGGTGGTCCCACGCGGACGCGGGATGGGAAGGCGCCGGCGCGATGGTCACCAGCTCGAACGCAGCCGGCTCAGACAAGGCAGTCCAAGCCGCGGCGGCCACCTGGGCCAGTAATTCCAGAACGGGGCCTTGCGCCGTTCCCCACGCATATAGAAGCGCGGGAACGTGATCCCGTGCGACCACCGGAAAGATGGAGACGCGGCCATCGGGCGGGTGGCCCAAAAGCTTCGCCAATTCCTCCGAGACTTCCCGGGGAGTTGTGGCTGCAATCACCGGATCGCGGCTCTGGACGGCGCCGCTGAGCGCCGCCGCAGCGGAAAGCGGGATCTCCAGCGCGCGGAAGGCTTCGGCCGCCTCTTCCGGCACGCCGCCGATCCGTCCGCCTTTGGCGGCGTCCCCGGTGATGCGGAACCATGCGGCGCCGCTCGAGAACGCGCCGGCGGCATCCAGCAGCGTAGCGCCGAGCTCTTCCAGGTCCGCCGCCTGGAGGATGCGGCGCACCGCCTGGTTCAACTGGTCCGCCAATTCGCGCCGCGCGCGGTCGCGCGCCTCGGCGAAGAGGCTGTCCACTTCGAGCGACAACTGCGAGAAGCGGTCTTCCAGAATCTGCCGCAAGGGAGACGTGGACGGGCCGGAAGCCATGGCTGGATTCATTCTAGCAAGGCGGGGTGGATGGTCCGCCGGCGACGAGGCATATAATAATTAGTCCAGTGGAGGAAGACCATGGCCAAAGGCAAGCCTGGGGCGGACAGCTCCGTGATGGTGACCAACCAGGTGGGGGGCGATGGGCTGATTGACCTGGCCAAGGCCCACTATGGAGAAACGCCCGTTTTTTGGGGCAGGTACTTCGCCACCACGTCCACGGGCGGAACGGTCGAGTATCGCCATTTGGAAGAGAACAAGCCCCTGCGCGATAACAATATCCGCGTTCTGCCTATTGCCCGTCAGACCCGGGACGTGAACGGCACCGAGGCCGGCGGCAGCACCGACGCCAGGCGTAACGCAGACGATTTGATCGCCACCTTTGGCGCGGACTACCTGGCCAGCTTGTCCGGAGAATTCTACATGTTCCTCGATGTCGAAGGCAGCCCCAACTTGTCCCAAGAGTATTACACAGGTTGGGCGCAGACACTGGTTGCCCACAGCGGCAGCGTGACCGGCGGGCGTGTAATCATTCTTCCGTGCGTCTACGCCACGCACTCGGACGACGCCACATGGTCCTCTGTGGCCGCGGCAGTCGCCGCCGGAGCGCAGTGCAAGGGCGCCTGGATCGCTCGGTGGCCGGCTTCCGGATGTCAGCCTCTCCCGGAGTGGAGTGACGACCTCGTCACGCCTTCCGTTGGAATACCTTGCCCGGTTCTAATCTGGCAATATGCGGACGATTGTTACGGTGGAGGCGGCTTCGACTGCTCCGAGACGAACCCCGGAATCGATTTGCAGAACGATCTTCTCAGTCATCTGGTTCTGCCTCCGGAGATGACCGGCGTCAGCACCTGATGCGACTGTGGCCGCTTGCGCTGATTCAATCCGTCAAGGCCCGTCACACACGCCGGCGCCCGCGAACATAGCCTCGCCATTCGATTCAGTCTGATACAATTCGGCTCTTAGTGAAGATTCCAGCCGAAAAGCAGGATGCGCGTCTGATGCGAGCCATGTTCCATACGGTCGCACCGCGCTACGACTTCATTACGCGCGCCTTCTCCTATGGGATGGACCGGCGCTGGAAAAGGACCTGCGTGGAGCGGGCGGGGCTGCCTGAGAATCCGGTGGTGCTGGACCTGGCGTCCGGCACGGGCGATTTTTCTTGCCTGGTGGCGCGGCGATACCCCGGCTCGCGGGCCTTGGCCGTCGACCTGACCGAGCGCATGCTGCGGCTCGCCCGGGCGCGCGGCGTGCCTCGCGCCATCTGCGCCGACGCCGGATCGCTTCCCTTCCCCGACGGGTTCTTCGACGCCGTTTTCATCGGTTACGGGCTGCGCAATTTTCGGAACCTGCCGGCGGCGGTGCGAGAGATCGAGCGGGTCACCCGTCCCGGCGGGCTGCTGGTGAGCCTGGACTTTTTCCTGCCCGCCAACCGCTGGCTGCGGCGGCTGTACCTCGGTTACCTCTACGCGCAGGGCGCGTTTTGGGGCCTGCTGCTGCACGGGCGGCCGCGCGTTTACACGTATATCCCCGATTCCCTCAGAACTTTCGTGTCCATCGACGAGTTTTCGTCCCTGCTGCGCCGCGCGGGATACCATCGCGTGGATACGCGCCGTTGCATTCTGGGCGGAATCGGCCTGCATTGGGCGGCGAAGGAACCATCCACCGAAAGGCCACCACTATGAAAGAGCGGCTGCGCGCGTCCGATTACCGTTTCATCGCCGTCTGTCTCGTACTGTTCGCCGGGGCCACCTGGTATTCGGTGCGCAACTTCTACCGCGCCTTTCCGGAAGCCTCCATCGATTTCCGCGTGAATCGCGCCGGCGCGCAGGCTCTCGCCGGGGGCTTTCTGGCCGGGCAGGGATACCGCGTGGAGGACTACCGGCAGGCCTCGCGCTTCAGCTTCGACGACCAAGCCAAGACGTTCCTCGAGCGCGAAGCCGGCCTCGAGCAGGCCAACCGCATCATGGGCACGCGCGTCCGGCTGTGGCGCTGGGCCTACCGATGGTTCCGGCCGCAGCAGAAGGAGGAGTACGGCGTCGAGATCACTCCGCGCGGCGAGCTGGCCGGCTTCCGGCACGAGATTCCCGAAGAAGCCGCGCGGCCGGCTGCGAGCGCCGGGCAGGCGCGCGCTCTGGCCGAAGATTTCCTGCGGACCCGCATGCACCGCGATCCGGCGTCGCTCGAATTCGTCGAGGAATCGGACCAGACTCGGCCGCATCGCGTGGATCGCGAGCTGACATGGAAAGAACGCGACTTCAATCTGCGCGACGCCACCATCCGGCTGACCGTCACGGTTCTGGGCAATGAAGTGGGTGGGTATCGCGAATATCTCAAAATTCCGGAGCAGTGGACGCGCGATTACCAGCGCCTGCGCTCCCGCAACGAGGTCACACAGATCATCGACACGGCGGTGATGGTGGCGCTGATTCTGGGCCTGGTGGTGGTGATCGTCATGCGGGTGCGGCGCCAGGACGTGCGGTGGCGGCGCGCGGCGGTGGTGGGGCTGGTGGGCATGGCGCTCTCGTTGTGCGCCAGCCTGAACCAGTTTCCGCTGAATGAATTCGGCTATCCGACCACGGATTCGTACGGCAGCTTCCTGTCGCAACAACTGCTGCAAGCCATGCTGTCCGCGCTGGGATCGGGTGGCCTGCTGTTCGTGCTCATAGCGGGCGCCGAGACGCTTTACCGCGAAGCGCTTCCCAACCAGATTTCGCTGGGCAATCTCTTCCGCCCGCGCGGGTTGCGCACCAAGCGCTTCTTTTTGGGAGTGATTCTGGGCGTCACGCTGGCCGGTATTTTCATTGCCTACCAGACGGCGTTCTACATTGTGGCGTACCGCTTCGGCGCCTGGTCGCCGGCCGAGGTCCCCTACGACAATCTGCTCAATACGCGCTTCCCGTGGCTGTTCGTGCTGTTCTTCGGATTCTTCCCCGCGGTTTCGGAAGAGGGTTTGTTCCGCATGTTTGCCATCCCGCTGCTGCACAAACTGGTGCGGTACCTTCCGGTGGCGGTGGTGCTGGCGGCCTTCATCTGGGGCTTCGGTCACGCGGGGTATCCGCAGCAGCCGTTCTACATTCGCGGCCTGGAGGTGGGGATCGGCGGGGTGGCGCTGGGCCTGATCATGCTGCGATGGGGCATCCTTCCGACTTTGGTGTGGCATTATTCGGTGGATGCGGGTTACACCGCCCTGCTGCTGGTGCGCTCGCATAACCTCTATTTCCAGCTCTCCGGCGCGGCCAGTGCGGGGATTGTCGTGCTGCCGCTGGCGGCGGCCCTGGTGGCTTATTGGTGGCGCGGCGGGTTCGAGCCGGAGAGCGGGCTGCTCAACGCGGAAGAAAGCGCCGCGCATCGAGAGCCGGCCGAAGCGGCGCCGGCGGGGTGCCCTCCGGGCCCGGCAGCCACCGCCGAGCACCGGCCGCTCACCGCGCGCGTGCGTCTGGCGGCGATCGCGATTTTCGCGGCCGGCCTGCTCAGCCTACTGATTCCGGTGAGCCGTTTCGGCGACTCGCCGAAATACCAGATCCCGGCCGGCCGGGCGCGCGCGGCGGCGGACGCGTTTCTCAACGAGCAGGGCCTGGATTCCGGCGGCTTCCGCCATTTGACCTACCCGGAAGCGCACTGGAGCGGCGGCGACAGTCTTGCGGGCAAGTATTTTTTGGAGCGGCGGCCCGTGAGTTTCGCCTCCCATCTCTTCGAGCGGTACCGCCCGGTGCAGCATTGGATGACGCGCTATTTCAAATCGCTGGATCAAGAGGAGTACACCGTTTCGGTGCATCCGGAAACCGGCAAGGTGCTGGGATTCGCACACACCATTCCCGAAGACCGCACCGGGGCCGACATTCCGGAGGATCGGGCGCGCCAGATCGCCTCCGCCTTCGCCGCGGCCCAGGGATGGGACCTGGCCGCCATGGACTTGAAGGAGAGCACCTCGGAAAAGAAGAAGGCGCGGCGCGATTACACGCTGGAGTGGGAGGCCCGCGCCGGCGACCCCCGCAACCTGGACGAAGCCCACTACCGCGCGCACCTCGAGGTGGCCGGGGACCGCGTCTCTTCGCTGCGGTCGTACTGGAAAATCCCGGAAGCCTATGAGCGCGGGCGCGAACGTCAGAACGCGCTCGCGATCGCGCTCCTGGCGTTACGCATCGGGGCGATTGCGGGAGCCGTGGTCTATGCGCTGTGGTTGCTGATTCAGCGCACGCGCAAGGGATTGGTGCGCTGGCGCGGGGCGATCCGCCTGGCGGTGCCCACGACGTTGCTGTTCGCGCTGGGCCCGCTGCTCTCCATCGAGCTCATGCTGAAAGCCTACAGCACCGCCATGCCGCTCGAAACCTACCGGGCCATCATGTACACGGCGTTGTTGATGACCGTGATCTTCGCGTTCCTGATTTTGGGCGCGGCGGCGGCTCTGCTCACGTCGTTTTGTCCGGAGAGCATGGCGGCCTTGCGCGCGGCCAGCCGCAGGCTGCTGGGCCTGGATGCCGGAGCGGCGCTACTGGTGGCTATCGGGCTCTGGGTCTTTCTGAATCAACTGGACGCCGTGCTGGCGGACCGTTTTCACGCCCAGGCGCTTTTCGCCATCGGCAGCCCAGACCTGATCGTCAGCCACGCGCCGGCCCTGGCGGCGGTGGCGGAGGCCGCGCGGTCGTTGCTCATGAACGCGGCCATCCTGGCGTTCATCGCAATTGTCGTCAGGAAGCTGCCGAAGTGGTGGATGCTGGCCCCGCTGGCGCTGGCGGCGCTCTCGGTGAATCTCTCGGGAGATATCCGCACGCCGGGCGAATTCGCGCTCCAATATGGCATGGCGCTGATCTGGGGCGGGTGCGCGGTGCTGTTCTGCCTGTGTTTCGCGCGCAAGAACTACCTGGCTTATGCGCTGGTGCTGTGGATGCTGGCGCTGCGGCCGGCGATGATGCAGTTGTTCGGCAACGCGAATCCGGCGCTTCAGATGCAAGGGTGGATGGTGGCGGGCGTCCTGGCGCTGAGCGTGGCGTGGGCGGTGGCGCCGGCGCTGGGGCGGAGAGCGTCTGCATGAATCCGCGTGCATGCGCGCAATGGGTTAAGATGGCGGGCACGTGAGCACTTCCCAATCCACGCCGGCCGAAGCGCCGGCGGCCAGCGACCACCGGGCCGCGCTGCTGGCCGGTTACCTGGGGTGGACACTCGACGCGTTCGATTTCTTCCTTGTGGTCTTCTGCCTGACCGCCATCGGGCGCGAGTTTCATCAGTCCGACGCGGCCATGGCGCTGGCGATAACCGCCACCCTGGCCTTCCGCCCGGTGGGCGCCTTTCTCTTCGGCCTGCTGGCGGACCGCTATGGGCGCCGCTTGCCGCTGATGCTCGACCTGATTTTTTACTCGGTAATCGAAGTGCTCTCTGGCCTGGCGCCCAACTACACCGTGTTCATGGCGCTGCGCGCGCTGTTCGGCATCGGGATGGGCGGCGAATGGGGCGTGGGCGCGTCACTCACCATGGAGAAGGTGCCGACGCGGCTGCGCGGGGTGCTCTCGGGGTTCCTCCAGCAGGGCTATGCGATGGGTTACCTGCTGGCGGCCGTGTGCTATTTCTTCGTGTTCCCTCGCGTCGGCTGGAGGCCCCTGTTCTTCATAGGCGGTCTGCCGGCGCTGCTGGCGGTGTTCGTGCGAATGCGCGTGAAGGAATCGGAAGTGTGGAAGAAGACCCGCCACGAAAGCTGGGGCCAGTTGTGGCGGGCGATTCTGGCGAACTGGAAAATGTTTCTGTACATGGCCGTGCTCATGGCGGCGATGAATTTCGCTTCGCACGGCACCCAGGACATGTACCCGACCTTTCTGGAACGTCAATGGGGTTTCCATGTGGCGGGGCGCGCCGGCTTGACGGCGTTCTCCATGGTGGGAGCGATTGTGGGCGGGACGCTCTTCGGCTTCCTATCCGACCGCATCGGGCGGCGCCGCTCCATGGTAATAGCGCTGCTGGCAGCGGTGCTGGTGATTCCCATCTGGGCCTTCTCGCCGTCGGTGACACTCCTGGTCCTCGGAGCGTTCGTGATGCAGTTCATGGTTCAGGGCGCCTGGGGCGTGGTACCGGCGCACCTTTCCGAATTATCTCCGGACTCGGTGCGCGGCTTTTTGCCGGGCTTCGGTTATCAGTGCGGCGTGCTGCTGGCAAGCTCGGCCGGTTATATCGAGGCGGTGCTTGCCCGTCGCACCAGCTACGCGGTGGCCATGGCGGTAACGGCCGCCATCGTGTTTCTCATGGCGGCGACCGCCACGGCGCTGGGGCCGGAGCGGCGGGCGGCGAAGTTCGGCGGGTAGCATGCCGCGCAGCACCGAAGAAATTCGCGCGGCGATTGCGGCTTTTCTCAAGAACTCCAAACAGCCGGCGCTGCTCGAACCGGGCGAAGAACTGTTGCCGCTCACGGAAGACAATTTCTCGCTCGAACTCCGCGGCGGGCGCCTCACGTTGCAGGCCTGGGACCGCACGCGAAATCTGACCCGGCGCGTCACCGCCATCGAGGAGCCGGCCGCCGCGCGGCTGGAAGTTACGGTGGAGCGATTCGCCCGCCGCGAAGGCCAGCTCTTTCTAGTGGACCTCGCCCGGCGCGCCGGGGCCGATTTGGGCCGGCGCAGCGCCCGCCTGGTTTTCCGCGAGCGCTTCCGCCGGTTTCTGCGCCGCCAGTTTCCGGAGTGGAACCTGGCGGAATTGAGCGCCGAATCGAACCTGGAATTCAGCCTGTCGCCGGTCTTCCCGCGCGCCTTTCTGCGCCATGGGCAGCACGGCTGGGCGGCGATTGCGTGCCCGCCCGAAAGTGACGCCGCGGCGGTGCTTTCGTTTGGCCTGATCTGGCTCAGCTATCTTCGCGGGCGCGAACGGCGGGTGGTGGTCGAGGGCCTGGCGATTTACGTTCCGGCGGGACGCGAGCGCTCGACCGCGCTGCGCCTGTTGTGCCTCGACCCCGCGGCCGCTCGCTTCGAGCTGTTTTCCTATTCCGAGCACGACTTCGTGGCGCGCATCGACCCGCGCGACCACGGCAACCTGGAGACGCACCTCGAGCCCTGCCGCCGCCCCCCGCCCAACCAACCGGAAACGTGGCGGCGCATCACCTCGCTCCCTGGCGTCGAGCGCGTTCTCAAACACGACGGTCGCGCCAGCCTGCGCGTCCGCGGCATTGAGTTCGCGGAACTTTCCGGCGACGAGCTGCTCTTCGGCCTGGGCGAACGGCGCCCGGCGCGTGAGCATCACGCTGCCGAAATCGAGCGCCTGGTGGAAGAGCTCGACCGTGCCCGCTCACCCGAAGCCGAGGACCGTGGAAACCTGCTTTACCGGCAATCGCCCGAAGCCTGGCTTGAATCCCAGGCGCGCGCGCAGATCGAGACGCTGGACGCATCCCTGCTGCGCGACCCGATCTACGGCCAGGTGCCCGCCTTCGCCGGAGGCGAGCGAGGCATCCTGGACTTGCTCGCCATCGACCGCGCGGGCCGCCTCACCGTTGTGGAACTCAAAACGTCCGCGGACCTGCACCTGCCGCTACAGGCGCTGGACTACTGGATTCGCGTCAAATGGCACCTGGACCGCGGCGAGTTCCCGGCGCACGGCTACTTCCCCGGCCTGCTCTTGCGGCCCGAGCCGCCGCGGCTGCTGCTGGTCTCGCCCTCGCTGGAATTTCATCCCACCACGGAAACCATCCTGAGTTATTTTGCCCCCACGATCGACGTAGAGCGAATCGGCCTGGCGGCAGATTGGCGAAAGGGGTTGCAGGTGATGTTCCGGCTGCGGGGGGCGGAGAGACCGGGGTGAGGGGGCGGGGTGGGAAATGAAGTGGTGACAGCTTAGTCGAACTACTTGACCGAAGCTCCTGTATATCCGGTCTCCCCGAGAAGGCTGACCAGTGCCGCGTTTCCCTCCGTGCACGCCGGGCCTCTTACCAGCGCGGTCACTATGTCCGGCCCCATTGGCAAGCCCACGTAGTTGATTGTTGACCCATTCACCCCGGGGCGATTCCTAACCGAGTCCGAATCAGTCTTGACGACGAATATGCGCCATTCGCGTTCCGGCCAGTACTTTCGCCGCTTGAAACGAAGTCCGCAGTGTAGGAAGGTGAAACTTGCGTATTGCTGCCAATAGCGAAGCTCGTCTTCATGGCTTGTCAGGCCCTGGTCGCGTGCCAACCATATTGCGTGCCTAATAGTGCGATTGGCGAAGTCGTTTTGCGCACCGGGATCATACAGCATTTTCATCCATGCGTATTTCTTTCCCGCATCAGGGCTCGTGCTCAGAGCATCGAATGACACCTCAATGGCGCATCCGCTACCTTCGTTGGCGTAGTGCTTCCATTGGTTATCCAAGGTCTCTGTTTCACTGAAACACGAAACATACATGCCCCAGTACTCATTGAGCCCGAAGTGGTCTGTAGGGTTAAACCATCGTCGAACATAGTCGGGGATGCTATTTCGATTCCGACAAAGAGCGCGGTGAAATATCTTTAGCCAATAACGACCATCGATAGTGTCTTTCATCGCCAGCACGTCGGAAGCCCAGATCTCTCGGCTCCGCAGAATCTTGCTTATGGCATCCATACCGGAATAGTGATAGAGCTTCAACGGCGGTTGTGACTCGTGATCGTACCAAAGTTGTGTCTGAAACTCCTGGAGTCTTGAGCGCCAAACCTCGGCCTTCGCCTTCAGGTCATCGTCGGGATTTGAGAGCGACCACGCCATCGGTTACCCGGCTGCCACGGATACAAGCTGGAGCTTGTCCAGGTGGCGGTAGTCCTTGGGATTGTTCGTCACCAGCGGCGCCGACAAAACCAGCGCCGTGGCCGCGATCCATGCGTCGGCTGAACTCATTTGACGTCCCTTGCGCGAGATCTCGTTCCGAAGGGCGGCCCACGTAGAGCACAGAAGGCTGTCGGAATGGAGCACTGAGAAATCGGCCAGATACGTTTCCAGCACGTCCCGTTTGCGCGGCCCCCAGTTCGCACCCAGAGCGCCTTGGCGCATCTCAGCCAGAGTCATGAATGAAACGCCCAACTCAGAGCCGCGCATAATGGAGACGTAGCGCGGCGCAAATTCGGGATGCCACTTGAAAACAAAGCTGGCGACGTCCGTATCAACGACCAGTCTTGCCGTTGCGGTCGGAGGAGAGGTCAATGTAGCGCTGCTCATAGATGCGGCTCACGAAGTCTTCGGATTCCTCCACCGTGCCAGGGTCGATGTGGCTCAACAGCCGATCCAGTGAGAACGAGCCGCTCCGGATCAAGTTTGGCGGATCTTTGACGGGCTGTTGTGGCACATGATCCATCTTGATAACCATTGTAGCGCCGCTGACCGATTCAACGCATTTCGGGGGGGCGCCGAGAGCGGTAGAATGGACGCATGCGTAACGAGTTCACCGCGATTGTCGAGCAGGACGGCCCATGGTACGTTGCGTACTGCGCCGAAGTGCCCGGCGCAAACGGCCAGGGTAAATCGCGTGAAGACTGCTTGGCGAACCTTCGAGAGGCGATTGCCCTCATTCTGGAGCACAGGCGAGAGGATTCCCTGCGCGCCATTCCGCCCGACGCCGAGCAGGAACTCGTCGTGATCGGATGAAGCGCGAGGTACTTCTCCGCCATCTGCGGCGGCAGGGCTGCGTGTTGCGCAGAGAGGGCAAGGGACACTCTCTTTGGGAAAACCCTCGAACTGGCCACGCCGAAGCAATTCCTCGCCACACTGAGATTGCGGACCTCTTGGCTAAGAGGATCTGTCGTAAACTCACGATGCCGGGCCCACCGGGGTGATCGGTGGCAGGATTCCCGGCGGTAGAATGGCGAAAGGGGTCGCAAGCCTCCCCCGGCTCTGGTGATTCTTTATGTTAAAAGCCATCAAGCAGGCGCGCGCCGCCGTGGGACTGTTGAATCCCGATGAAGTCCGCCGCCGCGCGCGGCGGCCGGTCCGCATCGGGCTGGTGGCCTTCGACAGCGCCGGCTACGCCGCCATGGAAGATTTCCTGGCGCCGGCCGCCACGCCGCGCGAATCGCGGCTCAAGCTCCTCGAGCAGGTGTATCGCGCCGGCGACCCGGGGGCGCCCGGCAAGGTGGACCTGGTCTTGTACCAGCAGGGCATCCCATGTCCGGAAGACGCTTACCTCCTCAGATTCGACGACCCCGCGGCCGCCATCTCGGAAATCCTGCATGACCACGACGATCTGACGCTGGCGCTGGCGCGCCAGTTTGTGCCATTTCGGAAGCGGGTGGTGGAGCGCATCATCCACGCGGTGTCGCGCGAGAACGCCGTGTTCGCGGTCGCCACGGCGCTGCCCAACCTGGTGCCAAGCCTTGGTGAAATCCCTTGGGCGTTCGGCGAGTTCGCCTCCGACACGGCATTCCTCACCGCCAACCAGGTTCGCATGGCGTTTCTCATCGCCGCCGCGTGCGGCAAAGAAGTCGGATATTCGCAGCGGGCCGCCGAGATTCTTCCAATTGCGGCCGGCGCGTTCGGCTGGCGCGCCCTGGCGCGCGAACTGGCGGGCAAGATCCCGTTTGGCGGCGGCATCATTCCCAAGGGCGCCATCGCCTACGCTGCAACCTTCGTGATCGGCAAGGGCCTCGAGCATTACCACCACGCCGGCGCGCCCTACACGCGTGCGCAACGCGAGGAAGTGTACCAGGCGGCCTTCGAGCGCGGGAAGGCGGTCGCGGAAGCGTTGCGCGGCACGGGGCCGCAGGCTTGAGGCGTGGCTGTAAACGTCTTCCCGCTGTCGTGCGTCGTACAATAAGGAAGAAAATTGCAATGAAGGGGAAAGTTATGCGCCTGATGCATCTTGCAATCGCGCTGGTCCTTGCAACGGCCGGTTTTGCTGATACCGTGACGCTCAAGAGCGGCCGCGTGATTCACGGCACCTACCTGGGCGGCTCGGCCCGGCAGTTGAGAGTGGATACCGGAGACCGGGTCGAGACCCTGGACGTGACAGATATCGTCCGCATCGAGTTCGGCGATTCCGCGCCCGCCGCATCGTCCGAGGGGCCGCCGCGGCTTCGGCGCGCGCAGCCCAGTTCGCAGCCCACCATCTTGCGGCCCGATGACGACGCTGCGCCGGCGCCGCCGCCCGCGCCACGCGCCTCGGTCGAGCTGCCGGCCGGCACGAACCTGGTGGTGCGGATGATCGACGGCGTGGATTCGGAAGTCAACCGCGTTGGGCAGACCTTCGCCGCCAGCATGGACCAACCGGTAGTCCTGAATGGCGAGACCATCATCCCGCGCGGAGCGGACGCGGTGGTCAAGCTGGTGGATTCCAAAGAATCCGGCAAGCTGACCGGCCGCGCGGAGCTGACACTTGATTTGATGTCGGTGAAAGTGAACGGCCAGATGGTGGATATCAACACGCAGAGCGTTTCGCGAGAGAGCGATTCGCGCGGCCAGCGCACCGCCAAGGTAGCGGGCGGGACGGCGGCGGTGGGCGCGATCATCGGGGCCATCGCGGGCGGCGGCAAGGGCGCGGTTATCGGCGCGGGAGCCGGGGGCGCGGCCGGCGCTGGAGCGGAAGAAGTCACCAAGGGCCAGCGCGTGAAGGTCCCCTCGGAGACCCGCTTGACTTTCGTTTTGGATACTGCGATTCGCATATGACCAACCGTCTGGGGGCTGCTTTGCTGCTTTCCAGCATCGGACTCGCGGCGCAGGGCCTCGTCGAAGGCCGCTCCGGCAGCCCCGTGCGTGTCATCATCTACGAGGACCTGCAATGCCCGGATTGCGCCAACTTCCGGGTCATGATGGACCAGCAGATCCTTCCGAAATACGGCGACCGGGTGGAATTCGTTCACCGCGATTTTCCGCTGGCCAAGCACGCCTGGGCGCGGCGCGCGGCCATTGCGGCGCGGTTCTTCACCGAGAAAGACCCCAAGCTCGGCCTCGAGTACCGGCGCCATACCATGGCGACCCGCGGCCAGACCACCGCGGACAACTTCAAGGACCGGGTGGCGGAATTCGCGCGCCAGCACGGCCTGAAGCCCGAGGAGGCGCTGGCGGCGCTGGACAATCCGCACTACGCCGAGTTGGTGGAGAAGGACTACCAGGAAGGCGTGGGCCGCGGGATAGTTCACACGCCCACCGCGTTGGTGAACGGCACGCCGTTCATCGAAACCTTCACGTTCGAGGAAATCTCGAAGGGAATCGAAGACGCCCTTGCCAAAGCCAAATAGCATTGTGACCGGCGCCAGCCGCGGCATCGGCCGGGCCATCGCGATCGAGCTGGCCAAAACCCACAACGTGATTGGGACGTACCGGGGCCGCCGCGACGCCGCGGAGTCTCTGCGCGACCAGACCGGGTGCGAGATCTTCCAGTGCGACATGGCATCGCGCGAGGACCGCGAGGCGCTGATCCGCTTCGCACGCGAGCGATTCGAGAGCCTCGACCTGCTGGTGAACAATGCGGGGATGGGACCGCGCCAGCGCCGCGACATCCTGGAAGCCACCGAGGAAAGCTTCGACGAGCTGATCGCCGCCAATCTCAAAGGCCCGCACTTTCTCACCCAGCAGGCCGCGCGCTGGATGGCGGAGCGCGGCGAGGGACGCATCGTGTTCGTTACGTCGATCTCGTCATACGCGGCGTCGGTGAATCGCGGTGAATACTGCATTTCGAAGGCGGGGTTGAGCATGTCGGTGGCGCTGTACGCGCAGCGGCTGGCGGAAATCGGGGTGAAGGTTTTCGAGATCCGGCCGGGGATTATCCGCACGGACATGATCGCCAAAGTGGAAAAAGTGTACGAGGAGAAGATCGCCGGAGGACTGTTGCCGCAGCGCCGCATGGGCGAGGCGAGCGACGTGGCCAAGGCCGTGAGGGCCATCGCCGACGGGCTGCTCGATTACTCGACAGGGCAGATTCTGAACGTGGACGGCGGGTTCAGCTTAAGAAGTCTGTAGGTAGGTGGGTCGCGGGGCAGATTGGACCTGATTTCTCTTTCGGCGCATTAGCAAGCTCCATCACCGATTCCTTCAGCCTGAGGATAACGACGTCATGCTGCTGGCCGGGTGTGTTGCAGATCAAAGTGTTTTACCGGATCATAGTAGTAGAGAAACGCTCATTTAGAAAGGGGGGTAGCCAATGCCGCGACACTACGCGAATCAATTTGATTCCGTGCTTCCACCAAAGAGCGCTGCTGCGCCCCCGGTCCTCGACAACTCAGAGACCATTGCCATGCTCCGAGAGTGGGCGCGCGAAGATGCCACGGACGATCCGGCCGCCATTGCCCAGGCGGAATTTGAACTAGCCCAGTTCAAGGCTGCTCTCAACGCTAATCGTCCTCCCGACAAGCCTGTCTTTCCGTGAGCCGTTATCTTCTACTGGATTCCGGCCCGCTCGGAATCGTGACTCAGCCGAGGATCTCCGCTGAGGTCGTGGCGGTGAACCATTGGCTCATCGACTGCCTTTCGAGCGGCGACGCCGTGCTGGTGCCAGCCATCGTCTACTACGAACTACGACGCGAACTGCTCCGCGCACGGAAGTCCTCGGGGCTCGCCCGTCTGGATGCCTTCGTACAGATTGACTCGAACCGGTATCTGGCTCTGAGCGATGAGGCATTGCGGCTCGCCGCGGAGCTTTGGGCACAAGCCCGCCAGCAAGGGCACCCTACTTCGTCCGCGCTCGACCTCGACATTGTTGTCATCCTTGCCGCCCAGGCGCTCGCTCTCGGCGTCGGCGCGGAAGTCATTGTCGTCACGACGAACCCCCGCCATCTCCGCCAGTTTGTGGACGCACGCCTTTGGAATGACGTGAGTGCCTGATCGGTCCCAACCCATACCCCCAGGCGGCAGGTCGGGGACCCGCCCCACTCATAGGTGGTACAGCATCAGGTACACCACCACGCCGGTGACGCTCACGTAGAGCCAGATGGGGAGCGTCCAGCGGGCGATGCGGCGGTGCTTGTCGAAGCGCGCGGATAAGCCGCGGCGCAATGTGATAATCGCCAGCACCGGGACTGCAGCCGCCAACAGCGTGTGGGTTCCGAGAATGCTCAGGTATAGCGTCTTGATGGCGCCGGTCTTCGGAAACCGCACCGATCCCACCTGCGCGTGATAGATGAGGTAGCACACCAGGAACAGGCACGAAACCACGAATGCGGTCTGCATGACCTTGCGGTGCTGCGCGATGCGCCTGCGGCGAATCAGCGTGTATCCCCACACCAGCAGCACGGCGGCGGTGGCATTGAGAACGGCATTTACGGAAGGCAGAACCGGGGTCATGATTTCTCGCGCTCCAGTAGGCGGATATCGTGGAGCAGGCGCGTTATGAAGCCGTCGTCGGAGCTGATGTAGTAGCCGCGGATGCGCCGGGCGCCATCCACCAGCACGAAGCGCGTGCTGTGAGTCAGGCTGCCATCCACGCTGTTGAGCTTGAAAGCGTTGAGGCCAAGGTCGTTGAGGCGGCTCGGCTCGCCGGTCAGGAAATGCCAGCGCGCGGGATCGGCCGTGAAGTGCCGGGCGTACTTGGCGAGGACGGGCGGAGTGTCGTGCTCAGGATCGACGGTGAAGGAGACCAGGTTTACATCGGGCGTTTCGGCGGTGGACAGTTGTACGCGGCGCATCTGCGAGCTCATCATAGGGCACGGACCGGTGCAGGTGGTGTAAATGAAATTGGCCACCCACACGTGGCCGTCGAGAGACCGGCTGTCGAAGGGCTGGCCGGTCTGCGCGGTGAGTTGGAACGGAGGAACCCGGCCGAGCACGGGCAGCGCTTTCGGTCCGGCGCAGCCGGCCAGCAACACAGCGATGGCGGCCACCACCACCGCCCCCGGCCCCCGATCCCTGGCCCCTGGCCCCCAACCCCTGGCCCCCGTTCTCATGCCGCGCTGCGGGTGGCCTTCTGCGCGGCCATTATGCCGGAGGCCAGAAAGAGCACCAGGCCAAATGCGGCCGTGACTACCAGGCTCTCCATCCCGCCGGGGTGCCCTTTGGGCCCGGCGTTGGGGAGCCGGAGCGTGTGGTTCAGCAGCGCAATCGAGTAGGTCAGCGGGTTCACCCACATGAGGGCTTTCACCCATCCATGCGCGGTGGACATCGGGAAGAGCGATCCCGAGACCATCCACATCGGCACCAGCAGCAGGTTCATGATGGCGTGAAAACCGGAAGTGGAATCCATTCTCCAGGCGATCACAAAACCCAGGCCGGTGAGCGTGAACGAAATCAGAAAAATTGCGGCGGCCACCGGAATCAGCTCCAGCAGGCGGATGCTCACCCCGGCCAGCGGCGCGAATGCCAGAAAAATCAGTCCTTGAATCCATGCCAGCGTAGCGGCGCCCAGTATCTTGCCCAACACCATGCTGGAGCGGGGCGCGGGCGATACCAGCATGGAAAGCAGAAAACCTTCTCTGCGATCTTCGATGATCGAGATGGTCGAAAAGATGGCGGAAAACATCACCGTCAGAACCAGGGCGCCGGAATAGAAGCGCGCCAGGTCGTTGGAGCCGTAGCCGATCAAGAGCCAGAAAACCAAGGGGGACGCCACCACGCCCAGCACGCGGCTCTTCTGGCGCCAGAAGCGCACCAGCTCGCGCTGCCAGAGAGTCGCGGCGGGCAGGAAGAAGCTACTCAATGGATGCCCCCGTCTGGTCCACGAATACGTCTTCGAGCGTGGGCTTGTGCAGGCCCACGGATTCGATAGCGCCCGGAAAAGCCTCCACCACCTCGGCGATGAAGCGGTGGCCGTTTTCGATCTCGACGCGCACCTGGCCGTTTCTCACCACGGGGCGTGCGCCGAAACGCTGCTCGATCCTGGCGGCCAGCAGCGCGGTATTGGCGGTCTGGAGCACCACCACGTCGCCGCCGATGCGCGCCCGCAGCTCGGCGGGAGTGCCCTCGGCAACCATGTTTCCCTGGTGCAACAGCACCAGCCGGTCGCAGCGGCCGGCTTCCTCGAGAATGTGGGTGGTCAGCAAAATGGTGACGCCCTCGCCCGCGCGCAGGCTCTCGATGTGCCGGGAAAGGTCGCCGCGCGCGGCGGGATCGAGGCCGGTGGAGGCCTCGTCCATCAGCAGCACTTGCGGCTCATGCAACAGCGCCTTGGCAATTTCCACGCGGCGGCGGAGGCCGCCGGAGAGCGTCTCGACCAGGTCGTTGCGGCGGTCCCCCAGGCCCAGACGTTCCATGGCGCGCTCCATGCGCTCGCGCAGCGCGGCGCCGCGCAGGCCGTGGAGATGGCCCTGGGCGCGCAGGTTCTCGGCCACGGTCAGCGCTTTATCGAGGCTCTGCGTCTGGAAGACCACGCCCACGTGACGGCGCACCGCGGCCGGCTCGCGCTCGACGTCGTGCCCGGCAATCACCGCGCGGCCCACCGTAGGAACCATCATGGTGGAGAGAATGCGGAACAGCGTGGATTTGCCGCCGCCGTTAGGCCCCAGCAGACCGAAGATTTCGCCCTTCCGCACTTCGAAACCGACGTTCGAAAGCGCGGTGCGGTCGCCGTACCGATGGGTCAGATTCTGAACTTGGATCACAGACCAGGCCTGTCCAGGAGCATCAGCCCGTAGATGAGCGGGAGGTAAAGCACGGATGTCACCAGAACATTGCGCGCGCGGGCCAGAGTGCGCTCCAGCGCCACCCGCACGCCCGAATACAGGAACCACAAGCCCAGCAACAATGCTCCTGCCAGATAGATGCGCCCGGACATCCCCAGGATGCCCGGAACCAGGCTCACGGGGATGAGCGCCAGGCCGTAGAGCACAATTTGCCGGGCCGTCGAGCGGCAGTCCGGCTCGACCACCGGCAACATGCGGATGCCGGCACGCGCGTAGTCTTCCTTGTACATCCAGGCGATGGAATAGAAGTGCGGAAACTGCCACAGGAACAGGATCGAAAAGAGCACGCACGATTGGGGCGTGATGGTGCCTGCCGCGGCGGCATAGCCGATGACCGGGGGCATGGCCCCAGGGATGGCGCCAATGGTGGTGGACCACCAGGTACGCTGCTTCAAAGGCGTGTAGATGAATAGATAACTGGCCAGGGTGAATGCACCGATCAACGCCGACAGCAGGTTCACGCCCAGCCATAATTCGAGGAACCCGGCCACCGAGAGCGCCACTCCGAAGGCCAGCGCGCGCGGCGCCAGAAGCCTCCCGGAGGGCAGCGGCCGGTGCGCCGTGCGCCGCATTTTGCGGTCGGCCTCGCGCTCGTACCACTGGTTGAGCGCCGCCGTGCCCGAGGCAATCAGGCCCGTCCCGATGATGGTATGGAGCAGCGAGAGCAGGGGGATGCTCTGGAAAAACGCCCACCAGTTGGCCGCGCCGGGCAGTCCGAAGAAATAGCCGATCCCGGTGCTCATGAGGATGAGCCAGGTGATTCGCGGCTTGGTCAGTTCGATGTAATCGCACATGAGTGCGGCGAGACAACTGCCCCCACTTTACAGATGCATCCCAACCGGGGCAGGCTTCCCAAAATCTGCCCCTGAATTCTACCGGTTGCGAGAAGGTTCGCCTCGCCGGTCCACCACCATCACCCAAACCAACCCGGCAACTGCCGCCAGACTGATTGCCAGCCCCAAAGGCAGCCAGCGCGAATGGTATTCGAATGTTACGGCGTGCTCCCCCGGCCCGACCTGAATCGACTGGAAGAGTTCGTGCCAGAGCTCGATAGTGACCGGCCGGTTATCCACGGTCGCACTCCAGCCAGGGAAAAGCTGCTCCACCAGGAAGAATCGGCCGCCCCGCTCCGAGCGCACCTGGAAGGAGCGGCGCTCGGGCATCCATTCGGCCGGGCGCGCGTCTCCCGGGCTGCCGTCCCACCCGTAGGGCGGGCGCGCGTGGGTGTACTCGTAAACGCGGTAGAAGGAATCATCCGGGCCCAAGAGCCGAAAGCTGGGGCTTTCCGCCAGGATCGATGCATCGGCTGCTCCGCGGTACGTGATCGCATACCGCACGCCGAGCGTCTGAAGCATCTGGTCGTTTCTATAATCCATCACGAATACACGGTGCGTTTGAAAGTGCGCCCATCGCGCAATCATCTCCCGGTACCGCTTGGTCAGAAAGGGATCCAACCCTTGTGGCGTGGCCAGGCCCCACATGCGGAAATCCGTTGCGGCTGGCGCCCCGTCGGAGGTCACGCGGTAGTCGCGGTTGGTCCACAATGCCCGGTAAGCCGTGTCGTTGATGCCGCGAATCCCGTGCAGACTATAGGTTGCGTCCACGTCGCCATCCCTGGTGTTGAACAGCCGGTTGGTGCCGTAGACCTTGTAATCGCAGAGGGCGAAGAGGATCACCGCGGCCGCCATCCACGCGCGGCGAACTCCGGATTCGGCGCGCAGCGTCCACAGCGCAAAGGAGAACACGGCCAGCGCGACGGCGGTCTCGGCTACTGCTCGTCCGCCGCTTGCGAACACGCCGCCCTGAGCCCATGTCCGGAGCTGGCGCATCGACCAGCCCGCCATTGCCAACATGGCGACCGGCATCAGCCATCGCGCCGCCACTCTCCTCGACCCGCTCTTGAGGAAGTCGGAGACGCCGATGGCCGTGATGAGCGCCGCCATGGCCGCCGCGCCTTCGTAAAAGTTGGTGGATTGCGCCGTGCTCTCGAGGGACGGAATCCACACGATCGTCCAGTAGATCAAAGCGCCTGGGTCCAGAACCAGGAACAGGCAAAAAGCCATCACGGCGAGAGGCTGCGCGTACGGACGCAGGTTGCGCCGGCGCACCGCCCAAAGCATGGCAAACATCGTGGCCAAGCCCCAGTAAAGGTACATACCGGCGAGATAGTGCATCGAGGACGAGCGGTTGAAATCCAACCAGTTCGCCACGAACAGCGGAACAATGGCGCTGCGCGCTTCACCGGTATATCTTGGCCCGGTGAACATCGACGACCGCGCTTCCAGCGTTGGCAGCCATTGCGCCATCACCAGCAGCACCGAGGCCACTACTGCCAGGCTCACGCCCGCCGCCGCCCGCCAGCGTGCGCGGCTGGCCAGCGCGTAAACCAAAACGGTGGCGCAGAACGCGACCCAGGACGGAGGATAGCCCGCGAGGAACCACATGGCCGAAGCCAGCGCGGTCTTCCATAGCGGTGTCCAGCGGCGCCGCTCGGCGGCTTCGTCGATACCCCAGAACGCCAGCGGCATCCAAGGCAGCGCGGCGACAACTCCCAGGTGCACGATCTGCCAAAGCATGTAGCCGCCAAAGGCGAAGACCGCTCCACCCAATGCGCTCGCGAACCAGTCCAGCCGGCGGCTGCGAAGCCACAGATAGCACAGCAGGAACGCCAGCCACACGTGCGCGAAAGCAAAACACTCCAGCGATTTGAAGGGCAAGAGGAGATGGCGCCAGTTGGCCGCGTAGAGCACCCACGTGCCAGGGTAGAAAAGAGCCGCCTGCACGTTGCCGGCGAAGGGAATGCCGCAATAGATGGAACCATCCCACTGTGGAGAGCGGCCTTCCTTCAACGCTTGGAACGCATAACGCTGAAGAGAATAATGGTAAACCTCGATATCCGAAAACAGGTGGACCCGCGTGAACGGAGGCAGATATTCGCAAAAGAATGCGCCGGTCGCGATGAGTGCCAGAACGGAAGCCAGCAGCCGCTCGGTGGACAACCGTTTCACAGCCTGTATTATACATACGAGCTTTCAGCGGACGCCCATTTCATCTTGTACACGCCGCTGGGCCATGGAGATTGGCCGCTGCCTGCTGTTCCGGGTCCGGTCAGCGACAGACCACGAAAGGCGATGGTCTGTCCCACTGCGTGCTATACTCACTTCCCGATGAACCGAATCGTCCGAGTGACTCTCGCCGCCGCGCTCGCCGCGGTTACCGTGCTGGCCCAGGCGCCGGGCCGCCAGAAGCGGACCGTCAGCGACGCCGAAGTCATGCGCGTCCACAAATCCGCCATCCTGATCGATACCCATAACGACGTCCCCAGCGCCACCGTGGCCGGGCTCGATCTCGGCAAGCCGAATACCGATCACATGACCGACGTGCCGCGCATGAAAAAAGGCGGCATGGGCGCGCAGTTCTTCGCGGTTTACGTGGCCGCCAGCTACGTCGAGGGCAACCACGCCGCCAACCGCACCTTGCAGATGATCGACACGGTGCGGCACGACATCATCGAGAAATACCCCAACGATTTCCTGCTCGCCACCACCGCCGCCGATGTCCGCCGCGCGCGCAAACAGCACAAGATTGCCGCGTTGCTGGGTATCGAGGGCGGCCACGCCATCGAAGACAGCCTGCGCCTGCTGCGCCGCTACTACGACGAGGGCGTCCGCTACATGACCCTCACGCACACCAACAGCAACCATTGGGCGGACTCTTCGGGCGATCCGAACCAGCCCAACCACGGGATCTCCCCTTTCGGCAAGGAAGTGATTGCCGAAATGAACCGGCTGGGCATGATCGTGGATATCTCGCACGTTGCCGACAAGACCTTCTGGGACGCGCTCGAGACCAGCAAAGCGCCCATTTTCGCGTCGCATTCTTCCTGCCGCGCCATCTCGCCGGCGCCGCGCAATATGACCGACGAAATGATCGCAGCGCTCGCCAAGAAGGGCGGCGTGGTCGAGATCAACTTCTCGTGCGACTTCCTGAACCCCGGCGTGCTGAAGGCAGAGGCCGCGGTCGAGGAAAAGATGCGGGCGATTCGCGACCAGCTCATTCGGAAGTACGCCAATGACCCGCAGGGCCTGCCCCGCGCCATGCAGGAGGCGCGCGCCGCGGTGGGGGCCGGAACCGGGCCGCGCGCCACCCTGGCCGACGTGGTCCAGCACATCAACCACGTGGTCGCGATTGGCGGCGTCGGCGCAGTGGGCCTGGGCAGCGATTTCGACGGCATTTCCTGCGCACCCACGGGGCTCGATGGCGTCGACCAGTGGCCCAACCTGACGCGCGCGCTGCTGGAAGAGGGCTACACCGCCGCCGAAATCCGCAAGATTTACGGCGAAAACACGCTGCGGCTGATGGCCGAAGTGGAGCGCGTCGCCAGGTCCATGCGCTGATTCGCTGATGTGCTCTTTCAATCGGCGCCGCGCGCGCGTACAATGAAGGTATGGCCCGAGGTTGGGAAAGCAAGTCGGTCGAGGCGCAGATCGACATGGCCGAGTCCCATCGAAGCGCCGTTCCGCAAAACATACCCGCTCCCGAAAAGCTGGAGTTGATCCGCAAGAAGGAAACCATCCTTCTCTCCCGAATCAGAGTGGTCCGGGATCTGAAGTCCGCGCAGAATCCGCGGTACAAGGCCCAGTTGAACAAGGCCCTGAAGGATCTGGACGCACAACTGGCAACTTTCGCTGGCGACTAGCGAATCCAACCGGAGTGTCCCGCATCACGCACGCACCGTGATGCGGGACACGCACGTATCGCTCCCACTCGTAGGCAGCGGTTGAAGATAGCTCGTGGTATTCAGATCTGAAAACGTGTATAATCACAACCGTGGGTGCCGCTGCGCTCTAGTTCTGGGTTGGTCCCTTGTGGCCCTTCCCTGGGTGCGTGTATTGCCACCCGTGCGATGGTTTTCCAGCTTTCGGGCTTCGAAAACGCGCTTAGCACGTGGATGATCACGTGCCGCGCGCGTTTTCTTCGCTCCGCGGTAGAGCGTGGCGGCGCTTTCGGAAGCAACTGTGCTGAGCCGCGCCCGCCCACCAATCCCGATTCAGGCCGTGTCTGACTTGTCGACCCCTTTGCATGCAGGCGAAACGATGCTGCTCGCCGATTCTGGAATCGTCTTTGTCTGTGGTGCTCGCCCAGCAGCAGATGCTAACGGTCCCCGGGATCGCTTGATCCAGTACGCACGACGGCATATCAAGGGTTTCGAATTCTTCATGGCCGAAGATGTATTCGGAACACTCGCCGACGCCGATCATCTCAACCTGCTGGCGGTAGAGCGTGTGTTAGCGGACTACTCGGACTGTATAGTGATGATCCTCGAGACGGCCAGCGTGTTTGCGGAGTTGGGCGCCTTTGCCGCGGACCAGCGAGTGGTTAAGAAGATACTCGTCATCAATGATCTGGAGTTCAAGGCCGGCCGCTCTTTCATCACGTTGGGCCCCCTGGCAAAGATCGAAGCGCGATCCCAGTTCAGTCCGGTGATCTATACAGACCTGCGTTGTATCCTTACCGCGGTAGTGCAGATCGAGAGGAGTCTGGCAAAGGTGCGGCGGAAGCGTGACCAGCGGGTAGACTTCAGTACGCTTGACGCGTTCGAGTCGGCCAGACCCAAACATCAAGCTCTATTCTTGCGTGATCTGATCTGGTTTTTTTCGCCGATCTCCACTACGGATCTTCTGCAGGTGATACGCCAGCTGTATCGGGCGGCGAAGCCGCCACGCATTGATGTGCAGCTCGGGCTACTTGCTGCGATGGGCCTGGCAAAATCCGACGTCGCAGGGCATCACTCCGCCGTCGAGTTCAACAGTGTCTTCTTCCGGTACGGGGGGATAGACCCAGTTCGCCTTCGTGCTGGGATCATCAATTACTACCATAAGTACTGCCCTGAGCGCGTTCAGTCTATGAGAGGACGCGTCAATGTCGCTTGACATACTGCGATTGGCTGCAACGTACCTCGGCTACGACCTCACCGCGGTCAGAGACATGTACCAGATGGCCCCGAAGACGTACAGGCGATTCTGCATAAAGAAGAGCTCGGGCGGACACAGAGCGATCTACCATCCATCAGGGCCCACCAAAGCTCTACAGTATGCGCTGATCAACCTTCTTTTGGACAAGCTCCCGGTGCACTCTTCAGCGTCCGCGTATCACCGCGGCTGTTCTATCGTGGCAAATGCAAGAGCTCATGCTTCTTTCGCATATTCAGTGCGGCTCGATTTTTCGAATTTCTTCCCGTCGATCCGGCCGGAAGATCTTCTCTGTCGTGTCACCAGGGTGTTCGGTGATATCTCGCCCGAATCTGCGGAATTCGTGACCAGTGCGCTATTCGTCAGGTACGCGTCGGGCCAGATGGGATTGGCCGTTGGGGCGCCCTCGTCGCCAGCGGCCAGCAACGCCACGATGATTGATATTGACCAGGCCCTCTCAGCGTTCGCACTAGCGCGCGGCGGGTGCTACACCCGGTACGCTGATGACCTCGTCTTCTCTACAAACGTAAAAAGTGAAACTGCCGGGTTTGCCCTGGAAGTTCAGCACGTCCTGGCCGGCACAGCTTCCCCGTCATTGCGCCTCAACGTGCGGAAGACCAAGTACTCCTCCCGCGCGTCACGCCGGATCGTTACTGGATTGGTGATCACTCCGGAGGGCACTGTGTCTGTGGGTCGGCACAACAAACGATTTGTCCGAAAGCTGTTATTTGATCTTAGTAACGACGTGCTGGACAAGCGCAGCGCGACGTATTTGAAGGGCTATCTTGCTTTTCTGCAGGATGTCGAACCAGACATTCTAAACAAACTTGCGCTCAGGTATGGAGGGGCCGTCGTAGACCGGGCGAAGCGTGGACCTGCACGCCCAATTCCGGCAGACGGTTCCCCATCGGGTCCACAGTTAGCCTGAGATCCGCCAGCCGGCATTGGGTCTGGTTGAGATTCCAGGGGGCATTTCGGGACCGAAACCCCGAAACTGCGGCGACTCCGGATTGATCCTCTGACGTCCCCGCCCCTGAAGGATCGGGAACCACAAACGCCCCAGCATCATTCAACCCGATCCCGCCAATAGCCAGGGCGGCGACGTCCGTGGGCCACGGCAAGGATTTCCACACCAGCGCCGGTTTCCCGGAAGACGACGAGGTAGGGAAACCTTGGGAGCACCAGCCTGCGCGTGCCAAATGCATATTCAGGGAACTGGCCGGGGTGATCTCCAACTCGTTCGATCGCGCGGTCAAGCTCATCTAGGAACATTCCCGCAGCCCGCACACTGCGCCGCCGATACCACTCAGTGGCGGCTTCGGCTTCCTCCAAAGCGGCCGGGTGAATTCGAGTGGATGCGCCGCTCACTGGTCCAGCCGAGACCGAAGACGGCGGCGCGCCTCCTCCCACGGGATGAGATGAACGGCTCCGCTGTCGATCTGCTGCAGACGCCGAAAGATCTCCTCCCGCCAGGCTTCTTCCGCGGAAGCGTCGACCGCCTGATCCAGACTGCTAATCAAAGAGTCGATCAGCGCAGCGCGAACTTCAGGCGATAGGGCTAGAGCGTCTCTTAGCACTTCTGCCGCATCCGGTTCCATGAATTCATTTTAGCGCCGGTCGCTCAATGCATACGTCCCTGGTGGGCACCACCTGACGCTGACTCCGCGTGCCATACTGGCAACAGCGGCAGCCATTCGGCCCAATCATCGCGATTTCGCATTCGAACGCTGATCCGAGATGTTTTCTTATTCCCAAAACGATCTTTACTGCGAGCAGGTCGCGCTGGCCGACCTGGCTCACCGCGTCGGCACTCCGGCCTACGTTTACTCCAGCCAGGCGATTCTGGCGAATTATCGCGCGTATGACGAAGCTTTCGGCGATCTCCCGCACTCGGTCTGTTACGCCGTGAAGGCCAACTCGTCGCTGGCGGTCCTCGCCCTGCTGGCGAAAGCCGGAGCGGGCTTCGACATCGTTTCCGGCGGCGAATTGTTCCGTGTGCTCCAGGCAGGCGGGGACCCGTCGAAGGTGGTCTTTTCCGGAGTAGGCAAGACCGCGGACGAGGTGGAGTACGCGCTGGCCAGCGGCATTCACAGCTTCAACTGCGAGTCGGAAGCGGAGCTGGCGCTCATTGACGCCATGGCCGCGCGGCGGGGAGTGAAGGCGGGTTTCTCCATCCGCGTGAACCCCGACGTGGACGCCGCTACCCACCCATACATCTCCACGGGGCTCAGCCAGCACAAGTTCGGCATCGCCATTTCCGAAGCGCCGGCGGTTTATGAGAGCGCGCGCGGGTTGAAAAACCTCTCGGCCGAAGGAGTGAGCTGTCACATCGGCTCGCAGATCCTCGACCCAAGCCCGATTTTGGAGGCCGTGGACAAGCTGCTCGCGCTGGTTGCCGCGCTGCGCGCGCGGGCGTGTCCGATACGGCACCTGGACCTCGGTGGAGGTTTGGGCATTGCCTATCACGCCGGCGAGAAGGCGCCGGCCATCCGCGAATTCATCGAGAGCCTGCGCGCGCGGCTGCGGGAAAGCGGCCTGTTGGTGATGGTCGAGCCGGGACGTTCCATCGCCGGCCCGGCCGGTGTGCTGCTGACGCGCGTCCTCTACCGCAAGAAGAACGGCCTTAAAGAATTCGTAGTGGTGGACGCGGCCATGAACGACTTGATCCGGCCGTCGCTCTACCACGCGCACCATGAGATTATTCCGGTGCGCAGGAATTCGCTTCCCCCGGTGACCGCGGACGTGGTGGGCCCAGTCTGCGAGACCGGCGATTTCCTGGCGCGCGGCCGGCAGATGGCCAACGTCATGCCCGGCGATTTCCTGGCGGTCTGCGCGGCCGGGGCTTACGGCTTCGTGCTTTCCTCGAATTACAACTCGCGTCTGCGCGCGCCGGAAGTCCTGGTGGAAGGCGCCGCTTATCGCGTGATTCGCCGGCGCGAAACCTGCGAGGACCTAGTGCGCGGAGAGACAGTGTAGGGCCTGCTGCCGGCCTCTGACTTCTGTTACTGTTTGTGTTCCGATCGCCAAGCGAGATTGACCATGGATCAAACCAGACCGGCGAGCTTCGACGCTTCGCGTTTCTTCCCTCTGCTGTTGATTCTGTTCGCGGGCAGCGGCTGCTCCGCGCTGATTTATGAGATTGTCTGGTATCAACTGCTGCAACTGGCCATCGGCTCGACGGCGGTGTCGCTGGGCATCTTGCTGGCGACCTTCATGGGCGGCTTGTGCGTGGGCAGCGTCGGTTTGCCGCGCCTGGGTTTCGCGCGCCAGCATCCTTTGCGGATTTACGCCGTCCTGGAACTGGGGATTGCCCTGTGCGGCGTCCTGGTGCTCGCCGGAATTCCGTACATCGATCGCGTTTACATAGCCGGGGCGGAGCACGGTCTGCCCGGTATGCTGCTGCGCGGGTTCATCTGCGCCATATGTCTGCTGCCGCCCACGGTGCTCATGGGGGCATCGCTGCCGGCCATCGTGCGGTGGGTCGAATCCACGCCGCGCGGGGTGTCGTGGTGGGGATTGTTATATGGCGGGAACACCGTGGGGGCCGTCTTCGGTTGCCTGTTCGCGGGGTTTTACCTGCTGCGAATCTACAATACGGCCACGGCCACGTATGTCGCCGCGGCGATCAATGTGGTTGTGGCCGTGATGAGCTTTGGGTTGGCCGCCCGGACGCCGGCCCAGGCCCCACCGCTCCCTAACGGGGTGCCCTCTGGGCCCGGCTCTGTGCGAGGCGACTTTCAGAGCCGCGACCGTGAGGGAGCGGTGGATGAACCTAACGATCGATGGACGGTTTACGTCACCATCGCGTTGTCCGGCGCGTGCGCCTTGGGCGCCGAGGTGGTTTGGACGCGGTTGATGGGAATGATGCTGGGCTCCACGGTGTACGTGTTCTCCATCATCCTGGCGGTGTTCCTGATCGGCCTGGCGATTGGCAGCGGCGGCGGGTCATGGCTGGTGCGCGCCATGCGTGGCGCTCCCGGGGCAAGGCTGGCGCTGGGCTGGTGCCAGGTTCTGCTCACTCTGGGGATCGCCTGGACCGCCTGCATGATCGCCGACTCGCTGCCCTATTGGCCCGTCAACCCGTTGCTGACGGTCAGCCCCTGGCACACCTTCCAGCTCGACATGGTGCGGTGCCTTTGGGCCATCCTGCCGCCGGCCATTCTGTGGGGCGCAAGCTTCCCGCTGGCGTTGGCGGGGGTCGCTTCGCCCGGCGAGGACCCGGGGCGGCTGGTGGGAGGCATCTATGCGGCCAATACGCTGGGCGCCATCGTGGGGGCACTCAGTGTCAGCCTGGCGCTGATCCCCTGGATCGGCACACGCAATTCCCAGCGCGTGCTGCTGGTGGTGTCGGCCCTGAGCGCACTATTGGTGCTGGCGCCGCATGCGCGCAAGCACCGGTCGAAGGCGCTGGCGGCGGGGTTGGCGGCATCCATGCTGGTGGCGGGTCTGCTGGCCTGGAGTGTGGACGCGGTTCCCGGTGAGCTGATCGCCTATGGACGCCGCATGGCGATTTCAGCCGGCAAAGCGCGCATCCTCTATACTGCCGAGGGAAGGAACTCCTCGGTGGCGATTTCGCAGTGGAACGACGGGGCCGTGGAGGTGGACGTCAACGGCCACGTGGAGGCCACCACGGAGCCCTACGATATGAAGCTGCAACGCACCGTGGGGCACCTGCCGGCGCTGCTCCATCCGCATCCTAAATCGGTGCTGGGAATCGGATTCGGCGCGGGAGTTTCCGCCGGCACCTTTACCACGTACCCCAGCATCGAGAAAATCACCATCTGCGAAATTGAGCCGATCATCCCGCCGATTTCGACGCGCTACTTCGCCCGCGAGGATTACGATGTCTTGCACAACCCGCGCACGCGAATCGTCTACGACGACGCGCGCCACTATGTGCTGACGACGCCCGAGAAATTCGACATCATCGCCTCCGACCCGCTGGATGTGTTTGTCAAGGGCACCGCCGCCCTATATTCGAAAGAGTATTTCGAGGTGGTGAAGCGGCACTTGAATCCGGGCGGCATGTTCACCTTGTACGTGCCTCTGTATGAGAGCGACGTGAAAACCGTGAAGAGCGAGCTGGCCACTTTTATGGAAGTTTTCCCTTACGGGACGGTGTGGGCCAACACCGTCAGTGGGCAAGGCTATGACATGGTATTTCTGGCGCAGGCCGAGCCGCTCAAGATCAATCTGGACGAGCTCGACGCGCGGCTGAACCGTCCGGATTATGCGCCGGTGGCGAGATCGCTCCGCGAGGTCGGGATTCGCTCGCCGATTGATCTGCTGGCGACGTATGCCGGCCAGAAGTCGGACTTGGGGGCGTGGTACCAGGGCGCCGAGATCAACCGCGACGGAGACCTGCGGCTGCAATACCTGGCCGGATGGGGCATCAACTCCAGTTTGGAAGATTTCATTTACCGCCAGATATTGAGCTACCGGCGGCTGCCGCGGGATCTTTTTACGGGATCGGCCGAGCGCGTGCAGTCGCTTCTGTATGCGATGTCGCTGGAGGGAGGCGGGTAGGGACGGCGGGCTGCCGAAAAGGATGTGGCCGCCCCGCTATATGCTATAAATAGAAGCCAGTTTCTCCGGCATACCAGGTTGGGCGGGAAAGGGAAAATGCCAGACAAACCCGTTAAGTCTCCAAAGCCCGAATCCCTCGACGAAATTGTCAGCCGCAGCGCCATCGCGATTGCCGACCAAATTCAGACCGCGGCGTCCTGGGACGCCTCAGAGATGCAGCTTCAAATCGAGGCGGCTGGGGCGCTGAAGGAATTTGCCAAGCGCGCGCAGATCAAGCTGGAGGGACGGCACAACATCACCGTCGCAACGGGCCGGCCCGATTCGGTATACGGCAGCGTGATCGTGGAATACAAGAAGCCCGGCACGCTCTCTTCGAGCAGGGACGCTGCCGCCAACAAGGCCCTGATCGTCCAGCTCAAGCAGCGGTTCTACGACATGAACCGGGAGGAAAACCGCAATTGGGGCAGCATGTTTGGCGCGGGCACGGACGGAAAGTATTTCATCTTCCTCCGCTTCCGCGACGACAAGTGGACGGACCAGGAACCGCTGGAGGTCAATCGCTATTCCACTGAGCGCTTCCTCTGGGCGCTTTACAACCTCGGCCAAAAAGGAAAGCCCTACCAGCCAGGACACCTCAACGCCGATTTCGGGTCCGGGACGGGGTCTGTGGCCCAGGAAGGCGTGCGAGCGCTATACGAGGAAATCCTGGCCACGGACATCCCTAAAGCACAGGTCTTCTTCGGGCAGTGGAAGATCCTGTTTCGGGAAGTTTGCGGTTACGACGTTGAGAACGTATCCGACAAGCTGGAGAAGCTGGCGGACTTCTACTTGGTGAAAGGCAAGCCGCAACCCGCCCAACTTCTCTTCGCCGTCCACACCTACTACGCCATCCTGATCAAATTGCTGGCCGCGGAGATCGTGAGCTTCTTCAACCCCTGGATGCCCCGGCAGGTGGAGAAACTGCAAAGCGCCACCTCGTCTGGAAAGCTGAAAAAGGAACTCGAAGAGCTGGAGCGCGGCGGCATCTTCCACCAGATGGGAATCACAAACTTCCTCGAAGGCGACCTCTTTTCCTGGTACCTGGCGGTTTGGAGCGAGCCGATTCAAACACTTGTGCGCAAGATGATCTCGAAGCTGGACGAGTACAACCCTGGTACGTTCTCGGAAGACCCGGCGCAGTCGCGCGACCTGCTCAAGAAGCTCTACCAGCAGTTGTTCCCCAAGTCCGTGCGTCACGATCTCGGAGAGTATTACACGCCGGACTGGCTGGCGGAGCACGTGCTGAATGAAATTGGCTACGAGGGCGACCCAGACAAGCGCTTGCTTGACCCGGGCTGTGGCTCGGGTACCTTCCTGGTGATGGCCATAAACCGCATCCGGCGCTGGTACGACTTGAATCGCGAGAAATGCGCCTACGACGAAGGTGAGTTGCTAAAGAAGATTCTGGCCAACGTAATTGGTTTCGATTTGAACCCGCTGGCCGTGATGGCGGCAAGGACTAACTACCTGGTGGCCATCAAGGACCTAATTCGCCACGTGGATGGCGTGGAGATTCCTGTCTATCTCTGCGATTCGATCATGACGCCAGCAGAGTACGGGGATTTGTTTGCGGGCAGCCTGGGCAGCGTTGCCAAGGTCCCTTGCAGCGCCATGAAACCGCCGCATTTGTTGGTGCCCAAGGAAGTCGCAAACAGCCCCAGAGACGTAGCGACGTACGCAGATGTCTTGGAGAGTTGCGTGAAAAACGGTTACGCGCCGGAAGAGTTTCTCTCGCGCTGCAAGGGTGAGGGCCTAACAATCACGGCGACCGGAGCCCACATCAACCTTTACGAGCAACTAGTTCGGCTCGATAAGGAAAACAAGGACGGCATTTGGGCGCGGATTATCAAGAATAATTTCGCACCGCTATTCGAAGGGCCGGAGTCCTTCCATTTCGTCGTTGGCAACCCTCCATGGGTACGCTGGAGTTACCTTCCGGATGAGTATTGTCAGGCCAGCTGGCCTCTTTGGGAAAAGTACGGGTTGTTCCAAGCACGTGGTCACCAAGCAAAGGTAAATGCGGGTGAGCTCGACCTGTCGATGCTATTCACATATGGGTGTCTCGACAGCTATGTTGCCGTCGGAGGCAGGTTGGGCTTTGTAATAACCAGCGAGGTCTGGCAATCAAAAGTAGCCGGTCTGGGGTTTCGCCGGTTCCGTCTCGGTTCACATGGCCCGCACTTCCGGGTGATGACTGTCAGCGATTTCGTCTCCGTCAAACCGTTCGAGGGCGCAGCCAACAAGACGACGACGTTCGCCGCTCAGAAAGGGATTCAGCACCTGTACCCCGTCCCGTACACCCGCTACAAACGATGTCCCGCGGCGGGGGAGCTTGTTGAGTCTGACAGCTGGGATAAGTGGGCAGCTTGTCTCGAAAAAGACCTGCTATTCGCCTTCCCGGTCTCTGGCGCGTCCGGCCCGTGGCAACTACGCCCGACTCGAGAGACTGGTTCAGGCCGGGTCACCGGCAAGTCTTTCTACACGGCCAGGCTCGGCGTCCGCCTTGATCCGTATGGAGTGTTTTTTGTTCATCCAATCAGGATGTTGGGAAATCGGGTACTCGTGAGAAACGCGCCTGAGTTGGGGAAAAAAACCATTCCCGTCGTCGAGGCCAAGCTTGAACAAGATTTTCTGTACCCTGCGATTCGTGGGAGGGACATACAGAGATGGGCAGCGTCTCCAGAGCTGCTCGGAATACTGACCAACAGGGGAATCCATACGGATGATGTCGTCCCGTATCAGAGAATGAAGCGCGACTTCCCCCTGACATATTCTTATTTCCGACAGTTTTGGGAGCTCCTCAAGGAAAAGGAAGACTACTGGACCTATTTCGGGAAAGTGGTAGAGCCGGCTCCGAAGGATGTGCTCGACCGTAGAAACCTCCACTGGCGGCAAGTCGCAAAACCGAGCGCCGGAGGCGTCAGAAAGGTCATACAGGCCTCTGATGTTCCTCTGTATACCGCGAGCAAGGTGGGCCCTTATACCTTTCAGCCGTTTCGGGTGGTGTGGCCGCGCATGGCGTCTGATGTCAGAGCCGCCGTTGTCGGCGAAACATCGATGGAAGTTGGAGGCGAGACAATGCCTAAGAAGACAGTGCTCGCTAGCGATGTGGTGACGCTCGTCGGCTTCGATGAGGCTGCTGAGGCTTACTATTTTTGCGGTTGCATGAACTCCGTAGTGGTCAGATCGCACTTGAGATCGTTTTCGGCTCCTGGGCGGGGGTTCGCACCGCCTTCAATTCTTAACAATATCGCGATTCCACGGTTCGTGGCGGGCGACAAAACCATGGCTCGCCTCAGTGAGCTTTCGCGCAAATGTCATGAAGAGTCTGCAGCCAGCAATGCAGACGCAGTGGTTGGCCTTGAGGAGCAGGTAGACAGAGCCGCGGCCGAGATCTGGGGAGTCAGTGAAGAGGAACTCAGCGCCATGAAGAAAGCCCTAGCGGAGGCGAAAGCCAAGATACGCACGGGAAGGGCATCAGACGAGGACGAGTAGCAACGGTAAGAATCGTGGCAAGTACTCTCAACAAGACCGCAGCCGTTGATCCCGGTGTTCACGTTCGGAGTCTCAACCCCATTTACAGGCCGCTCGGCTTGGGTAGGGTTCAGAAAGTCCGGGACTCCCTGTGCAAGGTCGAATACAACCCCAGTGTCTTCTCGAAGCCGCCGCACCGTTCGATTAACTACCTGCAGAAAATCGCCGAACTTGAAATCTGCCCGACCCCGCTTGAGCTAGCTGAGGCTGGGCATTGGGACGAGGTCTGGAAGTTTGACTTGCGGCAGATGGCAGCGCGCTTTCTCACCCTGAACAAAGGCGGGCAGCTTTCCAACGCGCGCACCGAGATTCTGCCGCACCAAATCTTTACAGCCTATACGGTGGTCTCCAGCCCCCGGCGGCGGTTCATGCTAGCGGACGAGGTGGGCCTGGGAAAGACGATCGAGGCGGGCATGGTGTGGCAGGCGCTCGCTCAGCGCGGCAATGCCAGCCGGACTCTCATAATCACACCCGCCGGCCTGACACGCCAGTGGCAGGAAGAGCTCAAGGACAAGTTCCAGGCGGATTTCGAGATCTTCGGACGGGATTTCACCGCCGTGAACCCCCGGATGTGGGACCTGAGGGCCGCGGCCATCGCCTCACTGGACCGGCTGAAACGGAAGGAACACAAACGCACGCTCCTGGAAAACCGCAAGTGGGATTTGATCATCTTTGACGAAGCACACAGGCTGAGCGCGCGCGATTATCCCAAGAAGACCGAGAAAACGCAGAACTATCAGCTTGCAGAGGCCCTGCGCGACTACACAGACGCCTTGCTGCTGCTCACTGCCACACCTCACGCAGGGGATCCAAATCACACTCGCTT